>BBDW01000004.1 GCA_001312505.1 Mediterraneibacter faecis JCM 15917
TTTCTCATTTTTTATTATAGGAAACTTCAATTTCTTTTAAAATTATGCAACTTTTTTTAATGTTCCATTGTATATATAGGTAACAGGAAGTGTGGGAAAGTAAACGCTCAACAGCGAGTACATTGAAAAATTGAGAACCGCCGTAATTGGCGGTTCCTGGCTACTGTTGTTTTCGAATCCCTTCTGGAAGTTTTTTAGACCATGGTAACAGGTCCTCAAGAAAGGTTCGATCTTTTTGTTCCATATGTTTTGGAATCTCCTCCAGGAGATATACAAAATAATCATATGGCTTTAAGTTGTTTGCCTTTGCAGTTTCGGCAATACTATAAATGATTGCTGAAGAATGGGCACCATTGATCGTGTCAATCATCTGCCAATTTTTCTTGCCGATACAAAATCCTCGTATTGCTCGTTCACTGGCATTATTATCAATAGGAACTTCTCCATCTTCCAGAAACACACGTAAATACTTTTCTTGATTTAAGATGTATGTGTACGCTTTACGGAGCTGTCCACTTGTCGGAACAGTTGGTTCCATCTTTTTAAGGTACGCAAATAAGGCATCAACTAATGGTTTTATAACCAGTTGTCGCTGCATAAGTCTTTCTTTCGAAGATAACTCATTAAGTTTACCTTCTTCGCGATAAATCGCTTGGATCTGCTTGATTACCAGAAAGGCATCGGATTTGTTTCAATGGGCTTTTGGAATAACAGTGAGCGTCTCATCAAACTTCCTTCTGGCATGAACCCAACATCCTGCAATCTGTAAATCCTCACGTTCTTTTTCTATCGTGTGATAGACTTGATATCCATCAGTTACACAGATACCAGAATAATTGCAGAGAAACTCTCGTGGATGTGAGCAGTTTCGTGTTTTGTGATAATCATACAGGACGATCTGTTTATCGGTATATAAATGTCCTGAACGATAGACCCACATATAACTCTTGGATCCGGCTGAACGTCCATCACGATTCACTAAAACCGGTGTTTCATCTGCTTGTATCACATGATAATTGTAAAGCTCTTGATGAAGGTAATCATACAACACAGCAAGATAACTTTCGCCCAATCGTATCATCCAATTTGCCATGTTTTGACGTGTGATGGTAAGACCATAACGAGAGAATTCTTGTTCTAAGCGATAAAGCGGAACGGCATTTACATACTTTCCATCCATTTTTGCCAAACTCTGCCACCAATTCTTCATCTGTCAGATAGTGATTGATTATATTTACTGGAAGATCTTTGATATCAGCTTCTTTTTTACCAACAGCCTTTGCCTTTCGAGCTGGTTTATTTTCCAAAGTATCTGGTTCCTCCGCATCTAAATCAGATACAGCTTCATTGAAGAAAACAATGGTTCCATCAACTTCCATGAAACAGATTTGTGAAGTATCCGTCATCTTCTCAGAAGATCTTCCAAATCTATTTTTATTTGCAAGTGTGATTTGCTCGATCAATACTTCCATTAATATTTATTGAGGGACATTATGATCAGGTTAGAAAATATTTAAAGAGTAATATTAGAAATATCGAGGAAGGAACTATAGTGTTGATTACTTGTTATGCAAGTAAATTAAAAAGATTTAAGAAAAATGATAAAGTATGGTTTGTCTCTACTGCAGAAAATGGGTTGTCATATTGTTATAGAGGAAAGGACTATGGTTTTGAATTTGACATAACAGAATCAGAAATTGATTTCTATAATTGTTCCAAGTTGGAAGTTATGGAAAGAATAGAAAAATGTTTTTCAACACTTATGAGGGGGAGGACTATGAATATAAAAATATTTGATGTTTATAATATACGAGCGAGACTGTCTGTATATATTATTATTATAGCACCTGTTATTTTGACATTGTACGCAATGTATGAGCCGGTTCGTAGTTTTAGTTTTTCAGTTGTATTTATCGCTATTTTATGTGCATTTTCTAATTATCTTTTTGCACTCCAACGATATATACAAAAAGATAAGATATATGGAAATACGACTGCTAAATATCTTTATTTGGAAGATGGGCATATAAATGCTTGCACTAAAAAGCGTTATTATAGAAAACTTAGCTTAATGGATGAAGAATTTAGTATTTTTGACACGCCAACAAATAGTATTGAGTTTAAGGAAGCATGTGCCAGTGCCATTCAATGGTTGCGTAACAATACACGAGAGAATAGACTTGTTCAAGAAGAAAATATGTTATGGGGATTTTATAAAAACTTATTAAATTTAAAAATAATTGGGATCATTTTTTCTATTATTGCCATAATTATTCTTATAACAATTTCGTTACTTATAAATATGAAAGATTTTTTTTATTCTTCATTAAATATGGGGGGGGTACTTATAATAGATATATCCTTTTTGTTATTTTGGGTTTTGGGAGTTAATAAAAAGATATATACTGTTCTGGATGAAAAGTATGCTTATGCATTGCTTGGGGGGGCTTTAGATACAATGTCAAATAACGGATAATTTGCGGGTTCAGTAAAGCTTATTCCTAACATTAAAATTTATCCAAAGTTTTCGAGTATGACATTTTACTGTATAAGGATTGCAAGATAAAAAAGGCTATATCTTGTCAAAACAAAACAACTCTGGTAAAATCATTGTGGGCACTACTTGAAAACGGTAGGCGGTTAGTCCTTCAACAGAGGGACTGGATCCTCTGATTACATAGAAATCCTTTATGGGAAATCTGGGAAAGGAGGGCAAACTTTATGACTGATTTTGAACTGCTCTCCATCGTACTGATGATACTTGGTATCGTAGTATCGATTTTGATTGCATACATAGATCATACAAAAAAGTAACCGCCCCGGCCAAGGAAACGGTTACTTTTTAAAAAGTATACATATATCTTTGGACTAACCGCTTATCGGTAGTGCCTTTTTCTATTTTCATTCTATCAGAGATAGAGGAAGTTGTCAAATTTCTTTTGAGTTTGGATAAAGCGAAAGTGCTATAAGAAACATCTGGCAATGCATTAAGCTAATTGTTCGATAAAGTGTTTGGTAGATAATAAATGTCAAAATCTGAAAATGGGTATAGAAAATTGAGAGAAAATCAGTAAAAAAGGCATGCCAAAAAGACAGATAAGAAATCTGTCAAAAAAATAATATTTGATTAAAAGAAACTATCGATATCCAAAATGAATAGCACCAATTCCGCGTAAAGGACGTGAAAATTATTGAAATTCACTTTTGACAGCATGAATATATTTAGCTATGAGTTCTATAATTCGATTTTCCGATGATCGTCCACGAATAAAATATTTTCTGGAAATCTTAAGTGCAGAAGAAAAATCGACTTCATATTGATATTTGTTAGTGCATGTAAATTTTCAGTTTAAGATGCTTCTAGGGCTATTTCAGACTGAAAATCAAGGAATAATAAAAAACGATTGTATAGCTGTAAAAATCCACGTTGAATTTTACAGCTTTTTATGTATAATAGAAGTAGCAAAAACAATTTAAAATCAAAGGAAGGAGCTGAAAGAATATGGCAAATATTTTACCGGTATCGGATTTGAGAAATTATAATGAAGTCTTGAAAAACTGTCATAAAGGAGAACCGGTATATCTGACTAAGAATGGCAGAGGACGTTTTGTTGTTATGGATATTGAAGACTATGAGCGTGATCGTGCAGAGAAAAAGCTTCTGATGAAGTTGCAGGAAGCCGAAGAAGCAGTGAAAGATGGAGAAGGTTGGCTGGATCTGGATGAGTTGAAAGCTCTTGTGGGGGAATAAGATGTTAAAACTGCGGATCAATCCGATTGTTGCAAAGGATTTGAAGAATATTCGGGATTATATTGCTGAGGATAATGAAGAATATGCTGCAAAGACGATAAAAGAGATTTATGGTAAATTTGAAAATCTTCAGATGTTTCCGGGAATGGGGGGGTCGGATCTCTCTAAACGGGTCAGCTTTCGGACAGACTATAAATATGCGATATGGGAAGATTATGTGATTATTTACAAGGTCGGTAGCGAATATGTAGAGATTTATCGTGTGGTGAACCGCTATCAGGATATTACAAGAATTTTTGATTGATGAGATAGATAGAAGTCTTCATACAAATTTAACTAGAAAATTTCTTGAACTATTTTTGAAATTGTTGAAGATAGAGAATGTCAATTGGTTGCAACTACGCATGATTCAAACCTGTTGGATTTAGAACTTTTAAGACAAGATGAGATATGGTTTGTAGAACGTCAGGTAGACCATTGAAATTAGTTGAAACAATGAAGAATTACAAATTACAAATTATAAATTATAAATGAATTATGGCGAGGCAAGATGCCTTGCCATAAATTGCATAAGAATAAAGGTGCGTTGGAAATATGGCAGGGAGAGATGGGGGGGCACGTGGATATGCATATCAAGCACTTGTGGCAGTGCTCAAGTGTTTTCAGTATGACTCATGGAATCAAATAAAGGTTGAGCCGTTAACTAATAATGATAAGGTTGATATTTTATTGAAAAAAGATGAGGTGCTGATAAAAGCTATTCAAGTGAAATCTAGTGTTAATAAATTTGAAAAACCCGATATTGAAAAATGGATAGATGAAATAAAAAAAGACATAAAGGCTATGGATTATGAAGTGGTCTTAGTAGGAGATAATTTAACGAAACCTGCGAGAGAATTTATTCAAAAAAATAACAATGATAAAAACAATCATGTTTATATTGAAATTATCGAGGGAGGCGAACGGGGGGGGATAGAGAAACTTACCAAGAATTATGTTTTGGAATTTTTAGAATGTTATAATTCTAAGTGCAGTATTTCGGTAAATCAAATAGATGACATAGCAAATAAAATTTTTGCAAAACTCATGAAAATTAGCACGAATGAGAATTGGTTTTCAAAAAGTGATTTAATCAATACAATCGATAGAAATATGACATCTAATACAATTCAAAAGAAGATGTGGCATGCGATTAAGCGAGTTATATTCAGCATTGTTTGTGTTGCAGTGTTTTATATTTCAATATATGTGTCAAAGGGTTCTCTTATTCCAATGTTATGCGTTGTCTTCTCGGATGTAATGGTTGCAGTTATATGGGGGGGACTTTTGAAGTATAGCGACATTCATTTTTGGAAGAATTTGGGGGGGGATGATAATGAGTGGTTTTGTTCTCGAAAATATGATTCCGAATGTAAAAGTATTGCTGTGAATATTAATAAAGATGGTATGTCACACAAGCAGAAAGTGTATATAGAAAATTTATTGGCAGAAAGAATTGATAAGATAGAGGGAGTAATAAAATTTTCTCTGGAAATACAGAAAAAAACCATATTGCATTTAAAACTATAGATATTGATAGTGGTCGGGAAGTAAAAATAGATGAGATAGCTTATGATACAGATCGTGAGTATAGTGATAAAACTTATTGGGATGAGGTGGAATTGCATATCGATAATATAGTTTCTAAAGATAGTAGAGCGTGTGTTTGGTCGGGCACAGTTATTAAATCTTTTAGAATATATAATTTTGACCAATTCAATTATTTAAGGTTGGGTGAAATAAGAATATTGCCATATGAAATAACATGGTTAAAAAATGAGATTGTTCAGAAGGTGTGGCGTTATATAAATAATTTGTTGACTGTATATTTGGGCGGCTATGATATAAATAATTTGTGGAAGCATATTAAAATAAAAGTAATTGGATTCTGTGAAAGACTGATTTGTAGATTGATAGGAGTATTATTACTCTGCTTAATTATTGCTGTTATATTAGGTGTTTTGTACGGGCAACTATATTGGGTGATTGAATTTATAAGATATATTTTCTAATACAAAATAGACGGTTTAAAAAGGGGGGAGAAATCCAATAAAGCAGACAGCAGTTAATGAAATCCAACAGGCAAAAGTGGACAGTTTATTATTACTAAGAACAAGTGTATCTGATACAATACAAGAACTTGTGAGTAGATAGATATTCATATCATCAAACAAAAGCAAGGAATATCAGTAAAGAAAGTATAGAACAGAAAATAGCGAAAAATTTTCTGTTTTTTTGACTGCCAGTCACGACGGTTCTTGATTTTTGAAATCAGGTCTTACTAAAAATAATGGTGAATCTTGAGGGTGATAAACATTTATTGTATAATTCTTATTAACAAAAGGGATACCGTTTTAGTAATCGGACAATAGAGTTAGGGACATGTTAATTTAGCGAGGTGAAATATGAATCTTAAATCAATTACATTGCAAAATTTTAAAGGCATAGAAAATTTAAATATTGAATTAGATGGAAAAACGACAGTGATTTTTGGAATAAATGGTGTTGGAAAATCCAGAAAGAGAAAACCCGTTGGAAGGGACAGGAGTGGTTTTGATTGATGAATTAGATTTGATGAAGCAGAAGCGTTAGCTGACATATTAGATGAAAAATCCAATGGATATTCAGAAGGAGTAGTAAAAGCGAGAGTTCTGATTTCCCGGGGGGGGAGAAGATATGAAATGAATCTACAGAAAGTCTCCGATTTCAGTGATTGGTGCTGAAACCGGAGACTTTTAGGTTTAAAATTTCTGGAAATTCACTATTTCGTGCGCCGACCTCTTGCCATCCTTGCGGGATACCATTTTTGAAACCATGCTGTGAAAATCCCCCATCAATATCGGGATTAAATTATTCACAATGATAAGCAGATTTTCTACCCCGGCCTTCCTAAGCAGAAAGGTCCAGATTACTGTCAGTACATATAACGTGCCCCCATGCTGCTGCGAGAATATAATTTGTCTTCATGAAGAGCGGATTTTGATGTGCACTTTCACCGCCATAATTATATTTTACATACGTAGCGCATAAAGGTTCTTTTGTCAGACACGAAAGCAGCCAGAACAGTCCGAACACAAGATATCCTACATTCGTGGAAATAGCTCCATTTTCGGTTATATTTGCTGTTGCAGAAAGTACAGCAACGGTTACGATAGAGAGTTGATCCCAGATTACAAATCTATGATCTCTCATAATAAGCGGTACAGCTGCCGTGATAATAAGCGTGATCAAAGCGCCTGTTTCGGGATTGATGGAAACAGCAATCCAAAAGGCAATCCAAGGAAGAAGCATTGTTGCCATAGAAGGCTTTTTCAATTCCATAGTATTCAGAGAGTTTTCTTCTGTTTTTTTGACTGCAGATGAGTTTCCAAAGAATTTATCCCAATCAATCATTAAGGAGAAATCACCGGATACCGTATACATCTGTCGCCCCAAAGCTTCTGCGCCTCCGATTTCCCCCACGGGAAATAGCTGACCATACAGCAAAAGGCGTGTCAATGCGTGTAGTTGGAGAAAGGCTTCCATCTGTAAAAACCTCGCTTCCGGCCTTGTTAAGTCGGATCTGATATGTATGCTCCAAATCGGTAAAATGCATCTCTAGTACGCGTTCTTTTCCATCGTAGGCGTCTTTGTTATAAAGAGCAGCCATTTGTCGGATAAACACAAGATCATCAGGTTCTTTCTTTCCGGTCGTTTTGTTGATTCCCCCCCAACTGGCATCCGCCATTTTTTCGAATACATCCTTGGGATATAAAGGCGTATGGAGTATTTCATCAGTTTCTTTAGAGATGGCTCCAGTTCTTGCATATTCGGATCCGGCACATTTTACCGCAGTGAGATATTCATCTGTTCTTGCTGACAATTCTTTTACACGAAACAATTCTCCTTGACCACAAAAAACAGTCGTATAATTCCCTTTGCCGAGGATATGATCAAACATTCGCAACACACTGTCATTAGCACATGCCTTTTGCCTTCCATGTCATATCTGGCTTCATGACTGCCGCTTCCATATCCATCCTGCCCTGTACTCATAAAAGGAAGACTCATAGGAAGTTGTCGATCGATCAAATTCTTTAAGATACCAGGAACATTATGAAAAAGGCATTTCAATTAGAACAAAAATAAACAGAATCAAAAGTAGTTGACATTTCGTATTACGAAAGTATAATAGTATAGGTGAGAGAAAGGAGATTACCTATGGCTAAGATGGGACGTCCGAAGTCAGACGTGATCAAAGATAAAATTGTGACAATCCGAATGTCTGCGGAGGAACATCAGAAACTTAGGGACTATTCTGAGAAGCATCAACAGACGATAACGGAAACCCTTAAAGAAGGAGTTGACTTATTATATAAGACTCGTGATTAAGGTGTATTTTTTATGAAAAACATTACGAAATCAAGAGATTATAGTAGTGAAATGATAGAACGAAAAGGAGAAGTGCTATGGCATTAAAGAAAAAACCGGTAACAGGAATGAAAGATATTCTTCCTGCAGAGATGGAGATCAGAGATTATGTGATCGGTCTGATCAAAGATACATATAGAAGCTTTGGATTCTCATCCATTGAGACTCCATGTGTAGAGCATATCGAGAACCTGTGCAGTAAGCAGGGGGGGAGATAATGAGAAGCTGATCTTCAAGATCTTAAAGCGTGGAGAGAAGCTGAGACTTGCAGAGGCGAAGGAAGAAGCTGATCTTGTAGACGGAGGACTCCGCTATGACCTGACACTTCCGCTGTCCAGATATTATGCAAATCATTCAAATGAACTTCCGGCACCGTTCAAAGCACTTCAGATGGGAAGTGTATGGCGTGCCGACCGTCCGCAGAGAGGACGTTACCGTCAGTTTATGCAGTGTGATATCGATATTCTTGGCGAGCGTCTAACCTTGCTGAGATCGAGCTGATCCTTGCTACAACATCTCTGCTTGGAAAACTGGATTTCAATAACTTTACGATCCGTATCAATGACCGCCGTTTCCTGAAGGCAATGGCAGCTTACAGTGGATTTGAAGAGAAAGATTATGACAGCGTATTCATTACACTGGATAAGATGGACAAGATCGGTCTTGATGGTGTTGCAGCAGAGATGAAGGAAAATGGATATGCAGAGGAATCTGTTGAGAAATATCTTCAGCTCTTCAAGGAGATTACAGGAGATGTAGAAGGTGTGCGCGCATGTAAGGAGAAACTTCAGGGATTCCTTCCGGAAGATGCGGCAGACTCTCTTGAAATGATCATCACAAGCGTTGAAAGTGCGAAGGAAGCAGATTTCCGTATGCTGTTTGATCCGACACTGGTACGTGGAATGTCTTATTATACAGGAACTATTTTTGAGATTTCTATGGATGAGTTCGGCGGATCTGTAGGTGGCGGCGGACGCTATGACAAGATGATCGGTAAGTTCACAGGACAGGATACACCGGCAGTTGGATTCTCTATCGGATTTGAGCGTATCGTTATGCTTCTGATGGAGCGTGGATACAAAGTTCCGACAAGCAAAGAGAAAAAGGCATTTTTGATCGAGAAGAATATGCCGAAGGAAGGTATGCTCAAGGTTCTTGATCTTGCGAAGAAGGAGCGTGCAGCAGGCCGCCAGGTAATGATCATGAACATGAAGAAGAACAAGAAGTTCCAGAAGGAGCAGCTTGCAGAACAGGGATACACAGATATTACAGAGTGCTACAGAGATTCTGTTGATAACTTATAGAAAAAAGGGAAAGGAAGTAAATAACCATGGCTGAATCAATGCAGGGGGGCTTAAGAGAACACACCGTTGTGGTGAACTCTCAGCAGCCAATGTTGGGGGGGAAACTGTAACTATCATGGGATGGGTACAGAAGAACAGAAATAAAGGAGGACTTGTATTTACAGACGTAAGAGACCGTTCTGGAATTATACAGGTTGTATGTGAAGAAGGCACTACAGATGCAGCAATCATTGAAAAAGCAGCGTCTTTACGTGCAGAGTATGTAGTTGCTGTTGTCGGAAAAGTTGAGAGACGTTCCGGCGCAGTGAATGATAAGATCACAACAGGTGAGATCGAGGTGATCCCTAGTGAACTTCGTGTACTTTCTGAGTCACAGACACCTCCGTTCCCGATTGAAGAAAACTCAAAGACAAAGGAAGACATCCGTCTGAAATATCGTTACCTTGACCTTAGAAGACCGGATCTGCAGAGAAATCTTCGTATGAAGAGTCAGGTTATGACACTGACACGTCAGTTCTTCTCAGATGAAGGATTCCTTGAAGTAGAGACTCCGATGCTTGGAAAGACAACTCCGGAAGGCGCGAGAGATTATCTTGTGCCAAGCCGTATTCATCCGGGATCTTTCTACGGACTTCCACAGTCTCCGCAGCTTTACAAACAGCTTCTGATGTGTTCAGGCGTAGACCGTTACATCCAGATTGCAAGATGTTTCCGCGATGAGGACCTTCGTGCAGACAGACAGCCGGAATTCACACAGATCGATATGGAGCTTTCTTTTGTTGACGTAGATGATGTTATCGAAGTAAATGAAAAGTATCTTAAAAAACTTTTTAAAGAAGTACTTGATGTAGATGTGCAGCTCCCAATCCAGAGAATGACATGGCAGGAAGCAATGAACCGTTATGGCTCTGATAAACCGGATCTTCGTTTCGGAATGGAACTCAAAGATGTATCTGATGTAGTGAAAGACTGTGGATTTGCAGTATTTACAAGCGCACTTGAGAATGGCGGAAGCGTTCGTGGTATCAATGCCAAAGGACAGGGAAGCATGCCGAGAAAGAAGATTGATAAGCTGACAGCATTTGTTAAAGATTACGGTGCTAAGGGCTTGGCTTATATTGCGCTTCAGGAAGATGGAACAGTAAAATCTTCTTTCGCAAAATTCATGACAGACGAGCAGATGAACGCACTTGTAAAGGCAATGGATGGAGAGCCGGGAGACCTGCTTCTTTTTGCTGCTGACAAGAATAAAGTAGTATGGGATTCTCTTGGAGCACTCCGTGTTGAGCTTGCAAAACAGCTTGAACTTCTTGATAAAAATGAGTATCGTTTTGTATGGATCACAGAGTTCCCACTGCTTGAGTGGAGCGAGGAGCAGAATCGTTTCGTTGCAATGCACCACCCATTTACAATGCCGATGGAAGAAGATATCCAGTATATCGAGTCTGATCCGGGAAGAGTTCGTGCGAAAGCATACGATATTGTTCTGAACGGAAATGAGATTGGTGGCGGTAGTGTCAGAATCTTTCAGGATGATATCCAGGAAATGATGTTCAAGGCACTTGGCTTTACAAAAGAGCAGGCTTACAGCCAGTTTGGATTCCTTCTGGATGCGTTTAAATACGGAGTTCCGCCGCACGCAGGACTTGCTTACGGTCTTGACCGTCTTGTTATGCTTATGGCAAAACAGGACAGCATCCGTGACGTAATCGCATTCCCGAAGATCAAAGATGCATCCTGTCTGATGACAGAAGCACCGACACCGGCTTCCGAGAAGCAGCTGGAAGAGCTTAGCCTTGCTGTTGCTGTAGAGGAGAATGAGGAAGAGACAACAGAAGAATAAATGGTGATTTTTCTGACAATATCAAAAGAAATTTAAAATATAATAAAATTTCTCTTGACAAATAGAAAGTGAACGACTACAATAAAACACATCAAAAGCAAAAACCGATGAGAAAGAGAAGTAGGTTTTAGAAGAGATCACAGAGAGCAGCAGGTGGTGGGATTGCTGTATGGATTCTGATTCTGAATGGACTTTCGAGGGCGGCCTGAAATGAAAAGAGTAGGAACCGCCGGGAACCGAACCCGTTATCAATCAGGAGCGTATGTTAGTACGTGAGAAAGTGGACGAACGTCAATTTGAGTGGTACCGCGATAATAATGAATTTTATTACCGTCTCAAGCAATAAGCTTGAGGCGGTTTTTTGTATATCAGGAAAGTTGATTTATAAAAAGAAATCCACAGTTTATTGACAAGAATCCCAAATCGGCTCCTTTGCTTTTGCAGAAATATTAAAAAGAAAAAAGGAGACAACAATTATGAAAAAGAGAGTATTAGCAGTTATTTTAGGAGCAGTAATGACAATGAGCCTTGCAGCATGTGGATCATCTGATGCAGGAAAGACATCTTCTGATGATGGAGAGAAGAGTTACACAATCGGTATTTCACAGTTTGCAGAGCATGGTTCTCTTGATAATTGCCGTGAGGGATTTTTAGAAGGACTGAAAGAAGAAGGAATCGAGGAAGGCAAGAACCTGACAGTAGAAGTGAAGAATGCAGCAGCAGATCAGGGAACAGCAAAACAGATCAGTGATGGATTTGTTTCAGACAAAGTGGATCTTGTATGTGCAATCGCAACACCAAGTGCACAGGCAGCTTACAATTCAGCAATGAACTCCGACATTCCGGTTGTATACACAGCAGTTACAGACCCGGTTGCAGCAAAGCTTGCGAAAGAGGATGGAACACCTGCAGGAAATGTAACAGGAACAAGTGATGAACTTCCGATCAAAGCGCAGCTTGAGATGATCCGTGAGATGCTTCCGGATGCAAAGAATATCGGAATCCTTTACACAACAAGCGAAGCAAACTCTGTATCCGCTCTTGCAAAATATAAAGAGCTTGCCGGAGACTATGGATTCACGATCGTTGACAAAGGAATCGCACAGACAGCCGATATCTCTCTTGCAACAGATGAACTTCTGACAGAGGTTGACTGCCTGACAAATCTTACAGATAACACAGTAGTTGCTTCCCTTGCAACAATCCTTGATAAAGCAAACAAACAGAACATTCCGGTGTTCGGAAGTGAGATCGAGCAGGTGAAAATCGGATGTCTGGCAGCAGAAGGACTTGACTATGTAGCACTTGGAAAACAGACAGGTAAGATGGCAGCAGAGATTCTGAAAGGTGAGAAGAAAGCATCTGAGATGAACTTTGAGACGATTACAGAACCAGGTTTCTATGTAAATGAAAAAGTTGCTGAAACCTTGGGGGGTTACAGTTCCGCAGGATCTTGCAGATGAAGCGGTAGAGAGCTTTACAGAGATTACAAAATAGTATTGAAACAGAGAGGTTAACACATTATGGGGGGGATTTATATTACGATTTTAGAACAGGGACTGATCTATGGAATCCTGGCGCTTGGGGGGGTATACATCACTTATAAGATCCTGGATTTCCCGGATCTGACAGTAGATGGAAGCTTTCCACTTGGAGCCGCACTGACAGCGACGATGATCACAAGAGGCGTTCATCCAATCCTGACACTGCCGGCATCATTCCTGATCGGTGTGCTTGCCGGAGTCTGCACAGGTCTGATTCATGTAAAATTCAAGGTAAGAGATCTCTTATCCGGAATTATCATGATGACAGCACTGTGGACGATCAACTTAAGACTGGCAGGAACAGCAAATGTTCCAATCTTTGGAGATGACAGTATCTTTGATAATGCATCCGTAAATGGAATCTTCCATGATGGCCTTTCAAATTACAAAGTACTTGTGATCGTGCTTGTGATCGCAGTGATCAGTAAAGTATTATTAGACCTTTACATGAAGACAAAATCAGGTTTTCTGCTCCGCGCAGTAGGAGATAATGACGTATTGGTCACATCTCTTGCAAAAGATCAGGGCAATGTGAAAATCTTAGGACTTGCAATTGCAAACGGACTTGTTGCTCTTTCGGGAAGTATTTTCTGTCAGGAACAGCGCGTATTTGAAATTTCGAGTGGAACAGGTGCAATCGTAATCGGTCTTGCAAGTGTTATTATAGGAACAAGCTTATTTAAAAATGTATCCTTTATGAAAGCAACAACAGCAGTGCTGATCGGATCTGTGATCTATAAAGCCTGTGTTGCAGCAGCGTTGAAGTTCTTTGAACCACAGGACATGAAACTGATCACAGCAGTATTATTCCTTGTGATCCTGGTGATCGGTGGAGAACGCAGAAAGAAGGTGAAGAAGAATGCTCGAGCTTAGAAATATTGAAAAATACTACAATCCGGGGGGGACCATCAATGAGATGTGCCTGTTTGACAAATTCAATTTGACCGTAGACAAAGGAGAATTCGTCTCCGTAGTCGGAAGTAATGGTTCGGGTAAGACTTCTATGCTGAACATACTCTGTGGAAGTATTCCGGTAGACGGTGGACAGATCCTGATGAACGGGGGAAGATATTACAACCAAGAAAGAATTCAAGAGAAATCAGAAGATTGGACGTGTTTATCAGAATCCGGCAATGGGAACATGCCCGACAATGACGATTCTTGAAAATATGTCTCTTGCAGACAATAAAGGAAAATTCTTTGGCCTCAGTTCCGGAATCAATAAGGCGCGTAAAGAATATTATCGTGAGATTTTAAGCCAGCTTGGACTTGGACTTGAGAATAAAATGGATGTGAAAGTAGGATCTCTTTCCGGCGGACAGCGTCAGGCAATCGCCCTTCTAATGTCTACGATGACGCCGATTGATTTCCTGATCCTTGATGAGCATACAGCGGCTCTGGATCCGAAAACAGCAGAGCTGATCATGGAATTGACAGGAAAGATCGTAGAAGAGAAAAAGCTTACAACGATCATGGTCACACATAATCTTCGTTATGCAGTGGAATACGGAAACCGCCTGCTGATGATGCACCAGGGTGGAGTTGTGATGGATCTCAAAGGAAAAGAAAAAGAAGAACTTCAGGTAGAAGATATCTTGAGCAAGTTCAATGAGATCAGTATAGAGTGTGGAAATTAAATACTCAAAAATACAAAGAAAGGATTGATAGCTGTCACTCAGACAACTGTCAATCCTTTTTTAAAGCTTTTTATTCGTCCCATCCTTCGTAGAATCGGATATTTACGGAAATATTTCTTACAATCTCATCTTCAGCAAGTTCAATATCTTCCAGATCAGATACATGTGGGAAGATTGGATCCTCTTCTTCTAATTCAACAGTGATCCATGTTCTTGCAGCTTCGTTTGCATTGTCAATCGCGTCGTCCAAAGTTTCTCCGGATGCCTCGCAGCATTCGAGATCCGGGAAATGTGCGTCATAGCCTCCATCTTCCTTCTTACGGAATACGGCTGGATATATAAATTTCATTTCATAATTCCTCCTGGTTTCTAAAACATAATCTGTTACTTAGTATAGTTGATAAAAAATAAAATGGCAAGAGGGGGGGAACGTTTTAGATATGAAAAAAGCACTTAAATCTTTAAAGATCTAAGTGCTTCAGAGCGACAGACGGGGTTCGAACCCGCGACCCCAACCTTGGCAAGGTTGTACTCTACCAACTGAGCCACTGTCGCATAGGATTGTTCCCAATGAACAATCAATATGAAATTAAGATGTTGAGAGCGACAGACGGGGCTCGAACCCGCGACCCCCCCAACCTTGGCAAGGTTGTACTCTACCAACTGAGCCACTGTCGCATAACTTATTGTTCCGACGAACAATAAATATGTTACTACAAGATCGTTAAAATGTCAACAGAAAAAATAAAAAAAATTAGAGGAAATGAAAAAAATTAAGTCTAAGACTTCCTAGTGAAAGAAAATCATGCTATACTGTGGTTACTGTGACTTAACACAACAGATGTGAAAAGAAGGATGTTGTAAATCTTTGTTCTATAATAAAAGAACAAATTACACAGAAATAAAAGATGAAAGAGGTGTCCATAATGAAAACAGTAAAGGTAGCAATTCTCGGACTTGGAACAGTAGGATCCGGTGTCTATAAACTGATTCAGAAGCGTGCAGATGTGATGGAGAAGACAATCGGCGCTCAGATGGAAGTGAAGAGGATCCTTGTTCGTAATATGAATAAGAAGAGAGAGGGTGTAGACGCTTCTCTTTTAACAGATAATTGGAACGATATTATTGAAGATGAGGAGATTCAGATCGTAATTGAAGTTATGGGCGGTATAGAGCCGGCGAAGACGATGATCCTTGAGGCGCTCAGAGCCGGTAAGAACGTAGTTTCTGCGAATAAGGACCTGATCGCAGAGGAGGGACATGTACTTCTTGCAACAGCTGAAGAGAATCATGTGGATTTCCTGTTTGAGGCAGCAGTTGCCGGAGCAATTCCGATCATTCGTCCGATGAAGCAGTGCCTGGCAGTAAATGACATCTCTGAAGTTGTCGGTATCGTGAATGGTACTACAAACTACATCTTGACAAAGATGACAGAAGAAGGAATGGATTTCTCAGACGCACTTGAGAAAGCACAGGAGCTTGGATTTGCTGAGGCTGACCCGACATCGGATGTAGAAGGTCTTGATGCAGGACGTAAGGTGGCGATCATGGCTTCTATCGCGTTCCATTCCAGAGTCGTATTTCCTAACGTATTTACAGAAGGAATCACAAAGATCACAGCGAAAGATATCGAGTATGCGAAAGAATTTGACAGTGTGATCAAGCTGCTTGGCGTAGCACATAACACAGAGAGTGGAATTGAAGTAGGTGTTTACCCAATGATGATCCATAAGGAACACCCGCTTGCATCTGTAAGAGATTCCTTTAATGCAGTTTTTGTTCATGGAGATGCAGCAGATGATGCAATGTTCTATGGACGCGGTGCAGGAGAGTTCCCAACAGCCAGTGCAGTTATGGGAGATGTGATCGATGTTGCGAGAAATATGGCATATGGCTGCAATGGAAGAATCAGCTGTACATGTTATAAGAACCTTCCGGTAAAAGACATTGGGGATGTGAAGAATAAGTTCTTTATCCGTATGCAGGTAACGAATGAACCAGGTGTTCTTGCTGCAGTTGCAGAAGTATTTGGTAATCATAAGGTTAGTATCACAAGAGTTGTTCAGGAACATACACAGCCACATCAGGCGGAGCTTGTTATTGTAACTGAGAGTGTGAAAGAGAAATACATGAAGCAGGCGTTAGAGGAGCTTCTGGCACTGCCTAGCATTCTGGAAGTGAGCAGCATTATCCGCGAGTATTAATCAGAAGAAGTAGAAATCAGACAGAAGCTTACAGGTTTATCAGATGTGATGTTTACTGTTCACACGATGTGCGACCAGCAACGCATCTCGCCATTTTAAATCGCCTTTGGCGATGGGGCGAGATGCATTCAAGTCAAAACACGCATCCTCCGTGTCAATCAGCGGAGTGATTGACACGGGAGTGAACAGTAACGATGTGATGTTTCTATATGAAAGAAGAATCATTGGTCAAGAAGGAGAAAAATAGTTGAGTTACGCAGATAAAGTATTTATTGATATGTGCAGAGACATTATAGAGAATGGAACAAGCACAGAGGGTGAGAAGGTACGCCCAAGATGGGAGGACGGAACACCGGCATATACCATTAAGAAATTTGGAGTGGTCAACCGCTATGACTTGTCTAAGGAATTTCCGGCACTGACTCTTAGAAGAACCGGGATCAAGAGCTGTGTGGATGAGATGCTCTGGATCTGGCAGAAGAAGTCGAATAATATTAATGATCTGAACAGTCATATCTGGGACAGTTGGGCTGATGAGGATGGTTCGATCGGAAAAGCTTATGGTTATCAGATGCAGGTGAAGCATCAGTATAAAGAAGGCATGATGGATCAGGTAGACCGCGTGATTTATGATTTGAAGAATAATCCGTATAGCCGTCGTATTATGACAAATATTTACGTGCATCAGGATCTTCATGAGATGAATCTGTATCCATGTGCATATAGTATGACATTTAATGTGACAAAGGAAAAAGATAGTGACAAGCTTACACTAAATGGAATTCTTAACCAGCGTTCTCAGGATGTCCTTGCGGCAAATAACTGGAATGTGTGTCAGTATGCAGTATTGCTTCATATGTTGGCGCAGGTATGTGACATGAAGGTCGGAGAGTTTGTTCATGTGATCGCAGATGCACATATTTATGACCGACATGTTCCGATGATTGAGGAACTGATCTCAAGAGAACCGCTTCCGGCACCGAAGTTCTGGCTGAACCCGGAAGTGAAAGACTTCTATGATTTCACACCGGATGATGTGAAACTGGAAGGATATGAGACACATCCGCAGATTAAGAATATACCAATCGCTGTGTAAAGGAGAAGAAGTATGCAGGCAATCGTAGCAGCAGATAATAATTGGGGGGGAATCGGTTACCAGAACAGACTGCTGGTGAGCATTCCATCAGATATGAAGTTCTTTCGTCAGAAAACAACAGGAAATGTTGTAGTTATGGGACGAAAGACACTGGAAAGTTTCCCGAACGGACTTCCTTTGAAGAATAGAGTGAATATTGTTCTTACGAAGAATAAAAATTATCAGGTGAAAGATGCAGTGATCGTTCACTCAGAGGAAGAACTTTTAGAAGAATTGAAGAAGTATCCGAGTGAGAAGATTTATGTGATCGGTGGCGAGAGCATTTACAAGATGATGCTTCCATATTGTGATATTGTATATGTAACAAAGATAGACCGTGCATTCCAGGCAGACACTTATTTCCCGAATCTGGATCAGATGGAAGATTGGAAGATGACGGAAGAAGGAGAAGAACAGACTTGTTTTGATCTGGAATTTGCTTTTACAAAATATGAGCGCTGCTAAAGCAGATGCTGTGAAAGTGGAAAAGCGTAAAAGTGAGAAGATGAATTTGAAGATGAAGAAGAGAAGAGTAAGAGACTTTCTGCTTGCAGGAAGTCTTATTCTTGGAATGATGCTGACCGGGTGTGGAATGTCCGGGCAGCAGACAGAGCAAAACGGGGGGAAAAGAACAGAATAAAGTAGAAAATGAAAAGATTAGTGTTGTAGCGACAATCTTTCCGCAGTATGATTTTGTGCGTCAGATCGCGGGAGAGAATGTGGAACTTAAGATGCTTTTAAAACCGGGTGAGGAGACACATTCTTATGAGCCGACGCCACAGGATATTATTGCGATCCAGAATAGTGATCTGTTTATCTATGTGGGCGGCGAGAATGATGCCTGGGTAGAAGACATTCTTGAATCAATGCCGGACAACGGAAGAAAGACTCTGAAGCTGGTGGATTGTGTTGACACAGTGGAAGAGGAACATGTGGAAGGAATGAAAGAAGAGCGTGGTCATGATCATGACGAGGATGATGCGGAGCATGAAGAGCACGAAGTGGAGCATGAAGAGGATGAAGCAGATCATGAAGAGCATGGACAGGAAGAAACACATTCTGTACATGAAATTGATGAACATGTGTGGACATCTCCGTTAAATGCGGTGAAGATCGTCGAGCAGATCAAAGAAGAGCTCTGCGAGATTGATTCGGAAAATGCATCTGATTATGAAGAAAATGCAGAAGCTTATGTAGCACAATTGAAAGAATTGGATCAGGAATTTCAGGATGTGGTGGATCATTCAAAACGAAAGCTGATGATTTTCGGAGACAGATTTCCGTTCCGTTATTTTGCAGAAGCGTATGGTCTGGATTATTATGCAGCATTTTCAGGATGTGCTTCGGACACAGAGCCAAGCGCAGCTACAATGGCGTTTTTAATCAATAAAGTACAGGATGAGAATATTAAAACAGTATTAAAAATGGAACTTAGCAACGAAAATATTGCGAAAGCTATTGCAGAAGCAACAAATGCTGATGTAAAAGAATTTTATAGCTGTCATAATCTGACAGCAAAGCAGTTTGCAGATGGAGAGACATATCTGAGTCTTATGGAGAAAAATGTTGAAACATTAAGGGAGGTGCTGAACTGATGGCGTTGATCAAATGTGAAAATGTATCCATTGGATACGAAGGACAGATGGTCGTACATGACTTGAATTTTGAGATTAATCAGGGAGACTACCTCTGTATTGTCGGAGAAAATGGTTCCGGAAAAAGTACACTTGTAAAGAGTCTTTTGGGGGGGCTGAAGAATGTGGACAAAGGCAAGATTGTTTTTGATGATGGATTAAAACAGACAGAGATCGGATATCTTCCACAGCAGACAGATGTGAAGAAAGATTTTCCGGCCAGTGTTTATGAAGTGGTTCTTTCCGGCCGTTGAACAGCAGAGGGATGAAACCGTTTTATACAGCAGAAGATAAGAAGCAGGCGTGGGAGAAGATGGACATGCTTGGAATCCGTGACCTCGCAAAACAATGTTTCCGAGATCTGTCAGGTGGACAAAGACAGCGTGTTCTGCTTGCAAGAGCATTGTGTGCGACCAAGAAACTCTTGCTTCTTGATGAACCGGTCACAGGATTGGATCCAATTGTGACAGCAGAATTCTATCAATTGATCAGTCGAATCAATAAGGAATCCGGGATTGCAGTTGTTATGGTTTCACACGATATCGAGAGTGCTGTAGAATATGCAAGTCATATCCTTCATTTACAGGAAACAGTGCTGTACTTTGGAAAAGCAGATGGATACGAGAAGAGTCGTGCCGGCAAAACATTCTTAGGAGGTGAGACACATGTTTGATGCAGTGATTGAGATGTTGTCTTATCCTTTTATGACAAGAGCGTTCCTTGTTGGATCACTGGTTGCATTATGTTCTGCATTACTGGGTGTCAGCCTTGTATTGAAACGGTATTCGATGATTGGGGATGGACTTTCTCATGTGGGATTTGGTGCCATGGCGATTGCGGCTGCGATGAATGCCGCTCCGCTTACAGTAGCAATCCCGGTTGTTATTGTAGCAGCAATTCTGCTTCTTCGAATCAGCGGGAATGCAAAGATCAAAGGAGATGCGGCAATTGCACTGATTTCTACAACGTCACTAGCAGTTGGCGTTATGGTGATCTCATTGACAACAGGAATGAATACGGATGTATATAATTATATGTTTGGAAGCATTCTTGCGATGAGTGCGGAGGATGTGAAATTAAGTCTTGTACTTTCCGTTTTTGTACTCATCCTGTTTATTGTTTTTTATCACAAGATATTTGCGATTACATTTGATGAGACATTTGCCCGTGCAACAGGTGTAAAAGCAGGAGTTTACAATACATTGATCGCTGTACTTACAGCAGTGACGATCGTGCTTGGAATGCGTATGATGGGAGCATTATTGATCTCGAGCCTGATCATTTTCCCGGCATTGACATCAATGAGAGTGTGCAGGACATTTAAAAGTGTTATAATAAACGCAGCAGTAATCTCTGTGGTGTGTCTGATTGCAGGAGTAACTCTTTCATATGTTGCGGCAACCCCCCCGGCGGGAGCCAGTGTTGTTCTTGCCAATCTTGTAATGATGGTTCTGTATACAGTAGTTGGAGCTGTGAAAAATCATATGCGATAGATTAAATAAGATCAAGAACTCGACGTTGACAAGATATTTTTTAACACTTATAATTAATTTACGCTTTACGCAAATACGAAGACAGGGAGTAGTACACAGCTTGTGGATGTACAGAGGCTTATCTCTGAATTCAGGTGATGACATGGATAGATCTGGCTGTTGACACAGGTACTGTGAACGGTAAATACTGGATATTCGCCCTGGGCATGAAGGTCATGCTTGGGGGGCTTTCTTTTTTGAAAAGGGAGGTATATAGATTGAAACAGATTTCAGGAAACAAATTACTTGTAAGAGCGCTGAAGGAAGAAGGCGTGGATACCATTTTCGGCTATCCGGGAGCATGTACGATTGATATCAGTGATGAATTGTACAAGCAGGATGATATTCGGATCATTCTGCCAAGACATGAGCAGGCACTGGTTCATGAGGCAGATGCTTATGCCAGAACAACGGGGGGGAAGGTAGGTGTCTGTCTTGTTACAAGCGGACCGGGAGCTACAAACCTTGTTACAGGTCTTGCAACAGCGAATTATGACAGTGTACCTCTCGTATGTTTTACAGGTCAGGTAGCAAGACCATTGATCGGAAATGATGCATTCCAGGAGGTTGATATTGTAGGAATTACACGCAGTATTACGAAATACGGTGTTATTGTACGAAACAGAGAGGATCTTGGAAGAATTATTAAAGAAGCCTTTTATATTGCAAGAACAGGAAGACCGGGACCGGTACTGATCGATCTTCCAAAAGATGTGATGGCAGAACTTGGAAGTGCGGATTATCCGGATACAGTCAATATCCGTGGCTATAAGCCAAATACGAATGTGCATATGGGACAGTTAAAACGTGCGCTTAAGATGCTGAAAAAGGCAAAGAAGCCGTTATTCCTTGCAGGAGGCGGTGTGAATATTGCACGTGCGAATGAGGTGTTTACAGAAGTTGTAGAGAAGACAGAAGTTCCGGTTGTCACAACGATCATGGGACGTGGAGCAGTTCCGACAGATCATCCACTTTATATAGGAAACCTTGGAATGCACGGAGCATATGCTTCGAACATGGCAGTCAGCGAATGCGATCTTTTATTCTCGATCGGAACACGTTTTAATGACCGTATTACAGGTAAGCTGCATGAATTTGCACCGAATGCACAGATCGTTCATATTGATATCGATACAGCATCTATTTCAAGAAATATTCATGTTGACGTGCCGATCGTTGCGGATGCGCTTGAGGCAGTTACGAAGATGAATGAATATGTAGAGCATTGTGAGACAAAGAAGTGGAGAAAACAGATTGCCGAGTGGAAGGAAGAACATCCTTTGACGATGAAGAACCGCGTGGATATGGGACCGCAGGATATTATTGAAGAGATCAACCGTCAGTTTGACAATGCGATCATTGCAACAGATGTAGGCCAGCATCAGATGTTCACAACACAGTATATTGAGATTACAAAGAACAAGCAGCTGATCACTTCCGGTGGACTTGGAACGATGGGATATGGTTTCCCGGCTGCGATCGGAGCGAAGCTTGGTAATCCGGATAAGGATGTTATTGCAATCTCCGGAGACGGTGGTATGCAGATGAACATTCAGGAATTTGCTACAGCAGTATTGGAAGAACTTCCATTGATTCTCTGTGTATTTAACAATGAATATCTTGGTATGGTACGTCAGTGGCAGAAGCTGTTCTATGGAAAACGTTACAGTATGACGAACCTGAAATCAGGAGCACTTTTCCGCAGAACAAACGGGCAGGAGATGCCGGAGTACACACCGGATTTTGTGAAGCTTGCAGAGAGCTACGGAGCCAAAGGAATCCGTGTTATGAAGAAAGAAGATATCGCAGCTGCATTTGAAGAGGCGAAGAAGAATACAAAGACACCGACACTGATCGAGTTCGTTATCAATCCGGAAGAACTTGTATATCCGATGGTTCAGCCGGGCGGAACACTTGAAGATTTGATCATGGATTGTTAATCGATTAGAACAGAAAATATAGGTTAGCGAGGAAGAGATATGGATAATAATATGAAAAAGAGATGGATTTCTCTCTATGTAGAAAACCAGGTTGGTGTACTTTCGAAGATTTCCGGTTTATTTTCCGGGAAATGTTATAACCTGGACAGTCTGACAGTTGGAACAACAGAAGACCCGACCGTTTCCAGAATGACAATTGCAACAGTCAGCGATGATGAGACATTTGAGCAGATCAAGAAGCAGCTTAACCGTATGATTGAAGTAATTAAAGTAATTGATTTTACAGACGTATTTGTAAGAATGAAAGAGATCCTTTATGTAAAAGTCTTAAAATGTACACCGGAAGATAAGGTTGAGATCTTTCAGATCGCAGAGACATTTAAGGCGAAAGTAATCGATTACGGAAAAGACAGTCTTCTGGTTGAGTTTGTACAGACTGCGACAAAGAATGATGCAGTTGTGAAGTTGATGAAGGAAGAATTTAAGAGCATTGAAGTTGTCCGAGGCGGAAGCGTTGGAATCGAGTCGATCAGTATGATGGAAAGATAATTAATAAAAAGAAATAAAAAAGTATCAGAAGCAAATTTAAAAGTTTCTGATACTTTTTATTTATATGTTTTTTTGATTTTGTATCCATTTGTGATTTGCTATTACAAACGGAATAATACTGTTGCAATATTAAAGTAGATCAGGATTGAGAAGGTATCCACCAGTGTTGTGATCAGTGGAGAAGCATGATCGCAGGGTCGAGATTTACTTTCTTGGCAAGAAGTGGGAGGGTACATCCAACCAGCTTTGCATGATCACGGTTCCCATCAGGGAGCAGGCAATCACAACTGCAAGTCCTGGATTGTGATACTGTATAAAGATACGTACACCGTTGGCAACAGCAAGAAAAGCACCGACGATCAAAGAGATACGGAATTCTTTGAACATGACTTTGAAAAGATCTGTAAAACGAATCTCATCCAGTGCGATTCCACGGATGATCAGTGTTGCACTCTGGGAACCACAGTTTCCACCGGTATCCATCAGCATTGGGATGAAGGATACGAGAAGAGGGATGGCTGCGAATGCATTTTCATATCTTGTAATGATCGTTCCTGTGATGATGGAAGTGAACATCAAGATCAAAAGCCATGGGATACGGTTCTTTGCATGCTGAAGAACGGATGTTTCAAAATATGTCTTCTCACTAGGGTTGATGGCAGCCATCTTTGTGATATCCTCTGTGGCCTCATCTACCATAACATCCATAGCATCGTCGAATGTAACAATACCAACCATGCGGCCGTCCTGGTCAATAACAGGGAGCGCAAGCAGGTCATACTTTGTGAACAGCTGTGCAACCTGTTCCTGATCAGAGTGTGTATACACGGAGATGATCTCTGTCTCCATCAGGTCTTTGATCGGAACATCGTCATCTGTTGTCATCAAATCTTTTGCACTTACGATACCGACCAGTTTTCTGCGTTCTGTGATATAGCAGGTGTAAATGGTCTCTTTATGGATTCCGGTCTTCTTGATATGTGCCATCGCCTGTCCGACAGTCATTTCCTCACGCAGGTCTACATATTCCGTTGTCATGATACTTCCGGCACTGTCTTCCGGATAGTTCAGCAGCTGGTTGATCATGCTACGGTCTGACGCGCTGACGGTAGCCAGAATTCGCTTTACAAGGTTTGCCGGGAGTTCTTCCAGCATATCGACCGTATCGTCCATATAGAGGTCGTCTAAGAGCTCTTTCAGCTCTTTCTCAGTAAACATTGTTACCAGATAAGTCTGCATGGAAGTGTCCATATTGGAAAATACTTCAGCAGCTTTATCTTTTGGAATAAGACGAAAAGCAAGAGCCAGTTCTTTATCACTTAAAGTTGAGAGAAGAGAGGCTATGTCCACTTCGTTCATTACATCGAGAATACTTCTGACAGCTTTGAATTCGCGCTGCGCCAGAAGCTTTATAAAAATATCTTTGTCCATGATAATTACCTCGCATTATTTTATTTTTGTCTATTGAGCCACATATGTGGTAACTACTGGCACCAGAGTCCATAACCTCACCTCCCTTGTTCGTATTTTTATGAGAAACAAAAAACTCCATCATTGCCTGAACAATGACGGAGTCGTATTGACTTCTTATAAAATGCATCGTTCAAGCTTTAGTATCACAGGGCATATCAATTGCATTAGGTTGTGCCTTCTCGACACAGCCTGCTGACCAACTAATCGTGTCTCCACAATCTCGCGGCAGCAATCTCCGGGTCCTATCGAATGCTTGAAGCATGTCAAATATCCCAATCCCTGTGGTAACCTCACCTACCGAAATGATGTAGTTGTGTTGTTTTTACCATAGATTATTGTATCCCACGCAGCGGGGGGGCGTGTCAAGGAAAAATGCGATAAATCTGTGTAAATTGGTGTAAAAAGAAAGAAAAAAGTGGAAAAAGATGAAAAGACAAAAAGGATATCTGTCAGAGTAATCATTACTTCTGGCAGATATCCTTTTTGTTTTCAATCCTTGCGGATCTGATATACAATTTTCCCATTCACTTTTTCCTCAGTGATCATTTTTTGCTTTACCATATAGGGAAGAATTGAATCAAGAAATTGTCTTGGATTAGTCACATTGATTTGTTCCTGCATAAATGGTTGTTTTGCCGTCAGATCTTTCACATATGGTTCAAGAGCTGTGCGGGTCATAGGACCATTTTTCTTCAATGTCTTTTTGACTTTGGAGATTCCTTTGGAACTGAGCATATTAGCAAGATCGCTTCCCTGTCTCATCGTACGCCACAATCCCCCCCATCCGTAGACGATCATTGTAGCAACTGCAAAGAGAAGTACATAAGGAAGATATTTCAGAATCGTATGCATCATTTCCGTTTCTCTCCTTTCCAGTAGATCAGGTGATTATCATGAAGGATCTCAAGGTATTTGATCAGTCTTGTCAGCGGCTGTTCCATAGAAGGAAACTCTGCTTCAAGCTCTTTGGAGATTGCATGTACATCCTTTTTATCATCGATGGAGTTCCACACAAAAGTTCCAAGCTTGTCTAACTTGATTTCACTTACACGGGGACGACGGAAGAAGCGCTGAGCCAACTTGTGATAAAATCCCT
Source organism: Mediterraneibacter faecis JCM 15917 (assembly GCA_001312505.1). GTDB lineage: Bacteria > Bacillota > Clostridia > Lachnospirales > Lachnospiraceae > Mediterraneibacter > Mediterraneibacter faecis. The sequence goes on from BBDW01000004.1 coordinate 26,092, forward strand.
TCCATTCGATAAGGACGGTAATAATACCGTCCTCACCTGTTTCATATTCAATTTCCGGATTCTTCTCCGGGATAAAGTCAAGATAGTTTTTACTGTCTTTCTTTTTCATTGAATTATTTTTCCTTATCAGCTTTCATACATACAACGTACAGAAGTACGAGTAATGCAATGTAAAGCACCAGACTGCCAACCTGTGGTAAGTGGAATGGCAGAATGATCTTAGAATCAATCTTAACTACTGCAAATACAGCAAGAAGGATACCGATGATACCTTCTCCGGCGATCATACCGGATGTAAAGAGAAGACCTCTGTCTGTACGTGCTTTTTTCTCTGCCTCTGTACCTTTTTTCTTCTCAACGAAGATACGTACAATACCACCAGCCATGATACCTGCGCTCAGAGAGAATGGAAGGTACATACCAACTGCGAATGGCATAACCGGCATCTTAAGGATCTCAACAACGATTGCAACAAATACACCGATCAGGATCATAGCCCATGGAAGTTCCTCATTCATGATACCTTCAACGAGCATCTTCATCATTGTAGCCTGAGCTGCCGGAATCTTTTCTGTTCCGTATCCCCCCCAAGCCTCATTCAGAAGGTAAAGAACGAATCCGATTGCTGCAGAAGAAGCAACAACACCGATGATCTCTCCAATCTGCTGTTTGGAAGGTGTAGCACCTACGATGAATCCTGTCTTTAAGTCCTGAGAAGCATCTCCTGCGATTGCTGCAACGATACAGATGATACCACCGATAGAGATGGCTCCAACCATACCTGTAAGTCCTGTAGTACCTGTAACTTTCAGGATTACTGTAGCAAAGAGCAGTGTAGCGATTGTCATACCTGATACCGGGTTGTTAGAAGATCCGATCAGTCCAACCATACGAGAAGATACAGTTGCAAAGAAGAATCCGAATACAACGATGATCAGGGCACCAATCAGGTTAACCGGGAAGATTGGAAGAATCCAGATCAGAACAGCGATCACAAGGCTAACTCCGATCAGTAATGGGAATGGGAGATCCTGCTCTGTACGAAGCTGTTTGCTGGATCCGGCATTCTTTTTCATACTTCCAATGGCCTGCTTAAATGTTCTTACGATCAGAGGAAGGCTCTTAATCAGACTGATGATACCACCAGTTGCAACAGCTCCGGCTCCGATGTATTTGATGTAATTAGCCCAAAGAGCAGAAGGACCATCCACAAGTAATTCATTTACAGTAACTGAAGCAGGGAAGATTGTAGCATCTCCACCGAACAGTGCGATCATTGGCATAAGTACGAACCAGCTGAGTGTACCACCGGCGAACATGTAGCTGGAGATCTTCGGTCCACAGATATATCCTACACCGCCAAGTGCCGGAAGAACCTGCATACCAACCTGTGCTCCACTGTAATTCTTGAATGCGTGTCCGATCTCACTTGGGAAAAGCTGCATTCCGTCTGCAAGGAATTTGTAAACGGCTGCGATACCAAGTCCTGCGAATACTGTACCAGCCTTAGATCCACCTTCTTCTCCGGCCAGAAGAACTTCTGCACAAGCAGTTCCCTCTGGGAAAGGAAGTGTTCCGTGCTCTTCAACGATAAGAGCCTGACGAAGCGGTACCATGAAGCATACTCCGAGTGTTCCTCCGAACAGGGCGATCAGAGCGATGGAAAGGATGCTTGGGAAAGCGATCTTTCCCTCTTCAGCCCAAAGGAATAATGCAGGAAGTGTGAAGATAGCTCCTGCAGCAACAGACTCTCCGGCAGAACCGATTGTCTGTACCATGTTGTTCTCGAGAATAGAATCCTTACGGAGAATCACACGAATGATTCCCATAGAAATTACGGCTGCCGGGATGGAAGCGGAAACTGTCATACCAACGAGAAGTCCGAGGTATGCGTTAGCAGCTCCAAATACGATTGCCAGAAGGATACCAATCAAGAGTGCTGTCACCGTAAACTCAGGAACGACTTTGTCTGCTGGAATATACGGCTTGAATTCTTTCTTGTTGTTGTCCATTTTTTCAATGTCCTTTCTTTTGTTTTTCTACTATCCTGCTGTCCCCACAACAGATAGCAACGCCTTTTGTTAATATAAAAATTTTTTATTAACATAGCTTTATGATTATAGCATATTAAAGTGCTAAAAGAAAGAATAAAACGTAAAAATGTTATGGAAATATGTTACAAATATAAAATTTTCATAAAAAATGGTAGATTTTAGGACATAATAAAACTGAAAAATGAGAAGAAATTTCAGAATTCTTGATATAAAAAAGGGTTTTACTAATAATAACAAGAAATGGAGAAACACACACGAATATAGAAATGTATGATGCCAAGAAGAAAAAAATGTGGTAAAATATAATGGATTATGTAGAAACAGAAAAGAACGGAGGTCAACAGTTGGAAGCTTATACAGGGTTTGCGGCGGTCTACGACATTTTCATGGATAATGTACCTTACGAAGAGTGGGGGGGCGAATACATTCACAGTCTTTTAAAAGACCGTGGAATAGAGGATGGCATTCTTTTGGATCTGGGCTGTGGCACAGGAACAATGACAGAGAAGCTTGCGGATTATGGATATGACATGATCGGTGTGGATAATTCAGAAGATATGTTGGAGCTTGCGATGGAGAAACGTATGGAGTCAGGGAAGGACATTCTTTATCTGCTTCAGGATATGCGTGAGTTCGAATTATATGGAACAGTAAGGGCGATTGTCAGTGTCTGTGATTCGGTCAACTATATTACAGAACCGGAGGAACTAGAAGAAGTATTCCGTCTGGTGAACAACTACCTGGATCCAAAGGGAGTCTTTTTGTTTGATTTTAATACTGTATATAAGTATAAAGAGGTCATGGGAGATACTGTGATCGCGGAAGACAGAGGGGGAATGTAGTTTTATCTGGGATAATTTCTATTATGAAGAAGAGCGGATCAATGAGTATGATCTGACTCTGTTCATTCAGGAAGACGCAAGTGAAGATTTGTATCGGAGATATCAGGAGACACATTACCAGAGAGGGTATACCTTAGAAGAGATGAAAGAGTTGGTAGAACGTTCGGGGGGGCTTGTTTTTGAGGCGGCATATGACGCAGTTACACACGAGGAACCGACAGAGAAGAGCGAGAGAATCTATATCGTTGCCAGAGAATCCGGGAAATGAATTGGATACAATTCTTGAATAGATAAGAAAGACGAGGAGAATAAGACATGAATGATTATATTGTAAGAGCAACAGCAGGAAATGCACAGATCCGTGCATTTGCGGCAGTGACAACAAACCTGGTTGAGGAGGCAAGAGAGCATCACGGAACAAGTCCGGTTGCGACAGCAGCGCTGGGAAGACTCCTTACAGGTGGAGTGATGATGGGAAGCATGATGAAGAATGATACAGACATGCTGACAATCCAGATTCAGTGTTCCGGTCAGATCGAAGGTCTGACTGTGACAGCGGACAGCAAGGGAAATGTAAAAGGATATGCATTTAATCCGGATGTGATGCTTCCGGCGAAGAACGGAAAGCTTGATGTCGGTGGAGCACTTGGACAGGGTGTCATGACGATCATCAAAGATATGGACTCAAGGAGCCATATTCAGGCCAGACAATTCTGCAGACAGGAGAGATCGCAGAGGATCTTACTTATTATTTTGCAACATCTGAACAGGTACCGTCTTCTGTCGGACTTGGAGTTCTGATGAACAAAGATAATACAGTGAAATGTGCAGGTGGATTTATCGTTCAGGTAATGCCTTTTATCGAGGATGAAGTGCTTAATAAGCTGGAGGCAAACATTCAGAAGATCCAGTCTGTAACATCCATGCTGGATAACGGACATACACCGGAGCAGATGCTTGAGCAGGTTCTTGAAGAACTTGATCTGGAAATTACAGATACAATGCCGGCACAGTTCTATTGCAACTGTTCTAAGAAGAGAATCGAGAAAGCAATCATCAGTATCGGAAAGAAAGAGATTCAGGAAATGATCGATGAAGGTAAAGAGATTGAAGTGAAGTGTCATTTCTGTAATACAGCATATAAGTATACAGTAGATGAATTGAAAGAATTGTTAAAACAGGCTCGATAAGTATTGCCGGGGCTTTTGCCCTGACATCATATAATAGAAGATGGGGTGAAGATGAGATGAAAAATGGATTTGTGAAGGTTGCGGCAGCGACACCGGATATCCGCGTTGCGGATGTGGAATTTAATACACAGAATATCATCAATGCTATGGAAGAAGCACAGAAAAATGGCGCGAAGATTCTTGTATTTCCGGAGCTTTGTGTGACAGGATACACCTGTAGTGATCTGTTCGACCACAGCGTACTTCTGAAAGCTTCCAGAAAAGCATTGCTTGAGATTGCAGAAAATACAAATGACAAAGATATGCTTGTATTTGTCGGAGCACCGCTTGAAGTGAATGGAAAGCTTTATAATGTAGCTGCGGCAATGAATCAGGCGAGATCATCGGATTTACGACAAAGACGTTCCTGCCAAACTATGGTGAATTTTATGAGATGCGCCAGTTTACTCCGGGACCACAGACAGTGAGAGAGATTACATTTGAAGGAAAGAAAATTCCATTCGGTCCGCAGATTCTCTTCCAGGCAGAAGGAATGGAAGAACTGGTAGTGGCAGCCGAGATCTGCGAGGATGTCTGGTCACCGGTTCCGCCGAGTATTCAGGCGGCACTTGAAGGTGCAACAGTGATCGTCAACTGTTCCGCAAGTGATGAGACGATCGGAAAAGATACTTACCGTCGTGCACTGATCTCCGGACAGTCTGCAAGACTGATCTCTGGATACATTTATGCAAATGCCGGAGAAGGGGGGGAGTCAACTACGGATCTTGTTTTTGGCGGACACAATATTATTGCTGAAAACGGAACCGTTCTGAAAGAAAGCAGTAGATATGTAAATGAAATTATTTACTCAGAGCTGGATCTTCAGAGAATTACAGGTGAGAGAAGAAAGAATACGACATTCCAGCCATTGGATGAAGAGACTCTGGTACGTGTTCCATTTACCGTGGAAGAGACAAAGACATTTTTGACAAGAACATTTCCGAAGAAGCCGTTCGTTCCTTCTGATGAACAGACCCGTGCACAGCGCTGTGAGGAGATCCTGACGATCCAGGCAATGGGACTGAAGAAACGTCTGGCTCATACGAATGCAAGAACTGCTGTTGTCGGCATTTCCGGAGGTCTGGATTCCACACTTGCACTGCTTGTAACGGCACGCGCATTTGACATGCTTGGAAGAGATAAGAAGGATATCATTGCTGTGACAATGCCTTGCTTTGGTACAACAGACAGAACTTATCAGAATGCCTGTGAGATGTCGAAGAAAGTCGGAGCAACTTTGATCGAGGTTCCGATTGCAGATGCCGTGAATGTTCATTTCCGTGACATCGGACATGATCCGGAAGATCACAGTGTAACTTATGAAAACTGCCAGGCGAGAGAGCGTACACAGGTGCTGATGGATATCGCAAACAAGACTTGGGGGAATGGTTATTGGAACAGGCGATCTGTCAGAGCTTGCGCTTGGATGGGCAACTTACAATGGAGATCATATGTCTATGTACGGAGTGAATGCTTCTGTACCGAAGACACTGGTTCGCCATCTTGTAAAATATGCTGCGGATGATACAAAAGACGAAGCTCTTAAGAATGTACTTTACGATGTACTTGATACACCGGTAAGTCCTGAGCTTCTACCGCCGAAGGACGGAGATATCGCGCAGAAGACAGAAGATCTTGTAGGACCTTACGAACTGCATGATTTCTTCCTGTACTTTATGCTTCGTTTTGGATATGAGCCGAGCAAGATCTTCCGTATTGCATGTATGACATTTGATGGTGAATATGACAAAGAGACCATTTTTAAATGGCTGGAAACATTCTGTAGAAGATTTTTCTCTCAGCAGTTCAAGCGTTCCTGTCTGCCGGATGGACCGAAGGTTGGTACTGTGGCACTTTCTCCTAGAGGGGACTGGAGAATGCCAAGTGATGCCTGCGTGGCAGTATGGATGAAAGATCTTGAGGCTTGCAGAGTATAAGAAAATAAAAATTGCGGGATGCAGGAAACATGCATTCCGCACAAACTTGGGGGGGAAAGAAAAGGAGAGGATAAGATGCAACTAATCAGAACAGAGGATGCGGTCGGCAGTGTGCTTTGCCACGACATTACCCAGATTATTCCGGGAGTTGTGAAGGATGCGGTTTTCCGTAAAGGACATGTAGTGACAGAAGAGGACGTTCCGGTACTGCTTTCTGTAGGAAAAGAACATCTTTATGTATGGGAGAAGCAGGAAGGCATGCTTCATGAAAATGATGCGGCAGAGGTGCTGCGCCAGGTCTGCCAGGGAGAGCATATGAATGCATCTGAGGCGAAAGAAGGAAAGATCGAACTGACTGCACAGTGCGACGGCCTTCTGAAGATCAATCGCGAGAAATTGAATGAAGTAAATGCGCTCGGTCAGATCGTGCTTGCATCCAGACATGGCAATTTCCCGGTGAAAAAGGGAGATAAGATCGTAGGCATGCGTGTTGTTCCGCTAGTGATCGAGGAAGAGAAGATGAATCATGTGAAAGAGCTCTGTGGGGGGAAGAGCCGATTTTCACAATTCTTCCGTTCCATCAGATGAAAGTCGGAATTGTGACAACAGGAAGTGAAGTTTATCATGGAAGGATCACAGATAAATTTACTCCGGTCGTAAAAGCAAAATTAGAAGAGGCAGGCATGGAAGTACTTGGAAATGTACTCTGTGACGATGACTCTCAGATGGTAACAGATGCGATCAATGAATGGATCGCTAAGGGCGCGGAATTTGTAGTCTGTACAGGCGGGATGAGCGTTGATCCAGATGACAGAACACCGTTATCTATCAGAAATGCAACGGATGAGGTGATCACTTACGGTGCGCCGGTACTTCCGGGTGCAATGTTCATGCTGGCTTATAAAGGAGAGATTCCGGTTGCAGGTCTTCCGGGATGCGTAATGTATGCAAGAAGAACAATCTTTGATCTGGTGCTTCCGAGAATTGCAGCAGGCGAGAGATTAAGTGTGGAAGATTTCACAGTGCTTGGAGAAGGCGGACTTTGCCTGAACTGTGAAGTATGTACTTATCCAAACTGTGGATTTGGAAAATAATAAGATGAAGGAGAATTGGGGGGGAATGAATTCATTTTATGTAAATCTGAAGGCTGAGCTTGCAGAAGCAAAAGAAGAGCTTTGGGCACAGACGCAGATTGACGGTGCAGAAGCTGGAAAGAAAACTCTGCTGAAAGGTGAACCGAAGGATACAGACAGTGTTTTTGTAGATGAAAAAGGTGAACGTATTTTTCAGGAGCGTATCAGCCGTCCGGCGAAGCTGGTGATCTGTGGGGGGGCAGGTCATGTATCTATGCCAATCATTCGCATGGGAAAGATGCTTGGATTCCATGTTACGGTGGTAGAAGATCGTCCGAAATTTGCAGATGATGCGAGAAGAGCAGAGGCTGACCAGGTCTATTGCGAACCATTTGAAGATGGTCTTGCAAAGATCAAAGGAGATACAGATACATGGTTTGTTATTGTTACAAGAGGTCACAGATATGACACAGATTGTCTCAGAACAATCCTTGGAAAGCAAAGAGCTTATGTTGGAATGATGGGAAGTAAGAGAAGAACTGCGATCGTAAAAGATCAGCTGGAGGCAGAAGGGTTTGAGAGAGATGTGCTTGAAGCAGTCCATACGCCGATTGGGTTGAAGATCGCTGCTGAGACGCCGGAAGAGATCGCGGTGTCTATTATGGCAGAAATCATTCAGATTAAAAACAGCCGTGCAAAGAGCGGCGGATATTCCAGTGAACTTCTTGAAGAAATTCTGAAAGAAGATGAGTGTGGAAAAGTGCTTGCGACAATTATTTCCAGAAAAGGTTCTGCACCACGTGGCGTAGGAACAAAGATGCTTGTATGCGGAGATGGAAGGATCATCGATACAATTGGTGGAGGATGTGTGGAAAGTGAGATTATTCAGAAAGCACTCCTCATGATCCGTACGGAACAGGAAGGATTCCAGGTATGCAAGGTAGACATGACAGCAGAGGCAGCCGAGGATGAAGGTATGGTCTGTGGCGGCGTTGTTGAGGTTATGCTCGAAAGGGTAAAATAAGCGCTCTGGAAAAAGTAAGAATGATAGTAGTAATTGAGATTGGAGAATAAGAAAGATGGATGATATCAAAATTTTAAAAGGAAATATTATCTATACAAAGACGAAAGATGAATTTGAGATATGCGAACACGGTTATCTTGTGTGTAAAGATGGAAAAGTAGAAGGAATCTATCAGACACTTCCGTTCCGACTTGGAGGGGGGGAACCAATTGAGGATCATGGAGATTGTCTGATTATTCCGGGAATGACAGATCTGCATATACATGCACCGCAGTATACATTCCGCGGTACAGGGATGGATCTGGAACTTCTGGAGTGGCTGGAGACGAATACATTTCCAGAGGAAGCAAAATACAAGGATGTATTATATGCGAATGAGGCGTATGCGAAGTTTGCCAAGAACTTGAAACATAGTTCAACAACAAGAGCATGCGTCTTTGGGACAATTCATAGAAGATCGACACTTGTTCTGATGGATCATCTGGAAAGAAGCGGTTTGGTCACGATGGTCGGAAAAGTGAATATGGACAGAAATTCACCGGATGAACTTCGTGAAGGTACACAAGAGTCTGCGGAAGAGACATTGGAATGGATGAAGGATGTGCAGCATAAAAAGTATAAAAATACGCTGCCGATCCTGACACCTCGTTTTATTCCGAGCTGTACGGATGAGCTTCTAGATATGCTGAAGATGGTTCAGATGCGTTACCAGATTCCGGTGCAGTCACATTTATCAGAGAATTTATCAGAGATCGAATGGGTAAAAGAACTTTGTCCGTATGCAGAGTTTTATGGAGATGCATATGATCATTTTGGTCTGTTTGGAGCAGATGCACCGACGGTTATGGCGCATTGCGTATACAGTACGGAAGAAGAGATCCAGAGAATGAAAGAGAACGGTGTGTATGTAGCACATTGTCCGGAATCAAATGAGAATCTTTCTTCCGGAATTGCACCGGTAAAACGTTATCTGGAAGAGGGACTTTCTGTAGGACTTGGAAGTGATGTCGCAGGGGGGATCGACAGAGAATCTTTTCCGGGCAATGGCACATGCAATTCAGATGTCAAAGATGCGCTGGAGACTTGTCGATCAGAAATATCCGGCATTGAAGTCAGAAGAAGTATTCTATATGGCAACTAAGGGTGGCGGATCCTTCTTCGGAAAAGTCGGAAGTTTTGAAGAAGGATATGAATTCGATGCTGTTGTATTAGATGACAGCAGACTTGAATCCTCCCGTCAGATGAGTGTGAAAGATCGTTTGGAAAGAATGATTTATCTTGCTGATGAGAGAGAAGTAAAGGCAAAATACGTCAGAGGAAATAAAATCATATAAAACACATGAAAAAACCTCAGGTCCGGGTGTTGCAGCACCGTTCTCTGAGGTTTTTTCATTTTCTATTTTAGGAGTTTTAAGTAATTGACTTATTCAATCGATTTTTCAATATTAAAGGTGGATTCTTGTTCCAGTCTCACCAAGAATTCCGTCTTTTGCTTTCTCAAGCAGTGTGATCAGTGACTGTCTTCCAGGTTTGGATTCAGCAAAGTCAAGAGCTGCCTGTACCTTAGGAAGCATAGAACCAGGAGCGAAATGTCCTTCTTCTACATACTGTTTCGCTTCATCAACTGTCACATCGTCAAGCCATTTCTCATCCGGCTTTCCGTAGTTCAGTGCAACTTTCTCTACAGCAGTCAGAATGATAAGGAAGTCTGCGTCGAGCTCTTTGGCAAGGAGAGCACTGGCAAAGTCTTTATCAATAACTGCACTTGCACCTTTCAGGTGGTTGCCCTGGCGCATAACCGGGATTCCACCGCCGCCACAGGCAATTACAAGGTCACCGGAGTCAACCATTGTACGGATTGTACCGATCTCAACGATCTCCTGCGGCTTTGGAGAAGCTACAACACGACGGTATCCGCGTCCTGCATCTTCTTTCATGATATAATCATATTTTTCAGCCATGACATCAGCTTCTTCCTTAGAAAGGAATTTACCGATTGGCTTGGATGGTGTCTCGAAAGCCGGATCATCAGCATCCACGCGAACCTGAGTGATCATTGTAGCAACCGGGATATCATGGATTCCTCTGTTGAACAATTCTTCTCTCAGAGCATTCTGCAGGTCATATCCGATGTAAGCCTGGCTCATTGCAACACATACAGAAAGTGGTGTGTTTGGCTGTTTCTCATCCTCATGTGTTAATGCGATCATAGCGTTGTTGATCATACCAACCTGAGGACCATTGCCGTGTGCTACGACTACTTCGCAGCCTTCCTGAATCAGGTCTACGATCGCGCGTGCTGTAATCTTAACAGCAGCCATCTGCTCAGGAAGAGTATTGCCAAGGGCATTTCCGCCGAGGGCAATGACAATACGTTTTTTCTTTTCCATTTTAGGATCCTCCGTATTTACTGTAAAGGTATTGTACAGGTCTGAAAGATTCAGGCCTGTACAATAAGTTACTAATTAAGGTAACTGTGAAACTATTTTTGTCTGAGAAATTTAAATTTACTCAAAAATTCTGGACATTCCTCTTTCTTCGAGCTTCTTCAGGATTTCCTGTGGGTTCTCGAATTTAGCAAGGAAGATCATAGCTGCGATGATGTATGGTTTGAAGCTAGCTTCTTTGTAAAGTGGATCTCTGTAACGATCGAATACGGAAGCGTCAACTTCACCTTCTTCACAGCTTACGCCTGAGATGTCAGCTGGCAGACAGTGCATGTAAAGAGCTTTTCCGTCTTTTGTTGTAGCCATGAGCTCTTCTGTACAAGCCCAGTCTTTGTGCTCTGCATTCTGAGCAAGAAGTTCTTTCTCAAGAGCTTTGATACCTTCTGTATCTCCGTTTCCATAAAGCTCTGTACGTTTTTCCATAGCTGCAAATGGAGCCCAGCTCTTTGGATATACGATATCAGCATCTTTGAATGCTTCAGCCATGTTGTTAGTCTTCTTGAAGGATCCGCCTGATTTCTTAGCGTTCTCTTCAGCAATTTTCTCAACATCCTCGAATACTTCGTATCCTTCTGGATGAGCAAGAACAACGTCCATTCCGAAACGTGTCATCAGACCGATGACTCCCTGTGGAACAGAAAGTGGTTTTCCGTAAGATGGTGAGTAAGCCCATGTCATAGCAAGTTTTTTGCCTTTCAGGTTCTCAACTCCGCCGAACTCATGGATGATGTGAAGCATATCAGCCATACACTGTGTTGGGTGGTCAATGTCACACTGAAGGTTTACAAGTGTAGGTTTCTGCTCAAGAATTCCGTCCTTGTTTCCTTCTGTTACAGCGTCAACAACTTCGTGCATGTATTTGTTACCTTTTCCGATGTACATATCATCACGGATACCGATAACATCAGCCATGAAGGAGATCATGTTAGCTGTCTCACGAACTGTCTCACCATGAGCAACCTGAGATTTTCCTTCGTCAAGATCCTGAACCTCAAGACCAAGAAGGTTACAAGCAGAAGCGAAAGAGAAACGTGTACGTGTGGAATTGTCACGGAACAGAGAAATTCCAAGTCCGCTCTCGAATACCTTTGTGGAAATGTTGTTCTCTCTCATGTAACGAAGAGCATCAGCTACTGTAAATACAGCTTCGATCTCGTCGTCTGTTTTCTCCCATGTAAGGAAGAAGTTACCATTGTACATCTCTTTGAAGTTGAGTGCGTTCAGTTTGTCAATATATCCCTGTAATTTTGCGTCCATCTTTAAAATCCTCCTGATTAAAATGAATTATTTGTTTTTAGGTTTATTAGCCAAGCGGTTCCGGCCGGAAATTATCCGGTCAGAACGCCATAGGTTCAATGAATTGGTTGCGTGATCACACGCAAGTGCGTTAGCAAATACTGAATTACTCAGCGTAAGACAGTGGAAGTGCAGCGTATACTGCAGCACATGTTACGAGATCCTGTTTCCATGTCATCTCGTTTGGTGCGTGAGCCTGAGCCTCAGCTCCAGGTCCGAATCCGATACATGGGATTCCGTTTCTACCCATGATAGAAACACCGTTTGTAGAGAATGTCCACTTATCTGTCAGAGGACGAGCCTGACGCATCTCAAGTGTGTCAGCAGCACCGATTCTCTGATCTCCGTAAAGTCCTGTGTAAGCTTTCTCAAGAGCCTTAGTTACTTTGTGATCCTTCGGAATAGCCCATGTTGGGAAGTAGCACTCGATCTCGTATACACATCCTGTGTAGGACGGACGATCATAGTTGTACATAGAAACAACAACGTCATCACCGTATTTCTTAACGCTTGGCAGGTTACGGATCTCATCTAAGCAGCTCTCCCATGTCTCTCCGAATGTCATACGACGGTCAAGAGATACAGCACAGGAATCTGCTACTGCACAACGGCTTGGTGATGTGTAGAAGATCTGAGATGTTGTAACTGTTCCACGTCCAAGGAAACGAGCCTCTTCGTAGTCAGGGTTGAATTTCGGGTTAAGCATTTTAACAAGACCTTTGATCTCTGTCTCGTCAGCGTCATCGTTCTCGTTAAGAGCACGAACATCCTGAAGAATGTCAGCCATCTTGTAGATCGCGTTGTCTCCACGCTCCGGAGCAGAACCGTGACAGGAAACTCCCTTAACATCGATACGGATTTCCATACGTCCTCTCTGTCCACGGTAGATACCACCGTCTGTAGGCTCTGTAGAAACTACGAACTCCGGACGAATCTTGTCTTCGTTGATGATGTACTGCCAGCAAAGTCCGTCACAGTCTTCTTCCTGAACTGTACCAACAACCATTACTTTGTATCCTTCTGGAATGAGTCCGAGATCTTTCATGATCTTTGCTCCGTATACACCAGATACGATACCGCCACACTGGTCAGATACTCCACGTCCACCGATCTCTGTCTCTGTCTCGTATCCATCGTATGGATCGAATTTCCAGTTATCGATGTTACCGATACCTACTGTATCGATATGTGCGTCAAATGCGATGATCTTGTCGCCAGTTCCCATGAATCCCATAACATTTCCCTGTGTCGATGACAACTTCGTCAAATCCAACTTTCTTCATCTCAGCAGCGATTGTCTCTACGTGAGCTTTCTCATCACAGCTTTCTCCCGGATTTTTTACGATAGCACGAAGGAAAGCAGTCATGTCTTTCTCATAGCCTTTTGCATACTCTTTGATTTTGTTAAGATCCATTGTTCTTCTCCTTTTGAAATAAAATCTTGTTTTGGTGTTACAGTTTCTTCTTATTGTATTGCGAGAAATGATTATCTCTCATTTCCGTCCCAGACAATTGATTTGTATCTATCCGGATCAGTGTCTCCCTCAGTAGAGAAGAGAAGTACTTTTGAGTTCTCATCCAATCCGAGGTGCTCTCTGAGCGGTTTGTACTCATCCATTGTCATGATGCACGCAAGTGTTCCAAACGGTGCGGCTCCGGATTCTCCGGAAGTAACAGGCTGATCACCTTTGAAAGGTGCAGCAAGCATACGCATACCTTTGGCAGCAACCCAGTCAGGTGTTGCGATAAATGTATCAACGTGGTTTTTCAGGATATCCCATGAAATTGTGTTCGGCTCTCCACAGGCAAGACCAGCCATGATTGTAACCATGTCTCCGTCTACGATGCGGATAGCTCCGTCCTTAGCACATGCTCCTTTGTAAAGGCATGCAGCAGGCGCAGCTTCAACAACAACAACTTTCGGTGGATTTTCCGGATAGCGGTTAGCGAAGAATCCCTGAACTGCTCCGGCAAGTGAACCAACACCAGCCTGAATAAATACATGTGTCGGACGCTCACATCCAGCTTCATGAAGCTGATCATCAGCCTCGTTAGCCATTGTTCCGTATCCCTGCATGATCCATGCCGGAATCTCTTCATATCCGTCCCAGGCTGTATCCTGAACCATTACGCCGTTCTCTGTCTTCTCTGCCATAGCGTTAGCCATACGAACACATTCGTCGTAGTTTTCCTCTTCGATTGTAGCTTTCGCTCCTTCTTTCAGGATGTTGTTCAGTCTTGTCTGAGTTGATCCCTTCGGCATAAGTACTACAGCTTTCTGTCCAAGCTTGTTCGCTGCCCATGCAACACCACGTCCGTGGTTACCATCTGTTGCAGTGAAGAAAGTAGCCTGTCCGAATTCTTTACGCAGTTCGTCAGATGTAAGAACGTTGTAAGGAAGTTCTGAAACATCCTTTCCTGTCTGCTTTGCAATGTAGCGAGCCATTGCGAAAGATCCGCCGAGTACTTTAAATGCGTTCAGTCCGAAACGATAAGACTCATCTTTTACATAGACCTCTTTCAGTCCAAGGTATGCAGCCATGTGATCCAGTTTTACAAGTGGTGTAACACTGTACTGCGGGAAGCTCTCATGGAATGCGCGAGCTTTCGCTACATTCTCAAGTGACATTACCTGAAGCTGAGAGTCATCTGTTTTTGGCATTTCGTTTACTGCCCATTTGATAGTTTCCATTATAGTGACCTCCTTAAATTAATACGTGTCATTTGCCCATGTAACTGTAAAGTGTGAATTTCGATATCCCCCCCAAATACGAAGAAACTTTATCGCCGGACTTTGTAATAAGGAAAGCACCGGCATGATCCAGATACTGGACAACAGCAACTTTGTCATCTTTGTTCATCATTGCAACTGGCTTTCCGACCTTTGCAACGGCCTGCTCGATTAACAAATCCAGAAGTTCATTTACATTATGTGTGATCTGCCGTGGCGAATCACCTGTAAGATCCGGAAGATTGTCTTTCGTAGCGATCAAAGACTGAATTGCTGTACTCGCAGCTGTAAAAGCTGTGATGTCATAGTTTAATGAGAAGATGTATGAGATTGATCCGTCATCGTCTCTTATATAGAAGGTACTCGATTTCAGGATCCGTCCATCTTCTGTTTTAGTAAGATAGGAAAGCTTATCATGAATCGTTGACGGATCCGACTGAAGTGTCTCAAGAACAATTCCTGAAGGACCATCTCCGGTCTGTCGGTTCGATACATGTCCGTTCTCGATGTACACGATCGATTTCTCTAGATCTTTTGTCTTCAAATCATGAATTGCAATCTCACAGGAACTTCCAAATTGAATTGCAAGTCCGTGTGCAAGCTGCTTAAGAAAATCTAAGGTATGGCGCATATGTCCACCTGCCTTTCTACATGCTTTCTGTCTTCATAATCCCATAATATCATAAAAATCACGATAGTCAATACCTTTCCTAAAAATTTTTTAGGTAACAAAAAACTTTTTTAGATTTCTTGTTGCATTTAGACAATTTAGATGTTATTCTATGTGTATCAGAGACGTTGATGTACGAAATGCACATAACAGGCAGATGGCATTTTAACATCAAAGTGTAGAAATTCATAAAAAGGAGAGGTTACAATTATGTTGATCTTAGGTAATGGTAGAGTTGTGACAAGAAACCCTGAATGTCCTTATATGGAAGAGGGCGCAGTAGCAATTGATGGTAAAGTAATCTGTAAGGTTGGACCAACAGATGAGTTGAAGAAGGCTTATCCAGATGCAGAGTTTATTGATGCAAAAGGCGGAGTGATTATGCCGGCATTCATTAATACTCATGAACATATCTATAGTTCTTTTGCAAGAGGACTTGCTATTAATGGATACAATCCAACAGGATTGCTCAGCATTCTTGAAGGAATGTGGTGGACACTGGATAGAAACCTGACACTGAATGATACTTATTTAAGTGCTATGGCTACTTATATTGATTCTATCAAGAACGGTGTAACAACAGTATTTGACCATCATGCAAGCTTTGGAGCTATCAAAGGTTCCTTATTTGAAATTGAGAGAGCAGCGAAGGAAACAGGAATTCGTTCCTGTCTCTGTTATGAAGTTTCCGACAGAGATGGAAAAGACAAGGCCAGAGAGTCTGTAATGGAGAATGCAGAATTTATTCGTCATGCACTGAAGGATGACAGCGGAATGATCGCCGGAATGATGGGTATGCATGCACAGTTCACAATCTCAGATGAGACAATGGAACTTGCAGCAGCAAACAAACCGGATGAAGTTGGTTATCATATTCATGTTGCAGAAGGAATTGAAGATCTGCATCACTGCCTGAAACATTATGGAAAGAGAATTGTTGACCGTCTGATGGACTTCAATATTCTTGGGGGGGAGAAGACACTGCTTGGACATTGTATCTACATCAACCCACATGAGATGGATCTGATCAAAGATACAAACACAATGGTTGTTCATAATCCGGAATCCAATATGGGAAATGCCTGCGGATGCCCTCCGACAATGGAACTTGTACACAGAGGAATCCTTACAGGACTTGGAACAGATGGATATACACATGATATGATGGAATCCTTCAAAGTGGCAAATATTCTTCATAAACATCACCTTTGCGATCCAAATGCAGCATGGGGAGAAGTTCCGAAAATGCTGTTTGAGAACAATGCAAAGATTGCAGGACGTTATTTCGACCAGAAGCTCGGAGTTCTTGAAGAAGGTGCAGCAGCAGATGTGATCATTGTTAATTACAATCCGCTGACACCAATGAATGAGAATAACATCAATGGTCACCTTGTATTCGGAGTAACTGGACACGATGTTGTGACAACTGTTGCAAACGGTAAAGTATTGATGAAAGACAGAAGACTGACAGAGATTGACGAAGCGAAAGTTATGGCAGACTGCAGACAGGCAGCAGCCGAACTTGGAAAACGTATCAATAGTCGTTAGGCTTAGATTGACGGATACTGTTCATTAATGTTAACATATATAACAGATGTGGACAGTATCTTTGATCGCACATTTCGTCAAAACTAACCGGAAAGGACAATAAAATAATGAAAGAAAAGAAATCAGAAGCACCTCGCAGAGGAAACGAAGAACTGTTTAAGTGGGATGGTAACCCGACATTTGGTCAGATACTTCCGCTTGCTGCCCAGCATGTACTTGCAGCAGTTGTAGGATGTGTTACACCGGCAATTCTGGTTGCAAATGCAGCGAATAATGCAGGCGGAAATGTAAACATGGGTCTCTTGATCCAGATGTCACTTGTATTTGCAGCATTATCAACATTCCTTCAGCTGTATGGAAATAAGATCCATCTTGGATCCGGACTTCCGGTCATCATCGGTGTAAGTTTTGCTTATGTTCCGACAATGACAGCAATTGCAGCACAGGCTCAGGACGTTAACACGATTTTTGGCGCGATGATCGTAGGTGGTATTGTAGCAATTATCGTTGGACTTACTATTAAGCAGATCAGAAAGGTGTTCCCACCACTGGTAATCGGAACTGTTATCTTTGCAATCGGTCTGTCTCTTTATAAGACAGCTATTAACTACATGGCAGGAAACTCCGCGAACACATATGAAGTGATCGTAGAGCAGAGAGGTCAGACAGCAGCACTTGTTTATGGTTCCTGGCAGAACTGGCTTGTATCTCTTGTAACACTGGCAATCGTAATCGGTCTGAACCATTACGGAAAAGGACTTTTCAAACTTGCATCTATCCTGATCGGTCTGATCTGTGGATATGTACTTGCATTGTGCTTTGGAATGGTTGATTTTTCAGCACTTTCAAACGCAGGTTGGTTCCAGCTTCCACAACCGTTCGCTTTCGGTGTAAAATTCGATATCTCAGCGATTATCCCGCTGGCGATTTTGTTCCTTGTCAATTCCATTCAGGCAATGGGAGATTTCTCCGCTACAACAAGTGGTGGTATGGATCGTCTTCCTACTGACCAGGAGCTCAACGGTGGTATCATCGGTTATGGTATCAGTAATATCGTAAGTGCATGTTTCGGATGTCCTCCGACAGCAACTTACAGCCAGAACGTAGGTATTGTTGGTTCTACAAAAGTTGTAGCAAGAAAGGTATTTTCACTTTCAGCATTTATCCTTCTGATTGCAGGACTGATTCCGAAATTCTCAGCACTTCTGAGAACAATTCCTCAGTGTGTACTTGGTGGAGCAGTAGCATCTGTATTCGCAGGTATCGCAATGACAGGTATCAAGCTTCTTGTAAGTGAAGGTATGTCTACAAGAAATACAACAGTTGCAGGATTATCTATTGCAATCGGTATGGGTGTATCCTTAAGTAACGGATGCTTAAATCAGATGACATCAACAATTTACGATGGATTAGGAATGACAATGGGACTTGAGAACTTCCAGTCCATCATCAATAACACATTTGCATCATCACCGGTTGTACTGGCGACAATTTTTGCAGTTATTTTGAATCTGGTTCTTCCGAAAGATCCAAAGCCGGAGGCAAAATAAAAGGAAACAGATCTTTGAGAAAAGACAGGTTCTTGGGGGGGAATAATCTGTCAGTGATTTCAAAGATTTAATCATTACGGAAGAACCTGCCGATGGCAGGTTTTCCGTGATAAAAAAAAAAGAGAGGTAAAAAGTATGAGTGAAATTATGAGACCTATGTCATTTGAACAGCTTTTAAACTGGACATTGACAGAGTACAAAGAGAATGGAACAGTATTTGGAGAGCGTCATCCATATCATGCGGACAGCAAGTTCAACCGCACAATCTTCGGACGCGATCTTGAGACACCAATCGGACCGGCAGCAGGTCCAAACACTCAGCTGACACAGAATATTATCGCAGCTTACTACACAGGAAGCCGTTTCTTTGAGCTGAAGACAGTTCAGGTAATGGACGGAGACGAGCTTGCAGCATGCATCAACAGACCATGTATCAAGGCTGATGACGAGTGCTACAACTGTGAGTGGTCTACAGAGCTGTTTGTTCCACAGGCAATGGAGGAGTACATCAAAGCATGGTTCCTTCTGAAAGTGATATCAAAAGAATTCGGACTTGGAAGCATGGACGGATTCCAGTTCAACATCAGTGTTGGATATGATCTTGCCGGAATTAAATCAGAGAAGGTTGACACATTCCTGAACACAATGCAGCATGCACAGGATTCAGAGATTTTCAAGCACTGCAAGGCTTATCTTCTTGAGCATGTTGACCTGTTCGAGAAAGTGACAGCAGAAGATATCGAAAGCATTTCCGGTGATATCTGTAATTCTGTTACAATCTCTACACTTCACGGATGCCTCCGGAAGAAATTGAGAAGATCGCAATGTATCTGATCACAGAAAAGGGATTCCATACATTTATCAAATGTAACCCGACACTTCTTGGATACGAGTATGCAAGAAAGACAATGGATGACATGGGATACGATTATATCGCATTCGGTGACTTCCACTTCAAAGACGACCTGCAGTACGAGGATGCTGTTCCGATGCTGAACAGACTGATCGCTGTCTGTCAGGAAAGAAACCTGGAGTTTGGTGTGAAGATCACTAACACATTCCCGGTTGATGTAAAACAGAACGAACTTCCAAGTGAAGAGATGTATATGTCAGGAAAATCTCTGTATCCACTTTCCATCTCCGTAGCAAATATGCTGGCAAGAGATTTCGGTGGAAAACTGAGAATCTCCTATTCAGGTGGTGCTGATTTCCATAACATCGAAGGAATCATCGATGCAGGAATCTGGCCGGTAACAATGGCTACAACAATCCTGAAACCAGGCGGATATGACAGACTTTGCCAGATTGCAGGACTTCTTGAGAAAGAAGGCGTTGTATTCACAGGTATCGACGCTGCCAAGACAGAGAAACTGGTTGAAGAAGCAAAGACAAGCCCATATCATGTAAAGGCTGTAAAACCGCTTCCGTCCAGAAAGATCAACAAACAGGTTCCGCTGATCGACTGCTTCATCGCTCCTTGTAAAGAAGGATGCCCGATCCACCAGGATATCACAACATATCTGCAGCTTGTAGAAGCTGGTAAATATGAAGAAGCTATGGATGTTATCACAGAGAAGAATCCACTTCCATTCATTACAGGAACAATCTGTGCACATGCTTGTATGGGCAAATGTACACGTAACTTCTATGAGTCACCGGTACATATCCGTGAGATGAAGCTTGAGGCAGCTCAGAACGGATACGAAGCACTGATGAACAAGCTGACAGCACCTGCAATCACAAAAGAAGGTAAGGCAGCAGTGATCGGTGGAGGACCGGCTGGTATGGCAGCTGCTTACTTCCTGCGCAGAGCCGGAATGGCAGTTACAGTATTTGAGAAGAACGACGCTCTCGGCGGTGTTGTTCGCCACGTGATCCCAGAATTCAGAATTCCGGGAACATCTATTGATAAAGATGCAGCACTTCTTGAGAAGATGGGCGTTGAAGTTCGTCTGAACACAGAAGTAAAAGATACAGCAGCACTGAAAGCAGAAGGATTTACAACAGTGATCCTTGCAGTAGGAGCTTCTGAGCCTGGAGTATTAAGACTTGAGCAGGGTGAAGCTAAGAATGCACTCGAGTTCCTGGCTGACTTCAAGGCAAATGACGGAAAACTTGATATCGGTAAGAACGTTGTAGTTATCGGTGGTGGTAACACAGCAATGGATACAGCAAGAGCAGCAAAACGTACAACAGGCGTTGAACATGTATATCTTGTATACAGAAGAACAAAACGCTATATGCCGGCAGACGAAGAAGAGCTGGTAATGGCAGTAGAGGACGGCGTAGAATTCATGGAACTCCTTTCTCCTGTTAAACTTGAGAATGGAAAACTGATCTGCGAAGTTATGGTTCTTGGCGATATGGATGCTTCTGGAAGAAGAGGCGTTGTTAAGACAGGAGAACTCAAAGAGATCCCGGCTGATACAGTGATCGCAGCTGTTGGTGAAAAAGTTCCGACTGCTCTTTACGAGGCAAATGGAATCAACGTAAATGACAGAGGACGTGCTCTTGTAAATGAAGAGACATTAGAGACAAACGTAGAGAACGTTTACGTTGTTGGTGACGGACTTGGCGGACCGGCTACAGTAGTAGAAGGTATCCGTGATGGTCTCAAAGCTGCTCAGGCAGTGATCGGAGAGACTCTTGTAAGAGATTTCGATGCAGAGACAGATGAAGCTGTTGTATACGAGAGAAAGGGTAACCTCGAAGACGTACGCGAAGACAGCACAGAGGCTAAGAGATGTCTTAACTGTGCAGGAATCTGTGAGAATTGTAAGGAAGTTTGCCCGAACAGAGCAAATGTAGCAATCAAGGTTCCGGGACTGGAGAAACATCAGATCATACACGTAGATTACATGTGTAATGAGTGTGGTAACTGTAAGAGCTTCTGTCCATACGACAGTGCTCCGTACCTGGATAAATTCACATTATTCATGGACGAGAACGATATGGCAGACAGCAAGAATCAGGGATTCACAGTACTGGATAAAGATGCAGTACACTGCAAGGTTCGTTTCTGTGGAGAGATCCTCGACTGGACACTTGGAGAAGAGACAAAGATTCCGGAAGCACTTCAGAAAGTAATGGAGACTGTTTGCAAGGACTACACATATCTGTTAAGATAATAGCAGAAGGTTTATGTGAGATTGCTCCGGTGGAAATTGAGTGAGACCAGAGTGATAATATGTGAGATAGATAGCTCACAGGCATCTGCCTGTGGGCTATCTTCTTTTCAAAAGACGCAGAAATATAGAAAGAAGGGATCTGTAAAATGATAAGCTATTTCAGAGATGACAGACTTTGTGAAGCAGACTCTTTCTTATCGGTAGTAAAGCCTGACGATACAGAATGTCCGATGATAGCTGCTGTCGGTGCGGGAGGAAAGACCTCTACATTGAGAAGGCTTGCAGAAGAGTATGCGCTGATGGGGGAAAAAGGCAATTGTTCTTACAACAACTCATATGAGAGAAGAGACGACTCCATGGAGTTGTGTGGCTGAAGAGGAAGAGTGGATTTGTAAAGGGAACGAGCTGCTTGAACGAGTGAAGGAATGCCTTGAACAATATGGACAGGTCTGGATTGGGGGGGCAAGAGCGAAAAAAGGGAAAATGAGTTGCGTTCCGGAGTTGATTCTGGCAGAGATAGAAAGCTGGAATGTGCCATTACTTGTTGAAGCGGACGGAGCAAGGGTGCTGCCGTTAAAAGTACCGGGAGAACAAGAACCTGTGCTCCTGCCACAGACAACACATGTATTTTCTGTTTATGGAATGGACGCTTTGGATCAAAAGCTGGAAGAAATCTGCTTTCGAAGTGAAAAGGCGGCAGAGCTTCTTGGAAAACAGCCGGAAGATCAGGTGACAGAAGAGGACATAATAAAGATTGCCTGTCATGAACAGGGCGGTCGAAAAGGCTGTCCAAAGCAGGCAGAGTATATTGTTGTGTTGAATAAGGCAGATACAAAAGAACTGCAGGAAAGAGCATGTAAGATTGCAAAGTGTTTACATGAAAATGGAATTAAAAATATATTTGTGACATCTTATAAGCTGTAATAAATATTGTAGAAAAAGTGCAGAGATTATTCTTGAACGTAAATAAATTAGAAAATAACGGAGAATCATAGAAGATTCTCAGGAAATAGATGGGAAGTATTGAGATGAAGATATTGATTAAAGGTGCGGGAGATCTGGCAACAGGAATCGCATCCAGATTATATGGCGCAGGGCATCAGATTATGATGACAGATATTGCTGTGCCATTGACGGTCCGCAGACTGGTTGCATTTTCCAGAGCAGTTTATGAAGGCGAGGCAGTTGTAGAAGATATGACAGCACGCCTGGCAAAGAATCAGGAAGAAGCAGAGAAGATCATGGAACAGGGAGATATCCCTGTGATCGTTGATCCAAAGGCAGAATGCATACAGTGGTTTCAGCCGGATGTAATCGTGGATGCCATCCTTGCAAAGAGAAATCTCGGAACAAAGATCACAGATGCACCATTTGTGGTCGGAGTCGGACCTGGATTTACTGCCGGAGAAGACTGCAACTGCGTTGTAGAGACAAAGAGAGGACATACACTGGGCAATGTGATCTGGGATGGAAGTGCAATCCCGAATACCGGAGTTCCGGGAAATGTCGGAGGATATTCCATTGAGCGTCTGATTAAAGCATCCGCAGATGGAGTGATCGAACCGAAGGCTGTGATCGGCGATCTGGTACGAAAAGGACAGATTGTTGCAATTACAGGCGGAGAGCCGGTTTATGCGTTGATGGACGGTATCGTTCGCGGAATGCTTCAGCCAGGTGTTCAGGTGACGAAGGGACTGAAGATTGGAGATATTGATGCTCGTGCAAAGCAGGAGCATTGCCGGACAATCTCAGACAAAGCAAGGGCGATCGGCGGAGGTGTGCTCGATGCAGTCTGCAGTTATGAAAAGAGCAGAGGAAAATACGCATTGATCTTGCTGGCGGCAGGTCAGAGTGTTCGGTTCGGTTCAGATAAACTCAAAGCTGTTGTAGAAGGTGAAGCAATGTATGAAAGTGCGATCAGCCGGTTTGAAGCATTTCAGGGATTCAAGTCTTATGTAGTGACAGGAAAAGAAGAGATTACACTTTCAGCAGAGTCAGCAGGCTGCACGGTGGTATGCAACAAAGAACCGGAGAAGGGAATCTCTCTTTCTGTAAAGCTCGGTCTGACAAAGGCAATCGAGGATGCGGAAGAAAATGGAACACCGCTTCGAGGAGTCCTGTTCAGTGTCTGCGATCAGCCAAGATTAAAAAAATCCACGATTCAGAGAATCATAAATACAGCATTTCATAATCCGGGAAAGATCGTTTGTGCAGGAGAAGGAACAAGAAATGGCAATCCGGTCTTGTGGGATAAGAGATTCTTTGATAAACTTTTGGAGTTAGATGGAGATATCGGTGGAAAGAAGATATTGAAAGAAAACTTAGATTCGCTGAAAATTGTGCCGGTACAGGCAGGAGAACTTCAGGATATTGATCGCAAAGAAGATCTCGGAACGGCATAATGATAGAATTGCTGGTTGCATATAGTGTGAACAGTAATAAAAATAGCAGCGTGAGCTGAAAGGAGAATGCAAATGCGGGTAGGAGCAGTGATTGCGGCAGCAGGAAAATCTGGTGGATATAAGAGTTATGATAAGATGAAGTCGGTGGATGGAATCCAGGTTCTGCGTCAGATGATTTTAAATTTCAAGAGAGCAGACGTGGATGAGATCGTGCTGATCACAGGATACCAGGCGGAGCAGGTGGAGAAGAAACTGGCGAAGCTTGGTGCAGTATTCCTTCGCAGTGAAGATTATGAGAAGGAAGAGATGATCACGTCAGCAGTTCGAGGGATGAACTACCTGAAACCGCGCTGTGAGAAATTCTTCTTCTGTCCGGCAGGAGTTTCTCTTTTCACAGAAGATACCGTACGTGTGTTGATGCAAAAAGCGAAAGAAAATGAAAACGATCATGAGAAAGTCTATGTACCTGTCTGGGAAGAACGAAAAGGACATCCGATCCTGATGGATCGCAGTATGATCGATCAGTTTGCTTCTTATGAAGGTGAAGGTGGACTTAAAGGCGCTATGGATGTGCTGAATGTAGAACGCATTTTCGTTCCGGTGGAAGACAACGGTGTAGCGATTTACTCCGGACAGGGAGAACCTTTCCGTGAGATTTTCAAAGAGAAGGAAAAGGAGAGAAGAATCCGTCCGAGAGTGAAGCTTCAGTTGGAGAAGAATGAGAACTTCTTCGGTCCGGGAATTGTATTCCTTCTGCGTCAGATTGATACACTTGGTTCGGTAAGAGACGCCTGTGCAAAGACAGGAATGTCTTACAGCAAGGGCTGGAGCCTGATCAGAAGTGCAGAGAAAGAACTCGGATATACCGTCGTAGAGCGAAGTCCGGGAGGCAAGCATGGCGGTGTAGCCAGTGTAAGCGAAGCAGGGAAAGACATACTCAGAAAATATGAACTGCTGGAAAAAGATGTGGTGAAATATGCAGAGAAGAGATATAAGGATATCTTTGAATCATAATTCAGTCAATGAAAAAAGTTGTGTAAATCACAACTTTTTTAGAAAAGCGATTGTTGAAATAAAACAAATCGGTTATAATTAGAACATCATTTAGAAAGAAAAGACAGGAACAATCTTATGAACAAGGCGCCTGTCAGGAGGAGGTAGGATGAAAAAGAGAATTTTAGCAGTAGTGATGGCAGCCGTAATGGTGTTTTCTATGGCTGGATGTGGATCCAAAGCCGACGAAAAGACAGACGACACAGCAAAAACAGAAGCAACTGACAACAAAGTCAGTGATGAAGAAGAAACAGAGATCCAGGTATTTATTGCAGCCAGCTTAAAGAATGTAATGGATGAGCTCGTAACACAGTATAACGAAGAGCATCCGAACGTAAAGATCACATACAATGCAGACAGTTCAGGTACACTTCTGACACAGATTGAAGAAGGATATGAGTGTGATATCTTCTTCTCAGCAGCACAGAAGCAGATGGACCAGCTTGAGTCCGACGGTCTTGTAGTAGACGGAACAAGAGCGAATGTTGTAAATAACCAGGTAGTAGTTGTGACAAGAAAAGACAGCGGAACAAAGGTAACAGGACTTGATAACTTAAGCGAAGCAGAAAGCTTTGCACTTGCCGGTGGAAGCGTACCGGTAGGTAAGTATACAAGAACCGCACTTATGAATATGGGTGTTCTTCCGAAGGTGGATGATCCTTCAGCAATCACAACAGAAGAAGTATCAGAAGCACTTGGCGGACTTGAGATCAGCGAGCAGGACAACGTAAGCAAGGTTCTTTCCGCAGTAGTGGAAGGATCTTGTGAAGTTGGAACAACTTACTACTCTGATACATATGGATTCGAGGACGAACTCGATATTCTTCAGACAGTAGGGTATGATCTGACAGGAAATGTAATCTATCCGATCGCACGTGTAGTAAATGATGAGGCTGATGATGCACAGAACGCAGCAGCAGATGATTTCATCAAGTTTGTTCTGTCAGACAATGCAAAGAAAGTATTTGAGTCTTATTACTTCGATACAAATGTAGAATAAAGATAGTGTGATAGTAACGGATGTGTTACTATAGAAGCAGAGGGTTACTGTTCACTCCCTGTCAATCACTTTGCTGATTGACACGGAGGATGCGTGTTTTGACTTGAATGCATCTCGCCCCCATCGCCAAAGGCGATTTAAAATGGCGAGATGCGTTGCTGGTCGCACATCGTGTGAACAGTAACAGTAGAGGCTGCCAGAAATGAAAAGTTTCGGACAGCCCTTTTCTTATAGTTGTAAAGGAGAGTGAATGATAGAATGGATGAAATGATGGAAATCCTGAAGAATCTGGATTGGAGCCCATTATTTATTTCAATAAAAACAGGAATCGTAGCTACGATATTTTCCTTTTTTCTGGGAATCTATGCGGCACGTAAGGTTGTGAAGACAACTCCGGGGGGGAAAAAGGCTATTATAGATGGAATACTGACCTTGCCAATGGTACTTCCGCCGACAGTGGCCGGCTTCTTTCTGTTACTGATCTTCAGCAGGAGAAGACCGTTTGGAATCTTTTTATTTGAAAATTTTGGAATCAAAGTAGTACAGACATGGCTTGGATGTATCATTGCTGCCACAGTAATTTCATTTCCACTGATGTACAGAAATGCCCGTGCAGCGATGGAACAGATCGATGTGAATCTGATCTATGCAGGAAGGACACTCGGCATGTCAGATACAGAAATCTTCTGGAAAGTAGTGATCCCGACCGCAGGACCTGGAATCGCATCCGGAACGATTCTTACATTTGCCAGAGCACTCGGAGAATATGGAGCGACATCTATGCTTGCCGGAAATATTCCGGGAAAGACAGGAACAATCTCGCAGAAGATTGCAATGGTCATTCAGGACGGAGACTATATGACAGCGGGCGTGTGGGTTGCGATTGTCATGGTGATTGCATTCCTGGTGATCTTCCTGATGAATCTGATCTCGGGCAAGAAAATGAAGAATGTCAAGAGGTGGTAAGAGATGGCGATAGAAGTAAAGATTCAGAGAAAACTGAATACATTTGAGCTGAACATAGATTTTAAAAGTGATTCTAAACGAATCGGAATCCTCGGCGCATCCGGATGTGGAAAGAGCATGACACTAAAGAGTATTGCAGGAATCGAGCCGCCGGAGAGCGGATTGATCAAAATTGAAGGAAAGACAGTTTACGACAGCGAAAATAAAGTGAATTTAAAACCGCAGAAGCGTAACATTGGCTATCTGTTTCAGAATTATGCACTTTTCCCTACAATGACGGTGGAAAAGAATATCGCCGCCGGATTAAAAGGGAAAAAGCAGGAGAATGCAAAGCGTGTGCGTGAGATGATTGAGAAATTTCAGCTAACAGGACTGGAAAAACGATTCCCGGCAGAGCTTTCCGGAGGTCAGCAGCAGAGGGTAGCCCTTGCGAGAATCATGCTTATAAACCAGATGTGATTCTCTTAGATGAACCATTTTCAGCACTTGATATGTATCTGAAGGACCGTCTGCAGCAGGAATTACAGGAACTTCTCGAAGATTATGAGGGTACTGTGATCATGGTGTCTCACAGCAGAGATGAAGTGTACCGGTTCAGTGAAGAACTGCTGATCATCGACCAGGGGGGGCAGATTGTGGCAGCAGGGAAGACGAAAGAATTGTTCCAGAATCCGCAGAGAAAAGAAGCGGCACGGCTGACTGGATGCAAGAATTTCACAAGAGCAGTTTATGTGGATGAGCATACCGCAGAACTGACAGACTGGGGGGGGATTACGTTGTGTACAGAGCAAAGAAATATCCCAGAAAATATCAACTATATCGGTTATCGTGCGCATGATTTTGTCCCGATCTGGGGAGAAGGTGGAAAGAATCAAATTCCATTTAGATTGGAGAGTAAAGCAGTGCTTCCGTTCGAAGATAACTATTATCTGAAGCCTGCAAATGAAGAGGCAGATCCGCCTGTGATCTCCTGGTTTGTGCAGAGAGAGAATCAGGAGAAAATCCGGGAAAAAGGAATGCCGGATGCGCTGGAGCTGGTGGAAGAAGATGTGTTGTTCCTGGAATAGCATCTTCCCATATAGACGATTTTTGAGTGAACCGTTACGTTTTGAAAGAAATGTAAAAACTCCTTTTCAGGATATTTACATCAGGGAAAAACTAGTATATAATAAGCACGTTTTTCGAAAAAAGGAGGACATCATGAAATCAGTACAGAATGATATGACTGTTGGAAGCCCAATGAAGATGATCTTAAGTTTTACATTTCCAATCTTTCTGGGAAATGTTTTCCAGCAGTTTTATAATATGGCGGATGCTGTGATCGTAGGTAAGTTCGTTGGAACGAAAGCGCTTGCAGCAGTTGGAAGCACAGGAACAATCATGTTTCTGATCTATGGATTTGTAGTTGGAATGACAGCCGGATTTACTGTTCTCACAGCGCAGAAGTTTGGCGCAGGAGACATGCAGGGGGGGATGCGGCGCACCGTTGCGGGGGGGGCAGGAATCCTCTCATTCTTGATCGGACTGTTTCTTACGGTTACCTTTATGTTATTTATGAAACCGCTGTTACATCTGATGCATACGCCGTCTGATATCTTTGCAGATGCATATAAGTATATTATGATCGTCAGCGGAGGAATCCTGGCGCAGATGCTTTATAACTTGTTATCCAGTATTTTAAGAGCACTGGGAAACAGTAAGATTCCATTGTACTTTCTGATTATCAGTGCGTTGCTGAATATCGTGTTGGATCTGTTTTTAATCATTGTGTTTCAGATGGGCGCACCGGGTGCGGCAATCGCGACGGTAGTAGCACAGGGCATATCAGGTGTACTCTGTCTTATTTATATTATGTGGAAGATTCCGATTCTTCATCTGAAAAAGGAAGACTGGCATGTTGGCGGACAGATTTATGCGATCCAGTTAAAGATCGGACTTCCGATGGCATTGCAATATTCTATCACGGCAATTGGAACTATGATGGTTCAGTCTGCCTGAATATTTTGGGATCTAGCTTGTGGCGGCATTTACTGCGGCAAGTAAGATTGAGCAGGTTGTGACACAGGCATATGTAGCGATGGGAACAACAATGGCAACTTACGGAGCCCAGAATATCGGAGCCGGAAATGTACCGAGAATCCGTCAAGGTTTCAAGGCGTGTACAATTCTTGGTATCGGTTACTCTCTTGTAGCAGCAACATTTATCATGACAGTAGGAAAATACATGACCTATCTGTTTGTCTCAGAGGATGTGGATATTATCATGAGTTCTGTGGATATCTATCTGAAATGTATCGGACTTTTCTTTATTCCGCTTGCAATTGTGAATATCTACAGAAATGGAATTCAGGGACTCGGTTACGGCCTGCTGCCGATGATGGCCGGTGTTGCTGAACTGATCGGAAGAGGTGTGGTAGCATTGATCGCAGCGAAGGAAAGAAGTTACCTTGGAGTATGTCTGGCAAGCCCGGCAGCATGGGTGCTGGCAGGAGGCCTCCTGATCGCGATGTATTATTATATTATGAATGTTCATATGAAGAAGATATTTGGGGGGGATTATAATCAGAAGGTCTGATTATTTACAATGTGCATTGCATCGCGGCTCGCATTCAACCATTTGGATTTCTCAGTTTCAAAGCGTTCGAAAAGCCAGGCAATGGCTTCATCCATTCCTTCATCGGAGAGCGGAAATGTCTTCTGTTCTTTCTTTTCTTCCGGTGTATCTTCAAAGCACCACGGTTCTGGATAAATGAATACGGTGAAGGTTGTGCTGCTTTTTCCGTCATCTCCGCGAAAGAAATAGCGCATTCCATGATGTGTACCTGAAAATGGTTCTTTCTTAAGTCCTCCGTAAGGAATCAGTTTTTTATCAATCATAGTAATACAATGTCCTTTCGAAAAAAGTAATTTGTTTTGTTATTGCGTTTTTGAAAAAAGGAAGCCAGAAGTCTGGCTTCCTTTTTATTATAGTGGAATGCGTTTTCTTCTGCAAGAAATGATTTATTCCATCGCTTTTTTGGCAAATTCAGTTGTAACAAGTTTTTCATAAGGAGCGCGTGAATCCAGTTCTCCGGCACTTTCCAGAATATCCTGAAGCAGCTCGAAACTCTCTTTTTCAAATATAAGATCTGCTTTCCAGGTATCCTGTGTATAATAACGGTTTACAATCGCTGTGATGGTTTTAAGATCTGTTTCAGGAAATTGAGGGGCAATCACGGAAGCAATCTCCTCTGGCGTGTGAATCTGAACAAAATCCATACCTTTTTGAAGCGCATTTGTAAAGGATTGGATAATCTCAGGATGTTTGTCAAGATAGCTCTTCTTTGCGCTGTAGGCAGTGTAAGGAACATAGCCGCTGTCAGTACCAAGTGAGGCTACAACATATCCTTTTCCTTCCATTTCCAAAGCGGTTGCACTTGGCTCGAATTCAACAGTAAAGTCTCCACTTCCCTCTGAAAAGGCGGCAGCAGTGGAACCAAAATCAATTCCCTGGTTGATGTTGAGGTCTGTTTGTGGATCAATTCCATTTTTCTTTAAAATATATTCAAATACCATTTCCGGCATACCACCTTTTCTACCACCAAGAACATCTTTCCCCTTTAAATCAGTCCACTTAAAATCTTTCATCTCTTCTCTGGCAACAAGAAAATTACCGGCGCGCTGAGTCAGTTGGGCAAAGTTGACGACAGAATCGTTAGCACCTTCGTTATATGTGTAGATGGATGCTTCTGATCCCATGAATCCAATATCAGCTTCACCGGAGATGACAGCAGTCATTGTCTTGTCGGCTCCAAAACCAGTTACGAGAGTAAGTTCAATTCCCTCATCTTCAAAATATCCATTTTCAATGGCAACATACATAGGGGGGCATAGAAGATAGAATGGGCTACCTCGTTCAATGTCACAGAGACAGGAGCAGAACTGATATCTGATTTGGTTGTGTTGGATCCGGTTTCTGTTGTGTCGATTTTGGAATTTGCATCATTATCTTTGGAAGAATCAGAACCGCAGGCTGATAACAGTCCAACAGTCAGAGCAGAAGCGAGTATTACGGAAATCAATTTCTTTTTCATAAATCCTCCAGAGTGATATAAGATTCTCGTTTAAAATATGCAAGAAAAGAGAAGATGTGTCAAATTCTACTCCAAAGGGGTGTTCATTTTGGAAAATATCCTTTATGCTTAGTGTAAACAGAAAGTAGGTGAAATGTATGGATCTTGTTAAAATCGGAAAATATATTGCAGGGAAAAGGAAAGCCCTGGGAATGACGCAGAAACAGCTTGCAGAAAAATTAAATATGAGTGACAAATCAGTATCAAAATGGGAACGAGGCATTTGCTTACCTGATGTGTCGGTTTATATGGAACTATGTGAGATATTGGGAATCAGCATAAATGAATTTCTTGCAGGGGGGGAGGATATTGACGCAGAAAATGTAGAAAAAAAGTCAGAAGACAACATTATACAAGTTACGAAAGACAGTAAAAAGAAACAGAAAAATTTAAAGAGCATTTTAGCAGTGGTAACGACATTTGCAGTAATCATGGTTCTGGTTTTAGGAGCAGTTTTCGTTCATAAGGTGATGCAGCCGAAGAATTATATTACAGCAGTTGACCGGACAAGTGCAGAAATGAAAACCGCAGAATTATTGTCGGGAGCAGATGGGGGCATATCTTTTTAATTTTTATGCAAAAGAAGAGTATAAGACATTGACAATTTATTTGTCAGAGTATCAGGCGGGAGAATTGATTAATAAAAGTAAAGTGGCAGATTTGGACTATGATGGGATCGAATCGGCTAAAAGAGGTGTGATTGCTGTGATACCGGATTTTGAATTGTTTCGAGTGAAATTGATCATAGCAGACGATTATTCTAAATGTTCTACAGATTTTCCGATTCTGGAAAATGTAGAAAACAGAGAATATTATGGAAGAAGTGCGACACAAGTGGAAGGTGAAGTTCCGATTCAGCGGGATACAGAACAGGGTCTGATGGCATTGATTTACGGAGAAGATGGATTGGAAGCAATTCCGGTAAAAGAAATGGAGCAGGGAAATTTTAGGGAAAAGAATGATTATGTCTATTATCTGTCCTTCCGGTTTGGAAAATAATTACGTAAATGAAAATATGAGAGGTAAGATGAGATGAAAACAAGAGAAGAAGCTGCTGCCTATGGATTAACTTTCCCGGACAGCTATGAAGACAGGCCTTTTAAAGACCAACGATGGCAGGTGATCCGTGTAAAGCCAGGGAAAAAGATATTTTTGTGGATCTATGAAAAAGACGAATTGATCCATTTGAATGTAAAGACGGATCCGAGATGGAGGGATTTCTGGCGTGCAGCGTATCCATCGGTAATTCCTGGATATCATCAGAATAAAGAGCATTGGAACACAATTATTCTGGATGGATCTATTCCGGACAAGGATATTGAACGGATGATCGGTGAGAGCTATGATCTTGTGACAGACAGTCCTACAAAAAGAATTTATGAAGCTGTAAAACGGATTCCAAAAGGGCATGTGGCAACCTATAGACAGGTTGCGAAAATGGCAGGAAATGAAAAGATGTCAAGAGCAGTTGGAAATGCGCTTCATAAGAATCCGGATCCGGATCACATTCCATGTTTCCGTGTTGTGAATGCGAAAGGCGAGCTTGCCGGAGCATTTGCATTTGGCGGAGCAGATGTACAGGCAGAGCTTTTGAGAGAAGACGGTGTGGAAGTAGTAGATGGAAAGGTTGATCTGACAAAGTATCAGATGGATGATCAGATGGAAGAGTAAGATAGTACTGTTTCTTTTGGGAAAGATAGTGTATAATACTTACGAGTGATTGCTGTTCGCAAAGTACTGCGAACAGCATCTTTGTATAGTGCAAAGAGCAGGAAAGAATACATCATTATGGTTTTGCTTTTGAAGGGAAAAAAGTGTTGATCGGATAAGAAATGGAGAAATGAATGAAAATTAAGAAAGTGGCAGTCCTCGGCGCCGGAGCAGTAGGCTCTTATGTAATCTGGGGATTATCGAGCAGAAATGACATAGAGCTTGGAGTGATCGCAGAAGGAGAACGAGCAGAGAGACTGAAACAGAATGGATGCACAATTAACGGAAAAATATACCATCCCGAAGTATGGAACCCCCCCGGAGAAACAGACGCTGTCGATTTACTGATTGTTGCATTGAAGTATGGCTCACTTTCGGCGGCATTGGAAAGTATTCAGAAAGCAACCACGGAGAATACTGTAATTATGAGTCTGATGAACGGGGGTAGACAGTGAAGAGATTATTGCAGAAAAAGTAGGAGTGGAGCATCTTCTTCCGGCAGTGATCAAGGTCGCTTCACATAAGGAAGAAGATGGCTATCACTTTGATCCTGAGACAACAATCGGAATTATTTTTGGCGAACTTACTGCACCTTACGATAGTGATCGCATCAGGGCAATTGAAGAACTGTTCAAGGATACCGGAATCCATTTCCGGGCGACAGAGTATGCAAGAGAAGAGATGTGGAGCAAGTTTCGGCTGAATGTCTGTAACAATCTGCCACAGGCAATTCTCGGCGCGGGAGTTGGATGTTACCGTGACAGTGTGCATATGAAGGCAATCAGTGATGGACTGAAAGGAGAACTGGAAGCAATTGCGCAGGCGAAAGGAATCGATCTGAGTAAGACTGAGGCGTCTTCCGGGCGTGGAAGTGCAGTACCGCCATCTGCGCGTTATTCTACTTTGCAGGATTTGGATGCAGGAAGACACACAGAGATTGATATGTTTTCAGGTACACTGATCCGTATGGGAAAGGAACTTGGAATTCCGACACCGTATAATGAGTATACATATCATATGATTAAAGCACTAGAAGAGAAAAATGACGGACGGTTTAATTATACAGGAGATGAAGAACCGACCTGGTCAAAATAAAACAGGGAACAATTTGTGGCAGAGGCAGGTTATGAAAAAATATTGAAACAGTGATGTTGAAACAACATAAAAAGGTGAGGTAAATTAAGATGAAAGAATTATACGAAGCAATCGAAGCAAAAATTAAAGCAAGCGGTTATCCGAGAGCAATCTCCGGAGAAGATGTATACAACGACATCTGTGACCAGATTGACGGAAAAGAGAATGGAAGTTATGTATTGTTATCCAAGTTCGAAGATGATGTGATCTTTGAATATCATATCACGATTCAGGATGAAGATTTCAACCTGGGGATTTTGACAATGCGAACACCGGAAGGCGTGTTTGAGACAGATTTTGATGCGGAATAAAAGGATGAATATGTTATGAAGAAAATCAGCAGAGTTTCAACTATAATTAGCGCAATCATGCTACTTACTTATATTATTGTTCTTATCAGCATCTGGAGCAGGATTACTGATACAGTACCGACACATTTTAATGCAGCAGGAGTGGCAGATAGTTATGGAAGCAAAAGAAACCTTGCATTTGAACCAGTTCTTGCCGCGTTTCTGTTGTTATTCCTCTCATTGATGGAAAGAATTCCGGCAATCTGGAATTTCCCGGTGGCTGTTACAGACGAGAACAGAGAAAGATTGTATAAGATTGCCATGATAATGATGGGCGGGATTAAGGTTCTGGTTACTGCCCTGCTGATTGATGTTGGAGTCAGCAGTCTTGTGGAAGGATATCCAATCTGGCCGATGTATATGATGCTTGGAGTGATGATAATATTGATTATCGTATCGACTGTGCAGATGGTTCGGGCGAAATAGTGTGGAATAAGAAAATAAATAAAAACCCTCTTGTGCAATATGTTTATCCAAAATCTTAAAAAAATATAAAATTTATATAAAATCCTTCTTGAATTTAGCATGATGAAGTGCTAAACTCTTAACATAAAAAAACAGAGCGCGATCTATTTATTGACGAGAGCATCTGGATTATAGTTAAGAAAGAAGGAAAGAAAATGAACGGAGTTATAATGATGGTCATTGCCATCGTTGTATTAGGTGGAGGATATCTTTTCTATGGAAGATATCTTGAGAAGAAATGGGGAATTGACCCGAATGCAAAGACTCCTGCTTATGAACTGGAAGACGGCGTAGATTATGTGCCGGCAGATACGAATATCGTATTTGGTCATCAGTTCGCATCTATCGCAGGAGCAGGCCCGATCAACGGACCAATCCAGGCAGCAATCTTTGGATGGCTTCCGGTACTTTTGTGGATTCTGATCGGAGGTGTTTTCTTCGGAGCAGTGCAGGATTTTGCATCCATGTATGCTTCTGTAAAGAACAAAGGACGTACAATCGGTTATATTATCGAAGAGTATATCGGTAAACTTGGAAAGAAATTATTTCTGTTATTCTGCTGGTTATTCTGTATTCTTGTTGTTGCTGCATTTGCGGATGTAGTTGCAGGAACATTTAACGGATTCGTAGCCGATGATGCCGGAGTTGTAAGCAAAGTAGCAGCAAATGGTGCTGTAGCAACAACATCCATGCTTTTCATTGTAGAAGCCGTAGCACTTGGCTGCATTTTGAAATATGCAAAACTGAATAAATGGGTTAATACAGCAATTGCAATTGTTATGCTTGTCGCAGCGGTAGCACTTGGACTTTATTTTCCAATGTATCTGACAAGAGAGACATGGCATATCCTGATCTTTATTTACATTCTGATTGCCAGTGTCGCACCGGTAACAATGCTGCTTCAGCCACGTGATTATCTGAACAGTTACTTGCTGATCTTTATGATTGCAGCAGCAATTGTCGGAGTATTTGTAGCAAATCCATCCTGTAACCTGAAAGCTTTTACAAGCTTCAATGTAGATGGAAGTTATATGTTCCCAATTCTGTTTGTAACAATTGCATGTGGAGCTGTATCAGGATTCCATTCACTGGTATCTTCAGGAACTGCTTCTAAGCAGATTAAGAGTGAGAAGAACATGCTCCCTGTATCTTACGGAGCAATGATCATGGAAAGTATGCTTGCTGTAATCGCACTGATCGCAGTTGCTTCCTTCGCTGATGGCGAGGCAGCAGCACAGGGACTGACAACACAGCCACAGATTTTTGCAGGAGCAATCGCAAACTTCCTTGAAGTGATCGGCTTACCGCATTCACTTGTATTTACACTGATCAACCTTGCAGTATCAGCATTTGCATTGACATCACTTGATTCCGTTGCACGTGTCGGAAGACTTTCTTTCCAGGAATTCTTTATCGATGATGACACAGATATGGATAATCTGCCATTGTACAAGAAAGTAGCAACCAATAAATATTTCTCAACAGTTATTACACTGGTACTTGCATACTTACTTGCAAAGGTTGGATATGCAGAAATCTGGCCACTGTTTGGATCAGCAAACCAGCTTCTGTCAGTACTTGCACTGATTGCATGTGCAGTATTCCTTAAGAAGACAAAACGCCAGGGAGCAATGCTCTGGATTCCAATGGTCTTTATGATGGCAGTAACATTTACAGCACTTGGAATGACAATCTGTAAACTGGGAGGTCAGTTTATGACAACAGGTCTGAGCCTTGGAAATACATTACAGCTGATCTTTGCTGTTCTGCTTCTTATCCTTGGAGTAATCGTAGCAATTCAGGGAATTAAAAAGCTTACAGAGAAGAAAGAAGCTCAGGCAGATAAAGTTGAGGAGACAACCATTCTGGAATAAGCAGAATAGTTAATAAAGAGTAAGAGACAAGATCTTCATGCAGACTTAAAATGTCTGGCATGAAGATCTTTTTTCTAGTTCTATTTAATTGTACTCAAATAGAAACAGGTTAAAGTATAGAAATTTTACATTTGTCGGGTGTATACTAAGTCGTAATGTGAAAAGACAATCTAAGTAGTAACAAGATCAGGGGGAATATAAATGAACGCGAACATAAATCAAAAACATATGTTCAGTAATAAGATGATCCGTGCTCTTTTAGTACCAATCATACTGGAACAGTTATTGAATTCCATCATGGGTACCGCGGATACGATGATGGTTAGTAATGTGGGATCAGCAGCAATCTCAGCGGTATCGCTCGTGGATTCCATTAACATATTGGTGATTCAGGCATTTTCCGCATTGGCAGCCGGAGGTGCGATCGTCTGCGCCAGTACATTGGACAGGGGGGGAATAAAGAACGGGCAAATGAGTCTGCACGACAGGTACTATTTATCATCACTCTTATATCAGTAGCTGTCAGCGCATTTTGTCTTATTTTTCAGAAACCGTTACTTCACCTGATTTTTGGAGCAGTTGAAGCAGATGTTATGAGAGCATCTGAAATCTATTTCTTCTACACTGCATTATCATTTCCGTTTATTGCGGCGTATGATGCAGCGGCATCGATCTTCAGGGCACAGGAGAACACGAGAGATCCGATGCTCATCTCAATGGTATCAAACGTGATGAATATTGTCGGAAATGCAATTATGATCTGGGGCTTCCATATGGGAGTCGCGGGAGCTGCACTGGCAACTTTGATTTCACGTATTTTCTGTGCGGTCGTAGTATTGGCAGAGCTTCGTCTGGATCGTCAGCCAATTGTGGTACGAGATTATCTGAAAATCCGTCCGGACTGGAGAATGATCCGCAGGTCCTTGGAATCGGAATTCCATCCGGTGTGGAGAACAGTATGTTCCAGTTAGGAAAGCTGGCGATTCAGTCCACAGTATCAACACTTGGAACAACAGCAATCGCTGCGCAGGCAATGACGAACATTCTGGAGAATCTGAACGGAATCGGTGGTATCGGAGTCGGAATCGGATTGATGACAATTGTAGGTCAATGTCTGGGAGCTGACCGGAAGGATGAGGCAGTTTATTACATCAAAAAGCTTTGCGTGATTGCTGAGATCGTTATGGCTGCGAGCTGTGTGATTGTTTTTGCACTGACGAAACCAATTACGATTCTCGGCGGTATGGAACCGGAGAGTGCGAAGATGTGTTTCCATATGGTAATGTGGATCACGATTGTAAAACCGCTTGTATGGGTTATGTCATTTGTTCCGGCATATGGATTGAGAGCAGCAGGGGATGCAAAATTTTCTATGATCACATCCTGTTGTACAATGTGGGCATGCAGATTCTGCCTGTGTGTATTTCTGATCCGTGTAATGGGATTTGGCCCGATGGGAGTATGGATCGGAATGTTTGCGGACTGGACGGTCAGAAGTATTATTTTCACCTGGCGATTCCACAGCAGAAAATGGCTGGAGCATAAAGTAATTTAAATAAGAAGAGAAATCTGAACAAAAAGAGAAATCCAAACAAAAAGAGAAATCCAAACAAAAATAGAAACAGCAGGGTTACTGTCGGGAAAGCATTTTAATAATAATGCTTTTGGCAGTAGCCTTGCTGTTTCTTATATCTGCTATTTTTTAAAAAGAAGTTTTAGTATATTTATAGATTTATGTCTGGTATATGATTCCTGAAAATTACTCTTCAGGTGCAAGCTCTGTTGTCTGCTTCTTTGGAGGCATAATCAGTGAGAAGATAAGGAATGCGATCAACGCAGCAACCAGTCCAGGTACGATCGGCTGATTGAAGTGCAGACCGAACAGATTTCCTTTGGAAACATGCTCCAGGTATACTACAACAATAGTTCCGGCGATCAGAGAAGCATGGTTCCTGCCTGGGAAGCTCCTTTCCAGTAATGTCCGAGAACATATGGGAAGAAAGAACCTGCGGCACGAAGGGTGAAGGCAAACATCAGGATTGTAACAATACTTGAAGTATTAAATAATGCAATCAGAGTAGCAAAAACACCTACAGCTGCCATTGTAACACGAGTTACGATCATGATCTCTTTATCAGATGCGCTAGGCTTAATCACAATCTTGTAAATATCATTTGCAAAGATCGATCCGGCACCAAGAAGGTCTGAGTCAGCACTTGACATTGTGGCAGATACGATACCTGCAAATAACAATCCGCAGATAATTGCCGGCATTGCTTCCATAGCAAGAACCGGAAGTGCATAACGGGCACCAACATCCTGGAAGTCCGCAGCATTGAATTTGCCCATGTTGATCAGTGCAAGTACGATGATTCCCATAAGTGTCGGAACAAAAGCGTAGATAAAGTTTACGATCGCAGCAAGGACAGATCCTGTCTTGCTGCTTTTCCGTCTCTTGCAGCGTAATATCTAGATACAGCTTCCTGTCCTACAGTAAATGTAGCAACATACATGATTGTTAAACTGATAACATCCATTACATTATAACCTTTAAACATGTCAAATGTTTCAGCAGGAACATTAGCTACAACATTGTCCCATCCACCGGCAAGATTCATTCCAAATGGAAGTGCGATGATCATTCCGATCACGATCAGGAATACCTGAACAAAGTCAGTAAGTGTAACACTCCAAAGACCACCCATGATCGCATAAATTGTTACAACGACACCTACGATCAGAACGGCTGTTTTATAATTCAGATTCAGCATAGTAGACAGAATAACGGAAGATGCGATAAACTGTCCGGCTGTTAGTCCGATCAATGGAACAAACATGATCAAAGATGTAATGATTCCTGAAGGTTTTCCATAACGACGGCGGAAATATTCAGGAACGGTTTTAACCATTGCTGCACGGAATTTAGGTGCAAGGAATGTAAGAATCACAAAAGCGAATCCCATTGTGATAATGTACCATGCGGCACTGAGTCCGTGACTTTCCATACCCTGCTGAACAACACCGAGAGAACTTCCTCCTCCGATCTCAGTAGCAGCAAGCGTTCCGGCCATCAAAAATGGTCCGAGTCGTCTTCCGGCAACAACGAAGTCTGTGTTGGATTCAATCTTCTTGGATGACAGATAACCGATCAATAACATAACAAGAAGATAAATAACAACGACAGCGGTTACAATAATGTTTGACTGCATAAAATCTCCCTCTTTCCTTTAGTCAAATTTGAAAAAGGTATCAGGAAATAGCGAAACCTGACACCTATGTTCATGCGAATAATTATACCATAAAAACTTTCACACGCAACCTGAAAAGAGAAAAAACTTGTTAAAATTTATCGATATTTCCGGAAGATAATCGATTGGTATGGTAGATGTTAACAAAAATAATAAAAGGCGAGAGGACAGCGTGAAAAAGAACATTTTTTAGGGGGTGGACATTTGACGTTTCTATTATTACAATTATAATAATCGACAGAAAAGAGGAATTGTATATGACACAGATAGATGCGTTAAAAACAGATGAAATACGGAATTATGAGATAGAACATCAGGAAGAAGTGCGCCGCCTTGCAGGCGAGTGTATGGTAATTTTGGAAAATGACGGAGTCTTCCACTTCAGGCTGGTACAAAGAAGATTGCATTATTCGGAACAGGAGCAAGACATACGATCAAAGGTGGAACAGGATCCGGTGATGTAAATGTACGTGAAAACATTTCGATTGCACAAGGGCTTGAGCGTGCAGGATTTGAATTTGTAACAGAAGGCTGGCTGGATCAGTATGACAGACTTTATGCGGATGCGCAGGAAGCGTATGCGAAAAAGTTAAATGAATTTACAGAGAAAACAGGAAAACCATCGATGCTATATGCCTTCGAGAACCCTTTTGAGGAACCGGAACAGCCGGAGATTACAGAAGCGGATGTAAAAGAAGCGGATGCGGCAATTTATGTAATTTCTAGAAATTCCGGAGAGGGAAAAGACCGCAGGGCAGAGAAGGGAGACTATTATCTCAGCGACAGAGAACTTCAGAATATCCGTTTTATGACAGAACACTATAAGAACTGTATTGTTCTTTTGAATGTAGGTGGAGTCATTGATCTGACTGCATTGAAGGCAATTGAAGGTGTACAGGCAATTATGCTTGTGGGACAGACAGGAAATATGGGAGGTTATGCAGTTGCTGATGTGCTGACTGCTAAGACGATTCCTTCAGGAAAGCTGACTGATACATGGGCAAGATCTTATGAGGATTATCCATCCTCTGCAACATTTAGCCACAGGGATGGAAATCTTGACGACGAATATTACAGTGATGGAATCTATGTCGGATACCGCTATTTTGATACATTTGGTGTGATGCCTCTATATTGCTTTGGATATGGAAAAAGCTATACAGAATTTGAAATAAAAACAATGAATGTAACAGCAGATGAAAAGCAGGTACAGGTTGAAGTTGAGGTTACGAACATTGGTGACAAATATCCTGGAAAAGAAGTTGTTCAGGTTTATTATTCCGCACCGGATGGAATCATGGAGAAACCAACACAGGAACTTGCAGGATTTGCTAAGACTAAATTGCTTGCGCCGGGAGAAAAAGATGTCGTGACGATCACATTTGCAACGACAGACATGGCATCTTTTGATGCATATGATGCGGCCTGGGTTATGGAAGAAGGGGAATACACGATCCGCGTAGGAAACAGTTCACGTAATACGGAGGCTGTGGCAGTCATCGACCTTGATGAGCAGGTGACAACATTCCAACTGAAACGTCTGATGCGTGATACAATTGCAGTCAGAGAGCTTCACCATATGATTCCGATTTTCGATATTGAATTTGATTTCGGTGTGCCGGCGATTCCATTTAGAATTATGCTTCAGGCAGAGAACTTTAAGAAAGAACTTGTAGAATATGAAGTGATGCGCAGGACACTTATGGATAAGAGGAAAGATGAAGTTCTGACGCTGGAAGATGTAAAAGCAGGCAACGCGACTCTGGATGAACTGACAGCGCAGCTTACCGTGGAAGAAATGGCAGAACTTTGTGTTGGAACAGAGAGAAGAAATGGCGACGGAAATGTAATTGGTTCAGCATCCTCCTGTGTGCCGGGTGCAGCAGGAGACACCACTTCCAGTTTACTTGAAACACGAAAAGTGCCGAATCTTATTCAGGCAGATGGACCGGCAGGACTTCGTTTAGAGACACCTTGTACTGCCATTCCAATCGCAACAACACTGGCACAATCCTGGGATATGGATCTGATTCATAGAATGGGAGAGCTTGTCGGAGAAGAGATGAAGCAGTTACATGTAGATCTATGGCTCGCACCTGGCATGAATATTCATCGTAATCCGCTTTGTGGACGAAACTTCGAATACTATTCTGAGGATCCTGTATTGACAGGTCTTTGTGCTGCTACAGAGACGAAAGGTGTTCAGTCTCAAAAAGGAAAGGGAACAACAATCAAACATTTTGCAGGAAATAATCAGGAAGACAACCGTATGTTTACGAATGCACATATCAGCGAGCGTGCGCTGAGAGAAATCTATCTGAAAGGATTTGAGATAGCTGTAAAGACAGCACAACCATATGCAATCATGACTTCCTATAATCTGATCAACGGAGTTCATTCAGCAAACAACTATGACATGCTGCAGAACATCGCACGTGATGAGTGGGGGGGATTTGAAGGTCTTGTGATGACAGACTGGTATACTTCACAGGATACAACAGAGATGGGAATGGTATCACCATCCGGAAAATATAGTCATTCTAGCAGTGTACAGTGCATTAAAGCAGGAAATGACCTTCAGATGCCGGGATGTCAGCAGAATGTGGATGATATCGTAGAAGCAGTGAACGAAGGAAAAGAAATTACCAAGGCAGATTTACAACGCTGTGCGAAACATATTTTAAGTGTTGCACTTAAGACAATGTAAAACCACCTTGGTAATGTGGGGGGGAATGAGAGTTTTTTCGTATTACTCAAAAATTAATAAACAATATCGTATAAGATCAAGCCTTTTGTGTCGCAGGATGCAGAAGGCTTTTCCTTTCCTTCCAGGATTGCATTGATACATTCGACGGGTCTTTTCCCTATGCCGATATCCAAAAGCGTTCCTAGAATAAATGGAGCCATCTGATAGAGAAAATCATTGGCTGTCATACGAATATAAAGCGTAGACTCTTCTGTAACAAAAGTAATTGTTTTTATTTCTTTTTCGGTTCCTTTCTTTTTTCGAATCGAAGAGAAATGTTTAAAATCATGCTTTCCAAGTAATGAGTGGGCAGCGGTTTCCATAAGAAGAATATTTGGAAGTTCTGCTGTTTGTTCAGGTGGCAGATCAAATAATGAATCTGATAACAGATCAGTTAATCGACCGCGATAGTTTTTGTGGAACAGGTCATAGATCGGTGATAAATCCATGGCATATTCATAAGTGATCTCGCGTGCATTTAAGTCTGCTCGAAAGCGTTCGGGTGTTGATACTGCATCTAAAACGGCAATATCCTGTGGAAGATACTGGTTCAGAACAGTTTTAAATTCTGCAGGAGTCAGTTGGCTTTCCGTAAGAAAATTGACTGTGAGATTCCGAGCATGAACTCCTGGTTCTGTTCGGAATCCGGAAAATAAAGTAACAGGAGTTCCTGTTACTTTTTCTAATACATTTTCAATTTTATAAGATACTGTGCGATCATTGTGGTCTTTTTCCGGGCGTTTCCAACCAAGATAACGTGTACCGTCATATTGGAGTGTTAAGTTAATATTCTGCATATATCGTTCTCCATTTATAAATAATGTCTGTTTCCAGACAAGTCATCCTTTGTATTTTAACTGATGCAGATGGAAATGTATAGAGAAAAGAAAAGAAATAAGACTGCAAAGGCGAAGAGAGTGATTCTGATTTTATTTAAAATGTTTCCGAAAGATATTTTTGGTCATTTCCATCATGCGGTCAATTTGATTTTGTTCTTCTTTGCTTTTACCTTCTTTTAATACTTCAAGAATTAATGAAACTTCATCCGGATTGAAACGAAGTCCCTGTCGGTTTGCATTTGTGATAAGTGCGAGCATGACCGGGGGGGCAAGTTCATTTCCGGATTTTCCTTTCGTCTGTTTCGCGGCTGTCCTGATCAGTTCCAGCTTGAGCGGATCGATCGTTTTCATTGCAGGATGGTTCATCCAGTTTTCCATTGTTAAGATCTCCTTTCGGTGAGTTATTGTTTATAGTGTCTTCTGGCTCTTCATCAGAAGGTGGAGCAGATGAAAAGAATTGTGTAAACATATCTGCCATAGACATCATCTCTTTTATGTTTTTGAAAGTAGAAAAGAGCTGTTTTTCTTCTGATGTGAGATAAGGTGACAGATGGTCAAAAATAGAATCTGCGTTGTCTTGAAAAAGATTTTCTATTCCTCGTCCAGAAGAAAAGTCACAGGCAGAAAGTGCATCATAACTGACAGGAGCCTGATGGTGAAGAACATTTTGCAGTTCGATGAATTTAATGAAGACGGCAAGCATGCTCTGTGTAGCTGGCGGGAAAAGAGGAAGGAAAAGTTTCAGCATGCGAAGTCCGGAAGCAGTTGCTTCGTCAAAGGGGGGGGTCATAGGCGTCGGTGTTTTCAAAAAAATAAACCCTCCTGACTTTCAGCTGACTGATACATATATATGAAATGCAGAAAAAATATATTCCTGTTCATGAATATAGATGTGTGAAAAATCGGATCATGCGTATACTGAATTAAAGACCTTTTGTAATCAGGGGGCATATCTTAATAATAAGAAGAGGAAAGGAAAACGAAAATGTCCAGAAAGTTAATTATTGATGGGAATGCAGTATATGAAATTGATGAGAAGTGTATGTTAAAGAAAAAGCTTGGAGAACTGAAAGAAAAGAAGATAACATCAGACGAGAAGAGAGCGGAACAGAGTGTTGTTACCGGAAAACCGAATCGTTTGAAAAGATAAGCCAGAAGGGGCATGCGGTTTTTCCGCATGCCCCTTCTGAAGTGGAAGAAGGAACAGATATCAGCATCCGCCACAGTTGCAGCCATTACCGCAACCGCCGCATCCGAATCCATTATTGCCCCCATCCGCCGCAGCAGCAAAGAAGAAGGATGATCCACAGACAACTGTCATTGCCGCAGCCATTACCACATCCGCCACAACCATTACCACCCCCCCAGCCACCGCAGCAGCAGAGGAGAAGGATGATCCAAAGGCAGGAGTTATTCAGTCC
The DNA here is from genome assembly GCA_001312505.1 of Mediterraneibacter faecis JCM 15917. Lineage (GTDB taxonomy): Bacteria > Bacillota > Clostridia > Lachnospirales > Lachnospiraceae > Mediterraneibacter > Mediterraneibacter faecis. Next base: position 70,941 of record BBDW01000004.1, read on the forward strand.
GCATCCATTTCCGTTTCCGCCACAGCCGCAGCTGTTTGCACATCCGTTGTCACAACCGCATCCGCAGTTTGTAGCTGTTAATTCACTCATTGTTAAATCCTCCGAAAGATTTTTTGATTTACAATGTTATAGTATGCGGAGAAAAAGAAAATGTGAGATGAGAAATTATTTGTAGTGATAAAGAAGTGAAGTGGCAAAAATTATTCGAGCAGCCGGGAAAAATCTAAAATTCCCCCAGCCGGATTCAGTTCCCGGAATCTGCACACAGGAAGCGTGAAGTTTTAATTTAACTTCTGCATTGGTGAGAAACGGGTATTTTGAAAGAAGACAGGCAATTGCACCGGAAACAACAGGAGCAGCCATGGATGTTCCTGTTTTGGAAAGATAAGGCGGAGCATTTGGAAATTGAGAGTAAAAAGCATTGCAGCTTACAATTCCTGTGCCGGGGGGGGCAAAAACATCAGGTTTGACAATGCAGTCATCTGTAGGACCGCGGCCGGAATAATTGAGAGGATGCCTTTGGGTGTGGATCAGAGGAAAAGTGTCGGGAACACCAACAGTGATAACTTTTGGGCTGCTTCCGGGAACTGTGACGGAACCGGGAGCAGGTCCGTAGTTGCCGGCAGAGACAACTACGACGAGTCCAAGATCCCAGAGGGATTCCACAGCATTCAATAAAAGAAGTTTTTGATGAATGGAAAGATCCGGTCGTGTACCTACGGAAATGTTAATGATCCGGATATGGAATTGCGTGTAGATATCACGGATCCATTGAATTCCATTTATGACATTTTTGATAGATCCGTTTCCATTCTGATCCAATACTTTCCCAATAATAAGATTGCAGAAGGGAGCGATTCCGGCATAAGTTCCGGAAGAGAGAAGTCCGCTTCCCGCAAGAATTCCGGCTACATGGGTTCCGTGTCCACTATTGTCGATGAGAGGGGGGAGAAATGAGAGAAAGAAAAAAGAACTTTTTCGGAAGAACCAGTGGTACTGGAAAAATCCCGAAAAGAAAGGATACGACCTTTAAAATCAGGATGAGGAGAAATTCCGGTATCAAGAATAGCAACAGTGACATTTTGTCCGAGAAATTTGTGTTCCTTTGTGTCCGGACACCAGTAGTGAATGGATTGTTTTACCCATTTCATGAAGGAAAAGCCTTTGTTTTTTCTTTATTATATGCCTGATATTAAATTGGTGTAACTGTTCAGAGCCAACCTCCAAAATGCTACGCATTTCGTCGGTGTGGCGTATCCGCCAAATAAAATTTCAAAAACAGTCTTAAAAATGCAAGCATTTTACACCTGTTTTATGAAATTTTGCTTGGCTCTGAACAGTTACAAATTAGTGATAAAGATGTCTGCACTGGAACAAACAAAGCGTCCGTTTGCCAAGCATAAGCTCAAGAGCAAGCTCTTTCGCTTAAGGCGTCCGCCCTATGATAAAAAGTTGCCGGCTCTCTTATATAAGCGAGCTTATAACGTGAGCCATCAACTTTTTTATCGCATGGCAAACTGTAAAGAAAAAACACTTGACACCATCTTGCGTTTCGTGTATGATAGCAGAGGTGAAGATAATGAATAAGTTTTTAGAGCAGGCATTATTGTTTGATTTCTACGGGGAATTGCTTACAGATCATCAAAAGGAGATTTATGAGCAGTTCGCGCTGGAAGATCTTTCGCTCAGTGAGATTGCTGAGATGAAGGGGGGGATCAGCCGCCAGGGTGTACATGATCTTGTGAAGCGGTGTCAGAAGACACTGGAAGGATATGAGATGAAGCTTCATCTTGTAGAAAAGTTCCTTTCCGTGAAGGAGAAGGTCAGTAAGATTGATGATACACTTGCTGAGTGGGAACGCGAGAAGAATGACCCGGAAGAGATGGTGAAGCGGATCCGTAAGATTGCGGATGCGATCATAGAGGAGTTATAGAATGGCATTTGACAGCTTAAGTGAAAAACTTCAGAATGTATTTAAGAACCTGCGAAGCAAGGGAAGACTGACAGAGGATGATGTTAAGGCAGCTCTGAAGGAAGTTAAGATGGCGCTTCTTGAAGCAGATGTAAACTTCAAGGTTGTTAAGGGCTTCATAAAGGATGTTCAGGAGAGGGCTGTTGGTCAGGATGTGATGAACGGACTGAATCCGGGACAGATGGTGATCAAGATCGTTAATGAAGAGCTGGTTAGGCTTATGGGATCTGAGACAACAGAGATCAAGCTTCAACCGGGCAGTGCGATCACAGTGATCATGATGGCAGGTCTTCAGGGAGCAGGTAAGACAACAACAACTGCAAAGCTTGCAGGAAAGTTTAAGTTAAAAGGTAAGAAACCACTTCTGGTAGCATGTGATGTTTACCGTCCGGCTGCAATTAAGCAGTTGGAGATCAACGCAGAGAAGCAGGGCGTAGAGATGTTCTCCATGGGAGACAAGAATAAGCCGGCGGATATTGCGAAGGCAGCAGTTGAGCATGCAGCAAAGAATGGTAACAATATTGTGATCCTTGATACTGCAGGACGTCTTCATGTAGATGAAGATATGATGGCAGAGCTTCAGGAGATTAAGGAAGCTGTGGAAGTTCATCAGACCATCCTGGTTGTCGATGCGATGACCGGACAGGATGCGGTGAATGTAGCAAGTTCCTTTAACGATAAGATTGGAATCGACGGTGTGATCGTCACAAAGCTTGACGGAGATACACGAGGCGGTGCTGCATTGTCTATCAAGGCAGTGACAGGAAAACCGATCCTTTATGTCGGCATGGGAGAGAAGCTTTCAGATCTGGAGCAGTTTTATCCGGACAGAATGGCATCCCGAATTCTGGGAATGGGAGATGTCCTTTCCCTGATTGAGAAGGCAGGCGCTGAGCTTGATGAAGAGAAAGCCAAGAAGATGGCTGATAAGATGAAGAAAGCTCAGTTTGACTTTGAAGATTATCTTGACAGTATGGAACAGATGCGTAAGATGGGCGGTTTGTCCAGCATCATGGGAATGCTGCCTGGAATGGGTAATCTCGGAGGTAAGATGCCTGATCTTGATTCCGAAGAGAATGAGAAGAAGATGGCTCAGATGGAAGCAATCATCTACTCCATGACTTTGGAAGAGAGAAGAAACCCGGATCTGCTGAATCCATCCAGAAAGCACAGAATTGCCAAGGGTGCAGGTGTGGATATCGCAGATGTGAACCGTATGGTAAAACAGTTCAACGAATCCAGAAAGATGATGAAGAAACTTCCTGGAATGATGGGTGGCAAAGGTGGAAAAAGGGGCAAATTCAAGCTTCCCTTTTGACATATAAATGAAACAATAACAAAAAATTAAGAAAAATTATGAGGTGAAAAAAATGGCAGTAAAGATCAGATTAAAGAGAATGGGACAGAAGAAGGCTCCTTTTTACAGAATCGTAGTAGCAGATTCTAGATCTCCAAGAGACGGAAGATTCATCGAGGAAATCGGAACATACGATCCGAACCTTGAGCCAAGCGCAATCAAAGTAGACGAGGAAGCAGCTAAGAAATGGCTCAACAATGGTGCTCAGCCAACAGAAGTTGTTGGAAAGATCTTCAAAGCAGCAGGAATCGAGAAATAATCGAATCTGTATGAGTAATGTCTGTAGCTGAGTGATCAGCTGCAGATAAATAACGATGTCTCCGCGGAGGGCGAGTATCATGAAAGAATTAGTTGAAGTTATTGCAAAGGCACTGGTAGATCAGCCGGATGAAGTCTCAGTTACTGAGAAAAAGGAAGGCAGAACTACTGTACTGGAACTTCATGTAGCAGATGGCGACATGGGTAAAGTGATCGGTAAGCAGGGTCGTATTGCAAAAGCAATCCGTTCTGTTGTTAAGGCAGCAGCAACAAAGGAAGACAAGAAAGTCGTTGTCGATATTGTTTAAGAACAGTATCAGGACGAAAGAAAAAAGTAACAGAGTCATTGCTTGGTAAAGCAGGGCTTAAAAAAGGGACAGCCTTCATAAAGAAGAGACTGCCCCCCCTTTCTTTTTACGCGAGCAACGAGCCCAAGTCCGTGCTTGCACGAGACCTTGGCGACTGCCGCGATAACTTGAGAAACTCGCGAAGTGTGTTTCTCATAGTTTCATAAGAAAGGAATCAGGAATGGAACAATTTCTTCAGGTGGGAGTGATTTCTTCCACACATGGTCTGCGTGGTGAAGTTAAGGTATTCCCGACAACGGATGATGCTGCGCGTTTTCAGACATTGAAAAATGTTGTCCTTGATACAGGAAGGGAAAAGTTGGATCTTGAGATTCAGTCTGTTCGTTTTTTCAAGCAATTTGTAATTGTGAAATTCAAGGGCATTGATAATATCAATGATATTGAGAAATATAAAGGAAAAAGTCTCTTTGTAACAAGAGAAAATGCTGTCGAACTGGAAGAGGACGAGTATTATATCGGTGATCTGATCGGTATGGAGGTCTATACAGATGACAGTGAGGAACGCTTTGGAGTACTCAAAGACGTGATGGAGACAGGAGCAAACGAAGTGTATATCATTACTTCTGAGAATCACGGAGAAGTGCTGCTTCCTGCAATTCACGAGTGTATTTTGGATATTGATGTAGAAGCGAAGAAGATGAAAGTGCATCTGATGGAGGGATTACTGTAATGAATTTCCATGTATTGACTTTATTTCCGGAGATGATCGAGCAAGGTGTGAATACAAGTATTACAGGCCGTGCGATCAACAATGGACTTCTTTCGATCAATGCAGTAAATATCCGTGATTATGCATTTAATAAGCATAACAGTGTGGATGATTATCCATATGGCGGCGGTGCAGGCATGTTGATGCAGGCAGAACCGGTGTATCTGGCTTATGAGGCTGTGAAAGAGCAGATCGACAAGAGAAAGCAGGAGAACATCAAGTCGGAAGAAGTCACGTCAACGGAACCAGCGGATTGTTCTGAAGTGCGCAACATTGATTTGCAGGATGAAAATTCGAAGAAGCGTCCACTGCGTGTAGTCTATCTCTCTCCACAGGGAGATGTATTTAACCAGAAGATGGCAGAGGAGATGGCTCAGGAGGAAGACCTTGTGTTGCTTTGCGGTCATTATGAAGGAATCGACGAACGCGTTCTGGAAGAAATCGTGACAGATTATGTTTCCATCGGAGATTATGTACTGACCGGAGGCGAGCTTCCGGCAATGGTCATGATAGATACGATCTCAAGACTGGTTCCGGGAGTGCTTCACAATGATGTCTCAGCAGAATTTGAGTCATTTCAGGATAATCTTCTGGAGTATCCGCAGTATTCCAGACCGGAAGAGTGGAGAGGGAAGAAAGTTCCGCCCATCCTTCTGTCCGGACATCATGCGAATATTGAAAAATGGAGAAGAGAGCAGTCAATCCTTCGTACAATGGAGCGGCGCCCGGATCTTCTCAAGGAGAGTAATCTGACGGATAAAGAGAAGAAATGGATCCGCCAGGTGAAACGGGAACGCAAAGAAGCAGAAAAAATGAAATAGGGACTTGAAAAAAGCCCGGAAATATGGTAAACTACAAAAGTTGTGAAAAGAAGCGCGATGGTCCTCTGGCACAAAAGTGAAGTGTTAAGAACGTCAAATATTAAGGAGGTCACACAAAATGAACGAAATCATTAGAAAAATCGAAGCAGAACAGTTAAAGGAGAACGCACCTGAATTTCATGTTGGTGATACAGTAAAAGTATATGCCAAGATCAAAGAGGGTAACCGCGAAAGAATCCAGGTTTTCGAAGGAACAGTCCTGAAAAGACAGGGTGGCGGAGCAAGAGAGACTTTCACAGTAAGAAAGACATCTAACGGAATCGGTGTTGAGAAGACATGGCCGGTACATTCTCCACATGTTGAGAGAGTAGAAGTTGTTCGCAGAGGTAAAGTAAGAAGAGCGAAACTGAACTACTTAAGACAGCGTGTTGGTAAAGCTGCTAAGGTAAAAGAATTAGTAAAATAGTAACTATGAGAGGGACAATTACAGAACTTGTATATTGTCCCTTTTCTTATAGCTTACGCGAGCAACGAGCCAAAGTCCGTGCTTGCACGAGACCTTGGTGACTGCCGCGATAATTTGAGAAACTCGCGGAGCGTGTTTCTCATAGTTGGGAAGGAAAATAAGGAACCTATGGGGGGGCAGAATCTGAGTTTTCGAAAGAATAACAGAAGAAAGAAAAAGAAGAAGCCGCAGATGAAGAAGAAAAACCATCTGAAATTTACAAACCGAAGTAAGAAATTAAAGTTTGAAAAGAAGAATTATCATATAACAAAGAATTCTTTGATTCTTGCAGGAGAGATACTATGTGTTTGTCTGGTGGCAGTACTTTTGATTGCATTTTTCGGGCATCGTGTAAGCAATGCAGGAGATGCCATGAGTCCGACAATTGAAAATGGAGAGGTTGTTCTTGTAGATCGTCTGATCGTGGATATGAAGACACCTTCCAGAGGAACTGTGGTGGCATTTCGACCAGACGGAAACCGCGAAGTTCATCTTTTAATTAGAAGGATTGTCGGTCTTCCGGGAGAGACTATCCAGATCAAGGATGGAACTGTTTATATTAATGGGAAAGAGCAGAAGAAACATATTCATGTATCAGAGATAAAAGATGCGGGGATAGCTTCTGATGAGATAAAGCTTGGCAAAGACGAGTACTTTGTGCTCGGAGATAACGAGGAGTCAGGCGAAGACAGCAGATCTGAGACGGTCGGAGTGGTAAAGGCAGATGAGATCTATGGAAAGGTCTGGTTCAATGTAAGCTCCGGGGGGGAACATTTCGGATTTGTAAAAAGATAAAATAGAATGAAAAAATAACAGGAGGAATGCAATGCATTTTCAGTGGTATCCTGCCATATGACAAAGGCCAGAAGAATGATGCAGGAGAATATTAAGCTGATCGATCTGATTATTGAGTTGGTTGACGCAAGAGTGCCGCTCAGCAGTCGTAATCCGGACATTGATGAGCTTGGAAAGAATAAGGCGAGACTGATTCTTTTGAATAAGGCAGATCTTGCGGAAGACAGAAGAAATGATGAGTGGATGGAATATTTCAAGAAGCAGGGATATTCTGTCGTGAAAGTGAATTCTAAGAAAGGCGGCGGAATCAAGTCGATCCAGTCTGTGATCCAGGAAGCATGTAAGGAGAAGATGGAACGTGACAGAAAGCGTGGAATCCTGAACCGTCCGGTACGTGCCATGGTGGTAGGAATTCCGAACGTAGGAAAATCTACCTTTATCAATGCGCTGGCAGGAAAAGCCTGTGCAAAAACAGGAAATAAGCCTGGAGTGACAAAGGGAAAACAGTGGATCCGTCTGAATAAGAATGTAGAACTTTTGGATACACCGGGAATTCTCTGGCCGAAGTTTGAAGACCAGACAGTAGGTTTGCGTCTTGCGTTTATCGGTTCGATTAAAGACGAGATTCTTCAGACAGAAGAACTGGCAAGTGAGCTTGTGAAATTTTTAAATCAGTCATATCCGGGAGTTCTTGAAGAGAAGTACACGATAGAATCTTCAGAAGATAATTATGAAGTGTTAAGAAGAATTGCAGAAAGCAGACACTGTCTGGTCAGAGGAAGCGAATTAGATGTGGAAAAAGCAGCGGCAATTCTTTTGGATGATTTTCGTAATGGCCGCCTTGGAAGGCTTACACTGGAGCTTCCAGAGGAGAACTAATACGGTATGAAAGAAATTATAAAAGAACTGGCTGGATGGCTTCTGTATATTGTACTGATCATTGCTCTTACCTGGACCGTGGTTACCTTTGTGGGGCAGAGAACAGAAGTCAGTGGTTCTTCTATGGAAACTACACTGTCAGATAAGGATCAGCTGATTGTTGATAAAATGACTTACCGCTTCAGAGATCCGAAACGATATGACATCGTAGTATTTCCATATCAATACCAGGACAATACCTATTATATTAAGCGGATCATCGGGCTGCCGGGAGAGACAGTACAGATTTTATCCGGAATGGTTTATATTGATGGGATGCGTCTGGATGAACATTATGGGAATGAAGTAATGGAGAATCCGGGCATTGCAGAAGAACCATTAACACTGGGTGAGGATGAATATTTTGTACTTGGAGATAATCGGAATAACAGCAGCGACAGCAGAGCATCCGATGTTGGTTTAATCCATAGAAAAGATCTGATCGGAAGGGCATGGATTCGCGTGTGGCCATTGAGTCAAATTGGGGGGGTGATACATCATGAGTAAAAGTATTAGTGAGATCAAGATAGAATTTGAACAGGCAGGAGAACAACAGTGGGAAGCACTTTGTCAGGAATACGAGACGGATTCCAGAACAGGTGTAAAAAATCTGACAGCAAGATATCGGAAGAAGCAGCAGGCACTTGTTCAGGAGAGAGAACGCCTCGAGGTAATGAAAACATTCGAGAGAAAATATGCGGATTATAGTTTTATCTGTGGAATTGACGAGGCAGGAAGAGGTCCTCTGGCAGGACCGGTAGTAGCCGGTGCAGTGATTCTCCCAAAGGATTGTGAGATTCTCTATCTGAATGATTCAAAAAACTGTCTGCTGCAAAGAGAGAAGAGTTGTATGATGAGATTATGGAGAAAGCGGTTGCAGCGGCAGTAGGTATGGCAAGTCCGGCGAGAATCGATGAAATTAATATTCTACAGGCAACTTATGAGGCAATGCGTGAAGCAATTTCAAAGCTGGCAGTAGAACCAGGGATTCTTTTGAATGATGCTGTGACGATTCCGGAGATGATCATTCCGCAGGTTCCGATTATTAAAGGAGATGCGAAGAGTGTGTCTATTGCAGCGGCAAGTATTCTTGCAAAAGTGACAAGGGATCGCTGATGGTAGAATATGATAAAGTGATGCCAGAGTATGGATTTGCAGGCCATAAAGGATATGGATCCAAAGAACATATTGAGGCAATCAAGAAATATGGACCGACACCGATACATAGAAAGACATTTATCAAGAAGTTTATTTAATGATATCAGGGTTGTATAAAAGAAAGAGCTGCCAATGGCAGCTCTTCTTAAATCCGAAAGTTCGACGGATTAGAAGAGGGGAATCAGGTAGATGAAGGATCCGAAAAAAGAAAAGAATAACCGCAAGACAGGTGGAAACTATGAGCAGGCAGCAGGTTTTTATCTGGAACAGCATGGCTATCAGATACTACAGTACAATTATCGCTGTCGCATAGGAGAGATTGATATTGTTGCAAAAGAGGGGGGGGAGAATCTGGTATTCTGTGAAGTGAAGTACAGAACTGGTCCTGGCAAGGGGGAGTCCGCTGGAAGCTGTAGATGCAAGAAAGCAGAGAAAGATATTTCAGGCAGCAATGTATTATCTGACGGAATATCATATTAGTGATGTCCCATGTAGATTTGATGTGATCGGTATTGAAGGGACAAGGATCCAGCTGGTGAAGAATGCATTTTGCGGATAGAGAAGAAAGGACAGAATATGAGTTTAGGATTGATTTATAAGAACGCGGCACATATTTTTGATGAAGTAGAAAAGAAAACTCCTTATCTGGAATATCCATTGTTTCAGGAGACGGGCATTGTAACGAGTGCTTTTTCTACACGACTTGGAGGAGTCAGTGAGGGCTATTATTTTTCTCTGAATCTAAGCTTTGATCGTGGAGATGACCCGGCAAGGGTATTAGAGAATTTTAAAAGAATCGGAGCATCAATGGGTGTTAATGTCGAAGATATGGTTCTGTCAAAGCAGACACATACAACGAATGTCCGTGTGGTTACAGAGGAAGATAAGGGAAAAGGTGTTATGCGGGAACGCAATTATACAGATGTGGATGGATGATCACAAATGTTCCGGGAATCTGTCTTGTGACTTCCTATGCAGATTGTGTACCACTTTACTTTGTGGATCCGGTGAAAAAGGCAATCGGGCTGAGTCATTCCGGCTGGAGAGGAACTGTTGGAAAGATTGGAAAAAATACTGTTCAGCTGATGCAGGAGAATTTTGGATCCAAACCGGAAGATCTGCTTGCAGCAGTAGGACCATCGGTATGTATGGATTGCTATGAGGTCAGTGAGGATGTAATTGAGCAGTTTAAGGAAGCTTTTGAAAAGAAATACTGGGAGGATCTTTTCTATAAGAAAGAGAACGGAAAATATCAGTTGAATTTATGGAAGGCAAATGAGCTGATCTTCCTGGAAAGTGGAATTCTGCCGGAGCATATGGCAATCACAAATGTTTGTACACATTGCAATAGTAAGATCCTATATTCTCACCGGACGATGGGGAACAACAGGGGAAATCTGTGTGCATTTCTTGCATTAAAATAAGGAGGTTAAAAGTATGTATCTGACAACAGTGAAAGAACTTGGAACAGCATTACTGACAAAGGGGGGGACAGCTTTTGCATTGGCCCAAACAGCAACGCAGACGAATAACAGTTCCGTCAATGATGTGCTTGATTCTGCACAGGAAGTAACAGCAAGTACAGCAGATGAAGTGAATCGCTTTGTACAATATTTTAATGATAATATTCCGAATCTGATTGCCTTTGGGTTGAAGGTGATTTTCGCGATAGTATTTTACCTGATCGGATCTAAGGTGATATCTGTTATACGTAAAGTGGTAGGCAAATCAATGGAGAGATCCAATGCGGATGTTGGAGTTCGTCAGTTTGTTGATTCTATGTTGAAATTTGGGTTATACGCACTTCTGATCTTTATGATCGCAACAAAATTTGGCGTGGAATCTTCTTCTGTAGCAGCGATCATCGCTTCCGCCGGTGTGGCAATCGGTCTGGCATTACAAGGGAGTCTGTCGAACTTTGCAGGAGGTATCTTGATTCTTCTTCTCAGACCATTTGCAGTTGGAGATTATATTATTGTGAATTCAGAGGGAATCGAAGGAACTGTAAAGGTAATTCAGATCTTCTATACAAAGATGACAACAATCGATAATAAGACGATCGTTGTGCCAAACAGTATTCTGACAAGTAATAGTCTGACAAATGTAACAGCAAGACCGGAACGTCAGCTGGATCTTAAAGTAGGAATTTCTTATGAATCTGATCTGAAGAAAGCAAAAGAGATCGTAGAGAATCTTCTACTGAAGGATGAAGATGTTATTCAGGATGAAGAGATTAAAGTGTTCATATCAGAACTTGCAGACAGCAGTGTTGTGATCGGACTTAGAGCCTGGGTGAAGACAGAAGCTTACTGGGCAACGCGCTGGAGAATCCTTGAGGAGATTAAAATGTCTTTTGATGAGGAAGGCATTGACATCCCATATAATCAGTTGACAGTTCATATGGCAAATCATTAGTTATTATTTATTAGAATGATAAAAGTCTATAGAAGTTGATTAAAAAAGAGGTTGAAATTTATATCCAAACGCGATATAATAACAAAGGTCGTCAGAATTGACGACCATATGCCGAAATAGCTCAGTTGGTAGAGCACTTCACTCGTAATGAAGGGGTCGTCGGTTCGAGTCCGATTTTCGGCTGAAGAGTAAAGACCGTTGTTGATTTCAGTTGTATCTGGAATCAGCAGCGGTTTTTTATATATTAGGAAAGTTCTTTCCTAATATATAAAACGCTCCGCTCAGGATGCGCACTTATAACGAACTTAGAACGGATACGAAAAAGCATCTTGACGAAGGAAATGAAAATGGATACAATATTGTTACGAGTTTATAAAAAAGATGAAAAATTTTCTCTAATAAAGTAAAAAGAAATAAAAATTAATTCTTTTAAAACAAGATTAGACAGAAGCAGAGAAATAGAAAAAATACAGAGGGTGAAAATATGGCATCAGTACAGACAAAAGATTACATTGTGCAGTTAATTAAAGAGGAGATTCTTTCAGGAGTTATGAAACCGGGAGAAGAGCTGGCACAGGAAGCACTTGCAGAGCGTCTTGGTGTTTCAAGAATGCCGATCCGTGAGGCATTACAGAATCTTGTTCAGGAGGGATTTGCGGTACGTCTTCCAAACCGCCATATCCAGGCAGTAGTTTTGAGCGCACAGCAGATTCATGATGTATTTCATGTGATTGCAGCGATGGCAGCAGAGAATACGATCTTAGTTGCAAAGAAAGAGCAGATGCTTCGAAGGAAAAATGTGGAACAAACGAGTCAGACAGAATTCGAAGAAGATGGACAGAGCAAGCTTTTCCTTGAGCAAGAGATTGAGAAAACTCCAAGCGAGCAGCTTTTCCAGATACTTTCCGGCATGGAGAATGCGTTGAGACCAGAGAAGAAGGCAGAGTGGAGATGGTTTATCAGGAGAGACTCATCAGTTTGTTTGAGAATCCATATCTGTCACAGCTTCAGGGGAAGACGATGGATGGTTATGTAGCTTATGCAATTGAGAAAATGGGAGATAAGCAGCAGAAGTTAGAGCAGCTTCGCCGTATCACAGAAGGTATTGCAGAGAATAGTGAGCAGAAGATCCGAATGGGACTTCGAGAATACTATCTTTCTTATGCTGATGCTTTTGTAGAAAGATGGGAGAAGAAGGCAGAAGAAACAGAAAAAACAGAAAAATAGGTTGAATTGTTATAGGGGTGATTACATACGTATGTAGGTTGTAATCACCCCTTTTTCTATAAACAAAGTTTTATCTAGATTTGTTAGTGAGCAATTGCTATGGTAGCAAAGGCACCTCATGTTCGTCATTTCGTACAAGATGTGTTAAAAAAACACTGGATTATATCGCAAATATGATGATAAAATATAAATCAGATGATGGGTTAGAAAATTGGAAAGGGAGGACGATGGAAAAAGCACGACAAGTAAAAAGAGTCCTGCTGCAGGCAATTAAGATTGCGGTGGGCAGCAGTGTAGCAATTTATCTAGCGCATATACTGGGATTGGAGTATGAGGCATCTGCCGGAAGTATCACACTGCTTACGTTGGTAACAACAAAATGGGAGACGGTGAAATTATCTTTTTATCGTATGGCGACATTTGTTTTGGCGGTAGTTCTGGCGGCGTTGACATTTGGACATATGACGAGTTCCTGGCTTGCGTATGGAATCTATGTATTTCTGATCGTTGCGGTCAGTCATAGTCTTGGATGGTCGGCAACAATTTCGGTAAATGCCGTTATCGGCACACATTTTCTTATGACAAGAGATTTTAGTCCGGAGTTTATTCGCAATGAGCTGTTTTTAGTAATGATTGGAATCACAATCGCGATTGTACTGAATTTGTTCTATGATTATGAAGGACAGAGACAGGATCTGATTCGTTATATGAGGGAGACAGAGAATCAGCTACAGATTCTTTTGTGTGAACTTGCAGCGTATCTTCATAATAAAGATATGGAGATTAATGTCTGGGATCAGATCATCGCCTTTGAGGGGGGGAGAATGCATGAATTTATCAAGGCAGCGTATGATTACCAGGATAATACATTTCATTCGCATCCGGGATACTATATAGATTACTTTGAAATGCGTCTGGCGCAGCTGCAGGTACTTCATAACCTGCATTATGAGATCAAGAAGATCCGTAAGATGCCGAAGCAGGCACTTGTGATCGCAGATTATATCATGTATATGGCAGATTATGTTGTTGAGATGAATATTCCAGATCAGCAGATTGAGAAGTTGGAAGAGATTTCGGAGCAAATGAAGCAAGAAGAACTTCCAAAGACGCGCGAAGAGTTCGAAGGACGAGCACTTCTGTATCATATTTTGATGGATCTGGAGGAATTTCTTGTATATAAGAAGCGATTTGTGAATGGATTGGATGAGAAGAAGCTTCGTATCTACTGGAAACAGGAGATGGAGCAAAAAGATAGCGCAAACGAGTTGCAGAAATGATGAAAAGAAACGGATTAAAGTCAGAAGAAACAAAAACAAAGCATTTTCTGATTTTAATCCGTTTTTATTAATTATAATATGTTACTGAAAGAATCAGATTTTTCCCGGGAATAATGTGCCGGCTCTTCCGCCTTTTACAATATCATAAAGGACTTCCGGATGCTTTCCGTTTGTAACAATTGTGTTTGTTCCCTGGGAAGTGGCAAGGGATGCGGCCTGAAGTTTTGTACGCATTCCGCCTGTTCCACGTCGGGAACCTGCGCCACCGGCTAAAGCATAGACGCTGTCATCAATTGTATCAATCTGATCGATTAGCTGTGCATTTGGATACAATCTTGGATCGTGATCATAAAATCCATCAATGTCGGAGAAAATGACCAGATGCTTTGCGCGGCAGAGTACTGCAACGACAGCTGAGAGCATGTCGTTATCACCGAAGAGACGATCCTCGGATTCGATTTCTTTATAGCTTACGGAGTCATTTTCGTTTACAATCGGGATTACACCCATCTCGAGAAGCGCATTGAATGTATTGATCAGATTTTCCTTTTTTTCTTCTTCTTCAATATCATCTGCATTGAGCAGGATCTGGGCAACTGTCTTGTCATAGTCACCGAAGAACTTGTCATACAGATACATCAGACTACACTGTCCAACTGCAGCAGCAGCCTGTTTCATACGCATACTGTCTGGTTTAGCAGTCATGTTCAGTTTATTTCTTCCGACTGCGATCGCTCCGGAGGAAACGAGTACAACTTCATATCCCATGTTCTGGATATCAGAAAGTACACAGGCAAGACGGTCTGTTGTACGAAGATCGCTCTTTCCGGCGTCATTGGTAAGTGTAGATGTTCCAACTTTTACTACGATTCGATTATTATAAAGTCCCATAATACATAACTCCTTGCTGAATATCTTTTAAAATAATTTCCGGATGTCAGTTAACAACCAGCCTTGTCTCCTCGACTGTTTTATAGTATCATACAGTTATCAATTACAAAAGCGAATGTTTCTCATGGATTACATGACAAAATTAAATATAAAGTAAGTGAAGAGATTTTTCGTAGCGAAAACAGATGGGAAAATGTAAAGCGAAAGGAGTGTTAAATTCATGGATGGAAGTATTCAGAAATACATGGCATTTGTTAAGACAGTAGAGTGTGGAAGTTTTACAAAGGCAGCGGAACAGTTGAGTTATTCCCAGTCCGGGATCAGCCGAATGATCAATGATCTGGAAAAGGAATGGAAGGTAGTTCTGCTTGAACGAAGCAAGTCAGGAGTAAAGCTTACAAGCAGCGGGATGAAGTTACTTCCTTATGCGGAACGGGTCTGCAGAGAATACGAGAAACTTCAATTGGAAGTTGATGAGCTTCAAGGGTTAAAGTCAGGATTGATCCGTATCGGTACATTTTCCAGCGTAGCAACACATTGGCTGCCGAATATTATCAAGGAATTTCAGAAAAATTATCCAAACATTGATTACGAGATGCTTTTGGGTGATTATACGGATATTGAAGAATGGATCATGGAAGGGCGAATTGACTGTGGATT
Source organism: Mediterraneibacter faecis JCM 15917 (assembly GCA_001312505.1). Lineage (GTDB taxonomy): Bacteria > Bacillota > Clostridia > Lachnospirales > Lachnospiraceae > Mediterraneibacter > Mediterraneibacter faecis. The sequence goes on from BBDW01000004.1 coordinate 86,275, forward strand.
CACAAGATTGCCGGTAAGGGATGAGATGGATACAATTTTCCTGGAGCAGGATAGGCTGCTTGTCGTGCTTCCGGAAGGACATCCGCTGACAGAACTTCAGAAGATTCCGGTCAGTGCGCTTTGTGAGGAACCGTTTATGCTATTGGAGAAAGGTGCTAAGGCAGAAGTTTCTGAGATCTTTGAAAGAAGTAATTTAAAGCCGAAAGTACATTTCACAACATGGGATGACTACGCGATCATGGCGATGGTTGAGAGTGGGCTTGGAATCAGTGTTTTGCCGGAACTGATTTTGAAACGGATTCCGTATCGAATTGTTACACGAGAACTGGAAATCCCGGCGTATCGTAATATAGGACTTGCCATGCGTAACAGAAAAGGTGCAACTCCGGCGGTGAAGCGGTTCCTGGAGTATCTGCAGTATAGATAATAAGAAATGTGAAACTTTTAGTTACTGTTCACTCCCGTGTCAATCACTACGCTGATTGGCACGGAGGATGCACGTTTTATCTTGAATGGCATCTCGCCCATCGCCAAAGGCGATTTTAAATGGCGAGATGCGTTGCTGGTCACAGGTACTGTGAACAGTAACAACTTTTATGAAGTGGTATGTTCTGAATGATAATTTGCTTGATAGAAGGAAATATATGAGAGTATAATGTTACTATTATGATAAAAAGGGCTTATTCTATGACCGACATTATAAGAGTCATCAGCAATCAGAGAAGAGCACAAAGATTGAAAGAAGGAGAAAAAGATGGCGATTAAACATATTTTATTTGACTTAGACGGAACACTTTTACCGATGGTACAGGACGAATTTGTCCGTTTTTATATGCCGCTTCTTGCAAAGGCATATTTGAAGAAAGGCGTGGAAATGGATCCAAAAGGATTCATTGGTGCAGTATGGAAAGGCTATGAGGCGATGGTGAAAAATGATGGTTCCAGAACAAATCGAGAGGCATTCTGGAGTTATATTGATGAATTCCTGCCGCTTTCTGTGGAAGAATCAGAGGCAATCGCAGATGCATTTTATGAGGATGAATTCAATCAGGCCAAGTGCACGACACAGCCGACACCACTTTCAGATATGGTTATAAAAGAGGCGAAGAAGAAAGGCATTGAAGTTTATCTTGCAACGAACCCGATCTTTCCAAGATGTGCAACAATGAATCGTATCGACTGGGCGGGACTGGATCCGGAAGATTTTAAGATTATTACAACATATGAAGATCATGTATATTGTAAGCCAAATCCGGAATATTTCCGTCAAATTTTGGAACAGTTTGAGCTTGATCCGTCAGAGTGTCTGATGGTTGGAAATGACGTGGAGGAAGATCTTGCGATCCGTGCGCTTGGAGTTCCTGTATTTCTTATCACAGATACGATGGAGAATAAGAAAAACCTTCCGATCGACTCCGAATATCAGGGCTCGATGGAAGAGTTACTGGAATTTGTAAAAGAATTGCCGGAAGTGTAAGAGCGCGGTGAGAATGTAAAATAAGAATGAAAGATAATCGTTTAATATTGCGAAACACCTTGAGGAGGTATTAGTAAAAAATCTCTTCAAGGTGTTTTGTGTTTATAGGAAGCTGAAAACAAGCGTAAGAAAGGCGCAATAGAGAAATTTGTTTTACATGGATTTAACATAAATCATATCAGAATGTAAAGCAGCATTTGTAAAATAGAACAGAAAAATGGAAAAGAATGTTGTCAGCTTTGTATTTAAGATGACAACAAAGACTCAGAGAGGGCATTATTATATGATTAAAATTTATGTGATGGATACCAATGTTCTGATTCAGTCCCCCCCAAATGCGCTTTTTAGTTTTGAGGATAATCTGGTCGTTCTCCCGATGGTTGTATTGGAAGAACTTGATCATTTGAAAAAAGCAGATGGCGAGACAGGAGCCAATGCAAGAAAATGTATCCGTCTGCTTGAAGAACTGCGTCAGAAGGGGAATCTTCTGGAGGGTGTATCCCTTGAGAATGGAGAAATCTGTTGGGTTGAAAAGAATTTTGTAGATGTTGAACTTCCGGTAGATTTATCTCTGGAGGTCGCAGATAACAGAATCTTAAAGGTTTGCCTTGGATTAAAGAAATCAAGAAAAGAACAGGTTGTTCTTGTGACGAAAGATATCCTGCTTCGAATTAAAGCACAGGTGTTGGATCTGTGTGCAGAAGATTTTATTTCCGAGCAGGTGATAGCTCATGACAGACAGTATACCGGAAGATGTGAAGTTTATGCACCGGATGAATTGTTTAAGGATTTTAAGAAAAAGGGAATACCGGTGGATGAAGTTTATCAATTAGATGAGAATGAGAAAGCATTTTGTCCTAATCTTTTGGAAAATCAGTTTGTGATCATTAAATCAGATCAGGCAAGAAAGAAGACACATCTTGGAAGAGTGGAGCATGGAATCCTTCGGAAACTGGAATTTAGAAAGAGTTCTCCGTATGGAATTTCTCCAAGAAATGCAGGACAGTATTTCTTACAGGAAGCTTTGATGCAGCCAGCAGAGAAAGCACCGCTTGTTATTGTCAAAGGAATGGCCGGAACAAGCAAGACATTTTATTCTCTTGCAGTAGGTCTGGAAAAATTGATGAATCATCCGACAGGCGAATACAGAAAGATTCTTGTCTGTAGACCGAATGCGCAATTTGACGAAGGAATCGGATTCCTTCCGGGAGATGAACAGGAAAAGATTTCTCCGTTGATGCGCCCGGTCCTTGATAACCTGGAGCAGTTGCTTGATTCGAATGAGGACGAGCGTTATAAAGACGAAGAGGTATTGCGGGATAAAGTGGAGGAAATTTATTCCAGAGGTTTCATTCAGGCAGAGGCACTGAATTTTATCCGTGGCCGGTCGATCGTCAAGACGTATCTGATCATTGATGAAGCGCAGAATACAACGCCGGATCAGATCAAAGGCATTATCACAAGAGCAGGAAAGGATACGAAGATCATTCTTTTAGGAGATCCGAATCAGATAGACCGTCCGTTCCTGGATGAGAGAACCAATGGTCTGAGTTATGCGGCAGAACATATGAAAGGAAGTCCATTGTGCTGGCAACTGACGATGACAGCAGAAGAATGCGAACGTTCAGAACTTGCAATGGAGGCAGTAAAAAGACTTTGAAAACAACATATAAAGAGATTCGGGAGATAGAAGAAATAAATCTGTTGATCGAACAGGGAAATGCTACTTTAAAAGAGCTTGGATATACAGAACATTCCAAAAAACATGCCGCAAAAGTATCAGATACTGCAGGCAAGATTCTGACAGAGCTCGGATATGGAAAACATAAGATTGAACTTGCAAGAATCGCAGGTTATATGCATGACATCGGAAATAGTATTAACAGGCATGATCATGCACACAGCGGTGCACTGCTGGCATATCAGATATTAAAGGATACAGAGATGTCATTGAAAGATGTTCTGGTAATTATGACAGCAATCGGTCACCATGACGAGGCAACCGGAGATGCTGTGGATCCGGTATCAGCTGCACTGATACTGGCAGATAAGACAGATGTAAGACGAAACCGTGTACAGAATCCGGTTCCGGCAACATTTGACATACATGACAGGGTAAATTATGCAGCCCTGTCAACGAAGTTGACAATTCAAAAAGAGAAGAAAGTAATTCAGATGGAACTGGAGCTAGATGATGAAATCTGCACCGTTATGGATTATTTTGAAATCTTTCTGGAGCGTATGATCATGTGCAGAAGAGCGGCAGAACGCCTTGACTGTAAATTTAAGCTAATTGCAAATGGCAACAAAATGTGTTAAAGGATGGAGAAAATTAAAATGAGTAATGTATACATGAACCGTGAATTATCCTGGTTGAAGTTCAATGAAAGAGTATTGGAGGAAGCAGAAAACCCGGAAGTACCGCTGTGCGAGCGTATGACATTTGTGTCAATCTATCAGAGTAATCTGGATGAATTCTTCCGTGTGCGTGTCGGATCACTTCAGGATCAGATGCTGATCAGTACAGAGATCAGAGAGAATAAGACAAAGATGACTTCAGCAGAACAGATCCGTGCAATCATTAAAGAAGTTAAGAAGCTGAATCAGAGAAAAGATAAGGCTTATGAGAAGCTGATGAAGAAGATTGAAGAGTACGGAATTACATTGATTAATCATGCTTCTGCAAAATCAGAGGAGAAAAAATTTCTTGAGAAGTATTTTATGAAGGAGATCATGCCTTTAAGTTCACCGACAATCGTCGGTAAGAGACAACCATTTCCTTTCTTAAAAAATGGAGAAATTTACGCAGTCGTTGTTCTTGAGACGAGAAATAAGAAGGAAAGAATCGGAATCATTCCATGCTCCAACAATATGCTGACAAGAATGGTTGAACTTCCCGGTGGAAAAGGAAGATATATGCTCATTGAAGATCTGATTCTTCATTATATTGGCAAAGTCTTTAAGGGATACAAGGTAAAGGGGGGGAAATCTTTATTGAAGGTCGTAAGAAATGCGGATATCGATGCCGATGCGGCTTATGATGAGGATCTTGATTATCGTGAGTTTATGGAAGATCTGATGAAGCAGAGAAAGAAACTCTCTCCGGTGCGTATTGATCTTTCCAGAGAGATGGATGAAACTGTTGTAGACGCATTGTGCAGATACCTGGATGTAACTCCGGATAGAGTATTCCGTAGTGAAGCACCACTGGATGTTTCTTTCGTGTTCCAGCTTCAGGATCTTCTGCGCAGAAATACAGAGCTCTTCTATGAAAAGCGCGTGCCGCAGAAGAGTCCGGAATTCAAGGATGGACAGAGCATTTTACAGCAGATCACACAGGAAGACAAGCTGTTATCCTATCCTTATGATTCTATCAGACCTTTCCTGAAAATGCTGACAGAAGCAGCAGAGGATGACAGTGTCATTTCCATTAAGATGACATTGTACCGACTGGCAAAACAGAGTAAGGTCATCGAGGCACTTTGCGAGGCGGCAGAGAATGGAAAAGAAGTAGTTGTTCTCGTAGAGCTTCGTGCACGTTTTGATGAGGAGAATAATATCCGCTGGTCCAGAATGCTCGAAGAGGCCGGATGCCAGATCATCTACGGACTGGAGCATTATAAAGTACACTCCAAGCTGTGCCTGATCACACGCAGAGGGGAAAATGGAATCCAGTACATCACACAGATCGGAACAGGAAACTACAACGAGAAGACCGCAAGACTTTATACAGACCTCTCTCTTATGACAGCGAATGAGCAGATTGGAATGGATGCCGCAAGAGTTTTCCAGGCACTGGCTAAAGGTGAAGTAGTTGAAGATATGGAACATTTACTCGTTGCACCAAAATGCCTTCAGTCTAAAGTGATCGAGAAAATCGAGGAACAGATCCAGAAACAGAAAAATGGAGAGACTGCATACATCGGCCTGAAAATGAATTCTCTGACAGATAAGCGTATCATTGATAAATTAATCGATGCGTCTAAGGCTGGTGTGAAGATTGACATGATCGTCAGAGGTATCTGCTGTCTGATCCCAGGTGTGGAAGGTGAGACAGAGAATATTCATGTGATCAGTGTTGTCGGAAGATTCCTGGAACATTCCAGAATCTATATCTTCGGAAATGGAGAAGAGGCACAGTATTATATCGGATCTGCTGATTTCATGACACGAAATACAGTGAAGCGTGTAGAGGTTGCAGCGCCAGTTTATTCCGAACGATTAAAGAAACGTCTGCAGGATCTTTTTGATTTGATGTTAAGTGATAACAAAAAAGCGCGAAAGGAGGATGCAAAAGGAGCCTATTCTGTGGTAGAATGTAAGGGACAGCCAATTAACTCACAGGAACTTCTTTACCAGGAAGCCTATGCGAAAGCAGCAGTGAACAGTAGTAATCAGCTGGAGGGGGGGCTGTACAACAGACAGAAAATAAGGTGATAGAATGATCTATAAATTCGGGGGGGAACGTCTGACAGAGATCAGTCAGGAAGAATGGGAGAAAGAAAAGTGTCCTGCTGTGTTCCTCACAGATTCCAATCATGCGGAGGAGACATTGGCAACAGTAGGGATCATATATGAAAGTGAGATCCAGATTGCGAAGATCGGATTCTGTAAGATTGAGAATCAGCAGGAATGTATGGTAGGAACTTTCTGCATTCCAAAGCTTCTTGATGTATTAGGAAGCAGATACCGAATGTACATGTTTGTAAATGAAAATAATGTTGTTATCGTAGATGATGAAACATTTTCTGAGCGGCTTATTAATAGGATCAAGAGGAAACGAATGCATCAGGGTGAGACGAAAGAACGTTTCCTCTATAATTACATAGCAGAATTCATGAGCAGGGATCTGGAGATCCTTGTGGCCTATGAGCGTAGACTTCTTCGGATGGAAGAGGATGTGTCCCAGGATCATACAGATACGATCCAGAACCGACTGATGCCGATCCGAAGGGAACTTCTGAATCTGAGAAGCTATTATGATGAGATGATGGACTTGACAAAAGAGCTTGAAGAGAACGAGAATGGATTGTTTTTGAATGATCAATTGAAATATTTCGGAACACTTACTGACCGTGCAGACCGTCTGATGAGCCGTACTTCTCATCTGTTGGAATATGCCGTCAGGTAAAGGAGGCTTACCAGTCTCAGATTGATAATAGACAGAATAACAATATGCAGTTTTTAACAGTGATTTCTACGATTTTCTTCCCACTGACATTGATCACGGGATGGTTTGGAATGAACTTTAAAGATATGCCTGGACTTGAAAATGGATATCCGGCGGTAATGGCACTTAGTATTGTCATTATCGTGATCTGTATTTTGATCTTCAAGAAAAAGAAGATCATCTAAAAACTGAAAAAACTGTAAAAATAGCGTTGACAATCCTCGATTGAATGCTATAATGATGGTCAGAAGAAGTTAAGGATTATAAAGCAACATAGTTCTTAGCCGATAACACGATGACGAGACGAGTAGGATGTGGAATGTTACAGAGAGAGATACATTTGCTGGAAGTATCTTAGCAGGAATCATTTGAAGACTACCTCTGAGTGGCCCCAATCCGGTCCGGTGATTCCGTTATAATCATGAATGAAGTGGTTTTAAAGCAGTACATTTACTGTGATCTTGAAAACAAAAAGGGTGGAACCGCGGATAGTAAAGTAATTGATAATCAGACTTTATCCGTCCCTTGCATGTGAGTGCAGGGGGGGATAGATAGAGTCTTTTCTTTTTCCATAGAATCCCCCGAATGAAAGCATGCATAGTTACTTGAAGAAAATAGGAGGAAGCGAAAATGATTATTACATTAAAAGATGGATCAAAAAAAGAATATTCAGAAGCAAAGTCAGTGATCGACGTTGCATTTGACATCAGTGAAGGACTTGCACGCGCAGCCTGTGCAGGAGAAGTAGATGGAGAGGTTGTAGACCTTCGTACAGTTCTTGATAAAGACTGTGAACTGAACATCCTTACAGCAAGAGATGAGAAGGGACTGGCAGTACTTCGTCACACAGCATCCCACGTAATGGCAGAAGCAGTTCAGACACTTTTCCCAGAGGCAAAGGTTGCAATCGGACCTTCTATTGATACAGGATTTTACTATGATTTCGAATGTCAGTCATTTTCAAGAGATGACCTTGACGCTATCGAAAAAGAAATGAAGAAGATTATCAAAAAAGGCGCAAAGATCGAAAGATTTACAAAATCAAGAGAGGATGCGATTGCATTTTTCAAAGAGAAAAATGAGCCATACAAGGTTGAACTGATCGAGGATCTTCCGGAAGGAGAAGAGATTTCCTTCTATTCTCAGGGAGACTGGGTTGACTTATGTGCAGGCCCGCACCTGATGAGCACAAAGGGAATCAAAGCATTCAAGCTGTTATCATCTTCAGGAGCTTACTGGAGAGGTGATGAGAACAAGCATATGCTGACACGTATTTACGGTACAGCTTATGCAACAAAGGATGAACTGAAAGAGCATCTGACACAGTTAGAGGAAGCAAAGAAACGTGACCATAATAAACTTGGTCGTGAGATGAAGCTTTTCACAACGGTAGATGTAATCGGACAGGGACTTCCGCTGATCATGCCAAACGGTGTTATTATCATGCAGGAACTGCAGCGCTGGATTGAAGATGAAGAGGCAAAACGTGGATATATCCGTACAAAGACACCACTTATGGCAAAGAGCGATCTTTATAAAATTTCCGGACACTGGGATCACTATAAAGAAGGAATGTTCGTTTTAGGAGATGAGGAGAAAGATAAAGAAGTATTTGCTCTTCGTCCGATGACATGTCCATTCCAGTATTATGTATACAAAGCAGAGCAGCACAGCTACCGTGATCTGCCACTTCGCTACGGTGAGACATCTACACTGTTCCGTAACGAGGATTCCGGAGAGATGCATGGTCTGACACGTGTTCGTCAGTTCACGATCTCTGAGGGACATTTAGTAGTAAGACCAGATCAGATGGTAAAAGAGTTCAAAGATTGTATCGCACTTGCACAGTATTGTCTGCAGGTTCTCGGAGTAGAAGAGGATGTAACATATCACCTTTCTAAATGGGATCCAACAGATACTAAGAAATATATTGGAGCACCGGAAGTATGGGAAGAGACAGAAGGTCATATCCGTACAATGCTTCAGGAACTCAACATTCCATTCGTAGAGGATGTCGGAGAAGCAGCATTCTACGGACCGAAGGTTGATATCAATGCGAAGAACGTATATGGTAAGGAAGACACAATGATCACAATCCAGTGGGATGCGCTTCTTGCTGAGCAGTTTGATATGTACTATATCGATGAGAATGGTGACAAACAGCGTCCGTACATCATCCACCGTACATCTGTGGGATGCTACGAGAGAACACTGGCATGGCTGATCGAGAAATATGCAGGAATGTTCCCAACATGGCTGTGTCCGGAGCAGGTTCGTGTGATTCCGATTTCTGATAAATACAATGATTATGCAGCGAAAGTGGAAGCACAGCTTAAAGAAGCTAATATCCGCTGCTCAGTAGATGGACGTTCCGAGAAGATGGGATACAAGATCCGTGAGGCTCGTCTGAACAGAGTTCCATATCTCTTAATTGTTGGAGCGAAGGAAGAGGAAGAGCAGAAAGTATCTGTAAGAAGCAGATATCTTGGAGATGAAGGTTCTAAGGATCTTGGAGAATTCATCGAAGCAATCAAGGATGAGATTGCAAAGAAAACAATCCGTAAGATTGAAGTAGAAGAGTAAGAATAGTTACCCGAAACAACAAAAATAAGAATCTCCCGAAGAAGTTCAAGTATGAAAATACTGATTTCTACGGGAGATTCTTATTTTATGCTATATTGTAACTGTTCAGAGCCAACCTCCAAAATGCTACGCATTTCGTCGGTGTGGCGTATCCGCCAAATAAAATTTCAAAAACAATCTTAAAAATGCAAGCATTTTACACCTGTTTTATGAAATTTTGCTTGGCTCTGAACAGTTATGTCATATTATAATATCCGGCATAAATACCATTTTTCTCAAGCAGAGTTTCATGTGTTCCGCGCTCTGCGATACCATTTTCTGTAATAACAATAATCTCATCTGCATTTTTGATCGTGGACAGACGGTGTGCGATTGTGATGGTCGTTCTGTTCTTGGACAGTTCTTCCAGACTGTGCTGGATCCAGCGTTCACTCTCGTTATCAAGAGCACTGGTTGCTTCATCAAGGATCAGGATCGGTGGATTCTTTAAGAAGACACGGGCAATCGAGATACGCTGTTTCTGACCACCGGAAAGTCTTGCGCCGCGCTCGCCGACGAATGTATCGTACTGATCAGGCAGTTCCATGATAAAGTCATGGATGTTTGCACATTTTGCTGCTTCGATGATTTCTTCTTCTGTCGCATCCGGCTTGCCATAGGCAATGTTGTCGCGGATGGAACCGGAGAAGAGGTAGACATCCTGCTGAACGACACCAATCTGGCTTCTAAGACTCTTCAATGTAAGAGAGCGGATATCCTGTCCGTCTACTGTGACGCGTCCGCCAGTTACGTCGTAGAAGCGAGGCAACAGGGAACAGATTGTTGTCTTTCCACCGCCGGATGGACCGACCAATGCAACTGACTTCCCAGCAGGAATCTCGATCGATACGTGAGAGAGAACAGTCGTTTCATCGTCGCTGTAATGGAAGGAGACATCTTCGTAGCAGACACGGCCTTTCACATCTTTGAGTTCTACTGCATCCGGTGCATCCTGAATCTCAGGTTCGGTTTCCATAACATCAAGGAAACGGCGGAAACCGGAAAGCCCTTTCTGCATCATTTCCATCAGCTCTACGAGAATCTGGATCGGCTGATAAAGATTCCGATATAAAGAGCATACATCGCAAGATCAGCAGCTGACATTTCATTGTTGGCAATCAGATAGCCGCCGTATACAAGTGTGACTAGATACATCATTCCCTGGAAAAAGAGATTGGAGCTCATGAATTCGCCCATGCATCTGTAATTGTCTTTCTTGGAGACAAGGAAGGCGTGATTGCTCTTCTGGAATTTTTCCTTTTCGATCTCTTCATTTGTAAAAGACTGGACAACGCGGATCCCGGATAAAGTATCTTGAAGGCTCGCATTGACATCACCGATTTTTTTCTGTTTTCCATAAAGGTGCGCTGCATCTTCTGATTCTGTCGGAAAGAGAAGAGGAACATCAAGATCACAAGTACGATCAGCGGAAGAGCCAGCTTCTTATTAATTAAGAAAAGGAAAATAAAGGATCCGACGATCTTAACTAATGAGATAAATAAGTTCTCCGGGCCATGGTGTGCAAACTCGGAAATGTCGAACAGGTCACTGACCAGCTTACTCATCATCTGACCGGAGTTGTTCTGACTGTAATAGGAAAAGGACAGCTCTTCATAGTGTTCGAAGAGTTCCTGACGCATATCCCGCTCCATCTTAGCGCCCATGATATGTCCCTGACAGCTGACATAATATTTGCAGAAGCTTTGGATGACATACATCATAAAGAGTCCGATCGCAATCCACGGAAGCGCCTGCAGGATAATTGCTTTATCCTGAGTAAAAAGTGTCTTGGTCGCACTTCGTAGAATCTGCGGATAAGCAAGATCCACAAGACTGATAATGGCTGCACAGAGAAGGTCAATAAAAAAGACCGTTTTGTATGGGCCATAGTAGTGGATGAATTTTTTTAGTGTATTCATAAACAAATAAATCCTCCTTCGTATTTTTTCTTATATACATTAGTTTAGCATAAGTAAATATTCTTGACAAGAAAGTCGGGGTATGATAAAAATGTTATTACTGTTAAAAACAATGCAAAGAAGTGGAAAAAGTCAGGAGAACGATCAATGAATTTATATCTTGCCCCCCCATTGGAGGGGATCACAGGACATATTTATAGAAATGCATTACATCAGTGCTTTGACGGATTCGATAAGTATTTTATTCCGTTTATCAGTCCGAATCAGAAAGGACATTTCAGCACAAGAGAGAAGAAGGATGTGATGCCGGAGCATAATCAGGGAATGTATGCAGTGCCGCAGATTCTTACGAATAACGTGGAAGATTTCTTGTGCACAGCTCAGAAACTTGGAGATTACGGATATAAAGAAGTGAACCTGAATCTTGGATGTCCGTCTCGAACTGTTGTGACGAAGGGAAGAGGAGCGGGATTTTTGGATGAGCCACAGAAGCTGGATCGATTTCTGGATGCGGTTTTTGAGAAATGTAATCTGGAAATCTCAATCAAAACAAGAATCGGAATGGAAGATCCGGAGGAGTTTGAGACAATCCTTCCTATCTATAATAAATATCCGCTGAAGGAGCTGATCATTCATCGCGTGTGCAGAAGGAGTTCTATAAGAACACACCAAAGCTTGATACATATGCATGGGCAGTGGAACATAGCGAACATCCGCTTTGCTATAATGGGGGGGATATCTGTTCTGTGGAGGACATGGAACAGTTGAAAATAAGATTTCCACAGACAGATACTGTGATGATGGGGCGCGGCGTGCTGGCCGATCCGGCACTTGGAAGAAAGCTAAAAGGCGGAAGTGCCGCAACGATAGAAGAGCTAAAGAAATTCCATGATGTTCTCTATGCGGCATATTGTGAAGAAATGTCAGGAGACCGAACGATTCTTTATAAGATGAAAGAAATGTGGTTCTATTTTCATCCCATCTTTACAGATGGAAGGAAGTATTTCAAGAAGATTAAGAAATGTGAGAAATGTGTAGTATATGAATCTGTAGTGAAGGAATTGTTTTTGAAAGAGAATATTCTGGAAAAATGATTTACGCGAGCAACGAGCCAAAGTCCGTGCTTGCACGAGCCTTGGCGACTGCCGCGATAACTTGAGAAGCTACAAATGATTTGAAAGAGGTGACAAAAAGAAATGGACGCTATTTTACAATTAGATCAGAACATTCTGCTTTTTATTCAGGAATATATCCGTCATGACTGGATGGACTGGTTCTGGAAAGGAATCACACATCTTGGAGACTTTGGAATTTTTTGGATTCTTCTTACAATCGTTCTGCTGATTCCTAAGAAGACGAGGAAGGCAGGGCTTGCATCAGCGCTTGCACTTATTATAGGAACACTGATCACAAATGTGGCGATAAAGAATGTGGTTGCCAGAATAAGACCGTATGAAGTGATACAGGAATTAGATCTTATGATTGAGAAACAGAAGGATTTTTCCTTCCCTTCCGGTCATACATGTGCATCTTTTGCATCAGCATTTGCAATCTACAAGTGCAAGGAAGTGTTTCCGAAGAAATGGAGAACTGCGGCAATGGTATTGGCTACTTTGATCGCATTATCGAGATTATATGTAGGGGTACATTATCCGACCGACGTTCTCGGCGGATTGATCGTCGGACTATTCTCGGGCTGGGCAGGATGGAAGATTGAAGAGCTGATCATGAAAAAGAGAGCAGAGAAAAAGAAATCTGCTGATAATAAGTGAAGGACAGGAATTTAAGAATCTGTCGTCAGATAGAAAAAGGATTTGATTCATCTGGGTTTTGCCAGATACGATCAAATCCTTTTTTGAGTCCACTTTAGAGTGTGACTTTTAAAATTTTGCTATTTATTTTTCTCTTTCTGATTCTCCAGTGCAGCTTCAACGAATCCCTTGAACAGTGGATGCGGTCTGTTTGGTCTGGATTTCAGCTCCGGATGCGCCTGAGTTGCGATAAACCATGGATGAGAAGGAATCTCAACCATCTCTACAATACGGCTGTCCGGTGAAAGTCCGCAAAGGGACATTCCGTTTTCTTCAAGAACTTCACGGTAGTCATTGTTTACTTCATAACGATGACGATGACGCTCTTCAATCTCTTTCTTTCCATACAGTTTATAAGCAAGGGAGTTGTCTTTAAGTACACATGGATAAGAACCAAGTCTTAAAGTACCACCAATATCTTCAATACCAATCTGATCGGACATGATGTGGATGACCGGATGAGTTGTATCTGGATTGAGTTCCATGCTGTGTGCGTCTTTGTAACCGATGACATTTCTTGCAAATTCAACGATAGACAGCTGCATACCAAGGCAGAGACCAAGGAACGGAACGTTGTGTGTACGGGCGTATTTGATCGCTGTGATCTTACCTTCTACACCACGATGGCCAAATCCACCAGGAACAAGAATACCGCTTACGTCAGAGAAGAGTTCTTCAGCATTTTCTTCTGTTACAGTTTCGGAATCGATCCATTTGATATTTACTGTTGTGTGTGTGTAAATTCCGCCGTGCTTTAACGCTTCTACAACACTGATGTATGCGTCATGAAGCTGGATATATTTTCCAACCAGTGCTACAGTCACTTCCTGTGTTGGATGACGAAGGTTTTCAACCATCTCAGTCCAGTCTGTAAGATCCGGTTCCGGGCAGTCAAGATGCAGAGACTCGCATACAACCTGTGCCAGATGTTCTTTCTCCATGGCAAGTGGTGCCTCGTAGAGATATTCTACGTCCAGGTTCTGAAGTACATGGTCAGCCGGGAGATTACAGAACAAAGAAATTTTGTTTTTCATTGCATCATCCAGTGGATATTCGGAACGGCAGACAATGATATCCGGCTGGATTCCCATTCCCTGAAGTTCTTTTACACTTGCCTGTGTTGGTTTTGTCTTCATTTCCTGAGATGCTCTTAAATAAGGAATCAGCGTAACATGGATCAGGATAACATTTTCTGCTCCGCGTTCATGCTGAAACTGACGGATGGATTCAAGGAAAGGCTGGCTTTCAATATCACCAACAGTTCCACCGACCTCAATGATAGCAATCTCAGTATCTGTTGCAGCCGGATTACGGTAGAAACGGCTCTTGATCTCATTTGTAATATGAGGGATTACCTGAACAGTTCCTCCACCGAAATCTCCGCGGCGTTCTTTCTGAAGAACGGACCAATAGATCTTTCCTGTTGTAACATTGGAATTCTTTGTCAGGCTTTCATCGATAAATCTTTCGTAATGACCAAGGTCAAGGTCAGTTTCTGCACCGTCATCTGTAACAAAAACTTCTCCGTGCTGTACCGGGTTCATTGTACCTGGGTCAATATTGATGTAAGGATCGAATTTCTGCATAGTTACAGTGTAACCACGCGCTTTCAAAAGTCGTCCCAAAGATGCAGCTGTAATTCCTTTTCCAAGACCGGATACAACTCCGCCTGTAACAAATACATATTTTACTGCCATAGTGTCTTTCCTCCTTCGTGAATAGTTGTTATCAAAAAAATACTTTCCAAGTATACACCTATTCAGAAAAAAATTACAATACTTTTTTGATAAAAACATAGAAAAAAGATGGGATGAAGTGATTTTGACGAAGTAATGTAAAGAAGGAAGGCGAAAAAGCTTTGTAAAATGGGAGAAATGCAGAAAAAACCTCTCAGACAGCAGGTGGTTATACCTGAAACCGCAGAGAGGTTTTTGTGATATCTTTCTGTATTGGTAAGGATTTGTCTTTAGCTTAAAATCTGACGTTCGTTCACAGCTTCACTTGTGAGCTGTACACCAAGTTTTTTAAATGTCTTGATATCAACACTTGAAAGCATTACGGAAGTATGAGCCTGGCATCCTTTCAGTTTTGGAAGCTGGGAGAGTGCAAGCTCAGCAATCGGATTGACAGCAGCACTTGCGGAAAGTGCAATCAGGATCTCGTCTGTGTGAAGACGAGGGTTCTTGCTGTTCAGGTAATCCACTTTCAATTTCTGAATCGGTTCAATTGCTTCCGGAGAGATGATATGGACATTGTGGTCGATGCCGGCAAGTTCCTTCAGTACGTTTACAAGAAGGGCAGCGCTCGCACCGAGCAGGTTGGAAGTTTTTCCGGTGATGATGCGTCCATCTTCAAGCTCCAGTGCGGCAGCAGGTCCGCCTGTCTGCTGAGCACGCTCCAGTGCTTTGACAGCAACTTTTCGGTCAGAAACAGTAATTCCTTCCATATTCATAAGAAGCTCGATCTTCTCAGCTTCCTTCTCAGAAGCATCACCTTTCAGAAGCGCATTGAGTGCTGCATAGTAGCGTCGGATGATCTCCTGGCGGGAAGCTTCACGGCAGGCTTCATCATCACAGATACAATTTCCGGCCATATTTACCCCCCATGTCTGTAGGTGATTTGTATGGGCTGGAACCGTAGATCTTCTCGAAGATTGTATTTAAAACAGGAAAAATCTCTACGTCGCGGTTGTAGTTTACAGTTGTTACACCATAAGCTTCAAGATGATATGGGTCGATCATATTTACATCGTTAAGGTCAGCTGTAGCAGCCTCATAAGCGAGGTTTACCGGGTGCTTCAGCGGCAGATTCCAGATAGGGAATGTCTCGAACTTCGCATATCCGGCTTCGATTCCGCGCTGGTGTTCCTGATATAACTGAGACAGGCAGACAGCCATCTTTCCACTTCCAGGTCCCGGAGCTGTTACAATAACAAGCGGATGTGAAGTCTCGATATAATCGTTCTTTCCGTAACCATTCTCACTGACAATCAGTGGAATGTTGGACGGATATCCCGGAATGTTGTAATGAATGTATACAGAGATTCCAAGGTTCTCAAGACGGTTCTTGAACAGAAGTGCACTTTCCTGTCCGGAGAACTGTGTGATTACTACACTTCCAACGAAAAGTCCCTGCTCACGGTAAGTACCGATCAGGCGGATCACGTCTGAATCATAAGTGATACCAAGATCCCCCCCACGAATCTTATTCTTTTCAATGTCTTTTGCACTGATTGCAAAGACAATCTCAGCCTGGTCGCTGAGCTCCTTTAAGAGACGCAGCTTGCTGTCAGGTTCAAATCCCGGAAGTACACGGGAAGCATGATAGTCATCAAAAAGCTTTCCACCGAATTCAAGATAGAGTTTGCCACCGAATTTTCCGATACGCTCGCGGATATGTTCGGACTGCATTTTCAGATATTTGTCATTGTCAAATCCAATTTTCATCATTTTATCTTCCTTACTATAAATTTTGCCGAACTGTTATTACTATTATTAACAGATAAATCTGTTATAAACAGGCATTACTTTTCTAGTATACTATGAAACGGCACGTTTTTACAATATTTTCATAATCTTTTTATTGATTTATGGAAAACCACTATTTATAATGGTAGGAAGTAGTTGTTTTTTTACAAATAAGGTAAAAGATTTGCTGGAAAATAACCACTATTTAAGTTTTGGAGGAAAAAAATGGAGAATAACAATAAAAACAAAGGCCCGAACAAGAACCGACAGGGTTGGGGAATTATTTTGTTCACTACCTTGGTGGTTACTTTTGTTGTTATGGGCTATATTCTATGATGCAGGGCGGAAGCGCTTCTGAGATCAGCTATGATAAATTTCTGAAATTAGTTGATAATGGAAAAGTAGAGTCTGTCACATTTACCAATTCAAGGATCAATATCGTTTTGACAGATGACGCCAGAAAGGAAAAGGCAGAGGGAAAACTTACAGAAGTAAAGGATAATGAGAAAGCTTCTGCAGACCAGAGTGATAGTTCAGATTCTAAGGAAAGCGAAGATCAGGAAAATGTTATGGACAGTCTGCTTGGCCAGATCAGTCAGATGCAGGGTAGCTCCAAGAGCAAGGAACCGGATTATTACACAGGAAATGTATCAGATGACACACTTGTAAAGCGTTTAGATAAGGCAGGGGGGGTAGAGTTTAAATCCCAGATTCCGGATACGGCAAGTTCACTGATTATGGATGTCTTCATCACAGTGATCCTTCCGATCGTACTTCTTGTATTCATGTTTAATTTCCTTATGAAGAAGATGTCTAAGGGCGGCGGCATGATGGGAATCGGCAAGAGCAATGCCAAGATGTATATGGAGAAGCAGACAGGTGTGACATTCTTAGATGTTGCAGGTGAAGATGAAGCGAAGGAGTCTTTGCAGGAAGTTGTTGATTTCCTGCATAATCCTGGAAAATATACAGGTATCGGAGCGAAGCTTCCGAAGGGAGCACTTCTTGTAGGACCTCCGGGAACAGGTAAGACACTTCTTGCGAAAGCAGTTGCAGGAGAGGCGAAGGTTCCGTTCTTCTCCTTGTCAGGATCTGCATTCGTAGAGATGTATGTCGGTGTAGGTGCTTCCCGTGTGCGTGACCTGTTCAAACAGGCACAGCAGATGGCTCCATGTATCGTATTTATCGATGAGATCGATGCAATCGGTAAGAGCCGTGACAGCGCACTTGGCGGTGGCGGTAATGACGAGCGTGAGCAGACATTAAACCAGCTTCTTGCAGAGATGGATGGATTCGATACGAATAAGGGACTACTTGTTCTTGCAGCAACAAACCGTCCGGAGGTACTTGATCCGGCGCTGTTGAGACCGGGACGTTTTGATCGCCGTATCATAGTAGATAAGCCGGATTTGAAAGGTCGTGTCGAGATTCTTAAGGTTCATGCGAAGGATGTTAAGATGGATGAGACAGTCAATCTGGAAGAGATCGCGCTTGCAACTTCAGGAGCAGTTGGATCAGATCTTGCCAATATGATCAATGAGGCTGCAATCACTGCAGTTAAGCATGGCAGACAGGTTGTCAGCCAGAAAGACCTCTTTGAGGCAGTGGAAGTTGTACTTGTAGGTAAAGAGAAGAAAGACCGTATCATGAGTGCAGAAGAGCGAAGAATCGTATCTTATCATGAGGTTGGACATGCGCTTGTTACAGCACTTCAGAAGAATACAGAACCGGTACAGAAGATCACAATCGTTCCTAGAACAATGGGAGCACTCGGTTATGTAATGCAGACACCGGAGGAAGAGAAGTTCTTAAATACGAAGAAAGAACTTGAAGCAATGATCGTTGTTGCACTCGGTGGACGTGCAGCAGAAGAGATTGTATTTGACACTGTTACGACAGGTGCATCGAACGATATCGAGCAGGCAACGAAGATCGCCAGAGCAATGATCACACAGTATGGTATGTCAGAGCGCTTTGGTCTGATGGGACTTGAATCTGTTCAGAGCCGTTACTTAGACGGTCGTGCAGTTCGTAACTGTGGAGAAGCGACAGCAGCGGAGATCGATGAAGAGATCATGAAGATGCTCAAAGCTTCCTATGAAGAAGCAAAACGCCTCTTGAGTGCGAACAGAGATGCTCTTGATAAGATTGCAGCCTTCCTGATCGAGAAAGAGACGATCACAGGGAAGGAATTCATGAAGATCTTCCGTGAAGTGAAGGGAATCCCTGAACCGGAAGAAGCAGATGGAGAAAAGAAAGAAGAGCAGGAGTCCGGAAGAATCCTGATGAAGCCGACAGAGACACAAGCAGCAGAGCCAGAAACAGTGAAAGAACCGGAAACAGAAAAAGAGCCGGAAACACAGGCAACAGAAATACAGTCACAAGAAACGGTGGCAGAAGAAAAGTCAGAGTAAGAGCTGATTATCAATATTAAGAGTTTCGCAGATGGAGAGGAAAAGTCATTTGCGAAACTCTTTTTCTTTGATGAAAACATGTTATAATGAAATGAGGCAAAATGTGCAGGGTATATCAGATGTGAGATGACTCCCATCTGATATAGCCTCCGGCAGGATTGCAGAGATGCGCAGAAGAAGTATGTCATGCATTGCATGACGCGCATCTCGCAGCAAGAATGCAGAGGCATTCTTGAATGCAAGGCACAGAAGATGCAAAACATCAATCAAGACAGTAGCAAAAAAACAGGAGACATTGGGATGACAAAAGCAGTATTTTTTGATATAGATGACACCATTTATGATTACATTGGAGCGCATAATAATACGATGCCGGTGATGAAAGAATGGGCATATGAGAATTTAGGCATAGCAAAAGAAGACTTGGAGAAATATGTTGCCGAGGCAAGGGTGAAGGCAGATGACAGAGCCGGAAGAGATTATGCGGTGAACCATAATCGCCTGGTGAGATTTCAGTGTATGCTGGAGACACTTGGAAAGCCGGTTTTCCCATATGCGTATGAGATGTATAATCTGTACTGGGATACATTGATCGATCAGATTATTCCATCTCCTGGAATTGAAGAGTTGATGAAAGAATTGAAACAGCGAGGCATTTATATCGGTATAGGATCCAATATGACTTCAGACGTCCAGTATCGGAAGATATTAAAGCTTGGATTAGGTAAGTATATTGATGGAATTGTGACAAGTGAAGAGGCTGGCGAGGAAAAACCGCATCGAAAACTTTTTGATCTCTGTGTTGAAAAAGCAGGAGTGATGGTGGAAGAAAGTATCTTTATCGGAGACAGCATCGCACATGATGTGACAGGAGCACAGAATATAGGAATGCCAGTGATCTTGTATCGGCCGAAGGAAAATGTGAATGAGATCGAGTGGCTTCAGACAAAGAAGGGAAAATGTCCGGTCATTGCACATTTTTCTCAGTTTTTTGAAGCAGAGAAGATGTTATAAGAAATGAAAAAGATGTAAAAGAAACTTTAATAGGAATAAAAAGGAGACATAAGAAAAAACATGAAACTGGTCGAAAAAGTTCCAAAGGATCTATATAAAATATTTGGAAGTAAATATATGGAATTCTATATGCAGTTTCTGGTAGCGCTTTATGAGGAGAGCAGTCAGTCTTATTCTCTTCTCGGGCTTACGGAACGAGAGTGTCAGATGATCATGAATGAACGACTGGCGAAGATGGCACTGGACTGGAGTGAGGCAAGAGTCGATGAAGAAGGAGAATTGATCACCAGAGCCAACATGGCATCAGTCAGTCTGAAGCATTTTGAAGACTGGGGATGGCTTAGAAGGGATTATGATGAAACGTTGAATAGTTATGTCGTTTCATTTCCGGAATACAGTCAGCTGTTTGTAGAATTATTTCAGAAATTATACAGTGAAAATGACGGTAAGGAACGAGAGAGTGTGCTTACGGTATACAGTCATCTCTATACCTATAGTTTAGACAAAGAGAAGAATAATGAGATTTTAAAAAGTGCGCTTCATACATCAAGAGCACTTCTGCAGATGCTCGCGAACATGCAGGAGGGAATGCGAGGTTATTTCGATGAACTGTCAAAGCAGAGAAGTTTCCGAGGAATCCAGGAAGTACTTGTGAAAGAGATCAATAACAGTGATAGCAAAAAATATGCGATATTGACTACAACAGACAGCTTTTATCGATACAAAGAAGCTGTAAAAGAGTTGATCGAAGAAAATCTGGAAAAGACAGAAGCAAGAAAATATTCATTTGAAACAGAACTCTTAAGTGAAGAAGAAAATACGAGAAAATCTTATCGTCTGCGAAGAATGATCGAGATCTGTGAAGAGGCGACAGATATGCTCTATAAGATTTCGAGAGAGTTTGATGCGATTGAGCGCAGATATAATAAGCTGATTGAACAAAAGACAGTATTTGCAAGCCGTGCCGCAGCAAGAATCCGGTACATTATGATGGAAGGTGTAATGGAAGAAGATCAGACAGTCGCACTGATTAATCTGATTAATGAAAGTGGCAAGTCGGAAGAGATTCTGGATAAGTTGTCTTCAAAACTTAGGTTTTCGGAGCCATATAAGATTATGACAGAGAAGAGTCTGTATCAAAGACGTGAAAATCAGAAGGAAAAGTTCACTCCACAGGCGGTAACACCTGAGAAATCACAGGAAGAGAATATGACAGAATTTGTCCTGGAACCACTGTATACGCAGAAAGAGATCAGAGATTTCCGAAAGAAAAATGAACAGAATGGAAAATTCACAGTGACAAAAGATACTGTAAAATCAATAGAAGATTTGGAGAAGTTATTTATGGTATGGCAGCATGCAACAGAATCTGCGGACAGTAAGGCACAGATTGAAGTGGCGCAGGAGATGGAGAATGAGGCTGGTTTCCGATTTTCAAAACTTACGATAGAGGGAGTAGAATCAGATGGTTAATTATATGGAAGAATTGTCAGTGACAGAAGCTGATAACCTGAAGAAAACAATTGCTGCATTATTCAGACAGACATGTATTTTACAGATGAAATATGATCCTGTAACACTTGTCCCAAGAGACAATCTGCATTATGAGATCTGTACAAGACATAGAAAGTTTATTGAAGACTATCTGTCTGTTTTAAGCTGTGAATTAGTGCATGACCCACAGGAACACATTTACCGTTTACATGGAGATGGAATCGCAATAGAAAAGATAAATGCCACCGTTACAAAAGTAATCTTACTTGTTAAATTAATTTACAGAGATAAGATTTTAGGAGAAGGCTTGAAAGCTACAGTGACGAATCTGGCGGAGATTCGTGAATATGGAAAGAATACGAATCTGATTAATTATAAGCTTACGATGGGTGAGTGGAAAGAAGCTTTATATGTGATGAGTAAGCATCAGATCATTGAAGTGCCGGGAGCAATCCAGAATGTTGAGGATGAGACTCCGATTTATATCTACAGCACGATCAATCTATATTGTGGAAGTATGGATATTACTGCGTTGATCAAAGAATATCAGGAAGATCAGTACGCAGAGGAAGAGATTACAGAAGAAGTTTCTGAACAGGAAATCCAGGAAGAAGCAGAGGGAGGTGTGGAAGATGAAAGAGAAACAGTCGAAGAAAATATTTACTAGAATGTTAATGAATAACTGGGGCGGTATCAGTCACAAAGTGATGGAGTTCCATGAGTATGTGAATCTTTTCAGTGGGAAAAGTGGATCTGGTAAGTCTACTGTTATGGATGCGATCCAGGTTGTTTTATATGGAAGTATATCTTCCACATTCTTGAATAAAGCGGCAGATGACGCGAAGAACAGGCGTAGTGTTCTAAGTTATCTTAGAGGAGCGCAGAAAGACGGTTCCTTTAACCGAGAAGACCAGGACTTCTGTTCTCAGATCGTCTTGGAGATTAAGGATACAGGAAAGAATACACATACTTGTATTGGTGTTTCATTTGAGGTTGGAAAGGCAGATACAGACATCAGGAAATATTGTTTCTTCAGTCATTCCGGAAAGATTCCGGAGGATGAATATTTGACAGAAGAAGGTGTCCCGTATACAATCGCGAAACTTAAAAAATTGGTAGAAGCAGGATAGAATCGGCTGACAACAGAGGTCGCGGAGATGTGAACCGTGTATATCCATCGAAAGAAGCGTATTTGAAAACGGTTTATGATGCAATCTTTGGTTATGTAGAGCCGGGCCGTATGATGACAATGGAGAAAAGCGCGATTGCACTTCGTATGACGAACGGAACGGGACAGTTTATCAAAGATTATATGTTCCCAAAGAGCAAGGAAGATACAGTTGCAACAATCAGTGATCAGCTTGGCGCTTACCGTGAGATCAAGGAACGCGTAGAAGATCTGGAGCAGAGAATTAAAATGCTTGACGAGATCAGTCAGCATAATCTAGCCTTGCAGAAAGCAAGAGCTGATAAGATCTATGTGGAACAGATCTTAAAATATATTGAAATAGAAAATTGTAAAGCACATTTGCAATCGAAAGAGGATGATCTGCAGGATATTCTCAAGAAGATTGAGGAAAAAGAAGAAAAGAGAAAATCTTATTTGGCAGAGAAAGATGCTTATACGAAAGAACAGGTAGAAGTCGAGGCAGAACTCAAAGCCAGCGATTATGGACAGAAAGAGAAGGAGCTAAAGGAGATTGAAAATACGATCCAGCTTCTGGCAACGAATTCAGAACAATGGAGAGATATCGTAAAAGGTCTTTCCGCTTGGGAGGAAGACGATGAAGTCAGTGCTTATGTGAGCAATCAGGCGCTGCATAGAATTGATGATATCCGAGATGGTGTTGTGAGTGAAGATTCGATTGAAAAGCTAAAGCAATATTTAAGTGATGCACTCGACAATATTAATACAGAATTAGGTGATGTCCGCGAAAGAATCCGTGAGAATCAGAAAGAACTTCAAGAGAAGCGGGAGATGGTAGAAGACCTCAAAAATGACAGAAAACCATATCGTGCGGAATTGAAGCGTGCAAGACAGGAATTACAGAATATACTTAGTACTCAGTATGGAAGAACGATCCATGTAAATATCTTTGCGGACTTGTTTGATATTACGGATGAAGAGTGGAAAAATGCAATCGAAGGACGTATGGGACGTGTGAAACACAGTCTGGTGACAGCACCTGAATATACGTTAGATGCTGCGAAAGCATTTCGCAAAATGAAGCAGATGAAGGGGATCGAGGATGTCGAACTCATGGATACTGCGGCAATCGTGAGAGACAAGCCGAAGGCAGATGAGAATACACTGTACGAGTGTGTGCGCGCAGAGGAAGCTTATGTAGATACTTGTCTGAAGCGATACTTAGGCCGCATTAAGAAATGTGAGACGGTGGAAGAACTTCATGAGACGAGAGATGGTGTCACAAAGGACTGTTATTCCTACAGCAATTACATTTTCAGACATTTAAGAAAGAATGATTATGAGAAATATGCCTGTATCGGAACGAAAGTGTCAAAGGCGAAACTTCTTGAGTTGGAAGAAGAAGCAGCGAAGCTGAAACAGGAAGTGGAAGAGGACTGCCGTGTTGAGATGGCACTGCGTGCAGCACAGAAATTCGAGTGTCTGAACCAGAGCACAGAACAGATCTTACATCTTTCAAAAGCAGCGGAACAGCTTCAGGATTATTACGAGAAACAGGAAAAATTACGTCTGGAAGTAGAAGAATTGAAACGAGGCGACCGGACCGTCGAACTGAAGAAGAAAAAGCAGGAATTACTGGAGTTGCTTAAGAAAAATGCAGAGATTCTTGATAGCATTCAAAGTGAAGTAGTACAGTATGCGAAGATACAGGGACAAATCGAGAGTAATATCAAATCATTTTCAGAAAAGATAAACTTCCTGACAGAGGGATTTGTTGTCAACGAACAGCTTCAGAATGAAGTAGCAGATGCGTTAAAAGTACAGAGCGAAGCAGCTTATAAGAGAGACAAGACAAAAGAAAAGGATGCTTTGGAAACGTTGGAAGAGACGGAGAGAGAAGAACTGCAAAGAAGTAGAAATAAGTTCAATAATGCTTATCCGGCCTATGGTTTTACAGGAATAGAACATGAAAATGATGTGTATGACAAAGTGCTGAATCAGTGCAGGAAAGATTTCGAACCGAAGTACAAGGAAGAATTCGATAAGCAGTATAATCTGGTTTACTATACATTGCGTGAAAATGTGATTGCTTCCATTCATGGTGAAATCAAGGCGGCTTACAGACATAAGAAAGAGATCAACCGTCTGCTTGCGAAGATCAAGTTCTCAGATAGTATCTACCAGATTGATATCATACCGGCTCAGAATGAAAATGGACAGTTTTATGAGATGCTTACAGCACCTGAACTAGACAGCAAAGTGTTCGATGACTACGGATTTGAAGGTCAGTTAAGTCTTGGTGAGGATGAGTTCTATCAGAAGTATGAAGAAGATATCAAGCGTCTGACTGAGAAGTTCATGCCTCCGAAGGAGGAAGATGCAAGATCCTTAAGCCAGTATCGTCAGCAGATGGAACAGTATGTGGATTATCGTAATTATCTGACTTTCAGTATGTATGAAAAGGTGGAAGATGAGAATGGAAATATCCGCAAAAATGCAGTCGATGATATGGCAGGCCGTGACTCCGGAGGAGAGGGACAGAACCCGAAATATGTCGCGCTGCTTGCAGGATTTGCGATGCTCTATATGCAGCAGACAAACCGTGATTCTAAGATCCGTCTGGTGCTTCTTGATGAAGCATTTTCCAAGATGGATAAGGAGCGAAGCGAAGTGTGTCTTCATTATGCGAGAGAGCTGGAGCTTCAGCTGATCGTATGTGTACCGGATGAACGTCTACAGTCTCTGATACGAAATGTAGACTGTGTATACGGTTTCCGAAGACATCAGAATCAGGTATCTATGATGCACATTGATAAAGGGGGGGATTACCTCGATATGGTTGAGGGAAATGAATAAGGAAACGGTTATCGTACCGTATGATACAGAGAAAGCAGCAGGATCAATCATTCTGCTGCTTTCTGTATTCTGACGGTGTTATCCCAAATTGTTTTTTGAATGCAGTATGAAAATGACTCTGGCTGGAAAAGCACAGAAATTCGCTGATCGTACTGATAGATTTATCTGTATACTGCAGTAATTCTCTACCTTCTTCCAGTTTGCAACGTAGGATAAATGCACTGACAGAGAATCCAAGTGTTTTTTTAAAATAGGCAGAGAAGTAGGATTTGCTGAATCCGACGTAATCAGCAACATCTCCAACGGTGAGGTGCTGATTCACGTTCTGCTGAATATAACGAATTGCTTTCTGCATGCGCTCGTCTGTTGAGATGGGCGTTTTTGATTGTGCCACCTTTTCTGCAAAAGTATAACTGACTTTTCCGAGAAGATCAGTTAACCGGTCCGCACTTGTCAGTCGTTCAGAAGATTGGATGAAATAATCAGAGAGCTGATATGCAGTGTCATAATCCAGTCCTCCTTCAATTGCAGCACGGGTACATAAGGTCGTTGTGATGATAATATTATTTTTTAACTGACGTAGAGCAGTAGAGCCTGTGACACCGATATGAAAGTTACTTTCGCTATACATAAATTCCTTAAATCCTTCGCAGTTACCTGTGCGGACAAGTTTCAAAAGCTGTTCTTCAAGAATATATGTCTGGTTGTGTTGCTCATTTTCCTTTTTATGATAAGTTTCTTCCAAAAGAAGAGAGGCATCGGTCGTAACATCATTTTCAGAAAATGTCTGCCCAACAGAAGTAAGCTGGTCGAGTGAAATGGTTTCTTCGTGCAGACAATAATTTAAAAAGATACATTTTTTCAACAGAGAAGGCAAGGATAGACATGGAATCTGACGAAGAAAGGAATTGAAATCAAGGCGGCTGTCGTTTGATACCATGTAGTCTTTGTATAAATGTTGCAAGTCGGAATCAGAATAAGGTACAGTTGTGATCGGACCAAAAACAATGTAACTGTTTTTCCAGTGATTTAATCTAAGAGAGCAAAACATGATTCCATATTCAGTCGTACAGTAAGTGATACGGTCAGAACCGGAAAAAAGTTCCCGAAGATATTGGAATGGAGGATGAGTCAGTTCGTTTTGCTCCGGCATGCAGAAAATACATTTTTCATCCGAAAAAAGATACATGGGGATATTCGAGTCTGGGTAATAAGCTTTTATGAAATTAATCAGGGAATATATTTTTTCCATAAGTTTCTGCCTCTGTTCTATGTGTGAAAATGCTATGTACGTTACATTCTATCAGCGTAATCGAAAATATTTTCCAAGTCAATAGAAAAATAGATAATAAAAGTGTAAATATATAAATAAAAGTTTAAAAATGAAATAAATACGACCGTTTTCCAGTTATTATAAAGCCATGATGAAAAACCGATAGAACAAGCAAGAAGTAAGAAATCATAAAAAATGGAGGTAATAGCATGGAGAAAGAGAAGATTCAGAGTCTGATTTCACAGATGACACTGGAAGAAAAAGCCGGAATGTGTTCCGGAGCAGACTTCTGGCATCTGAAAGGAGTGGAACGTCTTGGAATTCCATCCGTTATGGTAACAGACGGACCGCATGGACTGAGAAAGCAGGCACAGGGAGCTGACCATCTTGGAATCAACGAGAGTGAGAAGGCAATCTGCTTCCCGGCAGGATGTGCGACAGCATCCAGTTTTGACCGTGAGCTGATTCGCAAACAGGGAGAACTGCTCGGTCAGGAATGTCAGGCAATGGATGTCAGTACAATCCTCGGACCTGCAATGAACATCAAACGTTCTCCACTTTGTGGAAGAAACTTTGAATATTATTCAGAGGATCCACTCGTATCTACAGAGATGGCAGCAGCACTGATCAAAGGAGTCCAGAGCAAGAATGTTGGAACAAGTGCAAAGCATTTCGTTGCAAACAATCAGGAAAAACGCCGTATGACAAACTCATCTGATATGGATGAAAGAACCCTGAGAGAAATCTATCTTGCATCTTTCGAGGGTGCAATTAAGAAAGAAAAACCATGGACGGTTATGAGTTCCTACAACCGTATTAATGGTGAATTTGTAGGAGACAAAAAAGAGTATCTGACAGAGATCTTAAGAGAAGAATGGGGATTTGACGGATATGTTGTTTCAGACTGGGGGGGTGCAGTAAATGACAGAGTATCTTCACTTGCAGCAGGGCTTGACCTTGAGATGCCACCTGGAGATTATGAGGATGACCGACTGATCGTGAAGAAAGTTCAGGAAGGAAAACTTGATGAGAGCGTAGTCGATCAGGCTTGTGAAAGAATTCTTAACATTATTTTCCGTTACACAGAGAATCGTGATGAGAAAGCTGTATTCGATTATGAAAAAGATCATAAAGCAGCGGCTGAAATCGAAGCGGAGTGCATGGTATTATTAAAGAATGAAAATGAAATTCTTCCACTGACTTCTGATAAGAAAATTGCATTTATCGGAAAATATGCAAAGACACCTAGATATCAGGGCGGCGGAAGCTCTCACATCAACAGCTGGAAAGTAGAGTCAGCACTGGAAGCGGCAAAGGAGATTCCGGAGCTTGCAAATGTGACTTTTGCAGAAGGATATCAGGATGAGAAAGATGAAGTTATCGAAGAGCTCCAGATGAAAGCTGTAAAGGCAGCGGCAGAAGCTGATGTGGCAGTTCTTTTTCTCGGACTTCCTGATAACTTTGAATCCGAAGGATATGACAGAAAGCATATGAATCTTCCGGATTGTCAGAATGAGCTTGTAGAAAAAGTGCTTGAAGTACAGAAACACGTAGTGGTTGTTCTTCACAATGGTTCCGCAGTCATTATGCCGTGGAAAGATCAGGTGGAAGGTATCTTAGAAGCTTATCTTGGAGGAGAAGCAGTCGGAAAGGCTGTTGCAGAAGTGCTTGCAGGAAGAAAAAATCCTTGCGGACGACTGGCAGAAACATTTCCACTTCGTCTGGAAGATACACCTTGCTATCTGACTTATGGAAAGGGATATGATAATTCTGATTACAGAGAAGGCGTGTTTGTAGGATATCGTTATTACACATCCAGAAAAATGGAAACAGCGTTCCCATTCGGATATGGTTTGTCTTATACGACATTTGAGTACAGTGATCTTCAGGTTGACAAGAAAGAAATGTCTGACAAAGATACTGTAGAAGTAAGTGTTAAAGTAAAGAATACCGGAGATCGTGCAGGTAAGACAGTCGTTCAGCTTTATGTAGAAGCACCTGAGACAGAAGTTGTCCGTCCAGTCAGAGAACTGAGAGGATTCGAAAAGATTTTCTTAGAAGCAGGAGAAGAGAAGACAGTCACATTTACACTGGATGAGAGAGCATTTGCTTACTGGAATACATTGATCCATGACTGGTATGCAGAGGAAGGAACTTATAAAGTGATGATCGGTGAAAATGCAGATCAGATGTGTGTAGGGGAAGAAATCACAGTACATCCTACAAAAGAACTTCCAAAAACATATTCCTTAAATACTTGCCTTGGTGAACTGATGCGTGATCCAAAAGCACAGACTGTAATGGCACCATTTATGCAAGGAATGGCACAGAATGATGCGGCAATGGATATGCAGAAGCAAATGAAAATGATCAGTCAGGAGTTGTGAATCAGGAAATGATGGCAGCGATGATGGAAGGTATGCCGCTTCGTCAGCTTCTAAGCTTTGTTCCGGGAATTAAGAGAGAGATGCTTGAGCAAATGGTAAATGCGTTGAATCAATTATAGGATGAGATTGTAACAAAGAGTTGTTATTCACAGTAAGCTGAGAATAACGGGATAAGGAAAAAATAAGAGAGGGACAAAAATGGCTAAAACAAAAAAAGAACTTGGCCTGGACTCAATGGGAGTTCAGAAATCAATGAGACTTACAGATTATCTTGGTGATGGTCTCGGACAGTTACCGCTGAATATTATGAGCTGTCTGGTTGGACAGTTGACTTACTTCTATACAGAGAAGGTTGGACTGGCAGCAGGAATGGTTGCAACGATGCTTCTGATCGCAAAGATTTTTGATGCATTTTCAGACCTTGCAATGGGAAAAATCATGGATAATGGCAAATCACCAAAGGGAAAATGTCGTCCTTGGTTTGCAAGAATGGCAATTCCGGCATTCGTATCTATCGTTTTATTGTTTACCGTACCTAAAAATATGGGAAGTGGATTACAGGCAGCATATGTACTGATCACGAACGTACTGATTACAGCAATTGTATACACAGCAGTGGCAATTCCTTACAGTGCTTTAATGGCGATCCGTACGGAAAGTTCTGAAGAACGTGGTAAAATGGGAATCTTTCGTGCAGCATTTGGATACATTGCCGGAATGGTAATTGCAATCCTTTTAATTCCTATTACGAATATGCTTGGTGGCACACAGAGTGCATGGATTAAAGTGGCGGTTGTCTTTAGTTTAATTTCCCTGCTGTCATTGCTTATTCTTTATAAAACATCAAAAGAAAATGTGCAGATTGCAGAAAAAAGTGAAGATGAGAATGTACCATTTGTAGAAGGAATCAAAATTCTTTTCAAAAATAAATACTGGGTGATCATGCTTGCACTTCAGTTCTTGATGAATATTTCTTACAGCTTAAGTGCATCTGGTGGTACCTATTATGCAAAATATATTCTTGGAAATGATAACATCGTAGCACTTCTCGGAGCAGTCGGACTGATTCCTACATTCCTCGGATTCATCCTGACAGGACCGATGGCATCTAAGTTAGGTATGACAAAAACTTGTATGATTTCCTGTGCGATGGGAGCAGTAGCCTGTCTGGTGAGAGTATTTACACCATACAGCCTTATGACATGTGTTGTAGGTGGAGCAGTAGCAACATTTGCTAACATTCCTCTGATGTGTCTGTTTGGAGCAATGGTAAATAACTGTGTTGAGTACAATGATTATAAGTTCGGAAAACGTATCGTAGGTATGACAAATAGTGCGAACTCTTTCGGAATGAAGATCGGATCCGGTATTGGAGCATCTCTGATCGGATGGCTTCTGGCAGCAGCTGGATACAATGCAGCACTTGCAGCTCAGCCGGCATCAGTAGATACAGCAATCTTCACATTCGGTATCTACATTCCACTTGCACTTTTCGTAATCATGTTTATCCTTCTTTTGAAGAATGACCTTGAGAAGAGATATCCTGAAATCGTAGCTGAACTGCAGAAGAGAAAAGAAGCAAAATAGATAATAAATAGCAGATAGTAGTATGAGGGGACGGAGCTGACACCAAGTTTCTGTCCCTTTTTGGCTAAAGGACTTTTTGAGGATATAAAGATGGAGGAATTATAGATGAAATTATATGATCTTAGAACAGAATACAGAGAAAATCCAATCGGACTGACAGACAAGGCACCAAGATTTTCATGGAAAATAGAGTCCGAAGAGCAGAATACAATCCAGACAGTATATGAAATTAATGTAACAGATGAGAAGGGTAACGTTGTCTGGAACAGTGGAAAAAAAGCATCAGATCAGTCCGTTTTGATTTCTTATGAAGGAGAAAAACTGGCAGATGAAATGCTTTATAAAGTAGAGGTATCTGTGGCAGATAACCATGGAAATGTAGAAGCAATTGAAGGAACATTTGAGACAGGAATTTTTAACAATACAGAGTTTATCGCAAAGATGATCACAAGTGATTTCCCTGAAGAAGAGACAGCATGCCCGGTATTTGGAAAAACATTTGCAATTGATAAAAAGGTAAAGAAAGCCCGTCTG
Source organism: Mediterraneibacter faecis JCM 15917 (assembly GCA_001312505.1). Classification (GTDB taxonomy): domain Bacteria; phylum Bacillota; class Clostridia; order Lachnospirales; family Lachnospiraceae; genus Mediterraneibacter; species Mediterraneibacter faecis. The sequence continues at coordinate 117,447 of BBDW01000004.1, forward strand.
TATGCAACTGCACATGGTGTATATGAAGTGACACTGAATGGACAGACAGTCGGTGATTACCGTATGGCACCGGGATGGACAAGCTATCACAACAGACTGCAGTATCAGATTTATGATGTGACAGAGCAGCTTACAGCAGAAAATGAAATTGCGATTACAGTTGGAAACGGCTGGTATAAGGGGATCCTAGGATTCACCTGTGAACCAAATCGTTATGGCACACAGGCAGGAGTATTTGCAGAGCTTCATGTTGAATATGAAGATGGAAACAAAGATGTAATCGCTACCGATGAAACATGGTCTGTAAAAACAGGAGAGATCCGTTACAGTGAAATTTACATGGGTGAGACAATCGACACAGATGCACCGAAAATCATAGAAGGAAATGTTGTTGTTAAAGATTTTGACAAAGGAGTATTAACAGCACAGGAGAATGAACCTGTTCGTATCACAGAGAAAATTGTGGGTAAAGAGTTGATTGTGACACCAAAAGGTGAAAAACTCGTTGATTTTGGACAGATTGTCACAGGTGTTGTTGAGGTTCATGTGAAAGGTGAAAAGGGCCAGAAGATTGTACTCCGTCATGCAGAGGTACTGGACAAAGATGGAAACTTCTATCCGGAGACACTTCGTCAGGCAAAATCAATTGATACATTTATCTGCAACGGAGAAGAGCAGATTTTCCGTCCGCATTTCACATTCCACGGATTCCGTTATATCTGTGTGGAAGGAATGGAAGAATTTACAGCAGATCAGTTTATTGCCTGTGTGACACATTCTGATATGGAAAAGACAGGTGATTTCCATTGTTCTAACAAAAAAGTAAATCAGCTGCAAAGTAATATTATATGGAGCCAGAGAGATAATTTCCTTGATATCCCGACAGATTGTCCGCAGAGAGACGAGCGTCTTGGATGGACCGGAGATGCGCAGGTATTCTCCTGGACAGCGGCATTTAACAGAAATACAGCATTATTTTACAAAAAATGGATGCGTGATGTGGCAGCAGAATCTTCTCTTGAAAAGGGTGTTCCGCATGTAGTGCCGGATATTTTGGATTCCTACAGTTCTTCTGCATGGAGTGATGTAGCAGTTATCGTTCCGTGGGTGGTTTATCAGATTTATGGCGATAAAGGTATTCTGGAAGAAAACTGGAAATGTATGCATGAGTGGGTAGATTACATCAAGAACAACTGTGAAGAGAATGGTCTCTGGCAGAGCGGATTCCAGTACGGAGACTGGCTTGCACTGGACAAAGAAGAGAGCGCAGACAGAACCGGAGCAACGGATAAATATATGATCGCAAATGCGTACTATCTGTATGTGACAGAGCTTGTAAAGAAAACAGCAGAGGTGCTGGGAAAAGACGAAGAAGCGAAAAAGTATGCGGATCTTTATGAAACAACTTTGGATGCATTCCAGAGAGAATACTACACAGAGACAGGACGTATCGTAAGCGAGACACAGACAGGTGCAATTATTTCCCTGTATTTTAATCTTGCAAGAGAAAAAGACAGAAAACGCATTTTAAATACATTGCTTAGCAATATTGCAAATCACAAAAATCATTTAGCTACAGGATTCGTTGGAACACCATATATCTGCCATACACTTTCTGAAAATGGAGCTCATGAAATGGCTGCAACTCTCTTCATGAAAGAAGATTATCCGTCATGGCTCTATGCAGTAAACATGGGAGCAACAACAATCTGGGAGCGTTGGAATTCAATCAAACCAGACGGAACATTTGATGAATCAGGAATGAATTCTCTGAACCATTATGCGTATGGTTCTGTAGGAGACTGGATGTATCGTAAAGTTGCCGGATTATCTCAGTTAGAGCCGGGATATAAGAAATTCCAGGTAAAACCAATGTTTGTAAAAGGCATTGAAGAGTGGGGGGGCACAGAGTTTGATTCTGTTTACGGAAAGATTGTGGCAAACACATCCTGCAAGAATGGAAAAATTCATGTCCATGTAGAAGTTCCGGCCAATACAACAGCTGTGATTGTTCTTCCGGAAAAAGAGGAAGTACACGAAGTTGGTTCCGGTGTATATGATTACGAATATAATACAGAGACAAGTCTTGTTGTAGAGCGATTTAGTATGGACAGCACACTTGGCGAAATCGTTGCAGAACCGCTTGCAGTTGAGATGTTCAACCAGATGGCACCGGGAATGCTGGAAGGTCCAATGATCCAGTTCGCTTATGGAATGACACTCGCAGAACTGCTGGGAGCTGCGCCACAGGCAAAACCGATGTATGAGGCAGTAGTGAATGCACTGAATCAGAATACAATTATGTAGCAGCATGCGGTTTTGTCCCAAACATGAAACTTTATTTTCATGAAGTTGAAAAAGCACGACCATGTATCCTGATCGTACCGGGTGGTGGATATGCAGTAGTTTCTCCATCTGAAGGTGAGATCGTAGCAAAGAAGTTTTATGAGATGGGATATCAGACTGCATCTGCAAAACCAAATGCAGTCATTCTTTCCTATCCGGTGATCACATCAGGTGACTGTGCACATAGAGGTTCCTTTACAGCACTTTTGGGAGCCGATGCTTCTGAGGAAGAACTGGAATATATATCTCTGGAAAAACAAGTGACAGAAGATATGCCGCCATGTTTCTTGTGGCAGACGGCGACAGATGAACTGGTTCCGGTTCAGAATTCCTTCTTATTTGCACAGGCGCTACAGGAAAAGAAGATTCCTTATGCATTCCATGTATTTTCAAAAGGGAAGCATGGATTGTCACTTGCTGATGAAGCATGGGCAAATGAAGAGTTTGGAGAACCATATACATTGGAACAGACTTTTGCACTGGGGGGCAGGCAGTGAACGATGGAACATTTCCTGTATCGGAAGAAGCGAAATAGGCTTTGAATGAGATGGTGAAAATGTTCACCGGACAGACAGAACGTAAGAAAGAACAGGAAAATGAAGAAGTAAAACAGTGGCCGGAGCTGGCGGATGAGTGGATAAGGATGACACTTTAAATAGCACAATGCGTTAGTATCCTTACTTGGCAGAAAACAGGATTCATGCTATCATTAAAAACAACGATAGCATGGGTTCTGTTTTACGTGAGAAACTCACAAACCGTGTTTTTCATGGTTTAAATTAAAAGGAGATGCAAATGACAGAATTAAGAAAGCTTCCAATCGGAATTGAAGATTTTTATTATGTAGATTTGCAAAAGAAGGAGCACAGTTTTTTATAGTTACCCATTCGCCTATTCTATTAGGTATACCAGATGCAGACATCTATTGTTTTGACAATGGGCGAATTCATTTATGTGAATATGAAGAAACAGAGAGTTATCAAATAACGGAAATGTTCATAAATAATAGGCAGATGTTGCTTGATAGACTGCTCACAGATTAGTGCTGATGAAAATCGAAGGATAAAATATGGAATTGAACGAAAAGAATCTGCCATTGGCAAAATGCTGATCGATAAGACGAATACAAAGGACTATCGTATAGGAAATCTCTCAGGAATGAAACATCCAAAGGTGGATGGGAATCTTTTGAAAACAGTAGGTGGCAGAGATGAACTGGTCAGACAGGCAAAAGTTTTGGAAAGAATTCCAGCATTAGGCGGAGAAGAATATCTGCATTTTGACTGGAGAGAAATGAATACAGATATTACGAGGATTGATTATAGGGTAGAAGTGGTTCCAAGATTATGTGAGCTGATCGGAATCATGGATCCAAGAGAACGCCAGTTACAGGCAATTTCAAGAATATGTAAACTGCAGGTGGATGTATCCGAAAGCTGTCTAAGCGCTTATTGTGATCATGTGTTAGAACAGCTGAATAAAGGAAATACGAAAGAGTTATCCAAAGCGGAGGATGAAGAATTTCTTAAATGCCTGAAAGCTTTAGCTGATCTGAAAGAACCGGAATGGAAGCGTGTGTTCAGCTCTAAAGTATTTGAAAAGAAAAATGATATCACACCATCTAAAGTTTTCGAACGCATTTATCAAGGTGCAGTTATTGAAGCTTTGAAATACTCTCCGCAATATGACGAGGGAATGTCAGATGATGAGATACTGGCAGCACATGGAATATTAAGTTATTCTCAGACATTAGAATGGAAAGGTGCCGTGGAGTATTGTCTGACAGATCGCAGTGGCATAGCGAGCGAGGAGAAAATTGACACTTCTTCGAATTATTATGGAACAGTACTTAATGCACAGACATTAGAGCATGCCGTTCCAACTTTACGAAATGATGTTGAAAAAATTATTGTAATTGAGAATAAAGCGAATTACGAAAGCATGGAATATGATCCAAAAGTTTTATATATCTTTTGTCATGGCTACTTTTCGCCAAAAGAAGTTCGCTTTTTGCAAATGTTAATGAAGACAGCACCGGAAGAAATCCAGTGTTATCACTGGGGGGGAGATATGGATTACGGTGGAATACAGATCTTTTTATACAATGAGAAAAATATTTTCCCAAATCTGACTCCATGGAAGATGGATGTTCTTTCTTATGAGGATGCTTTGAAAAATGGAAAAGGCATTAAACTAAACAGTGAGAAGAAGAAAAAATTAGAGGCATTAAATGCTGGACAATTGGAAGCGTTGAAGCAATGTATCCTGGAAAGTGAAATGGAAATTGAACAGGAGATGTTAATAGGATAACTTGAGAAACTCGCAGAGCGTGTTTCTCATAGTTCTATTTTATTTTCAGTTCTCCAATTTCTTGGTGACATCCCATAGACATTTTTGAATGCACGTGAAAAATGCAACTGATTCGGATACCCTACGGCATTCCCAATATCTGCAATTGACAGTGAAGTGATCTTCAAAAGCTCTGCAGCCTTAGTCATACGATAACTGATCAGGAATTCCTGTGGAGAACGTCCAATCGTATCGTGAAAATTTCCGAAATAACTTCGATTCAATCCGCAGAATGCGGAAATATCTTCTACAGAAATATCATTCTGAAAATTCTGTTCAATGTACGAAAGAGCTTCTTTGACATAAAAGTCCCGAATACTTCCGTTTTGCTTTACGTGAACTGTTGCAGCAGAACGCATAAAATAATCTAAAAACAGATAAAGGTGTCCGATCAAATGGAATGGGGATTCTTCAGAATGCCGACTTAGATAAAGCATTTCTTCCATCATCTGATTGCGAAGTTCTTTTGAACTGGCATGATAAACCGGATGATTCAAACTCAGACCTGCGGTTGTAACAATCTCACGGGCACGAAGACCATCGAATTCTACCCAGGTGTATTCCCACGGAAGCGTGGAATCAGCAATATAAGTATTGACCTGTCCCGGAAAAAGCATGAAGCCCTGTCCGCTTTTTACCTGCCAAGTGATGGTGTTTCCGTTTTCATCATCTGCAAGTAATGTTCCTGTTCCGGAAATTACATAATGGAAAAGGTAATGATTTCTTGCGGCAGGACCAAAAGAATGTGCCGGTGCACATTGTTCCCATCCATATTGATATAATCCAAGATCAACAAAATTTTCATTTGGAAATACAGAAAAAAGTAAATCGCTCATTTAAATCACCTCTGATATCATTATATATCAAAATGCTAGATAACTTCAATATATGAGAGGGAAAATTGCATTTTGCTATAAAACATAAAAAATACAGATATTTATAGTCGCATAAAGATATGTTAGAATTTATTTATCAAATAGAAAACCCGAATAAAGAGACAAAAATATTCCGGAATGTGTCAAAATGAAAGGTGTATGGTAAAAGGAAGGAGTAATGAAATGTATAAGAAGAGCAATCGAATCATTTGCATGGGATTGATACTTTGTATGACTTCGGCAATGATACTTGGAGGCTGCGGACAGAAGAGTGAAAATAGCGGAAAGATAGAAATCGAGCTTGTGCAGTATAAACCGGAGGCAGTAAAAACCTTTGAGAAGATTGAAGAAGAATTCAATGCAACTCATGACGATATTCATTTGACGATTGAATCTCCGAATGATGCAATGACAGTACTTAAAACACGTTTTATCAGAGAAGATGCTCCGGATATTATCGGAATCGGTGGAGATGTCAATTTCTCTAACTTTATTGACTCTGATATGTTGATGGATATTTCAGATTATGAAGGCCTGGACTCTATTAAACAGGCTTACCTGGATATAGACAAAGCGCTTGAATTTGTACCGGAGGATGGCGTGTATGCCGTTCCATATGTGGCAAATGCAGCAGGAGTTCTGTACAACAGAGCAATGTTTGAGGAATATGGCTGGAAAATTCCGGAAACCTGGGATGAATTTATAGCCTCTGTGAACAGATCCAGAGTGAAGGAATCCAGCCATTGTATTTTGGATTTAAAGATACATGGACTTGTCTTGCACCGTGGAATGCGATCGCCGTTGATCTTGCACCGGCAGATGTCTGCAGCCAGGTGAACAAAGGAGAGACAACATTTTCAGATGAATATAGAGAAGTAGCAGAAAAGACACAGGCATTGCTTGCCTATGGGCCAAAAGATCCATTTGCCTATGATTACAATGGAGCTTGTACAGCATTTGCAAACGGAGAATCTGCAATGTACACGATCGGAAGTTATGCAATCCCACAGATTCAGACAGTAAATCCAGATATGGATATCGATTCCTTTGTAATGCCGGCTAATAATGATGCATCAGAGAACAAGCTGAACTCTGGTGTGGATCTTCAGTTCAGTGTTATGAAAGATTGCGAGAACAAAGAGGCAGCGTATGAAGTGCTTGATTTCCTTTTGAAAGATGAAAATGTACAGAGTTATCTGGATGAACAGAAAGCGGTTCCTTGTAAGGAAGGAGATTTTGAACTTGCTTCAACACTTGATGGAGTGAAATCTTTCATAGAAGAAGGAAGAATGGCAGATTACCAGGATCATTACTATCCTTCAGAGATGTCAGTAGATGCGCAGATTCAGACATTTCTTATGAAAGGGGGGGATGTGGATGCATTCTTAACAAAGTTTGATACAGACTGGAAGAGATATAACCGTGATATCATCCGCAAAGTGGAAGATTACGAGAAAGAGCATGCGGACGAAGATTAAGGAAGGGGGGGAATTCAAGCATGGGAAAGAAATCAATGAGTGGAAGAAAAATGACCTTTCTTCTGATAACAATTCCGATCGTGGCACTGTTTTTCTGTTTTAATACATTGCCACTGATCAAAGGTGTGATTTACAGTTTTACGAATTTCAAAGGTTATGGAAGCTTTGACTGGGTAGGACTTAGAAATTATCAGGATCTTTTTACAGACAGCAGAGTCGGAGGTTCTTATCTGTTTACATTTAAACTTGCAATTGTAGCTACGATTGTGACAAATGTAATCAGTTTGATCCTTGCACTTGGACTGAATAGTAAGATTAAATTCAAGAGTGCGTTTCGTGGTGCCTACTTTATTCCAAATGTTCTCGGAGCGTTGGTTGTAGGATACATTTTCAATTACTTTTTTACATACATTTTTCCGGCTTTCGGAGAAATGCTTGGAAGCAAGACCCTTTCTTCCAGTATGCTGTCTAGTACAAAACTGGCATGGATCGCAGTTGTAATCGTGTGTGCATGGCAGTCGATTGCGATGAATACAATTATTTATATTTCAGGACTGCAGACAGTTCCGGAGGATGTTTACGAAGCAGGAGCGATTGACGGTGCAACAGGATGGAATAAGTTCAGACATCTGACATTCCCTCTCATTATTCCATTCTTTAGCATAAATATGGTACTCTGTGTGAAAAACTTTCTGATGGTATTTGATCAGATCATGGCGTTGACCAAAGGAGGTCCGGCACAGAGTACAGAATCCATTTCTTATCTGATTTATAACAATGGTATGAGTGGCGGTCAGTTTGGATTCCAGAGTGCAAACGCAGTGATATTCTTTATCGTTATTGTTGTAATTTCTGTATTACAGATGACAATCACAGGGAAAAAGGAGGAACAGCTGTAATGGAAAAAATGAAAATAAAAGAACGAGTAAACTGGCCTGTAACGATTTTACTTTTACTTGGTTTGATTACGGTTGCTTTTCCACTGTATATGACAATCGTAATTGCACTGAAGAAGCCTTCTGAGATGACGAATAGTATCAGCGGAATCCTTTCCTTGCCAAGTCATTTGAGCCTTGATAATTTTGCTGAGGCAATGAGAGTGACAGATTTCTGGCATTCTCTCGGAAACAGTGTATTTATTACACTTGTAACAGTTGTCCTTTCAATTCTGATTCATTCACTGTTGGGGGGGTATGCAATCGGAAGAAATAAGAAGAGTAAATTTTACAAATTCATTTATTTCTATGTTGTCAGCGGAATGTTTGTTCCATTTGCAATTCTGATGATGCCTGTTGTAAAACAGACGGCGCAGATGGGACTGGCAAACAGAGCAGGAGTTATTATTCTGTACGTTGTATTTTATATGCCTATGAATGTATTGCTTTATTCAGGATATTTGACAAATATCCCGTTGGCATTGGAAGAAGCAGCCTGCGTGGATGGTGCGAGCACATGGAAAACGTATTGGAAGATTGTTTTCCCAATCATGAAACCAATGCATGCGACAGTTGCAGTTTTGACAGCACTTGGTACATGGAACGATGTAATGACACCACTCGTCATCATGTCCGGTTCAGGAAGCGGAAATACACTTCCACTGGCACAGCTAAACTTCCAGACACAGTTTGGAACAAATTATAATCTGGCATTTGCCTCCTATCTGTTGGCACTGCTTCCGATTCTGATCTTCTATCTGATCTGTCAGAAGCATATCCTCAACGGAGTTGTTAATGGAGCAGTGAAATAATAAAAAGTAAAAGATAGCGAAGCGAGAACAGACAGTAATGCAGATCTTGCTTCGCTAAAATGGAAAACAGGAGTATTTAGATATGGGAATTATATATTGCGAGAAAGACAGAACATTTACTTTACAGACAAAAAATACGACATATCAGATGCAGGTGGATCGCTATGGATTTTTGTTACATCTATATTACGGGAAGAAAACCGATGGATGTATGGACTATCTTCTGACATATTATGACAGGGGATTTTCGGGAAATCCATATGATGCAGGAGAAGATCGTACGTATTCAATGGATACACTTCCACAGGAATTTCCTTGTTACGGGAACGGAGATTTCAGAAGTACAGCATTTGCAGTAGAAAATGCAGATGGAAGTATGAGCTGCGACCTTCGTTACAAGAGTCATGTAATCATTGATGGAAAATATAATCTGGAAGGACTTCCGGCAGTTTATGCAAGTGAGGAGGAAGCACAGACACTGGAAATCTTAATGGAAGATCCGGTGACGGGAGTTAAGGTGGTGCTTCTTTATGGAGTGCTTCCCGCACAGGATATTATTACAAGAAGTGTAAGTGTGAAAAATGAAAGCAGTGGCAAAATCTATTTAAACAAAATTGAGTCAGCAAGTCTGGATTTTCTTTACGGAGATTATGAGCTTCTAACATTTTATGGTAGACATGCGATGGAGCGAAATGTTCAGAGAGTTCCGGTTGTGCATGGAACACAGAAAATCGGAAGTGTCAGAGGAACCTCCAGTCATCAGTACAATCCGATGATGATCCTTGCAGAAAAAGAAACGACAGAAGACAAAGGAAATTGTTATGCAATGTCCTTTGTATACAGTGGATGTTTCCAGGGAGAAGTGTTGAAAGATCAGTTAAACCAGACAAGAATGATGCTAGGACTTCAGGAAGAAGCTTTTCGCTATCCGTTGGAAACAGGAGAAATGTTCCAGGCTCCGGAAGTGATTTTATCCTATTCCTCAGAAGGAATGAATCGCTTGTCTCAGAATCTGCATCATTGTATCAGACAACATATCTGCAGAGGCAAATATAAAGAAGAAATTCGTCCAATTTTGATCAATAGCTGGGAAGCAGCTTATTTCGATTTTACCGGAGATACAATCTATGAGCTTGCCAAAGCGGCGAAGGAAGTCAATATTGACATGCTTGTTATGGATGATGGTTGGTTTGGAAAACGTGATGATGATAATAGCGGACTGGGTGACTGGTTTGTGAATGAGAAGAAACTTGGTGGCACACTTGGAAATCTGATCAAGAAAATTAATGATCTGGGTGTGAAGTTTGGTATCTGGATCGAGCCGGAAATGGTTTCAGAAGATAGTGATCTTTATCGGAAACACCCAGATTGGGCATTGACGGTTCCGGGTAGAAATCCGGTCAGAAGCAGAAATCAGCTTGTATTGGATTTTTCAAGAAAAGAAGTTGTAGATGAAATTTATGATCAGATTTGCAAGGTGTTGGATCAGGGTAATATCGAATATGTAAAATGGGATATGAACCGAAGCCTGATGGATGTTTATTCTTCTGTAACAAGAGATCAGGGAAGAGTGTTACATGATTATGTATTGGGACTATATGATTTCCTGGAACGTCTTGTGCAGAGATATCCGAATCTGCTGATTGAAGGCTGTAGCGGTGGAGGTGGAAGATTTGATGCCGGTATGATGTATTACACTCCGCAAATCTGGTGTAGTGATAATACGGATGCAATTGACAGATTACGGATCCAGTATGGAACATCCTTTGGTTATCCGGTATCGGTAGTAGGTTCTCACGTGTCAGCAGTGCCGAATCATCAGACAGGAAGAAAGACCCCCCCACTTCATACAAGAGGTGTTGTTGCAATGTCCGGAACTTTTGGATACGAGCTGAATCTTATGAAACTTTCTGAAGAAGAAAAGCAGGAGATCAGAGAGCAAATCGCAGAATATAAGAGCTATGCGTCGATTATTCAGAACGGATTGTACTATCGTCTCTCAAATCCGACAACAGAAGAAATCTGTGCATGGGAGTTTGTGCATACAGATGAGAAAGAACAAAGTAAAGTTCTTTTAAATATAGTTATGCAGGTGATTCATGGAAATATGACAGTAAATTATGTAAAACTTCAAGGGCTTGAAGAAACAGCTGTATATCGAGAAGAAAAGAGTGGAAAAAGATACACCGGAGCTGCACTTATGTATGGCGGCATGCCGCTTCCGATAGAGCCGGGCGAATATCAGGCATATCAGTATTGTTTTGTGAAAGAGTAAAATAAATTGGTTGACGATGGAACAGAAAATGGTGAAGAATGTGAATAATACAGAAAAAATCTTTGCACAGCGTATGGAAAAACATCAGGATGAATTACGCTGGCTTTACATGGAGTTGTATGGAAATGATGCAATGTATGCAGAACTTTGTGAGCAGATGCATGATTACTACTTGAAGCGTAGCACAGAGTTGAAAAAAAGAGATATTAAGAAAGAAAAGAATCCTGACTGGTTTAAGGAAAAAGAAATGCTTGGCATGATGTTGTACATTGACAACTTTGCCGGTAATCTGAAAGGTGTAGAAAAAAAGTTAGCTTATCTGAAAGAGTGTAATGTAAATTGTCTTCATCTTATGCCTTTTCTGGATACTCCGAAAGGAAAATCAGACGGTGGATATGCCGTGGCAGATTTTCGGAAAGTAAGACCAGATCTCGGTACAATGAAAGATCTTGCCAGATTGACAGAAAAATGTCATGAAAATGGTATGAATGTATGCATGGATTTCGTGATGAATCATACTTCTGAGGAACATGAGTGGGCAAAACGTGCACGAGCAGGCGAAGGAGAATACATGAGCCGTTATTTCTTCTATGATAACGGTGATATTCCGGCGAGATACGAAGAAACTGTTCCACAGGTATTTCCTACAACTGCACCGGGAAATTTCACATGGCTTCCGGAAATCGGGCATTATGTGCTTACGACGTTTTATCCATATCAGTGGGATTTAAATTACCGTAATCCAAGAGTATTTAATGAAATGATGTATAACTTTCTTTTTCTTGCGAATCAGGGAATGGATATTATCCGTATCGATGCAGTTCCTTACATCTGGAAAGAGTTAGGAACAAGCTGCAGGAATCTGAAAGAAGTACATACGATTGTCAGAATGATGCGTATGATTGCAGAAATTGTCTGTCCGAGCGTGATACTTCTTGGCGAAGTGGTTATGGAGCCGGAAAAGGTGGTGCCGTACTTTGGTACAGTTGAAAAACCGGAATGTCATATGCTCTATAATGTGACAACAATGGCGACGACCTGGAATAGTATTGCGACAAGAGACATCCGGCTTTTGAAGAAACAGATGGATATAGTTAGCCGTCTGCCAAAGCAATATACATTTTTGAATTACCTTCGTTGTCACGACGATATCGGTTGGGGGGGGCTTGATTTTGATACATTGAAACAATGGGGAATGGAAGAGCCTTCTCATAAGCGTTATCTGAATGATTATTTCACCGGAAAGGTAGCAGACAGCATCAGCCGTGGAGAGTTATATAACGATGATCCTGTAACTCAAGATGCACGATTTTGTGGAACAACAGCATCCATGTGCGGAATTGAAGCAGCGGGATTTGAAGGAAATGCAGAAAAGATGCAGACGGCAATTCAAGAAGATCTCATGCTCCACGCTTACATGTTGACACAGTCGGGAATTCCGATGCTTTACAGTGGTGATGAGTTAGGACAGGTAAATGATTATAGTTATAAAGATGATGCTGAAAAAGCATCTGATTCACGTTATCTCCACAGAGGAGCATTCCTGTGGGAACTCGCGGATAAGAGAAAAGATCTTTCTACTGTACAGGGACAATTGTTCCAGATGTTGAACCGATTGGAACAGATCCGAAGACAGGAAAATGTCTTTTCCCAGGAAGCAGAAGTATATACATATGATGTTCACAATGACAGTATTTTAGGAATCCTCAGAGAGTATAAGGGAGAACGATTTATTGCACTGTTTAATTTCAGCGAAAGTGAACAGACTGCGTGGATGCAGGAAGAAGGCATTTTCAGAAATCTGGTGAATGGTGAAATTGTAGAAGTGAAAGATCCAGTTTTGAAAGGCTATGAATTTGTTTGGATGAAATATAAAGCATAAAACAAAATGTAAAATATAGATAAATAGATTGAAATACTGAAAGAAGAATTGTATAATTTTATCTATAACAACAAAGGAGGATCTTTGAAATGGATCGTTTGAAAGGTAAAGTAGCTATTATTACAGGTGGTAACTCAGGAGTTGGAGAAGCAACAGCAAAGATGTTCGCCAAAGAGGGCGCAACTGTTGTTATCACAGCGAGAAGAGAGGCTGCACTGGAGAAAGTAGCAGAAGAGATTAAGGCAGCAGGAGGAGAAGTTTTCGCTGTTTCAACAGATATCTCAAAGAAGGGAGATCCGGAGCGACTGATGGATCTCGTGATCGAGAAATATGGCAAGGTAGACATTCTTGTGAATAATGCAGGAATTCTTGAGGAAGGACTGAAACCAATCGATCGATTCTCAGACGAAGATCTTGATCGTATCGTAGAGACGAACGAAAAAGGAACTATGCGTTGCATGCGTGCTGCATCACAGAAGATGCAGGCAGGAGCATCTATCGTAAATGTTGCTTCTATCGCTGGAGTGAAAGGATGTGGCGGAGCTGCTTATGTAGCATCTAAAGCAGCAATCGTAGGAGTGACAAAGCATACAGCACTTCGTTTCCAGGCAACAGGAATCCGTTGTAATGCAATCTGCCCGGGAAATATCATTACACCAATGACATCAGGAACAAATCCGGCAGCACTTGACCCGGATATGATCGGTGCAATGTCAACACACAGTAATCTTAGAACACCATCTTGTACAGCAGAAGATGTAGCAAATGTAATCCTGTTCTTTGCAAGCGATGAATCAAAGGCGATTACAGGACAGGCAATCGTAACAGATTTCGGAGCTATGCTGTAAGGAAAATAAGATAGCAACTATTTAAAAAGGACAGAAAGGTTTCGCTTTGTTAACCTTTCTGTCCTTCTTTGTATATAAATAAAAAAGAATGTTGCAAAATGAAACATAAAGGCGTATATTAAAAGAAAAAAAGCGGTGATTCTATGAAAACAAAATTTAACGAGTATTTGACAAAATTACGTAAATCCCGGGTCTACACTCAGGCGCAGATGGCAGAAAAACTGGGGGATTTCCAGATCGACTTATACTAATTATGAGAATGGAAACCGAACACCGGACTTTGAAGTACTGGAACGAATAAGTGAGGTGTTAGCCTGTTCCTTAGATGAATTATTTGGAAGAAAACCAACTTATGTTGCAAGTTGTGACGTGGTAAAGGAAGACAGCATTCTGTACAATGTATCTGGGATACAAGAAGAAAAACCTAAACTTGCAATAGGAGTACAGGACTTTCGCGATTTGCGTGAAAAACAAGCCTATTATGTGGACAAAACACAGTTTATTGAACAGTTTTTAGAATCCTGGTATCAGATTACATTAATTACAAGACCGAGAAGGTTCGGTAAGACACTTAATATGTCAATGTTGGCAGAATTTCTTGACTGCACAAAAGATTCCTCCGATTTATTTTGTGGAACAAAGATTACAAAATCTGTCCACTACAAGGAGCTCAATCGATATCCTGTTGTATTTTTGTCTTTCCTTAACGTGAAAGCGGGGGGATGCAGAATCTTTGTGTTATGCATTGAAAGATACTGTACGTGCGGAGTATGAGCGCTTTTATCAGATGGTTAATGATGGAAGACTGTCAGAATTCCAGGTGAAAGAATTCAATATGATTTATAATAGTTTATGTCAGGAAAGCATCGGAAAAGAAATAGAAAATCATGTAATTCGTTCAATTGCTGTTCTTTGTCAGGCACTGAGTACGTATTATGGAGAAAAAGTATTTTTGCTGTTAGATGAATATGATACTCCGTTTATGTCTGCAAATTCCGAAGGATATTATGATGAAGTAAGAGCCATGTTGAATCGTTTTCTGGCAACATCCCTGAAAGGCAACGATTATCTTCAAAAGGCAATTCTGACAGGAATTCAGAGAATTGCGAAGGAAATATATTTTCGGGTCTCAATAATTTAGTTGTTTGCACAGTGCAGGATGAAGATTATGATGACTGTTTTGGTTTTACAGAGCAAGAAGTAAAAGAGCTGCTTGCTTATTGTAAAGCAGAATTTTCAGATGAGCTGAAAAAGATGTACGATGGATATCATTTTGGCAGTACAGATGTATATAATCCATGGTCAATATCGTGTTATGCGGCAAGAAGAAGGATGGATTCTTATTGGGTTAATACAAGCGAAAACAGTATTTTACGTAATGCACTTGAAGTACAGGGAAGGTCTTTTGAGAAAGAATATGAGACCTTGGTCACAGAAGGTGAAGTAGAAGTGACAGTAGATTTTTCAATGACTTATTATGAAAAAATGGACGAAGCAAATTTATGTGGACTTCTTGTAAATGCCGGAATTGTAACAATTACAAAAGAAATCGAAGAGGACTATTACCGACTTCGGGTTCCTAATCTGGAAGTGTGGAAAGTGTTCAAAGAATTAACAGCATGTCATCTGAAAATCGATGAGAGACATATGGAAAAGATGTTAAATGCTCTTAAAAGAAAGGATATGGAACGTTTTGCAGAAGAGTATCAGGGAGTTCTTTTGGAATTGCCATCTTATCATGATCTGAAAGATGAGAATAGTTACCATATGATGACGCTTGGAATGTGTGCATTTCTTAGAAAGGATTATGATATCAAAAGCAATCGGGAAACCGGAGAAGGCAGAAGTGATATCTGTCTTTATGCAAAACATGACAGATATCCAAATTTAATTTTGGAATTCAAGTATACCAAAGATGAAAAAGACGATTTAGAAAAGCTTGCAGAAAAGGCACTGGAACAGATAAAGGAAAAACAATATGACGCAGAGATGACCGGAGAAGTGTGTTATGTTGGACTGGCACATTGCGGGAAAAGAGTTACTGTTCACTCCCGTGTCAATCACTCCGCTGATTGACACGGAGGATGCATGTTTTGGCTTGAATGCATCTCGCCCCCCCATCGCCAAAGGCAATTTAAAATGGCGAGATGCGTTACTGGTCGCACATTGTGTGAACAGTAACGGAAAAGATCTTGTATCAGATGGAGAGAAAACGGTTGACATCTATCAGACAAGCTTTTATACTAATCATGTGAAGAAAACACGGGGAGCTTGTGTACCAGGCTGAGAGGAAGTTGAGAACTTCGACCCATAACCTGATTTGGATAATGCCAACGTAGGAATGTATAAAGCAGTACTTTAGAGAGATACATTTGTTGGTATCTCTCTTTTTTACTAATCAGGCAAAATTGAAGATTGGAGTAAGTTGAGATTGAGCGAGAGTTCATGAAGGGGTGCACCACCACGGGTACATTTCTTTCGTGAACTCTTTTTTCAATTATCCGGAAAGGAGTAGTTATGATTACAGTAAATGGAAAGCAGATCCAGCTGACATCTGAAATGAGTGTTGCTGATTATCTGGAGCAGAACAATTACCAGATTAATAGAATCGCAGTTGAAATGAATGAAGAAATTCTTCCGAAATACAGCTATTCAGAGACAATGCTCAAAGACGGTGACCGTCTGGAGGTTGTGACATTTGTAGGAGGAGGCTGATATCAGATGGCATCAGAAAGAATATTAAGCAAAGAAGAAATCGAAACAGCGCTGAATGAACGCCATTCGCCGGAAAAACAGAAGCTTTTATCAGCCGGTCAGGTGACGATTGCCGGACTTGGTGGACTAGGTTCTAATGTAGCGTATTCACTTGCACGAATTGGAGTAGGGCATCTGCATCTGATTGATTTTGATGTGGTGGATATTACCAATTTGAATCGGCAGCAGTATTTCATGGAGCATATCGGAATGTATAAGACCGATGCGCTAAAGTCACTGCTTTTAAAGATCAATCCATATCTGGATATTCGTACAGATTGTGTGAAGGTGACAGAAGAGAATTTGAAAGAACTGTTTGCGGATGCTCAGATTGTCTGTGAAGCATTTGATAATCCGGTAGCAAAAGCAATGCTGGTGAATGGAATTCTGGAGCATTTTCCGGAGAAGAAGCTTGTGTCTGCAACAGGTATGGCAGGCTATGAAAGCAGCAATATAATCAGTACTAAGAGAATGATGAAGAACTTTTATTTATGTGGAGATCGTGTGACAGAGCCGACTTATGGGAATGGATTAATGGCTCCACGAGTTGCAATCTGCGCAGGGCATGAAGCAAATATGATCACACGTTTGCTTCTTGGAGAAGAGGATGTATAGAAAGACATCTAAATGAATAAAAAAGAAAGAAGGATTTAAGTTATGAATCAGAAAGATACATTTACACTTGGAGGAAAAGAATTTAGTTCACGTTTTATTCTGGGATCAGGAAAATTTTCGCTTGATCTTGTGAAAGCATGTGTAGAAAAAGCAGGAGCGCAGATCATTACACTTGCGCTTCGTCGTGCAAATGAAGGAGGACTTGCGAATATTTTGGATTATATTCCGGAAAATGTAACACTTCTTCCGAATACATCAGGAGCAAGAAATGCAGAGGAAGCAGTTCGTATTGCAAGACTTTCCAGAGAAGTTGGTTGTGGTAACTTTGTAAAAATCGAAGTTGTCAGAGATTCCAAATATCTTCTTCCTGACAACTATGAGACAATCAAGGCAACAGAAATTCTTGCAAAAGAAGGCTTTGTAGTTATGCCATATATGTATCCGGATCTGAATGCGGCAAGAGATCTGGTGAATGCAGGGGGGGCTGCCTGTGTAATGCCACTTGGGGCACCGATTGGTTCTAACAAAGGACTTTGTACAAAAGACTTCATCCAGATTTTGATTGATGAGATTGATCTGCCGATTATTGTAGATGCAGGAATCGGACGTCCATCTCAGGCATGCGAGGCAATGGAAATGGGAGCGGCAGCTGTTATGGCGAATACAGCAATCGCAACAGCAGGAAATGTCGAGGAGATGGCTGAGGCATTCAAGAAAGCAATTGAAGCAGGAAGAAGTGCTTATCTTTCAGGTCTTGGAAGAACAATTGAACGAGGTGCAAGTGCATCTTCACCATTGACAGGATTTCTGGAAGACTAGGAGGCAGTTGAGATGAATGATACACATGTTAATGAAAGTATTTTAAGTGAAGAAATACTGGAAGATCAGAAGAAAAACAGAATCGATCATATGACATATCTTCCGGGAATGGAGGATATCGGATCAGAAATCATGGATCAGGTGATCGAGCAATGGAAGCCTATGATTATAGCAAATATACCGCAGCAGATGTGAAAAATGCACTTGCACATTCCGAACGTACTCCGGAAGATTTTAAAGCATTGTTATCACCGGCAGCCTTCCGTTTTTGGAAGAGATTGCCAGGCAGCTCAGAAGGAGACAAGAAAACATTTTGGAAACAGTGTGTATATGTTTACACCGATTTATATTGCAAACTATTGTGAAAACTATTGTATTTATTGTGGATTTAACTGTCATAACAAGATTAACCGCGCACAGTTGAATGCAGAGGAGATTGAGAAAGAAATGGCAGCAATCGCAGAGACAGGATTACAGGAAATCCTGATTCTGACAGGGGAAAGCCGCAACAAATCTACAGTAGAGTATATTGGAGAGGCATGCAAGATTGCAAGAAAGTATTTCAAAGTGATCGGTCTGGAAATCTATCCGGTCAATTCAGATGAGTATGCGTATCTGCATGAATGTGGAGCTGATTATGTGACAGTATTCCAGGAAACATATAATTCAGATAAGTACGAGACGCTTCATCTGGCAGGACATAAAAGAATCTTCCCATACCGTGTCAATGCACAGGAGAGAGCAGTGAAAGGTGGTATGCGAGGAGTTGGATTCGGTGCGCTTTTAGGACTGGATGATTTTAGAAAAGATGCTTTTGCAACAGGATATCACGCATATCTGTTACAGAGAAAATATCCACATGCAGAAATCGCATTTTCCTGCCCAAGACTTCGCCCGATCATCAATAATGACAGAATCAATCCGATGGATGTTCATGAGCCACAGCTTCTGCAGGTTGTCTGTGCATATCGTCTGTTTATGCCATTTGCAAGCATTACAGTTTCAACAAGAGAGTGTGCGCGTGTCAGAGATAATCTTGTAAATATTGCGGCAACTAAGATTTCAGCAGGGGGGGTAAGTACAGGAATTGGAAGCCATGTGGATGATATCGAGGATAAGGGCGATGACCAGTTTGAGATTTCAGATGAACGTTCGGTAGATGAGGTTTATGATGCATTATTGAAAAATAATCTCCAGCCGGTTATGAGTGATTATATTTATGTGTAAGATGAAATGCAATTTATCGGAGATGGATTTGAAAATTATAGCTGTCAGTAATAGAAAACTGTGCGAAAGACCATTTTTGGAGCAGATTGAACGGGTTTGTCAGATGAAACCGCAGGCAATTATTTTGCGTGAAAAAGATCTGTCAGAAGAGGAATATCGGATTCTGTCAGAAGAAGTTCTGTCTGTTTGCAAGAAATATGAGATTCCGTGTATTTTACATAAGTTCTGGAAAACAGCATTGGAATTGGAATGTACATCTGTACATCTGCCATTGCCGGAATTAAGGAAACTTCCGGAAGGTGTGAAAGAACAATTTCAAAGAATCGGTACTTCCGTTCATTCAGTGGAAGATGCAAAGGAAGCAGAAAGACTTGGTGTGTCTTACATGACAGCAGGACATATTTATGTTACAGATTGCAAGAAAGGTTTGGCACCGAGAGGGCTTGGATTCTTAAAAGATGTCTGCAGTACTGTGAATGTTCCGGTATATGCGATTGGTGGAATCAAGTTTGATGAAAAACAGTGGGAAGAATTGAAACAAAATGGTGCTTCCGGAGGATGCATTATGTCCGGAATGATGGAACTATAAACCATGAGATATCATGAAATAGAATTAATGAAGCAATACAAATTAACTTGACCTGAACCGGGCTTTACATAGTATAATAAATGCACTTGATTACGAGGATTTATGAAATTGTAATTGGGTGCATTTTTTGCATGAAAAGAATTACGATTGATAGAAAAAATCAGAACAGCAAGAAGGTAAAGACAGGGTTACTGTTCATTCCCTGTCAATCACTCCGCTGATTGACACGGAGGATGCGTGTTTTGACTTGAATGCATCTCGCCCCCATCGCCAAAGGCGATTTAAAATGGCGAGATGCGTTGCTGGTCGCACATCGTGTGAACAGTAACAAGACAGGAGGAAAAAGATGCAGGATGAATTACATAATAAATTAGCACATTTAAAAGAGTACATAAAAGAACTGGACAGTGTTGCGATTGCATTTTCCAGTGGAGTTGATTCTACATTTTTATTAAAGGTGGCACATGAGATATTGGGAGATAATGTGATGGCGATCACAGTACAATCCGGTTCCTTTCCAAAGAGAGAACTAAATGAGGCAATTGCATTTTGCAAAAAAGAAGATATTCGTCATAAGGTCTGTCAGGTGGATGAAATGAAGATTGAAGGATTTTCTCAGAACCCACCGAACAGATGTTATTTATGCAAGCATGCACTGTTTGAAAAGATTGGAGTAATTGCAGAGAAAAATGAAATTGCTTATGTTGCAGAAGGTTCTAATATGGATGATCTTGGCGACTACAGACCGGGGGGGCTTCAGGCTGTGGCGGAATTAGGAGTAAAAAGTCCACTGCGCGAAGTAGGACTTACAAAAACGGAGATTCGTGAATTGTCAAAAGAGATGGGACTTTCAACCTGGGAAAAGCCATCTTTTGCCTGTCTGGCTTCAAGATTTGTATACGGAGAAACAATCAGCAAAGAGAAGTTGATCATGGTGGAAAACGCGGAACA
This sequence comes from Mediterraneibacter faecis JCM 15917, assembly GCA_001312505.1. Taxonomy (GTDB): domain Bacteria; phylum Bacillota; class Clostridia; order Lachnospirales; family Lachnospiraceae; genus Mediterraneibacter; species Mediterraneibacter faecis. Next base: position 138,202 of record BBDW01000004.1, read on the forward strand.
GTTATTGCTTGAACATGGCTTCCGGCAATTTCGTGTCCGTATGCATGGAAGGATGGCGAGGATCGAAGTAATGCCGGAAGAGTTTTTGAAGTTGCTTCAGGAAGAAGTCCGTGAGGATATTGTAAAACAATTTAAGCAGTTCGGATTCACTTATGTTACAATGGATCTAACAGGGTACAGAATGGGAAGTATGAATGAAACCCTGGATAAGAAGAATTAGAATGAGGCGAAAAAGATGGAACAAAAGGAAATGATAGATCTTTTAAGACAGGTAGCATCCGGAACAATGGATGTAGAACAGGCAGCTTTGAAGTTAAAAGAAGAGCCTTTTGAAGATCTTGGTTTTGCCAAGATTGACCATCACAGAGCCATGCGCCAGGGTGTGGCAGAAGTGATTTATGGAGAAGGAAAAACACCGGAACAGATTTTCCGGATTGCAGAAGCAATGAAGGAAAAGGGACAGAAAGCAGTCCTGATCACAAGAATGAATAAGGAGTCAGCAATTTACGTGGGAGAACGCCTGGAACTTCAATATGATGAAGCCAGCCGGATTGGGTTTATAGGCGAAGCACCAATAAAAGATGGAGACGGGAAAATAGTTGTGGCAACAGGCGGGACAAGCGATATCCCTGTTGCAGAAGAGGCTGCAAGAACAGCAGAGACACTTGGAAATGAAGTGGTCCGTTTATATGATGTAGGTGTCGCAGGAGTACATCGTCTGCTTGGACATCTCGACGAATTAATGGAAGCTCGTGTCATTATTGCTGTAGCCGGAATGGAAGGAGCACTCGCCAGTGTGATTGGAGGACTGGTGGATTGCCCGGTGATCGCAGTTCCGACAAGTGTTGGATATGGAGCATCTTTCGGTGGCGTATCAGCACTTCTTTCTATGTTGAATTCTTGTGCAAGCGGAGTGAGTGTTGTAAATATCGATAATGGATTTGGCGCGGGATTTCTTGCGAGCCGGATCAATCACATAGAGAGGAGAACGAAGGAATGAGGACATTATATTTAGACTGTGGGATGGGAGCAGCAGGGGATATGCTGACGGCTTCATTATTGCAATTGTTTTCAGAACCTGTAAAACAGGTGAAAAAGTTGAATGATCTGAAAATCCCGGGGGGGGTAAAATATCAGTTGGTGGCGTGTACAAGAGGCGGAATCAGAGGATATCAGGTCCGCGTGTTTGTGAAAGGACAGGAAGAAGAGAATCCTCATATGCAGACGGAAGAGCAGATCGGACATAAATCAGAAGAACCAGAGAAGCATACACAAGAACACGGACATCACTCAATGTCTCAGATCGTTCGTCTGATCAATCGGTTAAAAATTGAAGATCAGGTAAAACAGGACGCAGTTGCAGTTTATAAATTGATTGCAAAGGCGGAAGGAAAGGCGCATGGTCAGCGCATGGATGAAATCCATTTCCATGAGGTTGGGACGATGGATGCAGTGCTGATGTTGTGGCTGTCTGCTATTTGCTGAATGAACTTCAGGTGGATCAGATTCTTGCATCACCGGTTCGTGTCGGATATGGTCATGTGAAATGTGCACATGGAATCCTTCCGGTGCCGGCACCGGCAACAGCGTATCTGATGAAAGAAATTCCAATGTATGCAGGAGACCTGGAGGGAGAATTCTGTACACCGACAGGAGCCGCACTTCTGAAGCATTTTGTTAAAAAGTATGAACAGATGCCGGTTCTGCAGATGGAAGAAATCGGTTATGGTTTTGGAAAAAGAGAGTATGAAAGACTGAACTGTGTGCGTGCGATTCTTGGAGAAACGCAAGACAAGGTAGAAGAAGAAATCCTAGAACTGTGCTGTAATCTGGATGATATGACTTCGGAAGAAATCGGGTATGCGACAGAGCTTCTGATCAAAGAAGGCGCATTGGATGTTTACACATCCTCCATTCAGATGAAGAAAAACCGGCCGGGGGGGATTCTGCTTACATGTATGTGCAGGGCAGAGCAGAAAGAGTATTTTCTACAGCTGATATTCAAACACACTTCAACACTTGGTGTCAGAGAGTATTTTTGTAGAAGATATGGACTTAAGCGGAAAATAGACGAAGTGCAGACAGAATATGGAACCGTTCATGTGAAGAGAGCATCCGGATATGGAGTGGTGAAAGAAAAACTCGAGTATGATGATGTTTCCAAAATTGCAGAAGAACATAGCTGGTCTGTAGCAGAGGCAAGAAATAGGATCTATGGAAAATTATAATTTTAATATACAGGAAGAATTGAAAAAGCTTCCGGGAAGGCCGGGAGTCTATCTGATGCATGATGAGACGGATCAGATTATCTATGTCGGAAAAGCAATCAGCCTGAAAAACCGTGTGCGGCAGTATTTTCAAAGCAGCAGGAATAAAGGGGGGGTTAAGATCGAACAGATGGTAACACATATCCGCCGCTTTGAATATATTGTGACAGATTCGGAACTGGAAGCACTTGTTCTGGAATGTAATCTGATCAAGGAACATCGGCCCAAATATAATACGATGCTGATGGATGACAAGGCCTATCCATTCATCAAGGTGACAACAGGAGAGGAATACCCTCGTATTATGCTGGCACGTCAGATGAAAAAAGATAAGGCACGTTATTTCGGTCCCTATACAAGCTCACAGGCGGTGCGTGATACAATTGATCTGATCCATAAGCTGTATCATATAAGAAGCTGTAATCGTTCACTTCCAAAAGACATTGGAAAAGAGCGTCCGTGTCTGAATTATCATATCAAGCAGTGTGAGGCACCGTGCCAGGGATACATTTCCCGGGAAGAATACCGGAAATCCATTGATGAGGTGATCCGTTTTCTAAATGGAAATTTTGATATGATTTTAAAAGATCTGGAAGATAAGATGATGGCCGCTTCGGAGGCACTGGAATTTGAGAAAGCAATCGAATATAGAGAGTTATTAAATAGTGTGAAAAAGGTGGCTCAGAAACAGAAGATTACAGATTCCAGTGGGGAAGACAGAGATGTCATGGCAGTTGCATGCCAGGACGAAGATGCAGTTGTACAGGTCTTTTTTATCCGTGGCGGAAGATTGATCGGGAGAGACCATTTCTATCTGAGAATCAGCGAAGAGGATAAAAATCGGAAATTCTTAACAGTTTTATCAAACAGTATTATGCAGGAACCCCTTTTCTTCCAGGTGAGCTGATGCTGCCGGAAGAAATCGAAGAGCAGGAACTTCTTGAATCCTGGCTGAGCGCGAAGAAGGGGGGGCAGAAAGTAACGATCCGTGTGCCGAAGAAAGGTACAAAAGAAAAGCTGGTAGAACTGGCGGAAGAGAATGCGAGGATGGTTCTGTCTAAAGATAAAGAGCGGCTAAAGAGGGAAGAAGGACGTACGATTGGTGCAGTGAAGGAGATAGCATCTTTACTGGGGCTGGAAAAGATCGTCCGTATGGAAGCATATGATATTTCTAATACAAATGGTTTCGAATCGGTAGGCTCTATGGTTGTCTATGAGAAAGGAAAACCAAAGCGGAATGATTACAGGAAGTTCAAAATCAAGAGCGTGAAAGGACCAGATGATTATGCGAGCATGCGAGAAGTTCTTACGCGTCGTTTTACACATGGATTAAAAGAACGTGAGGAGAATGCGGAAGCTGGGAAATTTACAACATTTCCGGATTTGATTCTGATGGATGGAGGCCGTGGACAGGTAAATATTGCATTGCAGGTGCTTGATGAGTTGAAGCTGAATATTCCGGTCTGTGGTATGGTGAAAGATGACAATCATAGAACAAGAGGATTATATTATAATAATGTGGAAATCCCGATTGACCGCAATTCAGAAGCATTTAAACTGATCACAAGAATTCAGGATGAAGCCCATCGGTTTGCAATCGAGTTCCACAGGCAGCTGCGTGGCAAAGGGCAGGTACATTCCGTTTTGGATGATATTGAAGGAATCGGTCCGGCCAGAAGAAAGGCATTGATGCGGCATTATCTGAGCCTGGATGCAATCCGGAGCGCAACAGTAGAAGAACTGGCGCAGCTTCCGTCAATGAATGAGAAGGCAGCAGAATCGGTTTATCAATTCTTTCATGATTAAGGGTTTTATCGAAAAGAAAATCATGATATACTTATGTACAGGCGATGGGACATGTAGGGAAATGTTGGATTTATGCGAGCAGTAAGTATCATATATCTCTTGAGCTTATCAAGGCAGCATGTCTGAAACGAAAAGAGATACAGGAAAAGGAGATTACAAGATGAGTGGTGTGAAATTAACCGATATCGTTGAAAAGATGAATCTGAAAAATCTCACTCCGGAAGTAGATATCACAGAACGTGAAGTTCTTGTTCCGGATGTGAACAGACCGGCACTTCAGCTGGCAGGATTTTTCGATCATTTTGATCTGAATCGTGTACAGATTATAGGGAATGTAGAGTGTGCCTATCTGGAGACTTTGGAAGAAGAGAAAAGAGTTGAGATTTATCAGAAACTTCTGGAACATAAAGTACCATGTATTATTTTCAGCAATGAACTTCAGCCGGATGAAAGCTTCATTGAGATTGCTCAGAAAAATGATATTCCGGTATTCGGTACATGTAAGAAGACATCCTCCTTTATGGGAGAACTGATCCGTTGGCTGAATGTAAAACTTGCTCCGTGCATTTCCATTCATGGAGTGCTTGTTGACGTATATGGTGTCGGAGTTCTGATCATGGGAGAAAGTGGAATCGGTAAGAGCGAAGCAGCTCTTGAACTAATCAAGCGTGGACATCGTCTTGTGACGGATGATGTGGTTGAGATCCGCAAAGTCAGTGACGATACACTGGTTGGTTCTGCACCGGATATCACAAGACATTTTATCGAGCTGCGTGGTATCGGAATCGTGGATGTAAAGTCTATGTTCGGTGTACAGAGCGTAAGAGAAACACAGAATATCGATCTGGTCATTACTCTGGAAGACTGGAGCAGAGAGAAAGAATACGACAGACTTGGTCTGGAGGAGGAATATACAGAATTCCTTGGAAACCGAGTTGTCTGCCATAATATTCCGATCCGTCCGGGACGTAATCTGGCGATCATCGTAGAATCTGCTGCAGTTAACCACAGACAGAAGCAGATGGGATACAACGCTGCACAGGAATTGTACAAACGTGTGCAGGAGAATCTGGCAAAGAGAAGAAAATAAAACAAAAGAGAAACAGAGGATGCGGTACAAATGTTACAGAGTACCGCATTCTTATGTGAAATATAAAAAGAAACGGAGATAGATTTATGAAATATTGTTTTGGTGTTGATATCGGGGGAACAACGGTTAAACTTGGTCTGTTCAGTGAGGCAGGTGCTATTGTAGAGAAATGGGAGATCGTGACAAGAACTGAGAATGAAGGTGCGGCGATTCTTCCGGATGTTGCAGAAGCAATCAATGGTAAGTTAGAGCAGCACGGCATTGAGAAAGAACAGGTTCTTGGAATCGGTGTCGGTGTGCCGGCTCCTGTTACTGTAGATGGAATTGTCAACGGTTCTGCGAATCTTGGCTGGAAATATAAGAATGCGAAGAAAGAGCTGGAAGAACTGACAGGATTGACAGCAGAGTTTGGAAATGATGCGAATGTCGCAGCACTTGGCGAGATGTGGAAAGGCGGCGGTGTTGGTTACCGCAATATGATCATGGTCACACTTGGAACAGGTGTTGGAGGTGGCATTATCATCAATGGAAAGATCCTGACGGGAGAGAACGGAGCAGGTGGAGAGATTGGTCATATGTGTGTGAATCTGGAAGAGACAGATACTTGCGGATGTGGCGGACACGGATGTCTGGAGCAGTATGCATCAGCAACAGGTATCTCTCGTCTTGCAAGAAAGAAGATGGAGCATGAGACACGTGCAACAATCCTGACAAAAGAAGATCTTTCTGCAAAAGCTGTTTTCGATGCAGTCAAAGAAGGAGACGAAGTTGCGATTGAAGTTGCGACAGAGATGGGAAATTATTTAGGACATGCAATGGCAGATATGGCAGCAGTACTGGATCCGGCTGTATTTGTAATTGGCGGTGGAGTGTCCAAAGCAGGAGAAGTTCTGCTTTCATTTATCGAAAAACCATTTATGGAAAAAGCGTTCTTTGCAAATAAGAATGTGAAATTTAAGCTTGCTACTCTTGGAAATGATGCAGGAATCTGCGGAGCAGCTAAGCTGGTACTTGCGGATTGATAAAAGTATAACAAGTGCAGAATAAATAGTAGAAAGAAAAAGAGGAGATTTTTACAGATGTTGGATATCTGTGAAATCCCTCTTTTTTCTTTGGGAAATCTATTATACAAGCACTTTTTTGAAACTAACTTTAAAGTATATGGTTTCTGCAATCGCTGTGAGTCCCCAGGAGAAGATGTACAGCAGATACAGAGATGGAATTGTATGGAAGTAAGCAAATACCGTATAGATCCATATAATACGAAATACGCAGGATCCCATGATAACAATAAATGTAGGAGCAATGCTCTTGCCGATTCCTCTGGAAGATGCAATCGCACAGTCCATAAAGGCGCTGAATGCATAGGAGAATCCCATAATCCTAATTCTATGCATGCCAGCTGCGATAACGGCTGGTTCTGTGGCAAACAGAGACAAGAATGGGCGCCCAAAGAAGAAGAGTGCTCCTCCGAGAAGCAGGCCTGCACTGAAAGAATAAGTAAGTGTTACGAGATAGCATTTTTTCATTCTTTCTTTATTCCCGGCTCCCCCCCAGTTCTGGCTCATGAAACTGGAACAGGCCACGTAGAAGGCAAACATAACATTGTAAATCAGATTGTCTGCATTCGCAGCTGCAGCATTTCCGGAAACCATAATCGCATCAAAGGAGTTGACTCCGGATTGAACAAAAAGGTTTGCAATCGCGAAAATCGCATTCTGAAGACCGGATGGAACACCGAGATAAAGAACTCCTTTTCCATAAATGTTATGATAACGCAGATTGCGCAGACGAACTTTACATTCATCATCGCGTCGCATCAGATGGATCAGGATCAATCCTCCTGAAACGTACTGTGCGATTGCACTGGCAGTAGCAACTCCGACAGCAGCCATATGGAATACGATAACAAAGATCAGATTCAATAGGACATTAAGTATTCCGGCAAATGCAAGGTAATACATCGGACGCTTTGTATCCCCCCCACGGGCGCTTAAGACACCGTTGCCGAAATTATAAACCGCCGTGGCAGGCATGCCAAGTGCAAAAACTTTCATGTAGAGAACAGCCTGATCGAGCAGTTCGGGCTTTGTATTCATCATGGAAAGCATTGGTCCTGCAAAAAGCAGACAGATCAGACAGACGAAAATACCTGCCGCTGCACAGATAATGAGTGCAGAGTGAATGGTTTCTTTTGTAGCTTTCTTATCACCGGCACCGAGTTTATTGGCAACCTGGACGTTGACACCACTTCCGAGCCCGATCAGAAGTCCCGTGAACAGTGTGACAAGTGTAGTTGTCGAGCCGACAGAACCAAGTGCTTTGTAATCTGCAAAATGTCCGACAACAGCGACATCACTTAAGTTGAACATCACTTCCAAAATCTGGGAAAATATAAGAGGAACACTGAAGAAAACATGTTTTTCCAAAGAGATCCCTGAGTCATTTCAATTGTTCGCTTTCGTCTTTTCGTTATTTCATTATTCATTCCCAAATACCTCTTTACCAGATAAAATAATGAAAGAAAACAGATAAAATTACAAAAAAAACATCACTCCCAAAAGAAAGCAATGAAAAATAACGTATTGTATTGTGTATTAATAAATCTTTTGGATGCCCCCCCAAACATCCGTATCTGTTGTTACTGTTCACACGGGAGTGAACAGTAACTATCTGTTTTCTGGTTAAAATCCGATGATTCTTATATACAGTGTAGCATGAAAAGTGCGGGGGGGAAACAACAGGAAAAACAATAATTTTTTTCAATGATTCTTTTATTTTTTCAGATGAATTTAAGCCTTGAAAATAAATTTTTACAACAAAAAGATTAAAATAAATCAAGAAAAAGATTAAAATAGACTCTTGATTTCTGATTTCAGAGGACTATAATGTCAGAGTAAACAAAATACAGTTCACCAAAATTCGTTGATGAGAACAAAACCGTATCCGTCATTATTTTCAGAGAGTCTGTGGCTGGTGTGAACAGACAATAACCGGGTAAGGATATCCTCTCTAAGAAGCGGGCTGAAAGCAGATGAACATGTTGCAAGTAAACCTCGCCGGGATCCACCGTTATATGGATAGCATATGTTGGTATGTGAAGTGTCGCAGAATTAATTTTTGCGGAATTAGGGTGGTAACGCGGATTATATTCGTCCCTTTTCAGATTGAGTTCTGGAAAGGGACTTTTTTCTTTGAATATATCTCAAGAAGAATACAAATTTTAGGTGAACAAGAATCCTAAGGAGGTATTGTAATGAAAGCATTACAAAAAGTCAGCAAATTTTTATCAGATTATACTTCAGTGGTTGTTATTGCCATTGCAGTAGTGACATTCTTTGTCCCGACAATGATGGGATGGGTTAACAACGCTTTGTTTGTCGATCCGGTATCCAATAAATTTACCTGTCAGTCTATTATTATCGGAGTGATCATGTTTAGTATGGGTCTGACATTAACAACAGAGGATTTTAAGATTCTGGCGCAGAGACCGTTTGACATCTGCATCGGAGCTATCGCCCAGTATCTGATTATGCCATTCCTTGCATTTGCACTGACAAAGGCATTGAATCTTCCGGATGGAATCGCTTTGGGACTGATTCTTGTTGGATGTTGTCCTGGTGGTGTGTCATCCAATATTATGTCTTATCTGTGTGGAGGAGACGTAGCATTTTCCGTAGGAATGACAACAGTTTCAACACTGCTCTCACCAGTTATGACACCACTTATGGTTTCACTGCTGGCAAGTGGTACACATATTTCAATCAAAGGATTACCTATGTTTGTATCCATTATTGAAACAGTTATCTTCCCGGTAGCAGTAGGATTCTTACTTAACTATCTGTTAGGAAAAAATAAAACATTCAAAGAACTTCAGAAAATTATGCCTGGTATTGCAGTACTTGGACTTGCATGCGTTGTCGGCGGTGTAGTATCTTCACAGGGAAGCAAATTCTTTGAGTCCGGTGTTGTAATCTTCGTAGCAGTATTTCTTCATAATGGACTTGGATATCTGCTTGGATACGGAGCTGGTAAACTCACAGGAATGAATACAGCGAAGAAGAGAACAATCTCGATCGAGGTAGGTATGCAGAATGCAGGACTTGCAACAAACCTTGCAACAACAACAGCACAGTTTGCATCCACACCGGAGTCAGCAATCATCTGTGCAGTATCTTGTACATGGCATTCTATTTCAGGAACACTCCTTGCAGGAATGTTTGCATATTATGATAAATTCAAAGAGGACAGAGAATCCAAGAGTGTGAATACAAAAGAAGAAGCAGTATAAAAAGAATGAAATGATAAGGCAGAGGTAAAAAATAATTGATTTAGAGGATGGTTTGACACAACGAACAAGAAACGTTCGAATGTGAGAAAACCATCCTTTTTTCTGTGTTGCATGGTGAGGAAAATCATTTTATAATAAATAAGGCAAGGGATTCTATCTGAACATAAGAAAGTAATCAGAGTTCGAAATAAAAGAGAAATACAAGAGGGGGGGAAATGCAAATGGAAGAAAAAGAAAATACAGAAAATGCGGAGATGGGAAAACGAAAACATTCTCATGATACAAAAATAGTAATAAAGTATTATTATGAAAGGATCCGACAGAACACGGAAAATTTTCTGAAATGGATGGGGCTTTCTGTTTTGACAGGTCTGGTTGTAGGCGGTGCGAGTGCAATATTTGCAGGATGTATCAAGGCAGCAACGGAATACAGGGATACACATAATTGGATTTTTATGCTTTTGCCGGTTGCAGGAGTTCTGATTGTATTTATGTATGAGAAGATAGGAAGGCAGGACGGAGGAACGAATCAGGTACTTGCTACAATTAAATCAAAGGATGATGTTCCGTTTCTGTCAGCACCATTGATTTTTGTGTCAACATTATTGACGCATCTTACCGGTGGCTCGGCAGGAAGAGAAGGTGCGTCGATACAGTTTGGTGGAAGTATTGGAAATTGGCTTGGAAAACTGGCTCATTTAGATGAATTTGATCACCATGTGATGATCATGTGCGGAATGAGTGCAGCGTTTGCAGCCGTGTTTGGAACACCGATGGCAGCAGCAGTTTTTGCAATGGAAGTTGTGAGCGTGGGGGTAATGTATTACGCAGCACTTCTTCCGTGTGTGATTGCAGCTATCATTGCAGCAGAGTTTGCAACAGGAATGGGGATTGATCCGGAGACATTTCCGGTACATTCTATCCCGGGACTTACTGTGGAGTCAGGACTTAAGATGGCACTGATCGCAGTGGGGTGTGGGATTTTAAGTATTCTATTCTGTATCTTGCTAAAAACAGTAGGGCAGTTGTATGCAAAGTATCTGAAAAATCCGTATATTAGAATTGTTGTTGCAGCAGGAGTGATCATTCTGATCACAATATGTCTGAATACAAAAGATTATATGGGAGCAGGTAGTGGATTGATCGCAAGAGCTATTGAAAAGGGTGAAGCAAGACCACTTGATTTTTTATGGAAAATGTTACTTACAGCACTTACGATGCGGGCAGGATATCGTGGTGGTGAGATTGTACCGGCATTCAGTATAGGTGCAACATTTGGATGTGTTGCCGGTGGAATACTTGGATTTTCACCGGAATTAGCAGCGGCAGCCAGCATGGTTGCACTTTTCTGCGGAGTGACGAACTGTCCGATTACGGCAATGCTGATTTCATTCGAACTGTTTGGATTTTCAGGAGCAGCATATTATCTGATCGCGATATCAATCAGCTATGCGGTTTCCGGATATTATAGTTTATATAAAGATCAGACGATTGTATATTCTAAATATAAAGCAAGATATATTAACCGTAAAACAAGATAGCAGAATATTGTATCAGAGAGATACGGATAGGATGACAAGAGCAATCAGTTATATAAGTATGCGAAAAGGAGAGGCGTTTTGTATAGCCTCTCCTTTTTAGGTGTACCTTGCGGCGCATAATTTACTTATTGAGTGGTACTTCCACTTTCAGTGTCGCTACCAGTAGTGCTGCCGGAAGTATCAGTATCACCTGTAGTTGTTCCGGTTGTTCCACCAGAGTCTCCGCCGGCAGCGGGTTCGGTTGTTGTTCCACCAGAGGAAGAATCCGGTGATGATGTTGCTCCAGAAGAATCGGTACCTGTAGCAGGTGTGGTTTCATCAGAACTCTCGGTGTCATCTTTCTCATAGTATTCTGATGGCGCAAAATAGTGACCACTACAGCTCTTAGTCGGAACATTGTCTTTTGAAAAATACTCTGTAATGGCAGGACAACTGCTTGTGGCAAGGAGTCCTGTTTTAGTACAAACCGTCTTTTCTTCGACAGAGGATGGAATTTCAAAGTCCTTGTACTCAAGGCCTTTTGTATCCTGGATACGTTCCATGATATTTCTCCAAAGTTTCTGATGCCAGTTCTGGCTTAATCGATCCATTGTCTTATGCTCATCATATCCACCCCCCCATACAGACGCTGTATAATAAGGCGTAAATGCTGAAATCCACAAGTCGCGGCTTTCCTGGCTGGTACCTGTTTTAGCGGCAACAGGCATGTTGCTCAGTCTTGCAGAACCACCGGTTCCACCGGCACCGTTGACAACGTCTTCCATTGCACTTGTCAGAAGATAAGCAGTGGAGTCTTTTAAGACTTCATGTGTCTCAGGGGTTGTGTTATCGAGAAGAACATTTCCTTCATGATCCAGAACCTGTGTGTAAAGAATCGGTTTCATGTAAGTTCCACCATTGGCAATTGCTGCATAGGCAGCTGTCATCTCGATATTATATACACCGTTTGTGATACCACCAAGAGCTTTCGCCTGTGAATATTTATCATCTTCAGTCAGTGTTGTAAATCCAAAATCAAGAAGATAATCATAACTTTCCGTTTCACCAACATAGTCAGTTAATGTCTTAACGGCAAGGACGTTCATAGAATGTTCGATTCCATAACGGACACGTGTCGGACCGATATATTTTTTATCCCAGTTGTTTACGGACTGTCCGTTTTTATATTCATATTCTTCATCATCAATTGTTGTTGCAAGAGTGATCTTTCCTTCGTTAAGTGCCGGTGCATAAGCAGCAAGAATCTTGAAACAGGATCCAGGCTGTCTTGCAGAATCTGTGGCACGGTTTAGAGAAAGACTGGATTTCTTTTCGCCGCGTCCACCGACGATGGCTTTCACCTGTCCGGTATACTGATCCATCACAACAACAGAAGCCTGCGGCTGAGGTGAGAGCTCAATTCTCTCATCAACAGTGTCTCCGTCAGCCTCATTGATATTGAGCGTTGATTTAAATGCATCAACTGCTTCCTGTGCAGCTTCTTCAGAACCGTAGAGAAGAGGAGTGTCATATCCCCATGCAGTCTGAATATAAGAAGCAAGTTGTTCTTTGCTGTAGTTCTCAGAAGAACCATCTGCCTGTGGATAGTAAGTGCGTAATCAAGCCCATATTCTGTATCACCATTGAGATAATCCCCCCCTACATTAGCAACTTCGTCATCACAGATGGCCTGAATATCAGCATCCTGTGTAACGTTGATCGTAAGGCCGCCGCTATAGAGCAGATTATATGCCTGTGTTTCTGTATAACTCTTCTCAGTTACAAGATCATCTACAACCTGATTTATGACAGCATCGATGAAATAAGTGTAAGGTTTGGATGCAGTTGTATTTGACGCTGTTTCGGAAATGCGGTCATATACATTATCAGCCATAGCCTCATCGTATTCATCCTTTGTGATAGAGCCTTGTTCCTTCATGTTTTTCAGTACTTTTTCCCGTCTTTTTGCATTATTCTCCGGGTTGCTAACAGGATTCAGATTCGACGGACTCTGAGTGATCGCTGCGATAACTGCACATTCAGAAAGAGTCAGGTCTTTTGCATCTTTATTAAAGTAACGCTGTGCGGCTGTCTGAACTCCGAGGCATCCCTGACCTAAATTGATTGTGTTCATGTATGCTTCAAGAATCTCTTCCTTACTCATCTCTTTTTCAATCTTTAGTGCAAGGTACTGTTCCTGGATTTTACGTTCAATTCGCTGATACTTACTCTCATTGATGAAATTAGGGAATACATTATTTTTGATCAGCTGCTGGGTTAATGTGCTGGCTCCTTCTGTGAAATGGAAGCCATGTGCAACACCATTGACACCGGCACGGATAATTCCCTGGATATCAATACCATTATGCTTGAAGAAACGTTCGTCCTCGATCGCAACAAAAGCTTTTCCCATGTATGGTGAAATCTCGTCATATTTCTTGTAAACACGGTTAGAATCAGAGTCTTTGAGTTGCTCAAGCAAAGTTCCATTGGAATCGACAATATTCGTTGTATAGCCCTGTGGCATAATGTCCTTTGCTGTGACTTCCGGTGTATTGTCAATCACTTTTTTTACATATATGCCAACTCCGGCTGCCCCCAATGACGATCAAAAGCAGAAAACAAATAATGAGGCTTTGAAAAAACGTACGCCGACTCGCTTCTTTTTCCTTTTCTTTTTAGAAGAAATTCGCTTTTTTCTTCTAGAAAGATTCGATTTTCCGTAATTCACGTATAATATCCTCCTTTATTGACTTCTATGATTATATCAAATTTACCGATGTAAATAAAGGTAAATTTGAAAAGTTCAAATTTTCCTGAAAATCTTAAGAAAAAATACAGTTTTATATAGAAAAGCATGGTATATTAGATAAAGAAATATTTTCAAATATAGCAAAAATAAAAAAGGAATGGGAGACTGAAAAATGGAAATCTACCATACAATATATAAGGGCGGAGACGGAGAAATTGTTGAAAAGAAATCCAGATTTATTGCAGAAGTGCATCCGGTCACATCAGAAGAAGAAGCCATGGAGATTTTAGAGCAGACAAGAAAGCAGTACTGGGATGCGAGACATCATGCTGGGCTTACATTATAGGAAGGAATCCGGCGGCAGAAAGAATGAGTGATGATGGAGAACCGGCAGGAACAGCAGGAAAACCGATTTTGGAGGTGATCCGTGGGAGAGAACTGACGAATGTACTTGTAATTGTTACAAGATATTTTGGAGGTACGCTTCTTGGAACAGGTGGACTGGTCAGGGCTTATACAGCAGCAACGATCGAAGGATTGAAGAACAGTGAGAGCATTGCAAGGATTCATGGGGGGGTGAAACTCGGAATTGAGACGAATTATACGGATTTGGGAAAAATTCAATATCTGATTGCAAATCGAAATCTGGATCAATTAGAACCTGTTTACACAGATAAGGTTGAAATGACAGTGTTTGTTCCGACAGATGAGATGGGCAGCCTGCGGGCTGAACTGATGGAAGGGACAAACGGTCAGGTGGTTCTGGATGAAGAGACAACCTGTTGGTTTGCAAGGACAGAAGATGGAATTAAGATTTTTGATGAAGAATAATTCTCATAGAAGATGTTGTTTTGTGAGATAGAAAGGACCCCCTGCCGGAATATCTGGCAGGGGGGGATCCTTTCCTTTAAGTGTGTGTCATATAACATTCAATAAATCTACTTATACTGAATAGATATGTTCTATGAGAATTCTGGTTCGATCAGACCAAATGAACCATCTTTTCTTTTGTATACTACATTGACTTCATCAGTCTCGGCGTTGGAGAATACGAAGAAGTTATGTCCGAGAAGTTCCATCTGAACACAGGCATCTTCTGGAAACATTGGTTTAATACCAAACTTCTTTGTACGAACGATACGGACTTCATCGTCTTCTGTTGTCTCTTCTTCTGAATCAAAGAATTCTTTTCTGAAGCTGTTACCTGATGGAGCATATGATGTAGGATGTCCCTGATTACGAGCAACCAGTTTGTTCTTATATTTGCGAAGCTGGCGTTCGATGATCTCTTCTACAAGATCAATGGAAACATACATATCATTGCTTGTCTGCTCAGAACGGATAATATTTCCTTTGACTGGGATTGTTACCTCAATTTTCTGACGTCCTTTTTCTACACTGAGCGTTACATTGATTTCTGTTTCAGGAGTGAAGTACCTTTCAAGTTTTCCTAATTTCTGTTCGATAGCATCCTTTAATCCCGGTGTTACCTCGATGTTTTTTCCGCTGATAATAAATTTCATGCTGCTCAACTCCTTTGTTCAAATTATACAGAAGAATGATTAGATTACTTCTGTATCATGGTTACATTATAACATGAAAAAGATTTTCTGTATACAATAAATCGTCCTAAAATTATGAAAATTTTCAAAACTTTAGGACGATTTTAAAATTATCAGATAATTAATGAATACTATTTTGATCGGCGAGCATAAGTTTCAAACACGAATATTATTTATTGATCGTGCTGCGTTTTCTCATTCTGGAATCCAGAATCTTCTTGCGGATACGCAGATTTTCCGGTGTTACTTCAAGAAGTTCATCGGTATCAATAAAGTCAAGTGCCTGTTCGAGGCTGAGAACACGCGGAGGTGTCAGACGAAGTGCTTCATCTGCGCTGGAAGAACGTGTGTTAGTAAGATGTTTTGTCTTACATACGTTCAGTTCGATATCTTCAGCTTTACCATTCTGTCCGATAACCATACCGGAATATACTTTCTCACCGGCTCCGATGAAGAGAGTACCACGCTCCTGGGCACTGTACAGACCATAAGTTACGGATTCACCAGTCTCAAATGCGATCAGAGATCCCTGTTTACGATACTGGATATCTCCTTTGTATGGTGCATATCCTTCAAAGCTTGTGTTGATGATACCATTTCCTTTTGTATCTGTCATGAACTCACCACGGTATCCGATCAGTCCACGTGCCGGGATAAGGAATTCGAGACGAGTATATCCACCGTTTGACGGAGTCATATTGCGGAGTTCACCTTTTCTCTGACCGAGTTTTTCAATAACAATTCCAGTGAACTCATCAGGAACATCAATATAAGCAAGTTCCATAGCTCAAGTTTTTTGCCATTTTCATCTGTGTGATACAGAACTTCAGCTTTACTTACTGCAAACTCGTATCCTTCACGACGCATGTTTTCAATAAGAACAGAAAGGTGAAGCTCACCACGACCGGATACTTTGAAGCTGTCTGCATTTTCTGTCTCTTCTACTCGAAGGCTGACATCTGTGTTCAGCTCACGGAAAAGACGGTCACGCAGATGACGGGATGTAACGAATTTACCTTCCTGTCCTGCAAACGGGCTGTCGTTTACGATAAACTGCATGGAAATTGTTGGCTCAGAAATCTTCTGAAACGGAATGGCTTCCGGATTCTCAGGAGAGCAGAGAGTATCTCCGATGGAAATATCTGTGATACCTGATACAGCAACAATAGATCCGATTGTAGCTTCTTTTACTTCTACACGGTTCAGTCCGTCGAATTCATAGAGTTTACCAATTTTTACACGCTGCTGTTTGTCAGGATCATGATGGTTTACAACAACCATATCCTGGTTCACGGAAATTGTACCGTTTTCTACTTTACCAACTCCGATACGACCAACATATTCATTGTAGTCGATCGTGCTGATCAGCATCTGGGTCGGAGCTTCCGGATCACCTTCCGGAGCAGGAATGTAGTCAAGGATTGTCTCGAACAGTGGTTTCATATCCTGTTTCTCGTCAGAGAGATCAAGGACAGCAACACCAGCTTTTGCAGAAGCATATACAAAAGGACACTCAAGCTGCTCATCTGAAGCACCGAGATCGATAAAGAGTTCAAGAACCTCATCAATTACGGCATCCGGTCTTGCTTCCGGACGGTCAATCTTATTGATACATACGATAACAGGAAGTTCCAGCTCAAGTGCTTTTCTCAGAACGAATTTTGTCTGAGGCATAGCACCTTCAAATGCATCAACAACAAGTACAACACCATTTACCATCTTAAGAACACGTTCTACTTCTCCACCGAAGTCAGCATGTCCAGGTGTGTCAATGATATTGATCTTAACACCATTATAATGAACGGCAGTATTCTTAGAAAGGATTGTAATTCCACGTTCACGCTCAATGTCATTAGAGTCCATGACACGTTCTTCTACTTCCTGATTCTCACGGAATACACCGCTCTGTTTTAAAAGCTCGTCAACCAGAGTTGTCTTACCATGGTCAACATGGGCGATAATTGCAACATTTCTCACATCTTCACGTTTTGTTTTCATAATCTAAACACTCTTCCTTAATTATACAAAAAATATTTATCTGTAACATAACTTCATTATTTTATCACAAAAAATGAAATTTACAAGAAAAAGTTTGAATTCGATTTCAAGTACGAAAAAGGTCGAATACTTTTTCTGTAAAAAATAGTTCTATTTCATTACAATAAGACATACATTAGGTAATGACTTAAAATACCAGCCAGAGGAAGGGAGAATTATAAATTATGTCAGATAAGATTATTGAAAACAACCAGGTGACAGTTATTGGAGAGGTGGTATCAGAGTTTACATACAGCCATGAGGTCTTTGGAGAAGGTTTCTATATGGTAGAACTTCTTGTAAAGCGGTTAAGTAACTCTTGTGACCGGATTCCGGTCATGATATCAGAACGTCTCATTGACGTAACACAGGATTGCCGTGGAGAATATTTAATGGTGTCTGGTCAGTTCAGATCCTATAATCGTCATGAGGAGACAAAAAACAGACTGGTTCTTTCTGTGTTTGCGAGAGAAATAGAATTTATCGAGGAAGAACCGGATGGAGCAAGAACAAATCATATACTTCTCGAAGGATATATGTGTAAGCGTCCGGTCTACAGAAAAACACCTCTTGGAAGAGAAATTGCAGATATTCTGCTGGCAGTGAACAGACCGTATGGAAAATCTGATTATATTCCATGTATCTGCTGGGGGGGGAGAAATGCAAGATATGCTTCAAACTTTGATGTAGGGGAACATGTCAGAATATTCGGAAGAATCCAAAGCAGAGAGTATGTGAAGAAATTGTCAGAGACACAAACAGAGACAAGAATCGCATATGAGGTCTCCGTCAGTAAACTGGAGTGTGTGGAAGAATTCTAAGGGTGGATTGTTTCATTATTTAAAACTTTGTGAAAAGGATATCATATATTGAGATAACAACTCAAATGTGATATTCTTTTTTATATGATATTTCGGAAAATAAGAGTGTAATGAAAGAAAAAACAGGTAATGCTGATAGACAGTAGTTCTGAAAAATCATGGAATACTTGAGGTTTCATACAGGAGGAAGATACAGATGGTTAAGATATTAATGCACGGATGCAACGGAAAAATGGGACGCATGATCACAGAAATTGTGAAGAATGAAGAAGATGCAGTGATTGCGGCAGGCGTCGACAAGTTCACAGGAATTCCAAATGATTATCCGGTATTTGAGAAGATCACACAGTGTGATGTGGGTGTAGATGTAGTGATTGATTTTTCCAATGCGGGAGCAGTAGATGAATTGTTAGATTACTGTGTGAAGAAGAGTCTTCCGGTTGTTCTTTGTACAACAGGGCTTTCAGACGAACAGTTAAAGAAGGTAGATGAGTGTTCTGAGAAGATTGCAGTTCTTAAGTCTGCGAATATGTCAATGGGAATCAACCTGTTACTGAAACTTTTGAAAGATGCTGCCAAAGTACTTGCACCGGCAGGCTATGATATTGAACTTGTTGAGAAACACCATAATCAGAAGCTGGATGCGCCAAGCGGAACGGCACTTGCATTGGCAGATTCTATTAATGAAGCAATGGGAAATGAATACGAGTATGTGTATGACAGAAGTCAGGTGAGAAAGAAGCGAGACGCAAAGGAAATTGGTATTTCAGCAGTTCGTGCAGGAACAATCGTAGGAGAACACGAGGTGATTTTTGCAGGAACAGATGAAGTGATTGAATTTAAACATACTGCATATTCAAGAAGCGTATTTGCCAAAGGTGCAGTCGAGGCAGGAAAGTTCCTTGCGGGACAGCCAGCTGGCATGTATGACATGGGGGGGGATGTTATTCAGTTTTAGTACTGGATGAATAATAGCCGGTAAACCGGCGGGAACAAGATCCGGTAAATAGATCCCTGTAAGGGGGAAGATTTCGGGTCTGGAGGAGATTGTATATGGAAAATATGGAAAACCGTTATTTAGACAGGTTGTCGGATCTTTATCCGACAATTGCAGCTGCATCTACGGAGATTATTAATCTGCAGGCAATTTTAAACCTTCCGAAGGGGGGGACAGAACATTTTCTGACGGATGTACATGGAGAAGATGAAGCTTTTTCTCATGTTCTGAGGAATGGGTCTGGTGCCGTGAGAAGCAAGATTGAAGATGTTTTTGGTAATACAATGAGTGTAAAGGACAAAAAAGCACTGGCAACATTGATTTACTATCCGAAAGCGAAGATGGAACAGGTGAAGCGGACGGAGTCGAATATGGATGACTGGTATCGAGTGAATCTGTATCGTCTGATAGAAGTAAGTAAGCGTGCAGCAAGTAAATATACAAGATCTAAAGTGAGAAAATCACTGCCGAAGGATTTCTCTTATGTGATCGAAGAATTGATTACCGAGAAAGCGGAAGTCAGTGACAAAGAGTCCTATTATAATGAAATTATTTCTACAATCATTAGAATCGGACGGGCAGAAGAATTTATTGCAGCAATTTCAGAACTGATCCAGCGTCTGGTTGTGGATCATCTGCATATTGTCGGTGATATTTATGACAGAGGACCGGGACCGCATCTTATTATGGATAAGCTGCTGAAATATCATTCTGTTGATATCCAGTGGGGGGGAAACCATGATGTTGTATGGATGGGAGCAGCGGCCGGACAGTTGGGCTGCATTGCAAATGTGATCCGTATCTGCGCCAGATATGGAAACCTGGATATTATAGAAGATGGTTATGGTATCAATTTGCTTCCACTGGCTACATTTGCTATGAGGATGTACAAGGATGATCCATGTACCTGTTTTAAATTGAAAGGCACTGACAGACCGGAATCTGATGAGATGCAGATGAATCTGAGAATACATAAAGCGATTTCAATTATCCAGTTTAAAGTAGAAGGTCAGATTATAGAGAGGCAGAAAGGATTCCATTTGGAGAATCGTGCGTTACTGCATAAGATTGATTATCAGAAAGGTACGATTAATCTGGAAGGAAAAGAATATAAGCTCCTGGATACAAATTTCCCGACAATAGATCCAAAGAACCCATATAAACTGACTTCTGAAGAGGAAGAAATTATGGATCGTCTGGTGCATGCTTTTGTGGGATGTGAAAAATTGCAGGAACATATGCGTTTCCTTCTTGCGAAAGGTGGTTTGTATAAGGTATATAACAATAATCTGTTGTATCATGGATGTGTACCGTTAGATGCGAAGGGGGAACCTGAAAGAAGTAGAAATTTTCGGAAAGAAATATCGTGGAAAGGCCTTGTATGATGTGTTGGAAAGTTATGTGAGAAAAGGATTTTTTGCATTGGATCCAAAGGAGCGGGAAGATGGAAAAGATACAATGTGGTATATCTGGCTACATCCGGACTCACCGTTATTTGGAAAGAACAAGATGGCGACCTTTGAAAGATATTTCCTTGCTGAGAAGGAAACACATATAGAAAAGAAAAATCCATACTATGCTCTGCTTGAAAATGAGACAGTTGTGGATAATATCATGATAGAATTTGGATTGGATCCAAAAGAGGATACACACATTATAAATGGTCATGTGCCGGTTAAGAGAAAAGATGGCGAGAGTCCGATCAAGTGTAATGGTAAAGTAATGGTTATTGATGGGGGGATTTTCAAGAGCATATCAGAAAGAAACCGGAATTGCAGGATACACGCTGGTTTATAATTCGTATGGATTACTTTTGGTAGCACATGAACCATTTGAGTCTACAGAAGCAGCAATTAAGAAGGAAAATGACATTCATTCAGAGACAGTAGTAGTGACCAGAGTGAACGAGAGACGTCTTGTTGGTGACACCGACGCTGGAAGGAAATTAAAAGAACAGATTAAAGATCTTGAATGGCTGCTGGCGTCGTACAGAAATGGTCAGATTATAGAAAAACTGTAAATAATTGTTTATGCTGATTATAGCCTCCGGCAGGATTGCAGAGGTGCGCAGTAGAAGTATGTCATGCAATTGCATGACGCGCACCTCGCAGCAAGAATGCGAGGCATTCTTGAATTAGGACTGAAGATAGAAAGGATTACTAGAATGGAAAAAGACTTAAATCTTCCGGAAGGAACAGAAGTAACAGAACCGCTGAAAATCTATCTGAATGAGATTGGACAGATCCCTTTGCTGTCAGAAGAAGAGGAAAGGGACCTTGGGTGTAAAAGTGCTTCAGGAGATGAGGATGCAAGAAGAAAGCTGGAAGAGGGGGAATCTACGCCTGGTGGTATCTCTCGCAAAACATTATACTGGAAGAGGGATTACACTCATGGATCTGATCCAGGAGGGAAATATTGGTCTCATGCATGCAGCAGAGAAATATGATTATACAAAGGAAAATAGATTTTCCACATATGCATCCTGGTGGATCAAAGAAGCAATGCAGCGGGCAATCGATCAGCAGTCACGAGAAATCCGTGTGCCGGTTCATGTTGCAGAGAATATGAAGAAAGTACAGAAAATTTCAAAAGATCTTCAGCAGAAATTTGGAAGAGAGGCTACACCGGAAGAGATAGCAGAAGAGATGAAGGATAAATCACCGGAATTTGTAAAAGAGATTTTGTCATATCTTCAGAATCCGGTTTCACTGGAAACTCCGGTAGGAGAAGATGGGGGGGAGAATAATCTTGGTGATATGGTTGAAGATAAGGATGCAACAACGCCGGAAGATGCTATGAATCAGCTTGTGCAAAAAGAAGAAGTACAGGAATTGTTAGAGTCTCTTAATGACAGAGAACGTCAGGTGATCCGTTTGAGATTTGGTTTGGAAGATGGAAAAACACATACGCTGGAAGAAATCGGTGATGAACTGAATGTGACAAGAGAACGCGTACGCCAGATTGAAGCCAGAGCGATGGAGAAACTTCGCAGCAAAGCGACAAAACTGTAAAAAATTTCTTTTGAATAAATATTGAAAAATTGCAGATAGTAAAGACACAATATTTATTTGAAAGGAAGACAAAAATGAGGAGAATAAGAAAATTGCTTGTCTGTGTGATGTGCGTACTGATGCTTTGCAGTCTCGCTGGTTGTGGAAACAACACAGGAACAGCGAATGACAATCTCAATGATGCGACATCCGGTGAAAACTATGATGGAAGTGGAGAAAATGGTAATAATACCGGAAATAATGCGGGAGACCAGAATGGAGATAGTATCCTAGATGACGCGGTTGACGATGTAACGGATGGCGTGGATGATGTTACAGACGATATCACAAATGGTGTTGATGATGCAGCCGATGATCTGACGCAGGAGAATGGCGTGCAGAACAAGATGCAGAATAACGAGTGATCAATATGCCGTAGGCCGGAAACGGAACTGCGGCATTTTTCTAAAAGAAGGAGAGACAGGATGAGATTCAGACCATGTATTGATATACATAATGGAAAAGTGAAACAGATTGTGGGCGGAAGCCTGAAAGATGAAGGAAATCAGGCCAGCACAAACTTTATGTCAGAACTGGATGCAGCATGGTATGCAAGACAGTATCAGAAAGATCACCTGAAAGGCGGCCATATAATTCTTTTAAATCCAGTTGGATCAGAATACTACGAGGCGACGAAAAAGCAGGCGATGGGAGCTCTGGCGGCATACCCGGGTGGAATGCAGATCGGTGGTGGAATTACAGCAGATAATGCACAGGAATATCTAGATTCAGGAGCAAGTCATGTGATCGTGACTTCTTATGTGTTTCAAGACGGGATTTTTCATGAAGAGAGACTGCAGAAATTAGTAAATGCAGTTGGCAAAGAACATGTGGTTTTAGATCTTAGCTGCAGAAGAAAAGATGGTAAATTTTACGTGGTTACTGACCGCTGGCAGAAGTTCACAGAACTTGCATTATCACACAAGGTGTTAAATGAGCTTTCAAAATATTGTGATGAATTCCTGATCCATGGTGTAGATGTGGAGGGGGAAAGGTGCCGGAATGGAAACAGAATTAGTAAGGATGCTTGGGAGCTGGGACGGAATCCCAATCACTTATGCCGGTGGAATCGGATTAATGGAAGATCTGGAGAGATTTCGAAAAGAGAGCGGCGGAAAAGTAGACTTTACAATCGGAAGCGCTCTTGATCTGTTTGGAGGAAAAATTCCATATGCAGAAGTTTGTAGTTACTGTTCACTCCCGAGTCAATCACTCCGCTTGTAAATCCGCAGAATGTTAACACTCTATGAAGTTGTTGAATTCAAGAGCGGATAGTGATAGAATGTAGAACAGAGTGGAATTTCAGACCAAAATCAAAATTCAGAGAAGGAGTAATTGCGGAAATATGAATATTATAGAAAAGATTTTCGGAACTCACAGTGAGAACGAGCTGAAACGAATTTATCCGATCGTAGACCGCATCGAGGCACTGGGGGGGCCGGAGATGGAGGCGCTTTCAGACGAAGAACTTCGAGGAAAGACAAAAGAATTTAAAGAACGACTGAAAGAGGGAGAGACTCTGGATGATATCCTTCCGGAAGCATATGCTGTAGTAAGAGAAGGTGCTTACAGAAGTCTTGGAATGCGCCATTATAGAGTACAGTTGATTGGTGGTATTATCCTGCATCAGGGACGTATCGCAGAGATGAGAACTGGTGAAGGTAAGACTCTTGTGTCCACACTTCCGGCATATTTGAATGCCTTGGACGGAAAAGGTGTTCACATCGTCACAGTTAATGACTATCTGGCGAAGCGTGATGCTGAGTGGATGGGAAAAGTACATGAGTTTTTAGGACTCAAAGTCGGTGTTGTTCTCAATGAGATGAACAATGACGAGAGACGAGAGGCTTATAATTGCGATATTACTTATGTAACGAATAATGAACTTGGATTTGATTATCTGAGAGATAACATGGTTATCTATAAAGAACAGCTGGTTCAGAGAGGATTGCATTATGCAGTTATCGATGAGGTCGATTCCGTTTTGATCGATGAGGCAAGAACACCTTTGATCATTTCCGGACAGAGTGGAAAGTCTACAGCTCTGTATGAAGCCTGTGATGTTCTTGCAAAACAGCTGGAACGAGGTGAGGCAAGCGGTGAATTTTCCAAGATGAATGCCATCATGGGAGAAGAAATCGAAGAGACGGGTGATTTCATTGTTGATGAGAAAGAGAAGACAGTTAACCTGACAGAAGATGGTGTGAAGAAAGTAGAGAAGTTCTTCCACATCGAAAACCTTGCTGATCCGGAGAACCTGGAAATTCAGCATAATATTATCCTTGCACTCAGAGCACACAATCTGATGTTCCGTGATCAGGATTATGTTGTAACTCCGGATGGTGAAGTTATGATCGTCGATGAGTTTACAGGACGTATCATGCCGGGACGTCGTTACTCTGATGGTCTGCATCAGGCAATCGAGGCGAAGGAACATGTGAAGGTAAGAAGAGAGAGTAAGACTCTGGCAACAATCACATTCCAGAACCTGTTTAATAAGTATGATAAGAAGAGTGGTATGACAGGTACTGCGATCACAGAAGAGAAAGAGTTCCGTGATATTTATGGAATGGACGTTGTTGAAATTCCGACAAACAAGCCGGTACAGAGAGTGGATCTAGAGGATGCTGTTTATAAGACAAAGAAAGAAAAATACGAAGCAGTTGTAGAAGCTGTTAAAGAAGCGCATGCAACAGGACAGCCGGTGCTGGTAGGTACAATTACAATTGAAGTATCCGAACTTCTCAGTAAGATGCTGAAGAAAGAGGGAATCAAGCATAATGTACTGAATGCAAAATATCATGAGCAGGAGGCTGCAATCGTAGCTGATGCCGGACTTCATGGAGCGGTAACGATCGCAACCAATATGGCTGGCCGTGGTACTGATATCAAGCTGGATGATGATGCGCGTGCGGCAGGCGGTCTGAAAATTATCGGTACAGAGAGACATGAATCTCGTCGTATTGACAATCAGCTGCGTGGACGTTCCGGACGTCAGGGAGATCCAGGAGAGTCCAGATTCTACATTTCTCTGGAAGATGATCTGATGCGACTGTTCGGTTCAGAAAGACTGATGGGAATTTTCAATACACTTGGTGTAGAAGACGGTGAGCAGATTGAACATAAGATGCTTTCAAGTGCAATTGAGAAAGCACAGAAGAAGATTGAGAGCAATAACTTTGGTATTCGTAAGAATCTGTTGGAGTACGATCAGGTAATGAACGAGCAGAGAGAGATTATTTACGAAGAGAGACGCCGTGTTCTTGATGGAGAAAGCATGCGTGATACAATCTACAGCATGATTACAGAATATGTGGAAAATATGACAGATCGTTTCGCTTCTACAGAGGCAGATCCGGAAGAGTGGGATATCAAAGGATTGGATGTGAATCTTCACAATGTGATTCCACAGCTTCAGCTCCCATCTGAGAAGGAATGCCAGAGTATGAGTCAGAAGGAGTTAAAGCATCTTCTGAAAGAACGTGGAGTGAAGGCTTATGAGAACAAAGAAGCAGAGTTCCCGGAGGCAGAGCAGCTTCGAGAAGTTGAGCGTGTTGTACTTCTGAAAGTGATTGATGCAAGATGGATGGATCATATCGATGATATGGATCAGCTGCGTCAGGGAATCGGTCTTCAGGCTTATGGGCAGAGAGATCCACTGGTAGAGTACAAGATGACAGGATATGAGATGTTCGGTGAAATGACAAATGCAATCGCTGAGAACACGATCCGTACATTATTCCACATTAAGGTTGAGCAGAAAGTGGAGAGAGAAGAGGTTGCAAAAGTAACTGGAACAAACAAAGATGACAGCGCAGTCCGTGCACCGAAAAAGCGCGAGGAGAAGAAGATTTATCCAAACGATCCATGCCCATGCGGAAGTGGAAAGAAGTACAAACAATGCTGTGGAAGAAAAAACAAATAAGCTGAACAGTTACAATAATTTAAAGTATATATATGAAAGAGGTGATTAAGGTGGTTTTACTGGATGAACTGAAGTCAAGACTGACTGCATATGAAGAACCGCTGAAAGATTTGAGGGATTCACTTTGACCTCGCTTCAAAGAAGCTTAGGATCGAAGAATTAGAAAAGAGACTGGAGGAACCAGGATTCTGGGATGACCCGGAGGTTTCCCAGCATGTAATGAAAGAATTGAAAGGTCTTCAGGATTCTGTAAAAGAGATTGAAAAATTATTTACAGATTATGAAGACATGCTTCTTCTGATTGAAATGAGTGCAGGAGAAGACGAGGAGCAGGAAGCCGCAGAAGAGATTGAAGAGGAACTTGGAACATTTGAGGAAGTCTTTGAGAAACTGCGAATCAGCACACTTCTGATCGGACCGTATGATGCAGATAATGCAATCGTGACACTTCACGCAGGTGCGGGCGGTACAGAGGCAATGGACTGGACAAGTATGCTCTATCGTATGTACAGCCGCTGGGCTGAAAAGAGAGGATATGAAGTCGAGGTGCTGGACTATCTGGAAGGAGATGTAGCAGGTATCAAGGGAGTTACTTTTGAGGTTAAGGGAGAAAATGCTTATGGCTATCTCCGTTCCGAGAAAGGTGTACATCGTCTGGTACGTATTTCTCCATTTAATGCAAATGGAAAACGACAGACATCATTTGCATCCTGTGATGTAATTCCGGATATTGAAGAAGATATCGATATCGAGATCAACGACGATGATATCCGTGTCGATACTTATCGTTCCAGTGGTGCCGGCGGACAGCATATCAATAAGACGTCATCTGCAATCCGAATCACACATCTTCCGACAGGAATTGTGGTTCAGTGTCAGAATGAACGTTCCCAGCACATGAATAAAGATAAGGCGATGCAGATGTTGAAATCCAAACTGTATGTACTCAAACAGCAGGAACAGGCAGAGAAGATGTCAGACATCCGCGGAGAGGTTAGAGATATTAATTTCGGAAATCAGATCCGTTCTTATGTCATGCAGCCATATACACTTGTCAAGGATCACAGAACAAACGCAGAAATCAGCAATGTAGGTGCAGTAATGGATGGAAATATTGATCCTTTTATTAACGCATATTTGAGCATGGATGCAGAAGCACAGAAAGGAAAGAAAGCAGAATGATAAATGTAGCAGTAATGGGATACGGTACAGTAGGATCAGGAGTTGTAGAGGTCCTCAGAACCAATGGTGAACTCATCAATGAAAGAGCTCAGGATGTGATAAATGTAAAATACGTTCTGGATCTCAGAGATTTTCCGGGTGATCCGGTAGAAGAGATTCTGACACATGATTTCGAGACAATCGTAAATGATGCAGAAGTAGACATTGTTGTTGAGACAATGGGAGGTATAGAGCCTGCTTATACATTTGTAAAACGTTGTCTGGAAGCAGGTAAGAACGTTGCTACATCCAACAAAGCTCTGGTAGCAAAACATGGAGCAGAACTTCTTGAGATTGCTCGTGACAGAAGTATCAATTTTATGTTTGAAGCAAGTGTTGGTGGGGGGGGTATCCCAATCATTCGTGCACTGAATTCCTCTCTGACAGCAGATAGAATCGACGAAGTGACGGGAATCCTGAATGGAACAACAAACTATATGTTGACAAAGATGTTCTTTGAGAGTGCTGATTATGATGAGGTGCTCAAAGAGGCGCAGGAGAAAGGATACGCGGAGCGTAATCCGGAAGCAGATGTCGAGGGACATGATGCGTGTAGAAAGATTGCGATTCTGACATCTCTGATCGCAGGACAACATGTGGATTTTGAGACAATCCATACAGAAGGAATCACAAAGATCACAACAGAAGATATGAAGTATGCCAAGACGATGGATATGGCAATCAAGCTGCTTGCATCCAGTAAAAGAGAAGGGGGGGAATCTTTCTCTGCAATCGTTGCACCGATGCTTCTTTCCAAGAATCATCCGCTGTGTAATGTGAATGATGTATTTAATGCAATTTTTGTTCGTGGAAATATGCTTGGTGATGCAATGTTCTACGGAAGTGGAGCGGGTAAGCTTCCGACAGCAAGTGCTGTAGTTGCAGATGTTGTAGATGCTGCAAAGCACCTTCACAGAACTGTTGTAACAAGATGGGAGAGTAACACACTCGAACTTGTTCCGAATGCGGATGCGAAGAGAAGATTCTTCGTCAGAATTCATGGAGAAGAATCTGTACTCAAATCCCGTGTGGACGAAGTGTTCGGACAAGTTGAATTTGTCAAAGCAGATGATGTCGAGGGAGAATTCGCTGTTATCACAGGCGAGATGACCGAGGCGGAGTATGCACAGAAGCAGAAGAGATGCCGGAAGTTGTGAAGATGATCCGTATGGCAGATTAATTTGTATTTGCTTCATTGGATTCTGAAAGTATAGTAGAAAGAGCCAGAGCAGGTACCACATATGGTAACTGTCCTGGCTCTTGTGTTACATACGGCTCAGTGTATTGTTATGGTACGCAGAACTAAAGGTAACGTCCTCTCCCAGCCATTGAGGTGCGGGATAGGTGTTAGCTGTTTCTTCGTCCGGGAATTCGATTTCGGCGAGAATCAGTGGAGCAAGGTCATCATGGAAGATATCTAATTCAAGAAAAAGCGGAGTGGAACAGAAGTCTGCGTTTTCCGGGCAGACACAACTCATAGGAATGACATAGCGTGTTTTATGAATGATGCGTCCGTCGACTTTTTCTTTTAGATGCTTATAACTTTCTTTGGTAAGAGGAAGGTTATATTCTTCACGGGCCATAAGCCCCCCCTTGGATTTGTAGGTGAGAACATAATCGTCATCCTCTCTGCGTATCCTTACGACAGGAGCAGTGCATAAGTAGCCTTGTTCCAGCTCTTTGTGTGGATAATCGAAAGGAGAAAATGGCAGTTCTTCAAGCTTTTGTATTAAAAATTTGCGTTCTATTTCCATAACTAAATATTCCTCCTGGTGTTGATTAGTTATACTATAATAATATGAAGTGAGTGTCAAAAGTAAATTTTGCCACTCACTGATGTAACCTGATTGCTCCATTGCTATGCAATTCCCACAATCCTCGAATACCTCAAACTTCCATAAAATGGCGTGTTCACACCATTTTTATTCCGTTTTCGGTGTTCGGCGTGTCAATAAGTATAAATTGCTTATTTGTGCGAGCACAAACGCAATTTATACTTTTGACACTTACATCATAATACGTGAAATATAAAAAGGCAATGGTGAGATGAGTACTATCTTGACTTGACGAACGACTTATCCACGCAGTAAAATGAAATCATTGTTGAGATATCATCGGAAAGCGAGGAAGTATTGGATGAAGAAAGTAGTTGTATTTTTAGCAGACGGTTTTGAAGAAGTAGAAGGTTTAACTGTAGTGGATCTTTTGAGAAGAGCAGGAGCGGTTGTAGAGACAGTTTCTGTTATGGGAAAACTGCAGATTGACGGAGCACATGGAATACAGGTGGAAGCGGATGAATTGTTTGAGAAAGCATTTTTTGATGACGCAGAACTTCTTGTACTTCCGGGAGGTATGCCGGGAACACTGCATCTAAAAGAGCATAAAGGTTTGGCAGACTTACTTTGCAAGTTCAATGAAAAGGGAAAGAGAATCGCAGCAATCTGTGCAGCTCCGACAGTATTCGGAGCACTTGGATTGTTGAAAGAGAAAGCAGCATGCTGTTATCCGGGGGGGATGGAAGAACAGCTGAATTGTAAAGAAGCAAAGTTCTGTTCCTTTGTCACAGATGGAAATATCACAACAAGCCGTAGTGTGGGAACAGCGATACCATTCGCACTGGAACTGATCCGTCAGCTTTTTGGCAATGAAAAAGCTTCTGAAATAGCAGAATCTATTGTATATGAGGAATAAAATTAGAAAAAGTAGTCAGAAAAATGTAAAAAAACATGTAAAAGATATAGGAAAGTGGAAAAAACACTGGAAATATGAGACTTTATATGCTATACTGTTTCAATGACTGCGAATGTATACTTTTAAGAAATTAATTCGTTCGATAAGTAAAGAATTTGCTTATAAACAAGGAGGAAGAAAATGAGTTTACAGGTAGAAAAATTAGAGCATAATATGGCAAAGCTGACAATCGAAGTTTCAGCTGAAGAAGTAGAGAAGGCACTGCAGGCAGCTTACTTAAAAGAGCGCAGCAAAATCAGCCTTCCAGGATTCCGTAAAGGAAAAGTTCCGCGTCAGATGATCGAGAAGATGTACGGACCGGAAGTATTTTATGATGAGGCAGCAAACCGCATGATCTCTGAGGCATATGCAAAAGCATATGATGAGAGTGAACTTGAGATTGCTTCCCAGCCGACAATTGATATCGTTCAGCTTGAGAAGGGAAAATCATTCATCTTCACAGCAGAAGTTGCAGTTAAACCGGAAGTTAAACTTGGAGAGTACAAAGGACTTAAAGTTGACAAATACTCTACAAGAGTAACACAGAAGGAAGTTGACGAGGAAATTGAGAAAGTTCGTGAGCAGCATGCAAGAATCGTTGAGGTTACAGACAGAGCTGTAGCAGATAAAGATGATGTTACACTTGATTTTGAAGGATTTGTTGATGGTGTTGCATTCGAAGGTGGAAAAGGTGAGAACTATCCACTGACAATCGGATCTGGTTCTTTCATTCCGGGATTCGAGGAGCAGCTGATCGGAGCTGAGATTGACAAAGAAGTAGAAGTTAAGGTTACATTCCCAGAAGATTATCATTCAGAAGATCTGAAGGGTAAAGAAGCTGTATTCAAATGCACAGTACATGCAATCAGAGCAAAAGAGCTTCCGGAAGTAGATGACGAGTTCGCATCTGACGTTTCCGAGAAGGCTGAGACACTTGATGCTTACAGAGCAGAAGTAAAGGCTCAGATTAAAGAGCGTAAAGAGAACGAAGGAAAGGCTAAGAAAGAAGATCAGGCTGTAGAGCAGGCAGTTGCTAATGCAGAGATCGATCTTCCGGAACCAATGGTTGACCTTCAGGCTAAGCAGATGGCGGATGATTTTGCACGCCGCATTATGCAGCAGGGACTCAGCGTAGAGCAGTACTTCCAGTTCACAGGTCTCTCAGAAGAGAAGATGATGGAAGAGCTTAAGCCACAGGCTGAGAAGAGAATCAGAACAAGACTTGTTCTTGAAGCAATCGTAGCAGCAGAGAATATTGAAGTATCTGATGAGCGTCTTGATGAAGAGTTAGCTAAGATGGCTGAGTCTTACAAGATGGAAGTTGAGAAGCTGAAAGAGTTCATGGGTGAGAACGAGAAGAAGCAGATGAAAGAGGATATTGCAGTACAGGATGCAGTTACTCTGATCGTTGATGCATCTGTAGAAGGCTAATCATTTATTAGATTTCTTGAGAGGGTGCGCCTGTATATCAGGTGTGCCTTTTCTCTTTCTATAAGAAGTGAGAGGATGAGGACTGATCCGGGAGTAAGGATCAGAACAATAATTATGTGTTGCTGGCAATAACTATTGCAAATAGCGACAATCATATAGAAAAGGAAGGATAGCATATGAGTTTAGTACCTTATGTCATTGAGCAGACAAGCCGCGGAGAGCGTTCCTATGATATTTATTCAAGACTTTTAAAGGAGCGTATCATTTTCCTCGGAGAAGAAGTAAATGATGTGTCAGCAAGCGTGATCGTTGCACAGCTTCTGTTCTTGGAGGCAGACGATCCGGATAAGGATATCCAGCTGTATATTAACAGCCCGGGAGGATCTGTAACAGCAGGTCTGGCAATCTACGATACAATGCAGTACATCAAGTGTGATGTTTCAACAGTATGTATCGGTATGGCAGCCAGCATGGGCGCATTCCTGCTTTCTGGTGGAAAGAAAGGAAAGAGATTTGCCCTTCCGAACGCTGAAATCATGATTCATCAGCCATCCGGTGGTGCACAGGGACAGGCAACAGAGATTCAGATTGCAGCAGAACATATTCTTCGTACAAAGAAGAAATTGAATGAGATCCTGGCAGCAAATACAGGAAAGCCGCTGGAAGTGATCCAGCAGGATACAGAGCGTGACAATTTCATGTCTGCAGAAGAGGCGAAAGAGTACGGTCTGATCGACGAAGTAATAGTAAACCATTAATTGGTTATTGAGGTGACAGAATATGGCAGGAAAAAAGACTGAGGATATCGTAAGATGCTCGTTTTGTAATAAGACACAGTCCCAGGTTCGTAAGATGATCGCAGGACCGAACGGAACCTATATCTGTGATGACTGTGTTGCTATTTGTACCGAGATTATTGAGGAAGAATTAGATTTTAATGACAGAGCTGCACTTGACGATATTAATCTCCTGACACCGGAAGAGATGAAAGCTTTTCTGGACGAATATGTGATTGGACAGGATGAGGCGAAGAAAGTTCTTTCTGTTGCAGTTTACAATCATTATAAGAGAATTCTGGCAGAACAGGATCTTGGAGTAGAACTTCAGAAGAGTAATATCCTGATGCTTGGACCAACAGGATGTGGTAAGACACTTCTGGCACAGACACTTGCGAAAGTCCTGAATGTTCCATTTGCAATCGCAGATGCTACAGCACTGACAGAGGCAGGATATGTAGGAGAGGACGTTGAAAATATTCTCCTTAAGGTGATTCAGGCAGCAGACGGAGACATCGAGCGTGCAGAACACGGAATCATTTACATTGATGAGATTGATAAGATCACAAGAAAATCAGAAAATCCATCCATTACACGAGATGTTTCCGGAGAAGGTGTTCAGCAGGCACTTTTGAAAATCATCGAAGGAACAGTTGCGTCTGTTCCACCGCAGGGCGGAAGAAAGCATCCACATCAGGAGTTGATCCAGATTGATACAACGAACATCTTGTTTATCTGTGGTGGTGCTTTTGAAGGAATCGATAAGATCATTGAGACAAGAATCGATAGAAAATCAATCGGATTCAATGCAGAGATCGCATCAAAACATGAGTACGATATGGATGTACTTCTTCAGGAAGCGCTTCCACAGGATCTTGTAAAGTTTGGTTTGATCCCTGAGCTGGTCGGAAGACTTCCGGTGACAGTATCATTGGATCTTCTGGATAAGGATGCATTGATACGCATTCTTACAGAGCCAAAAAGTGCGATCGTAAAACAGTATCAGAAGCTTCTGGAGTTGGATGGCGTGAAGCTTGAATTTGATAAAGATGCTCTGTTAGAAATAGCAGAGACAACATTGAAGCGTAAGACAGGTGCGAGAGGTCTCCGTGCAATCATGGAGAATATCATGATGGATACGATGTTTACAGTACCGTCAGATAAGACAATCAAGGAATGCCGCATTACGAAGGAAGCGGTTCTTGGAGTGGAAGAACCGAAGTATACTCGTGATAGTGAGGAAAGAAAATCATTCCTGACATCTGAGAGCAAATAGTAACTGGATACAGGAATCCTGCAAACAGTTGCGGAGTATAAAACGAGGCGGGAGTGATGGGAGTACCATCCTACCCGCCTTTTCTAACGAGGAGGAATTGAATTGGACAACGAGACAAGAAGTCTCCCTATGGTTGCCTTAAGAGGATTAACAATCATGCCGGAGATGATCGTTCATTTTGATGTGAGCAGAGAACGCTCCATCGCTGCAATTCAACAGGCAATGGTTGAAGAGCAGGAGATATTTCTGGTTGCCCAGAAATCAATAGAGACAGAGAACCCCGGACAGGATGATGTCTATGAGACTGGAACAGTTGCATCTGTGAAGCAGCTGATCAAGCTGTCAAAGAAAGTTGTAAGGGTTCTCGTGGAAGGAAAGAATCGTGCGGTTCTTAAGAAAATTGAAGAGACAGATCCTTATCTTCGTGCAGAAGTAGAAGTTCTGGAAGAACAGGAGATCACGATTCCGGATGATCTGAATGCGGAAGCAATGATGCGCGGATTGAAGGAAATTATTACAGAATATGCAGCAAAGAATGGAAAGATTTCCAAAGAATCTGTTGCAGAAATTCTTGATATTACTGATTTAAAACGTCTGGTAAATGAAGTGGCTGCGAATATTCCATTGAAGTACAAGGATCAACAGGAACTTCTGGAAGAGCTGGATTTCTGGAGCAGATATGAGAAATTATCATTGAAGCTTGTGAATGAGATGCAGATCATGGAAATCAAAGAAGAACTTCAGAGAAAAGTAAAGAGCAAAGTAGATAAGCATCAAAAAGAATATCTTTTAAGAGAACAGCTGAAGGTGATTCGCGAGGAATTAGGTGAAGATACTACATTTTCAGATGCAGATGAGTTCGAAGAAGCATGTAGCAAATTAGATGCACCGGAAGAAGTAAAAGAAAAGCTCCATAAGGAAATTGGACGGTTTAAGAACACGATCGGTTCTCAGGCAGAAAATGGAGTAATCCGTACTTATATTGAGACAATCCTGGAGATGCCGTGGAATAAACGTGCCGAAGATAATACAGATATTAACTATGCGAAAGAAGTTTTAGAGGCAGATCATTATGGATTGGAACAGGTGAAAGAAAGAATCCTGGAATTCCTGGCTGTCAGAACACTGACACAGAAGGGAGAAAGCCCGATTCTTTGTCTGGTGGGACCTCCGGGAACAGGTAAAACTTCTATTGCCAAGTCCCTGGCACGTTCTCTTAAGAAACCGTTTGTGCGCATTTCTTTAGGAGGAGTACGTGACGAGGCTGAGATCCGTGGTCATCGTAAGACGTATGTCGGAGCGATGCCAGGAAGAATTGCAAATGGAATTCGCACAGCAGGTGTGAAGAATCCGGTACTCCTTCTGGATGAGATTGACAAAGTAAGTACAGACTATAAAGGGGGGGATACGTTCTCTGCACTTTTGGAAGTACTAGACAGTGAGCAGAACAGTAAGTTCCGCGATCATTATCTGGAAGTGCCACTGGATCTGTCAGAGGTTACATTTATTACAACAGCGAATACCTTACAGACGATTCCAAGACCACTCCTGGACAGAATGGAGATCATCGAGATTACAAGTTATACAGAAAACGAGAAACTTCATATTGCAATAGAACATCTGATTCCAAAGCAGCTGGAAAAGCATGGGATTACAGACGAACAGCTCAGATTTAGCAAGAAAGCAATTTGGAAGATCGCACATAACTATACGAAAGAAGCAGGTGTTCGTCAGTTAGAACGTGAAATCGGAAATATTTGCCGTAAGGCGGCGAAAGAGCTTCTTACAACCGAGAAAGAGAAGATTACTGTGACAGATAGAAATCTTCATAAATTCCTTGGAAAAGAGAAATATTCTTATCAGATGGCAAATGCAGCACCGGAGGTCGGTATCGTACGTGGACTTGCATGGACAAGTGTCGGAGGAGATACGCTTCAGATTGAGGTGAATGTAATGCCGGGTAAGGGAGAGATCATGCTGACAGGACAGCTTGGAGATGTAATGAAAGAGTCCGCCCGTGCCGGAATCAGTTATATTCGATCTGTAAGCAAAAAATATGCAATCGCAGAAGATTTCTTCGAGAAGCATGATATTCATGTGCACATTCCGGAAGGTGCAGTTCCGAAAGACGGACCATCAGCCGGAATCACAATGGCAACAGCAATGCTTTCTGCTGTGACAGGCAAGAAAGTTCGCGCAGATCTTGCAATGACAGGAGAAATCACCTTGAGAGGTCGTGTGCTTCCGATCGGAGGATTGAAAGAAAAACTTCTTGCTGCTAAAAATGCAGGAATACAGACCGTGCTTATTCCAAAAGAGAACACAGCAGATGTGGAAGAACTTTCTTCTGAAATTACAAAAGGATTGGAAATCATTCCGGTTGAGACAATGGAAGAAGTCTTAAAGAAAGCACTGACAAGATAAAAAGATTGCTTCTGACAGCAGATTGCAATAGAATAGAAAGAAAGGAGGAGTAAACGACATGGTCATTAAAAATATAAATCTGGAAACAGTTTGTGGAATCACAAGCGTTCTTCCGGAAAACGATAAGCCTGAGATCGCATTTGCGGGAAAATCAAATGTAGGAAAATCATCACTGATTAATGCACTGATGAACCGTAAGTCTTATGCAAGAATTTCAGCAACACCGGGAAAGACACAGACAATCAATTTCTATACGATTAATGAGGAAATGTATCTGGTCGATCTCCCAGGGTATGGATACGCAAAGGTTTCTGAGCAGGAAAAGATTCAGTGGGGGGGAAAACTGATCGAGCGTTATCTGCATACATCAAAACAGCTTAAGGCAGTATTCCTTTTGATCGATATCCGTCATGATCCATCTGCGAATGATAAAATGATGTATCAGTGGATCCTGGATCAGGGATATCAGCCAATCATTATCGCAACAAAGCTTGATAAGATTAAACGCAGTCAGGTACAGAAGCATATTAAAATGCTGAAGACAGGTCTGCAGCTTGTTCCTGGAACAAAAGTAATTCCATTCTCATCCCAGACAAAACAGGGAAGAGATGAGATTTGGGAATTGATTGAGACAGAATATCTCGGATATGGAAATGACGAGGGGGCAGAGGATGACAAATAAGCGCCCATACTGGCAAGTTGCCGTAAGCTTGCTTTTCAGCATAGCAGCAACAGTTGGATTTATACTGATCGGATGGAAATTACTTGGATTTCTCATGCCGTTTGTGGTTGGATGGATCATTGCATCCATCGCCACACCGGTTGTTAACTGGTTAGAAAAACGTTTGAAGATCAGAAAAAATTAGGCTCCGCATTGATTATTATCGGAGTCCTGGCGTTGATGGGGGGGACGCTGGGCTACTTTGCTGTCAGTTGGCTGGTTTCAGAAGTCAGCAGTCTGATCAAAGACTTCCCGGAAATGTATGTGCAGCTCGAAAAAGGACTCCATCAAATTGGAATTTCTATGTCCGGAATTTTTAGCAAACTGCCGGATGGAATCCAGAATGGATGGACGACAACTGTTGCGAATTTGGATGACACGATGGGAAATCTGATGTCAAAAATCAGTGAGCCAACGGTAAGTGCCGCAGGAAATATCGCAAAGCGTGTGCCAAGTTATCTGGTATCAACAATCGTTGCGGTTATGTCTTCTTATTTCTTTATCTCAGAGCGAGAAGAAGTTGTGACATGGGTCAAACAGATTGCGCCAAAGTCAGTAACTGAACGAATGATCATGGTGATAGATAACCTGAAATATGCGGTTGGTGGATATTTCAAGGCACAGTTTAAGATCATGGGAATTGTATTTTTGATTTTGGCTGTAGGACTTGGATTTTTGAGAGTCCATTACTTTGTATTGTCTGCATTTTTGATCGCATTTCTAGATTTCCTACCATTTTTTGGAACAGGAACTGCGATGATTCCATGGGCTATATATGCAGTCTTTATGGGAGATTATAAACGTGCGATTATGCTTGTTGTGATCTATGCAATTACGCAAATTGTCAGACAGCTGATCCAGCCGAAGCTTGTCGGAGACAGTGTCGGATTGAATCCGCTGGTTACACTGCTTTTGATTTATATTGGATATCGAATTGGTGGTGTGATCTGGATGATCCTTGCTGTTCCGGTTGGTATGGTCATTATAAATATGTGTCAGGCCGGTGCGTTTGATTATATTTTTGATGATATAAAGACGCTGATTGTCGGAATCTTGAAATTAAGAGACGAAGAGTAGTGTAGTTAAGAAACAAGGAAGTAATTGAAAGGAGAAAAATATATGAGCAATTATGATGTAATTATTATCGGTGCAGGACCTGGGGGAATCTTTGCAGCTTATGAGCTGGTAGAGAAAGCACCGGAATTGAAGGTGGCGGTATTTGAAGCGGCAATCCACTGGAGAAGAGAAAATGCCCAATCGATGGAAAGAAGATTAAGAGCTGTGTGAACTGCAAGACATGCGCGATTATGAGTGGATTCGGTGGAGCAGGAGCATTTTCAGATGGAAAATACAATATCACAAATAATTTTGGTGGAACATTGTATGAGTATATCGGTAAAGAGACAGCAATTGAGCTGATGAATTACGTAGATGAGATCAATGTGAAATTTGGTGGTGAGGGTACAAAAATGTATTCCACATCAGGAACACATATTAAGAAACTCTGTATGCAGAATAAGCTGAATCTTTTGGATGCATCTGTTCGTCATCTTGGAACAGATATCAACTATGTTGTTCTTGAGAATCTCTATGCAAAGTTGAAAGATACTGTAGAGTTCCGTTTTAACTGTCATGTAGATGATGTGGAAGCGATTGACGGCGGATATCGCGTGATTACAAAGGATGGTGTAGATGAATGTAAGAAATGTATCGTTTCTGTGGGAAGAAGCGGAAGTAAATGGATGGAAAAAGTATGTGAAAATCTCGATATCACAACAAAATCCAACCGTGTAGATATCGGAGTTCGTGTGGAACTTCCAGCAGTTATTTTCTCACACCTTACAGATGAACTGTATGAAAGCAAGATTGTCTACAGAACAGAGAAGTTTGAAGATAAAGTCAGAACATTCTGTATGAATCCGAATGGAATCGTTGTAAATGAGAATACAAACGGAATCGTTACAGTAAACGGACATAGCTATGAAGATCCGGCGAAGCAGACAGAGAATACAAACTTTGCGCTTCTTGTGGAGAAACATTTTTCAGAGCCGTTCAAAGACAGTAATGGATATGGTGAAAGTATTGCACGCCTGTCTAATATGCTTGGAGGTGGCGTTCTTGTACAGCGCTTTGGTGATCTGATCCGAGGAAGAAGAAGTACACCGGCACGTATTGCAGAGAGTTTTCTGACACCGACACTTTCCGCAGAACCGGGAGATTTGAGCCTTGTATTGCCGAAACGTATTCTTGATGGAATCATTGAGATGATCTACGCTTTGGATAAGATCGCACCTGGAACAGCAAATGATGATACACTGCTCTATGGTGTAGAAGTTAAGTTCTACAATATGGAAGTGAAACTGGATGAACATCTTGAAACAAAACACAAGGGCCTGTATGTGATTGGAGACGGAAGTGGAGTGACACATTCATTGTCCCATGCATCAGCAAGTGGTGTGTTCGTAGCAAGAGAGATTGCAGAAGAAGTGTAAATTGATAGAAGTTAATAGTTAAAATAAAGGGGGGAGTTTTTCATTTGCAGAAATTACATGAAGTGTGTTTGTGTATTGCAGGTGAAAAACTTCCCTTTTTTCTTATGTATAAAAAAGAAACTTGAGTTTTTGTTGTTTTTACAAATAAAACAGTTGGATTTTGTTGATTCTTAATTAAAGCGTGTTGAGATTTATTGGAATCTCCTTGACAGAAAGGCATATAGATAGTATTATTTATAGTAAGAGAGTTTATAGCTGAGACTGGGTTACTGTTCACTCCCGTGTCAATCACTTCGCTGATTGACACGAGGATGCATGTTTTGGCTTGAATGCATCTCGCCCCCCCATCGCCAAAGGCGATTTAAAATGGCGAGATGTGTTGCTGGTCACATCGTGTGAACAGTAACGAGACTGGCTGTGAACAGAGAATGTTAGTGGATTAACATACAGGATTGTATGAATGAGAATTACAGAATCTATGTGAAAGAGAGGAACTGACAGATGGCGAATGATCACGGAGAACAGATTAGAATTGTACAGGAAACAGTTGCAGGTAAGGAGATTACATTTGCACATGTAATGGGAGGTCCGGCTCCGATTATTTATCAGAAACTCGGATTAAATCCACATCTGGATTATCGTTCTTCTGCAATTGGAATTATGAATATGACTCCACCGGAGTCAGCAGTTATCGCATCTGATATTGCAGTGAAAAGCGGTAATGTTTATCTTGGATTCGCAGACCGTTTTACAGGCACACTGATTATTACAGGAGAGATTTCTGATGTTACATCTGCATTGACAGAAGTTGTGGATTATTTCAGAGATTCTCTTGGTTATGTAGTCTGTGATATTACAAAACGATAGGAAGTGCGCTTATGGAACGGGAACGTATAACGAGAGAAGAGCTCATGGAGCGTCTGTTTCATGATGACTATGAGAATCTGAAAGGAAAGAAGCTTCGTATGACTCGTGTGCGCGTGCCGGGGAAGGAAGTCTGCATGGCGCATATTATCAGTAGATCAGATGAGGTTATTTACCAGAATCTGGGATTACATATTGGAACTCATGAAGGTGAGGATCACACAGGAGAGTCTATCGGACTTCTGCGTTTTACACCGTGGGAAGCAGTTGTGGTTGCTGCAGATGTAGCATTCAAGAGCGCAGATGTTGAGATGGATTTATGGACAGATTCTGCGGGACACTAATTCTGACCGGCGGATTGACACA
The DNA here is from genome assembly GCA_001312505.1 of Mediterraneibacter faecis JCM 15917. Lineage (GTDB taxonomy): Bacteria > Bacillota > Clostridia > Lachnospirales > Lachnospiraceae > Mediterraneibacter > Mediterraneibacter faecis. The sequence goes on from BBDW01000004.1 coordinate 178,621, forward strand.
GGTACAGACAGCGTGGAAGAAGTAGTTCGATTTTTTAATGAGAGACTTGGCTTTGCAGTGTGCGAGGTTCATAGAAGTTAAGAAGACAGAGGCGTAACAGGATGAAAAAGATATTTTTGATGGGGGAGAAGTGAAGCGGGGGGGAAGACTTCACTGACGCAGGCTCTTAAGGGAGAAGAACTGCATTATGTGAAGACACAGTATACGAATACAGAAGATGATACGATCGACTCTCCGGGAGAGTATGCAGAGTCTAAGCATTTCAGTGTTGGACTTGCCTGTTTTTCATTTGAGGCAGACGTGATTGCTATGGTGCAGGCTGCAGATGAACCGTTCAATCTGTTCGGACCTGGAAGCAGATGTTTTATCCAACGTCCATTGATCGGAATCATTACAAAGATTGATTCACCGTACGCAAATGTTGATATGGTGAGACTTTGGATGAAGAATGCCGGATGTGAGCGCATTTTCGAAGTAAATAATAAGACGCGGGAAGGTATCAAAGAGCTCATAGATTATCTGAATGAGCCTGTGGAAATACTGACATTGGATCGTGCCAGATATAAACAGTCATTGGGATTGAATGACTGGGATCCACTACCGGAAGGTGTAGAGTATCCGGATGGCATGTAGATATCAAAAGATTAAGGTGACTGTTCAGAGCCAACCTTCAAAATGCTACGCATTTTGAAGGTGTGGCGTATCCGCCAAATAAAATTTCAAAAACAGTCTTAAAAATGCAAGCATTTTACATCTTTTTTTGAAATTTGCTTGGCTCTGAACAGTTACAGATTAAGAAAAATTAAGAAAGATATCCCTCTTGAGATATTTCTGGAAGATAGAATATGCTATAATGATTATGTAGCAATCAGTTCAATCAACAGAATGACATCAGGAGGGATTTTTATGTTATGGACAAGAAGTGAATTAAAGGGAAGAGCAAAGTTCCTGTTGAAACAGAATTATTGGTATTCTGTTCTTGCAGCATTGATTTATACGTTTCTTTTGGGAAATGGATTTACGCATTCTTATAATATACTAAAAAATAAGAATAGTGAGGTGGAAACTTCGATACAAGGTTTTCATCCGATTCTAATGTTTGGGATTGCAGCAACTGTAGCAGTTGTGGTTGTAATTTCATTTATTGTATATCTGGCTATTGCCTATTTCCTATGGAATCCAATGACTGTCGGCTGTTGTAAATTTTTCAAAAATGGAAGAGACGGAAGACAGGATGTGAAAGATATTTTCCGTATGGTAAGAGATTGCAATAAGACAGTACGTATGACAATGCTTCTGAAGACAATTTATCTTACATTGTGGTCACTGTTATTTATTGTTCCCGGTGTGATCAAAGGATATGAATATGCAATGGTACCGTATCTTCTGCTTGACCATCCGGAGATGAGCAGACAGGAGATTTTTGCGGAGAGCAAACGAATGATGATGGGGGGGAATAAATGGGATGCGTTTGTGCTGGATCTTTCCTTTATCGGCTGGCATTTGCTGGGGGGGGCATGTACGTTTGGGATCTTAACTTTTCTTTATGTAAATCCGTATCAGTATTATACAGAGGCAGAGTTGTATCATGTGCTGAGAGATAGAATGTAAATATAGATTCATATTATGAAACTTAGAATAAAAAGTTCACGGCTGGTTGTATATGATCAGCTGTGAGCTTTTCTTTTGCAAAATAAAAATAGAAGACAACTCAATATTTTCTATTGACATTAAAAACCAATGTGATAAACTTGTTTATACAGGAACTGTTCACAAGTGAACAATTCACTGGTAAACAGTTCCTGCGTGTGAAGATAGAAAGGAGGATTACAATTTTGTGTGAAGAACATTTTCATATCGGTCCACAGGTACATAAAATGGATCGTTCCATTTCAAAATTACTTGAGGCGAGAGTAAAAGCGGAAGGGTTGGATGAAGTAACCCTTATGCATGGATGGATTTTGCGTTATCTCTATGAACATCAGGATGCAGAGATTTATCAGAAAGACATAGAGAAGTATTTCGGAATCTGCCGTTCGGGAGTGACGAATATCATTCAGGCTTTAGAGAAGAAAGGACTTGTCTGTCGTGCTTCGGTTGCGAGTGATGCAAGGCTGAAAAAGGTTATGCTGACAGAGGCAGGACGCGAAAGTCACGAAAAGCTTGGAGAGATTTTCAAGCGAATGGACGCAGAACTGGAAGAAGGAATTACCGAAGAAGAATTACAGGCATTTTTGAGAGTGACTCATAAGGTTCATCTCAATCTAAGAAAAATGAGAGGAGAGAATTCATGATTCGTACTTTATTAAAAGAAGTAAAAGAGTATAAGGCAGCATCGATCGCGACACCGATTTTCATGATTCTTGAAGTTTTATTTGAGACATTGATCCCGTTTTTGATGGCATCGATCATTGATAAAGGGTTAATACGGGTGATATCCACCACATTTATAAAGTGGGTGGAATCATGATCGTAGCAGCATTTTTAGGCCTGCTTGCCGGAATGGCGGGAGGACGTTATGGAGCAAAGGCTTCTACAGGTTTCGCAAAGAATTTGAGAAATGCAATGTTTGATCGGATTCAGACATATTCGTTTGCAAATATTGATCATTTCAGTACAGCAGGACTGGTAACGCGTCTGACAACAGATGTAACAAATGTGCAGAATGCGTATCAGATGATGTTACGTATGATGATGAGAGCACCGGCAAGTATGGTATGTGCGATGGTGATGGCATTTGCGATCAATGCAAGGCTGGCAAGTATTTATCTTGTGGCAGTCTTGATTCTTGGAATTATTTTGTTTTTTATTATCCGTCATGCAACTGCATATTTCCAACAGGCATTTCCGAAATATGACGCATTGAATGAGTCTGTTCAGGAAAATGTTTCTGCAATCCGTGTTGTAAAGGCATATGTAAGGGAAGAGGAAGAGACAAGTAAATTTAAGCGTGCAAGCAAGAATATTTATGATATTTTTGTAAAAGCAGAGAAGAATGTTATCTGGAATGCGCCAATCATGATGTTTACAGTTTACACCTGTATTATTTTAATCAGCTGGTTCGGTGCGAAGATGATTGTTGTGGATTCTCTTACAACCGGAGAACTGATGAGTCTTCTTGCTTATTGTATGAATATTCTTATGAGTCTGATGATGCTTTCGATGGTTTTCGTCATGATTTCCATGAGTATGGCAAGTATGTGCCGTATTGCGGAAGTGCTGAATGAAAAAACAGATATTCACAATCCAGAGCATCCGGTATATGAAGTCGCAGACGGAAGCATTACATTTAAAAATGTAGACTTTTCTTATAAGAAAGACAGTGCAGAGAAGGTTCTCAAAGACATCAATCTGGAGATTCGTTCCGGAGAAACGATTGGAATTATCGGAGGAACCGGAAGTGCGAAGACAAGTCTGGTCAATCTGATCAGTCGTCTGTATGATGTGACGGACGGAGAGATTCTGGTTGGTGGAAAAAATGTAAAAGAATATGATCTTGAGGTGCTCCGTAATCAGGTGTCTGTAGTGCTTCAGAAAAATGTCTTATTTACAGGAAGTATTTTAGACAATCTCCGTTGGGGGGGAGACAAAGAAGCGACAGATGAAGAGTGTATCCAGCATGTAAACTGGCCTGTGCAGATGAATTTATCGAGCGCTTCCCGGATAAATATAATACGCATATTGAACAGGGCGGAAACAATGTGTCCGGTGGTCAGAAGCAGAGACTCTGTATTGCAAGAGCATTGCTAAAGAAGCCGAAGATCCTGATTCTTGATGACAGTACAAGTGCTGTTGATACTGCAACAGATGCGAAGATCCGACGTGCATTCCGTGAAGAGATTCCGGATACGACAAAGCTGATCATTGCACAGCGTGTATCCAGTGTTCAGGATGCAGACCGTATTATTGTGATGGATGAAGGAAAGATTCATGGATTCGGAACACATGATGAACTGCTTGTGTCAGATGAGATTTATCGCGAGGTATATGAGTCTCAGACACAGGGAGGCGGAGATTTTGATGAAAATGGAGGTGAAGCATAATGCGCGGACCAATGGGAAAACCAAAGAATAGAGTGGAAAATCCTGGGAAATTACTTAAACGTTTGATGGATTATATTTTCCGGGATTATAAATTTCACTGCATTATAGTATTCATCCTTATTTTTGTAGGAGTTATTGCAAATGTTCAGGGAACAATGTTCACAAGAGATTTGATTGATAAATACATTACACCGTTTTTATTGTCCAGTGATACACCGAACTTTACACCGCTTGCACATGCAATCGGAAAAGTTGCTTGCTTTTATGGAGTCGGAATCGTGGCAACTTATACTTACAACCGAATTATGATCAATGTGACACAGGGAATGATGATGAACATGAGAAATGATCTGTTCAGTCACATGGAGAAACTTCCGATTAAATATTTCGATACACATGCGCATGGCGATATTATGTCAATCTACACGAATGACATTGATACACTTAGACAGATGGTAAGCCAGAGTATTCCGCAGATTATCAACAGTGGATTTACAATTGTCAGTGTATTTATCAGTATGTTGATCTTGAATATTCCACTGACAGCAGTGACGATGGTTATGGTTGCGATCATGATCTGGGGGGGAACAAAGAAAGCTGCCGGACAGAGTGGAAAATATTTCCTTGAGCAGCAGAAGAATCTTGGTAAGGTCAACGGATATATTGAAGAAATGATGAACGGCCAGAAGGTTGTGAAGGTATTCTGTCATGAAGAAGAAAGTAAGACAGAATTCAAAAAGTTGAATGAGGATCTGTTTGTAAGCGCAGACCGTGCAAATACTTATGCAAACTTCCTCGGTCCTATGAATGCGCAGATTGGAAATATCAGTTATGTAATGTGTGCAATCGTTGGAGGTGCACTTGCTCTTAACCATGTCGGTGGATTTACATTGGGCGGTCTGGCAAGTTTCCTTACATTTAATAAAAGCTTCAGTATGCCGATCAACCAGGTGAGCCAGCAGCTGAATGCGATTGTTATGGCACTCGCAGGTGCGGAACGTATCTTTACACTTCTGGATGAAAAAGTGGAAGTGGATGAAGGTTATGTTACATTAGTTAATGCGAAAGAAGAGAATGGAAAACTGACAGAAAGTGAGAAACGTACTGGCCGCTGGGCATGGAAACATACACATCAGGCAGATGGTTCTGTTGATTATGTTGAGTTAAAAGGGAATGTTGTATTTGACGGAGTGGATTTCGGATACAATGATAACAAAATCGTCCTTCATGATGTGAAGTTATATGCAGAACCGGGGGGGCAGAAGATTGCTTTCGTAGGTTCAACAGGAGCCGGTAAGACGACAATTACAAATCTGATCAATCGTTTCTACGATATTCAGGATGGTAAGATCCGCTATGACGGAATTAATATTAACAAGATCAAGAAAGCAGATCTTCGACATTCTCTTGGAATCGTATTGCAGGATACACATTTGTTTACTGGTACAGTGAAAGATAATATTCGTTTTGGAAAGCTGGATGCAACAGATGAAGAAATCATTGCAGCAGCAAAGCTGGCAAATGCAGATGGATTTATCCGCAGACTTCCGGAAGGGTATGACACGGTGATCACCGGAGATGGAGCAAACTTAAGTCAGGGACAGCGACAGCTTCTTGCGATTGCCCGTGCGGCAGTAGCAGATCCACCGGTATTGATTCTGGATGAGGCAACAAGCTCGATCGATACCCGCACAGAGCGTATTATCCAGGAAAGTATGGACCGGCTGATGCATGGGCGTACTACCTTTGTGATCGCACACCGTTTGTCAACAGTTCGTAATTCTGACTGTATCATGGTACTTGAACAGGGAAGGATTATCGAGAGAGGTACACACGACCAGTTGATTGAAGAGAAAGGTAAGTATTATCAGCTGTATACAGGAAATGCAATATCAGCGTAGAAGAAAGTAGAGATAAAAAAGAACTGAACCCAGATAATTAATGTCAATGGGTTCAGTTCTTTTTGAAATAGAAATCAACGTTCAGTAAAATCTAAAGCTTCATGTGCGAGTTTACGTTCAGCTTCCCCCCCAGCAGAACGGTATTTCAAAAGAAAATTCACTTCATTTTTTGTAAGAAGAATGTCGTTTTCACTATTTTCAATTTTAATACAGAAATAGTTTTTTACTTCAACTGATGATGGATTCTTTGCATTGCAGTACTGAGTGATAAGCGAGTCGACAGAGGTGTGATAGATCCAGGATAGTTCAGCAAGAAGTTGAAGGTTTGGTTCACGTACGCCGGTTTCATAATTTGAATAAGCCTGATGAGTGATATGCAGCTTTTTGCCGATCTGAGCCTGCGTGTAGTTATATTGCTTTCTCAAACGCCGTAGATTATCCGCAAGTTGAATATTTGCCATAGTTTCACCTCCGTTTCTATCATCCGTTAAGGTTCAAGGATGTCTTTTCCCTCAATGAGATATTCATAAGAAACGTCGAAGATCTCAGTTAGAGCTTTCAATTCTATGTCTGTAACGTAACGTTTGTTGGTTTCTATTCTTGTAATTACATTTTTGTCCATATCATATCCGCGCAATTGGAGTTTGTAAGCTAAAAGTCTCTGTGACATATGGCGTTGCCGACGAAGTTCAATGAGCCTTTTGCCGATCAGATTCTTCTCTCCGGTAGTAGGTGTTCGTTTTGGCATAGTTCTAATCCCTCCTGCAAATAGTGTGAACAGGTTTGTCTCGTTTTTTGCACTTTTAATGATTTTACATGGAATTGAGTAACCAAATGGTTGGAATAATGAGACAAATGGAAAATAATTGTATGATTTGTAATGATTGATCTCCGAAGATAGTGTATAATGTATTCCAAAGATATTTTAGAGAACTAGGAGAAAATACACCATGTATGAAATAATGACTGCCGATGAAGCAATCCGGCTGATTCGGGACGGAGACTGTATCTGTGTGAATTCATTTGTCGGAATAGAGAATCCAATTGAACTTCACGAAGCAATTTACAGAAGATACCAGAAGATGCAGTCCCCCAACACATCTGACAATGATTTCCAGTGCCGGTTTTGGTGTCTGGGATGATGAACATAATGCAGAAGGATACATCAGAGAGGGTGCTGTGGACAAGCTTATCTGCGGGCATTTTGGAGCAATGCTCAGTACAAAGAAACTAGTTTTAGAAGACCGGTTTGAGGCATACAATCTTCCGCTTGGATGCATTTCACATGCAATCCGTGCACAGGCCGGAGGTCTCCCGGGTGCACTTTCAAAGGTTGGCTTGGATATATTTGTAGATCCAAGAAAAGAAGGGCCTGGAATTAACAGAATCTCAATTGATGATTCACTGGTCAGGCATGTGGAAGTGGATGGAGAGGAATTTCTCTATTATAAATTACCGAAAATTAATATTGCACTGATTAAAGGAACAGCAGCAGACCGAAAGGGAAATATTACTTTTGACGATATGTTTATGTCCGGTGATGCGCTGTCTATTTGTCAGGCAGTAAAAGCGAATCGCGGCAAGGTGATCGTACAGGTAGACCGCCTGGTGGACACCCCGTCACGACCGAGAAATGCAATTATTCCGGGCTGTCTGGTAGATGCGATCGTTGTGGCAGAACCGGAAGCAAGAAATGAAGCCTATACAGCACTGACTGGAAGCTTTGAGATTCCATATGAAGAGTGGAACACATGGAGTGAGCGTTTAGATTCTGTCTCAGTGAAACAGTCAAAGAACAGTACGGTGGCAAATATCATCGGAAAACGTGCATCGAAGGAATTACGTGTAGATGATATTGTAAATATTGGAATCGGTATTCCGGAGATGGTTTCTCGTTTTGCAAGAAAGAGTGGAATGCTTGATATGGTGACATTGACGGTTGAATCCGGAGGAATCGGAGGATTTCCGGTTTCAGGAGAAGCATTTGGAGCAATGATCGGTGCGGCATCTGTCTATGATATGGCAAACCAGTTTGACCTTTATGATAATGGTGGCTCGATGTCTGCTTTATGGGCGCGCTTGAAGTGGATAAAGAAGGAAATGTGAATGCACACCGTGGACCGGGAGCGTTTGCCGGAATCGGAGGATTTGCGAATATCACAGCTAAGACACCAACCGTTGTTTTCTGTTTCAGCTTTACGGCAAAAGGACTGGAAGTTTCACAGAAGAAGGGGGGGATTGTTGAAATTGAGAAGGAAGGTTCTATTTCAAAATTTGTAGATCGAGTCAAGAGTATCAGTTTTTCTGCCAGACGTGCGATCGCAAATGGACAGAAGGTACTTTATGTGACTGAACGCTGTGTATTTCGCCTGACACCGAAGGGGGGGTTGAAATTGATAGAAGTATATCCTGGAATCGATGTGCAGAAAGATATTTTAGATCTTCTGCCATTCGAAGTGGAAGTATGATATAGAAAATCAATGCAAAATAAGATGAAGATTTGTTAAAATAGTTCATGGACTTCATCACGTTAAATTGATACAATTTATCCACAGGACAACAGAAAGGACATTATTATTATGGAAAAAGGTACAATTTTTAAATTTCATAATGATCTTGATACAGATCAGATCATCGCATCCCAGTATCTGCTTCTGCCGAACTTAGATGAGATGAAGAGCCATACATTTGAATCATTGGATCCGGATTTTGCGAAAAAAGTAAAACCGGGAGACTTCGTAGTCGGAGGAGAGAATTTTGGTTGTGGATCCTCCAGAGAGCAGGCACCGGGTGTGCTCAAAGCACTTGGAGTACAGGCTGTCATTGCAAAATCATTTGCAAGAATCTTCTATAGAAATGCAATCAATATCGGACTTCCGGTCATTGTCTGTAAGGAGCTTCCGGATGAGGTGAAGACAGGTGATACAATGGAACTTCGCATGTCTGACGGAACAGCTGAGGCGAATGGAAAGACTTATTCCTGTACAAAGCTGCCGGAGTATATGCAGAATATTCTGAATCAGGGTGGACTGATTGCTTCACTGAATAAGGAGGACTAGAACTATGGGAATGACAATCGCAGAGAAGATCATCGCTGCTGCAGCCGGTGTGGACAGCGTAAAACCGGGAGATATTCATACAGTAACATTGGACAGAATGATGAGTAATGATGGAACGACGCATCTTACTGTGGATATGTATAATAACAAATTAAAGAATCCTCGTATTGCAGATCCGAAGAAACTGGTATTCATTGTGGATCATAATGTGCCGTCAGACAGTCCGAAGACAGCGGCATCTCAGAAGAAGATGAGAGATTTTGCAAAAGAGAACGGAATTGACTTCTGGGAAGGAAAGGGTGTCTGCCATCAGGTTATGATGGAGAACTATGTCCGTCCGGGAGAACTGATCTTCGGAGCTGACAGCCATACTTGTTCTTACGGAGCACTCGGAGCGTTCGGTACAGGTGTCGGATGTACAGACTTCCTTTATGGAATGGTGACAGGACAGTCCTGGGTACTCGTTCCAGAATCAGTGAAATTCAATCTGATTGGAGAACTTCCGGAAGGTGTTTATGCAAGAGACCTGATCCTGACAATTATCGGTCAGTTGGTGCGAACGGATGTAACTATCAGGTGATGGAGTTCACAGGAGAAGGAGCAAAGACACTGAGTATCAGTGATCGTATCGCACTTTGCAACATGGCAGTAGAAGCCGGAGCCAAGACAGGTATCTTCGAGGCTGATGAAAAAGCAATGGAATACCTGAAAGAGCATGGCCGTGAGCCGAAAGCTGTATTTCACAGTGATCCGGATGCGCATTATATCAGAGAGTATACAATCGATCTTTCTAAAGTGGAACCGGTCGTGGCAAAACCTGATTTTGTAGATAATTTAAGTCCGGCAAAAGAAGTGCGTGGAATTAAGATTGATGAAGCATTTTTAGGTTCCTGTAATAATGGACGTATTGAAGATCTTCGTGTCGGAGCAGAAGTCATCAAAGGAAAGAAAGTTGCAGATAAGGTCCGTTTCCTTGTTGTTCCGGCAAGCCAGACAATTTACCGCCAGGCTCTTAAGGAAGGACTTCTTGACATTTTCATGGAGGCAGGCGCAATTGTAATGAATCCGAACTGTAGTGTCTGCTGGGGGGGAAGCTGCCAGGGAGTTATCGGTGAAAATGAAGTTCTGATCAGTACAGGAACACGTAATTTCAAGGGTCGTGCAGGACACCCAAGTTCAAAAGTATATCTTGGATCCGCAGCAACAGTTACAGCATCAGCAATTAAGGGCGAGATCGCACTTGCATCTGATCTGTAAGGTGATGGGAACAAGAGATAATTTACACAGAGAAGAACTTATATATTTTGAGGTGAACTATGGATAAATTTACAGGAAAGGTGTGGGTACTCGGAGATGATATTGATACTGATATCATTATCCCGACAGAGTATCTTGCACTGAAAACAATTGACGATATGAAACAGTATGGATTCAGTCCGCTTCGTCCGGAGCTGGCAGGACAGATCCAGAAAGGTGATATCATCGTTGCAGGAAAGAACTTTGGATGTGGATCTTCCAGAGAGCAGGCACCGGAGATCATCAAAGCACTTGGAATCCAGTGTGTGATCGCAAAATCATTTGCAAGAATCTTTTTCCGCAATTCAATCAACAATGGTCTGCTTTTGATCGAGCAGCCGGATCTGTATGATGATATGAAAGAAGGCGACACAATTGATGTCGTGATGAATCAGCATGTAGACTATAATGGCAAAGAATACCCGATCGCTTCTCTGCCGGAGAATCTGATGAGCATCATTCAGGCAGGCGGACTTGTAAAAGCTATGCGCAAGCTGAATGGACTTGAGGATTGAGCAGAAAGGAGAGCATGATGGGCGAGACGATTATTGAAAAGATTATCAGACATAATACAGGAAAGGCAGTAAAGCCGGGAGATATCGTGACAGTCAATGTTGACAGATGCATGATCCATGATATTTTCATTCCTTTTGTAGCAGATAAATTTGAAGAGATGGGATTTACAAAGCTTCATGATCCGGATAAAGTGGTTTTAATTTATGACCACCTGGTTCCGGCAAGCCAGCAGGATGACACAAGACATTTCCACAAAGGAGATGAATTTGTAGAAAAATATGGACTGACTCACGTACATAGAAGCGACGGAATCTGTCACCAGTTGATGACAGAAGCTGGATATGTGAAACCTGGAGATATCGCATTCGGAACAGACAGCCATACGACAACTTATGGTTGTGTCGGCGCATTTTCATCTGGAATCGGTTATACAGAAATGGCAAGTATTCTCGGAACCGGTACAATGTGGATCAAAGTTCCGGAGACGATCAAAGTTGTGATTGACGGAGAACTTCCGGAAAATGTAATGTCCAAGGATATCATTCTCCGACTGATCGGAGATCTCCGTGCGGACGGAGCAACTTACAGAGCACTGGAATTCTCGGGAAGCACGATTGAGAATATGTCAGTTGCAAGCCGTATGACAATGGCGAATATGGCAATCGAGGCAGGAGCAAAATGTGCTCTTTTCACACCGGATGAGAAGACGGCAGAATATTGTGAGATTGAACTCAATGATTACCAGAAGAGCCTTGTTGGAGATGAAGATGCTGTTTATATGAAGACAATGACATATAAGGCAGAGGATTTCGTTCCGGTTATGGCATGTCCGTCCCAGGTTGATAAGATCAGAAATGTCAGTGAACTGGAAGGAACAGAGATTGACCAGGTATTTATCGGATCCTGTACAAATGGACGTCTGGAAGATCTCAGAGCTGCGGCAGAAGTACTCAAAGGGAAGAAAGTTGCGGACTTTGTGAAGCTGATCGTTACACCGGCAAGCCGCAAGATCTACAGACAGGCACTGGCAGACGGAACCCTGGATATTTTGGCAGAAGCAGGTGCGATCATTACACATCCGGGGGGGTGCGGATTGTGCTGCGGAAGAACAGGAGGAATCCTTTCTGACGGAGAACGAGTTGTAGCAACGAATAACAGAAACTTCCTTGGGCGTATGGGAACATCTAAGGTAGAGATTTATCTTGCAAGTCCGAGAACTGCAGCGGCATGTGCAGTTGCCGGGAAGATTGTGAATCCGGAATAAGATAATATAGAAATATAAAAAGCTATCGATTACAACAATTAAGATGAAATGTGTTGTGATTGATAGCTTTTCTGACATTAAGTGCTATTTAAGGTCTAAAAGTATTCTATTAAAGGACAACAGGATAAAAAAATAAAAGATTTGTTGTAACTGTTCAAAAAGCCATGGTAGAAGCTTATTATCCTCTTAAAGACAAGTCGACTTGGGATATATAACAGGTTTTCAGAGAGCATCGATCATAGGTGTGATCAGCATAGTGCAAGCATGGACTTTGACTCGTTTGATCGCGTAAATGCAAAAGGGAAAGCGATTCTTTAACCGCATTCCCTTAATTATAACTGCTTGGAATTAATCTCCCAAAATGCTATACGTATTTCGGATACTTACAGAATATCAATATATTCCCCCGGCCAGTGCCTTATTCATACTTCTTACTGCACAGAACTTTCCACACATACTGCAAGTATCGCTGTGGTCGTCCTCCGGTTTTCTGCTGTCGCGGATTGCTTTTGCAGTTTCAGGATCCAGAGCGCATTCAAACTGTGCATCCCAGTCAAGAACACGGCGGGCATCTGCCATCTTATCATCGATATCTCTTGCTCCAGGAATTCCTTTGGCAATATCAGCAGCATGAGCTGCAATCTTAGAAGCAATGATTCCCTGTTTTGTATCTTCAACATTTGGAAGAGCAAGGTGTTCAGCCGGTGTTACATAGCAGAGGAAGGAAGCACCGTTCATTGCCGCAACAGCTCCACCGATCGCGGAAGTGATATGGTCATATCCAGGAGCAATATCTGTAACGATAGGTCCAAGAACATAGAAAGGAGCTCCCATACAGATGGTCTGCTGCACTTTCATGTTAGCTGCAACCTGATCAAGCGGTACATGTCCAGGTCCTTCTACCATAACCTGAACATTATGATCCCAGGCACGTTTTGTCAGTTCGCCGAGACGTACAAGCTCTTCAATCTGGCATACATCTGTAGCGTCAGCCAGACATCCAGGACGGCACGCATCACCAAGTGAGATCGTCACGTCATATTCTTCACAGATATCAAGAATCTCATCATAGTACTCGTAGAATGGGTTCTCTTCTCCTGTCATGCTCATCCATGCGAATACAAGGCTTCCTCCACGGCTTACAATGTTCATTTTACGTTTATGCTTTTTGATCTGTTCAATTGTTTTTCTTGTGATTCCGCAGTGAAGTGTAACAAAGTCAACACCGTCTTCTGCATGCATACGGATGACATCAAGGAAATCCTGTGCAGTCAGAGTTGCAAGATCTCTCTGATAATGAATGACACTGTCGTATACAGGAACTGTACCGATCATAGCAGGACATTCAGAAGTCAGTTTGCGACGGAATGGCTGTGTATCTCCATGGCTGGAAAGATCCATGATCGCTTCCGCACCGAGTTCTACTGCGCTCATTACTTTCTGCATCTCAATATTATAATCTTTGCAGTCACGGGAAACTCCGAGATTGACATTGATCTTTGTGCGGAGCATGCTTCCGACACCTTCCGGGTTCAGTGCTTTGTGGTTTTTGTTCGCACAGATCGCAACTTTTCCTTCTGCGACAAGCTTCATCAGTTTGTCAGTTTCCATATGTTCTTTTTCAGCTACTGTTTTGATTTCCGGGGTGAGAATCCCCCCCTTGCGGGCTGCATCCATCTGGGTTGTGTAGTTTCTCATGTTGTTTTGCCTCCGTTCTTACATGTGAATTGATAAATATTATGACGTCAGCAAAACACGGACAGCGTACACGAGAAAAGCTACTACCTCCTGCACATGAACGAATGTGGACAGGAGATGTAACTATTAACCTACACTTCCAGTGAATGAGTAGAAAAATTATGCTGACGCCTTCAGCGGAGAGATGTTAATAACTGGAAAATAAAGAGGTTATTAACGGAAAACTCCGGTGATTACAGATTGATTCTGCATTTTCTTGTGCGGTACAAGGTGGTGTCCCCCCCAATGTATCGCATAGAACAACTTATGAAGTCGGGAAAAGCTGTGCCATTACTCCACTTTTCTGGAATACTGAAATCAGCAGGAATGCCAGGATACTTCCGGCTACTGTTGAGATCAGGAATGGGATCACATAGATAAATAATCCTGCCGGTGCTGCTCCCATAAGGAATAAAGCAACCGGATAAGCAGCAATTCCTCCGAGAATACCTGTTCCAAGTGCCTCTGCAAGACAAGTAAGGCTTAAATTCTTACATTTCTTGTAAACAAGTCCACAGCAGAGAGCTCCAATCATACTACCCGGGAAAGCCATCAGACTTCCGATTCCAAGTATGTTGCGTAGAAGGCTTGCACAGAATGCAATTCCAACGCCCCCCCAGCCGGGACCAAGAAGTACGGCTGCAAAGATATTTACCATATGTTGAACCGGTGCACATTTACTTCCGGCTACAGGAAAGCTTAAAAAGCTTCCAACGATGGCAAGAGCGGTGAGAACACCTGCAAGTGCCAGTTTTTTTGTGTTTGTTGTCTGTTTCATAACTTGAGTCTCCTTTCAAATGAAAAAAAGGATCCTCACCTGAGTGAAGATCCTACCAGCTGTCCGAAGTAAAAAGAGATGCAAGGGCATCTCAATCATTACATGGTATCAATTCCCTCCGTTGGCATTATCCAAATCAGGTTTAAACGGGTCGAAACGGTAACACGTCTCCTCTCAGCCGGTTCTGACCAGCTCCCCTTTGACAATATTTAATTCTTTGTCTGATGTAATTATGAACCGAAATCAAATAAATTTCAAGACATTTTTTTGAAAATATAATATTTGAGTGAATGTATAGTTGCTGGTCGCACAACGTGTGAACAGCAACTATGTACCCAAGAGGGAGAGGAAAAAATTTTATTTGGCGGATACGCTACACCGACGAAATGCGTAGCATTTTGAAGGTTGGCTCTGAACAGTTATTGATTTGTATTGAAAAATAAGAATAAAAACAATACAACTTTGAATTTATATACATTTTCAAGTGAAAAAGATTGGATATCCTGCGGATTGTATTGTAACATGTATTGTTGTATATTAAGTGCATAAAGAGAATGTACTGATCGGATCGATGAAAATCAGAGGTTACTGTTCACTCCCGTGTCAATCACTCCGCTGATTGACACGGAGGATGCATGTTTTGGTTTGAATGCATCTCGCCCCCCCATCGCCAAAGGCGATTTAAAATGGCGAGATGCGTTGCTGGTCGCACATCGTGTGAACAGTAACAATCAAAGTGTCGTATGACAGTAATGATAGTCGATTGTATAGAGAGGTCATAAGCGAATGAAAAAATTTGAGAAAATCGTAACCTGGATACAGGAGGAAGTAAGAACAGGAAAAATGATTTCCGGAGAGAAAATTCCTTCTGAGCAGGAATTGTCCGAACAATTTCAGGTCAGTCGCCAGACCGTACGGCGGGCATTAGAGGAATTAGTAAAACAGAATATTGTAGAAAGCAGACGTGGCAGTGGATCCTATATATGTGAAGAAGCGGGCTCGATTTTGGGAAATATAGAAAGAAAAAGATCAGATCACGAAGAAAAGCGAATCGCAGTGATGCTGACATACATTGATACATATATTTTCCCAATTATTGTTCGGGAAATTGAGAAAAAAGTTACTCAGGCAGGCGGAATCCTTCAGATTGCGATGACAGATAATTCGGTTGCAAAAGAGCGGATGCATTTAGAAGAATTTTTGAGAACAAGAAGAATTGATGGATTGATTGCAGAACCTGTGAAAAGCGGGCTTCCGAATCCGAATTTAGATTTATATCAGAAATTACAGAAATCAGGAATACCGGTTTTGTTTGTGAATAGTTTCTATGAGAATCTCACAATTCCGCATGTCAGTCTGGATGATGAGAAAGCAGGCTACATTGCAACGAAACACCTTTTGGAATGTGGACATACAAGAATAGCAGGAATCTTCAAGGCGGATGATGGCAGGGAAGAATGCGATATGCAGGATACACAAAAGCACTCATGGAACATTCACATAAAATCAAGAATCGGCAGATTTTATGGATCGATTCAGAAGATATCCGTGAGATGGAGCTGGTAAGTGAAAGAATTTTAAAGCGGTTAAACGGATGTACAGCCTGTGTCTGCTACAATGATGAGATTGCAAGTAAGTTGATTCAAATCTTGCAAAGTGCAGATTTGCAGGTGCCAGATCAGATTTCAGTGATTGGAATTGACAATTCCAATCTTGCAAGATTTTGTGAAGTACCAATCACATCGGTAAATAATCCGGCAAATGAGATTGGAAAGTGTGCAGCACAGATTATATTGGATAAGATTGATAAAAATATGGAAATGTACTCAGCGGAATTTGCACCGGAACTTGTGATGCGAAATTCTGTGAAATTATATAATGAAGTCATGTAGACAGCAGACGAAAGGAGAAGAACAATGTTAGAACAGTTAAAAAAAGAAGTGTATGAGGCAAATATGCTGCTTCCAAAATACGATTTGGTTACATTTACATGGGGGGGAAATGTAAGTGGAATCGATCGAGAAAGCGGACTTTTTGTTATTAAACCAAGTGGAGTTGAATATGATAAGCTGACTCCGGAAGATATGGTAGTTGTTGATCTGAACGGAAATAAAGTAGAGGGACGTTACAATCCATCTTCCGATACACCGACACATGTTGTTCTTTATAATCGTTTTCCAAAAATCGGTGGTGTTGTACATACACATTCTGCATGGGCAACAAGCTGGGCACAGGCAGGAAGAGATATCCCATGTTACGGAACAACACATGCAGATTACATCTACGGAGAAATCCCATGCGTGCGTAATCTGACGAAAGAAGAGATTGAGGAAGCATATGAGAAGAACACAGGAGTTCTGATTGCAGATGAGTTTGAAGCTAAGAAGAAAGATTATATTGCAGTTCCGGCAGTTCTTTGTAAGAATCATGGTGTATTTACATGGGGGGGTAAAGATGCACACGAAGCAGTTCACAATGCAGTTGTTGCAGAAGAAGTTGCAAAGATGGCAGCAAGATGTGAGATGATCAATCCGCAGGTAAAACCGGCTCCGCAGGAACTTCAGGATAAGCATTACTATAGAAAACATGGTGCGAATGCCTATTACGGACAGAATACAGCAAAATAATAACTGTCAAGTATAACATAATAACAAATTAAGTGATAAATAAAAAATAACTATAAACATTTTATAACAAGGAGGACACAAAAATGTTAAAGAAGAAAGAGTACAAATTCTGGTTTTGCACAGGTTCACAGGATCTTTACGGAGATGAATGTCTGGCGCATGTAGCAGAGCATGCCAAGATTATCGTAGAGAAGCTCAATGAGTCTGGAGTTCTTCCATATGAAGTTGTATGGAAACCAACATTGATCACAAACGAACTGATCCGTAAGACTTTTAATGAAGCTAATATTGATGATGAATGTGCCGGTGTCATTACATGGATGCATACATTCTCACCTGCAAAATCATGGATTCTTGGACTTCAGGAGTTCAGAAAACCATTGCTTCACCTTCATACACAGTTCAATATGGAGATCCCATATGACACGATCGATATGGATTTCATGAATGAGAACCAGTCAGCACATGGTGGACGTGAGTTCGGACACATTTTCACAAGACTTGGAATCGAGAGAAAAGTTGTTGTTGGACACTGGTCAGACGAGAAGGTTCAGGAGAAGATCGCTTCCTGGATGCGTACAGCAGTTGGTGTGATCGAAAGCAGCCATGTACGTGTCATGAGAGTTGCAGACAACATGAGAAATGTTGCTGTTACTGAAGGTGACAAAGTAGAGGCACAGATTAAATTCGGATGGGAAGTAGATGCTTATCCGGTAAATGAAATCGCAGAGTCTGTAGATGCTGTAAGCGCAGCAGATGTAAATACATTAGTAGAAGAGTATTATGACAAATATGAGATCCTTCTTGAAGGAAGAGATCCGGAAGAGTTCAGAAAACATGTTGCTGTTCAGGCACAGATTGAGCTTGGATTCGAGCGTTTCCTTGAGGAGAAAAACTATCAGGCAATCGTTACACACTTTGGAGATCTCGGTGCACTCAAACAGCTTCCTGGACTTGCGATCCAGCGTCTGATGCAGAAGGGATATGGATTTGGAGCTGAAGGAGACTGGAAGACAGCAGCTATGGTCCGTATCATGAAGATCATGACAGAAGGCATGAAAGATGCAAAAGGAACATCGATGCTGGAAGATTATACATACAATTTTGTGCCTGGAAAAGAAGGAATCCTTCAGGCTCATATGCTTGAGATCTGCCCATCTATCGCAGACGGTCCGATCAGCATCAAGGTAAATCCACTTTCTATGGGAGACAGAGAAGATCCTGCAAGACTTGTATTTACATCAAAAGAAGGAAAGGGTATTGCAACATCACTGATCGATCTTGGAGATCGTTTCCGCCTGATCATCAATACAGTTGACTGCAAGAAAAATGAAAAACCAATGCCGAAGCTTCCGGTAGCAACAAACTTCTGGACACCGGAGCCGGATCTCGCAACAGGAGCTGAAGCCTGGATTCTTTGCGGTGGTGCACATCATACAGCATTCTCTTATGATATCACTGCAGAACAGATGGGTGACTGGGCAGCAATGATGGGAATCGAAGCTGTATATATTGATAAAGATACAACAATCCGTAATCTGAAAAATGAACTCAGATGGAATGAACTTGCATTTAGAAAATAAAAAATCATTAAGAGGATAACCTTCAATACTTAAAAATTCATCGAAAAATCATTGAAATGAAGAAAACGAAAAGGTATAATATCTAATTAGAAAAAAAGTCTCCGTAAATCTGTCCGCTAAGAAAATGCAAAGCAGACAGATCTGCGGAGCAAAAAGGAGTTTAAGTATGAGTATTAAAATTGGTATTTTAGGTTATGGTAATCTTGGAAGAGGCGTTGAGTGCGCAGTAAAGCAGAATGATGATATGGAGCTTGTGGCAGTGTTCACAAGAAGAAATCCGGAAGATGTCAAGATTCTGACAGAGACTGCGACAGTTTGTAATGTAGCAGACGTAGAAGACTGGAAAGATAAGATTGACGTTATGATAATTTGCGGAGGAAGCGCAACAGACCTTCCAAAACAGACACCTGTTTACGCAAAGATGTTCAATGTGATCGATAGTTTTGATACACATGCAAGAATCCCGGAGCATTTTGCAAATGTAGATGCAGCCGCAAAAGAAGGCGGACATGTAGGAATCATTTCCGTGGGCTGGGATCCGGGAATGTTCTCACTGAACAGACTGTATGCGAATGCAATTCTTCCAGATGGAAATGATTACACATTCTGGGGGGGCAAAGGTGTAAGCCAGGGACATTCTGATGCAATCCGCAGAGTTGAAGGTGTCAAAGACGGAAAGCAGTACACAATTCCGGTAGAGGCTGCACTGAAAGCAGTAAGAAACGGAGAGAATCCGGAACTTACAACAAGACAGAAACATACAAGAGAGTGTTTCGTTGTACTGGAAGAAGGAGCAGATGCGGCGAAGGTAGAAGAAGAGATCAAGACAATGCCGAACTACTTCTCAGATTATGATACAACAGTACACTTTATCAGTGAAGAAGAACTGAAAGCAAACCACAGCGGAATTCCGCACGGTGGATTTGTACTCCGCAGCGGAAAGACAGGATGGGATGGTGAGAATAAGCACCTGATCGAATATAGTCTGAAACTTGATTCCAATCCGGAATTTACATCATCTGTACTGATCGCTTATGCAAGAGCAGCTTACAGACTGGCAAGCGAAGGACAGAGCGGATGCAAGACAGTATTTGATATTGCACCTGCATACTTAAGCGCAAAGAGCGGAGAAGAGCTTAGAAAACATATGTTATAAAATCGGATGCGGCGATGACTTACTTAAATGAGTTATACGCCGCATTTTTTATAGGAGGGCAAAAATATGAGAGGAAAAGAAGAGATTAAGAAAACAATCGAAGAAGGAAAAGCGGTGCTTGGAATTGAGTTTGGTTCTACAAGAATCAAAGCAGTTTTAATTGATGAGGATAAAAGTCCGATCGCATCCGGAAGTTATGACTGGGAGAATCAGCTTGTAGACAATATCTGGACATACAGCATGGAGAAAATCCAGAATGGTCTTCAGGGATGTTATCAGGATCTTGTGAAAGATGTAGAAGCAAAATATAATGTGAAGCTTACAAAATTTGCGGCACTCGGAGTCAGCGCAATGATGCATGGATATCTTGCGTTTGGTGAGAATGATGAATTGCTTGTTCCGTTCCGTACCTGGAGAAATACGATCACAGAAGAAGCTTCTGAAAAACTGACAGAGCTCTTTTCCTATCATATTCCGCAGCGTTGGAGTATTGCTCATCTGTACCAGGCAATCTTAAATGGTGAAGAACATGTAAAAGATGTTCGTTATATTACAACACTTGCAGGATATATCCATTGGAAACTGACCGGCAAGAAGGTGCTCGGAAATGGTGATGCAGCAGGAATGTTCCCAATCAACATAGCTACTAAGAAATTTAATGAGAAGATGATGGATCAGTTTGATGAACTTACAGCAGAGAAGAATTTCCCATGGAAGATCCGTGAAATCCTTCCGGAAGTTCTTGTTGCCGGAGAAGACGCAGGTGTATTGACAGAAGAAGGCGCAAAACTGCTTGATCCTACAGGAACACTTCAGTCCGGAATTCCAATGTGTCCTCCGGAAGGAGATGCCGGAACAGGAATGGTTGCAACAAACAGCGTTGCTGTCCGTACAGGAAATGTATCTGCCGGAACAAGTGTATTTGCAATGGCAGTACTTGAGAAAGACTTGACAAAGCCTTACGAAGAAATTGACCTCGTAACAACTCCGGCCGGAGATCTTGTAGCGATGGTACACTGTAATAACTGTACATCAGATCTGAATGCATGGGTGAATCTGTTCCGTGAATTTGCAGAGAGTATGGGAATGACAGCAGATATGAACCAGATTTTTGGAACACTTTATAACAAAGCATTAGAAGGAGATTCCGATTGTGGCGGACTTCTGGCTTACAACTATTTCTCAGGAGAGCATATTACAGGATTTAACGAAGGAAGACCGTTGTTCGTTCGTAAACCTGACAGCAAATTTAATCTTGCAAACTTTATGAGAGTGCATCTTTATACTTCTCTTGGAGCATTGAAGACAGGAATGAATATCCTTCTGAAAAAAGAACATGTTGCATTGGATCGAATGATGGGACATGGCGGATTGTTTAAGACAAAAGGTGTTGGACAGAGAATCCTTGCAGGAGCAATCGATACACCGGTTTATGTTATGGAGACAGCAGGTGAAGGTGGTGCATGGGGGAATCGCACTGCTTGCCGATTACCTTATTAAGAAAGAGGACAAGGAATCGCTGACAGATTATCTTGAGAACAAAGTATTCCATGATGCAGTGGGAACAGGAATGGATCCGGTTGCGGAAGATGTGGAAGGATACGAGAAATTTATGGAAACATATGCTAAGGGTCTTGCAATCGAGAAAGCAGCGGTTGAAAATCTATAGTTATGTGTGTTGCTGGACGGTGGCAGATGAAGTGGAAATGATATTTTCAAGGGGGGGCTGTACATGATATCCCATCTCTTCCCATCTGGTCAGTAGTTCATCCAGGATTTCAGCATTAGTGGAAGATGTGCTGTGGAGCAGAACGATAGCTCCGGGATGAATCCTTCCGAGGAGTTTGGAGAAAGCTTCTTCTTTGGATGGCTGGTTATCCTGATACCAGTCTACATAGGCGAGACTCCAGAAGAAACTTTTGTAACCAAGTTCTTTTGCCATTTGAAGATTAGCTTCACTGTATTTTCCCTGAGGAGGCCGATAGTATTTGGTCATATTCTTTCCGGTTACGTTTTTATAGGCAGTTTCTACATAGTCCAGTTCTTTTTGGAAATCTTCTATAGAAGAAATATGGGACATGTCGGGGGGGTGATGCCAGGTATGGTTTCCCACGGTGTGTCCTTCTTTTATTATCTGTCGGATCAGTTCAGGCTCAGAGTCAATGTAGGTTCCGACAACAAAAAAAGTGGCTTTTACCTGATGTTTTTTCAGTGCATCAAGGATGGCAGATGTATTTCCGTTTTCGTAACCGGCATCAAAAGTAAGATACAGAACTTTTTCAGACGTATCCTGTGCGTAATAAGCATCCATAGATGCAAGTTCCTGGATCGAAGCATTTCCAACAGGAGTTTTGCCTTCTTCCTGAAAACTTAACCCCCCCCAGTTTCCTTCTGAAGAAAGTGTGAGATCAGGAAGGGCACAGGAAATCGTCCGGGGAATAGAAGTCACGGAGTTCTGGTTGACAGGAGAGGGGCGAGCCGAAGTTGACTCATTAGAAAAAGCGAAAATCTGTTCTTTAAGAAATCCAGCTCCAATACCTGAAAAATAAGAGAAGATAAGAAATAAAATACAATATTTTTTGATTTCAAAGGGTGTATGGGAAAATGGATACATTTCCGGGAAAGAGAGAGTTTCATTCGTTCACCTCGGAAAATCGTTAATAGAATATATGAAATTGTATTTCTTTTTATACTTGTTGAGCAGGCAAAGGAATGATATACTAATCCGGTAATTGTATTGTATCCCGCAAGTTGGGAATGATAACAAGGAGGAATTGAATAATGAAAACAAAGAAACATGACACTCGTTGGATGGTTAGTGTTGCACTTATGGCAGCGATCGTGATCGTACTGGCCAATACACCGCTTGGTATGATCCAGCTCCCTATCATTAAGGCAACAACAGTTCATATTCCGGTGATCCTCGGAGCAATTCTGTTAGGACCTGGTGCAGGAGCAATTCTTGGAGCAGTTTTTGGTATATGCTCTCTGGTCAGTAATACAATGGCTCCGACACTCTTATCCTTTGCATTTTCACCATTTTTAAGTACAACCGGAATTCCTGGGGGGGCGTTGAAGGCAATCTGGATATCTGTTGGATGCAGAATTCTGATCGGTGTGGTAGCAGGATGGCTGTGGGTACTTTTTACAAAGATTAAACTGAATCAGTTTATTGCACTTCCGATTGTGGGATTTGTTGGTTCAATGGTGAATACTGTCACTGTAATGGGAAGTATTTATTTCCTGTTTGCACAGCAGTATGCCGAGGCAAAAGAAGTTGCACTTACAGCAGTCTTCGGTCTGGTGATGGGAACTGTGACAGCATCTGGTATTCCGGAAGCAATCGCAGCAGCAATTCTCGTTCTTGCACTTGGAAAAGTACTTGTTGTAGTTTTCCGCAAGATGAACCTTGGGGGGGCTGTGAATGTGGAATCTGCAAAATAACAGACGAATTTAAAAATAGAAGAAAGTAATGAATCATGAAGAAGTTAAATGAATGTGGAATTAAGGCTGTTATCAGCTTATAAAGTTACAAAATAGTAACAAAACCACAAGAAAGCAACTTCTTCATGTTGTTTTTTGATGAATTTTAATTGCTGTTGTAGTTGATTAAGTGTCAGGTGTGTATTATAATAAAGCTATATGATATGCAAAAACTGTTGGAAGATCAGAACAGCAGAAAGAAGAGGAGAAAAATATGGCAGAGGATTACAGAAACCAGGCAATCGGCGTATTTGAACTGGAAAGTGAGTGTATCTGTTTTGTAGCACTTGATGCGGCAGCAAAAGCAGCAGCAGTAAAGATTCAGGGTGTGGAGAGAAATCGTCTTGCGGCAGGAGCCTGCGTGAAGATGAGAGGAAGTGTCTCTGACGTGAAGGCTGCAATGGAAGCAGCACTGGATGTAGCCAGACCGTTGACGAAGATTGTTTCCCATACGGTGATTGCATCACCTTCTGAGGATACGGAAAAAGCAATTGCAATGACAATTAATAAATAGGTATTTGTTCAATTGTCTGTTGTACATATGAGAAGAGTATTGTTTTGTGAGGAAATCAGAGAAGGAAAAGAAAGGGAAATAAGATGAAGAAATATGGAGCATATGGCCTGGTAGAGGTAAAAGGAGAATCCAATGCGGTGATCGTAGTTGACCGCATGTTAAAGACTGCAGAAGTAGAGTATGTGACACAGGACACAAAGTGCGGTGGACATGCACTTGTTTTTGTAGGTGGCAGTGTATCAGCAGTAACAGCAGCGGTTGATGAAGTGAAAAATAATGCACCGTGTAAAGTTATACAAACTGCTGTAATCTCCAATCCGTCTCAGGAGATGGTTGACATAGTAGAAATGTTTAAGAATAGATAAGAGTTAGGATTAAGTAAAATGGAAAGAGCAATCTTGTTTTTTGATATTGATGGAACAGTGTTGAGTGAAGTGACAAAAGAGGTACCGCAAAGTGCGATTGAGGCAATGGAAAAAGCACGAGCGGAAGGACATCTGCTGTTTATTAATACAGGCAGAACAATCTGTAGTATTCCGACAGAGGTGAGAAAATTCCAATTTGATGGGTATTTATGTGGCTGTGGGACATATCTTACAGAACATGATGAAGTTTTGCTAAAAAGCTCGATTGAGAAGCAGAGAGGTATAGAACTGCTGCGAAAAGCAAAAGAATGTAATCTTGGTGTTATTGCGGAAGGACAAGAGGATTGTTATTTTCCTGGGCACATATCACGATTTGACAGGTTAGAATCTACAAGAAGATATTTTGCATCTAGAGGAATAGGAATCGAACAGTCTTTAGAGAGCGAAAGATTTGAATATGATAAGTTATTTGTTTACGTAGATGATAAGAGTGATTTTGATTCTTTTCGTGAGTATCTTGGAGATGACATGGAAGCACTTGACCGTGGCGGAAAGGCCTATGAGGTAATTCAGAAGGGATTTTCTAAAGCGACAGCATGTCAGTTTATTATGGAAAGATATGACATGGATGCAAGTCGTGCGTATGTCTTCGGAGACAGCAGTAATGATCTGGCGATGTTTGAATATGCGGAGCATGCGATTGCGATGGGCAGACATGATTCGGTATTGGATTCATATGCTGAGTTTGTTACAAAGACAGTGGAAAATGATGGAATTGCATATGCCATGAAGCATTATGGATTAATTTAACAGAAAATAGAAAACAGGATCTGTCAGTAAAGATAAAACTGGCGGATCCTGTTTTTTATATATTAGGAAAGTCCTTTTCTAATATATAAAAAACGCTCCGCTCAGGATGCGCACTGCGGCGTACAAGGTAGGTGTCGTAAGCGACCGCCGCAGGCGCAAGAATGTGCCAAGGCACATTCTTTGTTCATAAAGTATTTCTGTTATACAATACCGGCACCGTCAAAGAAGCTGACATCTGTTGGATATACATAGCTGTCTCCAATGTCATGAAGAAGTACAACATTCAAGTGATTATTCAGGTTCTTTTTATCCAAAGAAATTGCATCAGTCAGTACATCAATCGGTAAATTAGAGTTGTCCGGAAGTTTATAAATCTCCAATGCCTTTTTGATCTGTTCTGCGCATCCGGATGTGGTTAATCCTTTCTCTTCTGCAATCTTTGTAATCTGATACATACCAATTCCAACAGCCTCTCCATGGCTTTCGCGCTCATAATTGAAGTGCTGTTCAATCGTGTGCGCAAGTGTGTGTCCAAAGTTCAGAAGAATACGTTCTCCAAGGTCAAACTGATCGGCTTCGACAACGATTCTTTTGATATCAACGCAGCGTGCAATAATCTGTGTCAGCTTCGGCTTTAAATCATCGAAGGAAGTATGTTTACATAAAAGCTCAAAAAGCTCTTTGTCTTTGATGCATCCATATTTGATCACTTCGCCCATTCCATCACTGATGAAATGATCTGGCAATGTATTTAGCACATCTGGGTCAATGATGACTGCCTTTGGGTGATAAAATGCACCAACAAGATTTTTTCCCTGTGAAAGATCTACCGCAACTTTTCCACCAACGGAAGAATCGACTTGCGCAAGAAGTGAGGTTGGAATCTGTACAAATTTGATTCCACGCAGATAACTGCTGGCAGCAAATCCGGCAAGATCACCGATCACACCGCCACCAAGTGCAATGAGCAGGTCACTTCGTGTTAGTTTTGCATTTATTAATGCTTCATAGATCTTAGGCAGAGACTGGAAACTCTTAGTAGGTTCGCCGTGAGGCAGAACAAAAGAGTAGCATTCAAACCCTGAGTCAGACAATGCTTTTGTGATAATTTCTCCATAGAGAGGAAAAACATTGTCATCTGAAACGATCATGATTTTTTTTCCGGAGAACACTTCGCTTACAAGTTCTCCGGTTTTTGCAAGGATTCCATTTTCAATATGGATCGGATAAGAATTCGGTCCAAGATCAACTGTTAATTTCATGACGATCTCCTTAGAATTTTTTACCGACTACTTCGGCAATTTGACGAACTTGCTGAAGCAGAACATCATATTTCTCAGGTTTCAAAGATTGGGCTCCGTCACAAAGGGCAGCTTCCGGATTGTTGTGAACTTCAATCATAAGTCCGTCAGCACCTGCAGCAACTGCAGCCTTTGCCATAGGCTCAACAAGCCACCATTTTCCGCCGGCATGACTTGGGTCAATAACAATTGGAAGATGTGTCTTGCTGCGAAGAACAGGGATACACTGAAGATCCAAAGTGTTTCTTGTAAAAGTCTCAAAAGTACGGATACCACGTTCACAGAGAATAACATTTTCATTACCGGATGCCATGATATACTCAGCGGACATGATCCATTCTTCGTATGTGGCATTCAGTCCTCTCTTTAACAGGATTGGGCGATCAACTTGTCCTAATTCTTTGAGAAGATCAAAGTTCTGCATGTTGCGGGCACCAATCTGGATCAGGTCAACCTTCTCGTTGAATACATCCAGATACTTGGAAGACATGAGTTCTGTGACAATAGGAAGTCCGACTTCTTCTCTGACTGCACAGAGAATATCAAGTCCCTCAAGTCCGAGTCCCTGGAAAGCGTAAGGACTTGTTCTTGCTTGAATGCGCCGCCGCGGAGAAGATTTGCTCCGGATGTTTTTGCTTTTTGAGCAATCTCAAGAACCTGCTCATAGGATTCTACAGAACAAGGTCCTGCAATCAGTCCTAAATGTTCACCGCCGATCTTAACACCGGAAACATCAATAATAGAGTCTTCCGGATGAAATGCGCGATTTGCAAGCTTATAAGGCTCCTGTACATGCATAACTTTGTCAACACATGTGTCAATTTCAAATTGTCTTGGATCGATCAGTGTTGTATCTCCGATACATCCGATGATCGTCATTCCGGTTCCCTGAACCAGATGAGTGTCAAGTCCGCGCTTTTTTACAAGATTTTCGACACGGTGTATATTTTCCTCAGAAGTATGAGGTTTCAAAACAATAATCATTTTTTATCATCCTCCTTAATATTCGTACTGTAAAATTTTAGTTGTTTAAAGTGCGAAAACATATGTATCATAAAACATATACAATTAGATGTCAATGTCTTTTGGATTATTTGAAGAAATATATCAAAAAAACATGCAAAATAGTGTGATTATTTCATGAATAATCACATTGACGGATAGAGTGCGCAGTGCTAATCTAAAAAGCGTGTCATGTGAAAAGAGAGTTCTCCAGGCATGAGATTGACAGAAACTGACGAAAGAATTGTTTCTGGAACTTGACATGTAGGCTTACATATTAAAAAGAGGTAAAACAAATGAAGATTTTAAAACAGTTTGGTGTGATATTCGGTGTTTGCTGGGTCAGTCTTGTAATCGAACATTATCTGCCGTTTTCTTTTCCGGCGAGTGTGATCGGTATGATTTTATTGTTGATCTGTCTGCTGACCGGGTTCTTAAAGATTGAGCATGTGCAGGAAAAAGCAGATTTTTTATTAGGAAATATGGCATTCTTTTTTGTACCGGCAGGAGTAAGTATCATTAATTATTTTGACATTTTAAAAAGTACAGTGCTTCAGCTTCTTGTAATCTGTGTTGTATCCACGATTGTAACATTTGCTGTGACAGCGTATGTAGTTACGCTGACAGTGAAATTGATGGAGAAGAAAAAGGGAGGAAGGAAAGCATGAAAGAATTAATGACATCTCCTTATTTTGGAGTAGGGTTGAGTGTAGTAGCATTCTGGATAGGAGAAAAGCTGCATAATAAATTAAAGACACCGATCTGTAATCCACTGATCGTTGCGATTGTATTGATTGTAGGAGTCCTTTTGATTTTTGATATTCCATATGATAGCTATGATGTGGGCGGGGCTTTAATCAATATGTTCCTTGCTCCGGCAACAGCATGTCTTGCGGTTGCAATTTATACAAAAATTGATGTTTTGAAGAAATACTGGCTTCCAATTGTAGTTGGATGTACTGCAGGGTCAGCAGCATCTATGGCAAGCGTGTTTGGAATGTGCAAATTATTTGGACTGGATCAGAGCATGACAGTTTCACTGATTCCTAAGTCAGTGACAACACCTATCGCAGTGAGTATTTCTGAGCCGGCAGGTGGTGTAGTGCCGATTACGGTGGTTGCTGTTATTTTCACGGGGATCCTTGGAAGTATTCTGGCTCCGACGCTGATCAAAATATTCCATGTGAAGGATTCTGTGGCAGCAGGACTTGCGATCGGTGCATGTAGTCATGCGGTCGGAACATCAAAGGCAATTGAAATTGGTGAGATCGAGGGTGCAATGAGCGGTCTTGCAATCGGAATCTGTGGAATTATTACAGTGCTGTTTTCAATGCTTATTATGTAGGCGAATTTAATAATCATGAAAAGAATCGATTTCATCAGGATTTTCGTATAGAAACATTGCCTGAAAGAAATCGGTTCTTTTTTTGAAAAAAATAAGGATTTCACGCTTCGGTCATGACAAATGTGGAAACTTATGTTATACTCTAAGTTAGGTTAGTGCCATTATACTTTGAATTATGGTTTGTGTGAAAAAGACAGAACAGGCACTGAAAGATAGAATTTAAAGGAGCTATACGGTATGAAAAGAGTATTGTTAAAGCTGAGCGGAGAAGCTCTTGCAGGCGAGAAGAAGACTGGATTTGATGAGGCAACTTGTATCGGAGTTGCGAAGCAGGTAAAACAGCTTGTAGATGAAGGTGTGCAGGTAGCAATCGTAACAGGAGGAGGAAACTTCTGGAGAGGAAGAACAAGTGAGACAATTGACCGTACAAAAGCAGATCAGATCGGTATGCTTGCAACAGTTATGAACTGTATCTATGTGTCAGATATTTTCCGTCATGTAGGAATGAAGACAGAAGTATTCACACCTTTTGTATGCGGAGCATTTACATCTCTGTTCTCAAAGGATGCGGCAGTTGCAGCACTGGAAGAAGGTAAGGTGATCTTTTTCGCAGGTGGAACAGGACATCCATATTTCTCAACAGATACAGGTGCAGTTCTCCGTGCAATCGAGATTGAGGCAGATGCAATGCTTCTTGCAAAGGCAATTGACGGTATCTATGACAGTGATCCGAAGGTGAATCCGGCAGCAGTGAAGTATGATGAAATTTCTATTCAAGAAGTGATCGATCAGAAACTCGCAGCAGTTGATCTGACAGCATCCATTCTCTGTCTTGAGAATAAGATGCCGATGCTTGTATTCGGACTTAATGAAGAGAATAGTATTGTAAATACAATGCAGGGAAAATTCACAGGAACAAAAGTTACTGTATAAACTATTTTAAATAGCGGAGGAATTACAGCATGAATGAAAAAAACAAAATCTATGATGATAAGATGACAAAGACAATTAACAATCTGGATGGAGAACTTGCTACAATCCGTGCAGGGCGTGCAAACCCACATGTACTGGATAAGCTGGCAGTTGATTACTACGGAACACCAACACCGATCCAGCAGGTAGCGAATGTATCTGTACCGGAAGCACGTATGATCCAGATCCAGCCATGGGAGAAGAGCATGCTCAAGGCAATTGAGAAAGCAATTCTTACATCTGATATCGGAATCAACCCGACAAATGATGGAACATCTATCCGTCTAGTATTCCCAGAACTGACAGAGGACCGCAGAAAAGAACTTGCGAAAGATGTTAAGAAAAAAGGTGAGGAAGCGAAAGTTGCTGTACGTAATGTCCGTCGTGATGGAAATGTTGCTTTCAAGAAACTGAAAGGAACGGAAATTTCTGAAGATGAGATCAAAGATCTTGAAGATGAACTTCAGAAGATCACAGACAAGTATGTTGCTAAGATTGACAAGATGGTAGAGGCGAAGTCCAAGGAAATCATGACAGTCTAAATCGAAAAACAGCAGAGCTGAATTGTCAGATTGTAATGTGGAAAAACTGTTTACAGATTATTTGTACGCAGATAAGTTTTTAAGAACATGGAGGCTTATTTAAGGCCTCCATTTCTTCTTTAAAGAAAGTTGCGACAGAGAGGATAAGAAAATGAACGTACCACAGCATATTGCGATTATTTTAGATGGAAACGGACGCTGGGCAAAATCAAAAGGAATGCCGAGAAATTACGGACACGCACAGGGAGCCAAGAACGTTGAGAAGATCTGTGAAGAAGCATGGCGTATGGGAATCAAGTACCTGACAGTCTATGCATTTTCTACAGAAAACTGGAGCAGACCACAGAATGAAGTGGATGCACTGATGAAACTTTTAAGAAATTACATGAAAACATGTCTGAAGACAGCGGCAAAGAATGATATGAAGATCCGTGTGATCGGCGATATTGAACCGCTGGATGAGGATATCAAGAGCCGGATCAGAGAACTGGAAGAGGCAACAGCCAACAATGGAGGCTTAATTTTACAATTGCTCTGAATTATGGAAGCCGTGATGAGATCACAAGAGCAGCCAGAAAGCTTGCGAAGGATTGTGCGGCCGGCAAGGTAAATCCGGACACGATCGATGAATCATTATTTAATTCTTATCTGGATACAAATGACATTCCGGATCCGGATTTGATGATCCGTACAAGCGGAGAACAAAGATTATCGAATTATCTGCTTTGGCAGTTGGCCTATTCAGAGTTTTATTTTACAGATATTCCGTGGCCGGCATTTACGAAAGAAGAGCTTATAAAAGCGGTGGAAGAATATAACCGCAGGCATAGAAGATTCGGCGGAGTAGAGGAGGCGGAATAAAGATGTTTAAAACAAGGTTACTAAGTGGAATACTATTAGTGATCATCGCGCTTGTCACAGTGATCACGGGCGGAAACCTGCTCTTTGCAGTTTTGTTATTAATCAGCCTGATCGGAATGACAGAGTTGTATAAAGTATTTCACATAGAGAAGAAGGCACCAGGAATTGTCGGATATATTTTTGCAATCCTGTATTATGGGTTATTATATTTTAAACCGCTTCTTCCGGGAGAATCCTTAAACTGGTTTGTTATGCTGTTTATGGCTTTTTTGATCTGCCAGATGGCGGTTCTTGTATTTGCCTATCCGAAATATAATACACAGCAGATTTTTGCCGGTTTTTTTGGAATGTTCTATGTGGCAGTGATGCTCTCTTACATTTATCAGACAAGAAATCTTCCGGGAGGAATCTTCTCGGTATGGCTTGTATTTGTATGCTCCTGGGGGATGTGATACTTGTGCATACTGTGTCGGTATGTTGATCGGAAAGCACAAGCTGGCACCGATTTTAAGTCCGAAGAAATCAATAGAAGGTGGAATCGGAGGAATCCTTGGTGCAGCATTGATCGGAGTATTGTATGGACTTGCAATTAACTACTGGGGGGGAAATGCGGCAGCAGATTTATTGCAATATGCGATTATTGGTGCGGTCGGTGGAGCAATTTCACAGATTGGAGACCTGGCAGCTTCTGCGATCAAGAGATACCACAACATTAAAGATTATGGAAAACTGATTCCGGGACATGGAGGAATTCTTGACCGTTTTGACAGTGTTATCTTTACAGCACCTATTATTTTCTATCTTTCCCTGTTTCTGTAAAAG
Source organism: Mediterraneibacter faecis JCM 15917 (assembly GCA_001312505.1). Classification (GTDB taxonomy): domain Bacteria; phylum Bacillota; class Clostridia; order Lachnospirales; family Lachnospiraceae; genus Mediterraneibacter; species Mediterraneibacter faecis. The sequence continues at coordinate 210,598 of BBDW01000004.1, forward strand.
GAGATATATGTGTGATAGATGCGTTGCTGATCCACAGTTTTGTGGATTGTAACATAAAAGCAGAATAGAGGTAAAAAGTTACGATGAAGAAAATTGCAATTTTGGGATCTACAGGATCCATAGGAACACAGACATTGGAGATTGTCAGGACAAATGGCGATCTGGAGGTTACAGCACTTGCAGCAGGGAATAATATTGATCTCCTGGAGAAACAGATCAGAGAATTTAAGCCGAAACTGGCAGCAGTTTGGAAAGAAGAAAGAGCAAATGAATTAAAAGACAAAATAAATGATCTGGATGTTAAAGTAGTAAGCGGTATGGATGGACTGCTTGAAGTAGCGAGACAGCCGGAGTCAGAGATTCTTGTGACAGCAATTGTCGGAATGATTGGAATTCTTCCTACAATTGAAGCAATTAATGCAGGAAAAGATATTGCTTTGGCAAATAAAGAGACACTGGTCACAGCAGGACATATCATTATGCCGCTGGCAAAGGAAAAAGGGGTTTCTATTCTTCCGGTGGATAGCGAGCACAGCGCAATCTTTCAGTCTCTTCAGGGAGGACAGCAGAAGGCTCTGCACAAGATTCTCCTGACGGCATCCGGTGGACCATTTAGAGGAAAGAAACTGGAAGATCTGGAGAACATCCAGGTAGAGGATGCATTGAAACATCCAAACTGGGCAATGGGACGCAAGATTACAATTGACTCATCTACAATGGTGAACAAAGGTCTTGAAGTGATTGAGGCGAAATGGCTCTTTGGAGTGGATGTAGATCAGATTCAGGTTGTTGTGCAGCCACAGAGTATCATTCATTCAATGGTGGAATATGAAGATGGTGCAGTGATCGCACAGCTTGGAACACCGGATATGAAACTTCCAATCCAGTATGCACTCTATTATCCGGAACGTCGTTATCTTCCGGGTGACAGACTGGACTTTTCGACACTTCAGCAGATCACGTTTGAACAGCCGGATCTGGAAACATTTTATGGATTGAAGCTTGCTTTTGAAGCGGGAAGAACAGGAGGTTCCCTTCCGACCGTGTTAAATGCGGCAAATGAGAAAGCAGTTGCGCTGTTCCTTGACAGAAAGATTAAGTATCTCCAGATTCCTGAAATTATTCAGGCGTGTATGGAAGCGCATAAAAATATTGCGGCTCCAACTGTTGAGGAGATACTAAAGACAGAACAGGAAACATATGAATTTATTAAAAACAGGTGGTAATGTATGGGCATAATCTTGGCAATTCTGCTATTCAGTGCGATTGTAATCTTTCACGAATTAGGACACTTTCTGCTTGCAAAGAAGAATAAGATCCGTGTGGATGAATTCTCTCTGGGTCTTGGACCGACTATTTTTGGAAAACAGTTTGGAGAAACAAAATTCAGCTTAAAGCTTCTTCCGTTTGGCGGAGCCTGCATGATGGGAGAAGATGATGTGGATGATATGTCTGAAGGGAGCTTTAACAGCAAATCGGTCTGGGCAAGAATGTCAGTAATTGTTGCAGGTCCAGTGTTTAATCTTATTCTTGCATGGATCCTCTGCATGATTATTATTGGCTGGACGGGATATCGAGCACCGATTGTCAGTAATGTGACAGATGGATATTCAGCGCAGGAAGAAGGTATCGAACCGGGAGATGTGATCAAGAAGATCGGAGGAAAATCAGTTCATATCTGGAACGATATCAGTCTGTATAATATGATGCATGCGGGAACAAAAAGTGTAGAAGTTGAGTATGAGCGTGACGGTAAGGATTATACAGTTGTGCTGGAACCAAAACAGAATGAGGGAGATGCTTTTCCTCTGCTTGGAATTACAGGTGGTGAGATGGTTCGTCCGGGTCTGTTTGGAACAGTTCGATACGGAGCATATACGGTGAAGTATTGGATCACATATACAGTTGACAGTCTGAAAATGTTAGTTGGTGGAAAGGTAGGAGTAAAAGATCTTTCCGGTCCGGTTGGAATTGTCAGTGCGGTAGATAACGTTTATCAGGAAGCAGCTCCGGCAGGCATGGTAGTAGTGATTTTAAATCTTCTCAATATAGGAGTACTTCTGACCGCCAACCTGGGTGTGATGAATCTGTTACCGCTTCCGGCGTTGGACGGTGGACGTCTTGTATTCCTTATCATTGAGGCCGTTCGTGGAAAAAGAGTACCGCCTGAGAAAGAAGGCATGGTACATTTTGCAGGATTTGTGCTTCTGATGGCATTGATGGTTGTTATTATGTTTAATGACATTCTGAAACTTGTGTAGAAAACAGGAAAGAATAGGAGTTTCCCGCATATACTGGAAAAAGGAAACGAATCAGATGTGGGAGACAAACTATGAAACTTTTTCAACCGATACAAGGTTCAATTGAAAGCAAAGAAACGCAGGAGAATCTGATCGATCGTGGTCAGCTGCAGGTAAATGTTACATCTTCTGTGAATGCATTTCCAGTAAAAGAAGCACGGATTTCCATCTCTTATACAGGAATTCCGGAAAGTATATTAGAGCAGGTAGTCACGGATTCTTCCGGTCAGACAGAACTGATTGAATTGAATGCACCACCGGAAGAATGGAGTCTGGATGAGAACGAAGAACGTCAACCATATTCAGAATATACATTGAATATTGAAGCAGAAGGATTTGAGTCGATCAGTGTTTCGGGAACAGAGATCCTGGCAAACACAAAGGCAATCCAGAATATACGCATGAAACAAAAGGATCAGAGCAGGGAAGAAGAGCAGGTATTCGTCATCCCTGCTCATACTTTATATGGAAATTATCCTCCGAAGATTGCAGAGGAAGAGATTAAGCCGGTAAATGAAACAGGAGAAATTGTCTTGAGCCGTGTGGTTGTACCGGAATATATTATCGTACATGATGGATCTCCGCGGGATTCTACAGCACAGAATTATTATGTGAAGTACAAAGATTATATAAAAAATGTCGCATCAAGTGAAATCTATGCAACCTGGCCGGCAGACACCATAAGGGCAAATGTGCTGGCAATTATGTCATTACTTTAAACAGGGTTTATACGGAATGGTATCGAAATAAAGGGTTTGATTTTACAATTACATCATCAACGGCATTTGACCATAAATGGATCCCGGAGCGCAATATATTTGAGCCTATTTCAGTGATTGTGGATGAACTGTTTGCAGACTATCTGTCACGGCCGAATGTGCGCCAGCCAATCCTGACACAGTATTGTGATGGCCGCAGGGTGAGCTGTCCAAATTGGTTGACACAGTGGGGGGTCAAAAAGTCTGGGAGAACAGGGATTTTCTCCGATTGAAATTCTAAGGTATTATTATGGTGACGATATGTATATCAATACGGCAGAAGCAATCTCAGGTATTCCGTCCTCCTGGCCGGGATATACACTGGAACAAGGTTCACAAGGCCCCAAAGTGCGTCAGATACAGGAAGAACTGAATGTGATTGCAGGTGCATATCCGGAAATCCCCCAAATTGACGGAAGATGGAATCTATGGACCTGAAACAGAAGCGGCTGTCCGGAAATTTCAATCTATATTCGGTCTTCCGGTAACAGGAGAGATAGATTATAAAACATGGTATAAGATATCGGAAATTTATGTTGGCGTGTCAAGAATAGCAGAGCTTTCATAAAGTACAGGAACAGTTCAGACAGGAGACAGTGAAATTAATGGAAAGAGACAGAAGACGAAGGAAAAAACGACGAAGAAATAGAAAAACAACAAGAAAAGGATTCGTGTTTCTTGTGCTTCTTCTTGTGATCATCGGAGTGGCAGGTGTATTAAAGATGACAAAAGTAGTACCAGGATTATTCCGTGAGTCTGGAAATGTCCTTTTGTCTGATTCTGGTCAGAAAATAGAATTTCCGGAGTTAAATGTATCAGAAGAAGATGTTGCAGATGGTTTTTATTATCAGCAGCTGTCGGAGCAGGAAAAACAGGTTTATCGTGAGATCCTGCAGGGGGTTCGTTCCATGGAAGAGACCATTCTTCTTCATGCAGGCGAGAATGACGAGGCAGGAAAGATATACGAATATCTGATGTATGACCGGCCGGAATTGTTCTGGTGTGACGGCAGCTCAAAAATGACGGTATACAAAGACTACACAGAGTTTCATCCGTCTTATATCTGCACACCAGATCAGAGAGAATCCAGACGGGAGCAGATTGAAAATGCGGCACAAGAGGCACTTGCAGGTGCACAGGGATGTGAGACAGCGTATGAGAAGATCAAGTACATTTTCAAATATCTTGTAGATACTGTGGATTATGATCAAAACGCATTGGATAATCAGAATATTTATAGTTCTTTGGTTGGGAAAAAATCCGTCTGCGCAGGATATTCCAGGGCAGCGCAATATCTGTTGAAACAGATGGGAATAGAATGTATTTACGTTGTGGGAACAGTAAAAGAGCAGGGGGGGGCACATGCATGGAATATAGTGAAATGTAATGATAAGTATTATCAGATGGATGTGACTTTCGGAGATCCGATCTTTCAGGAGAATGAGACGGGAGAAACGCTGCCTCATGATCTTGTGAATTATGAGTATCTATGTTGTACAGATGAAGAAATTTTTACAGATCATCAGCAGGATGATTTTGTGCCGTATCCGGTGTGCGATTCCAATGATCTGGAATATTATCGAATCAACGGTCTGTACTATGAAACATTTGATGAGAATGAAATCTATGAAAAAATGAAAGCAGGGATAGAACAGGAACAGGAAATGTTTGCTATCCGCTTTTCGGAAAATGCTGTTTATGAAGTTGCAAAAGAGAAAATTATAGATAATTTGATTCCACAGGCGGCGCAGTTTCTTGTTGACTTTAGACAATTGGAAGAAGTGAAATATACGTATGCCGTGGATGACAGAAAGCGGATCATAATGATCTTCTGGTATTCATAAAAATGCATAAAATACCATTTATAAGTAAAAAATACCAATATATATTAATAAAAGTACTAAGTTATTCATCAAAAATGATGTTGAAATGTCTCTCATGCTGTAGTATAATCTTTACAATTTGAGAAAGAGGGCGCTCTGGGATAAAGACTCCATGAGCGCCTTCCTTTTGAGAAAAAATATTTTTACGAAGGGAAAGGGTGAACAGATGAAAGCGTTTCTTATTTTGGAAGACGGTACTGTGTTTACAGGAACAAGCATTGGTTCGACGAGAGATATGATCAGTGAGATCGTGTTTAATACTTCAATGACAGGATATCTTGAGGTACTGACGGACCCTTCTTATGCGGGACAGGCAGTGGTTATGACATATCCGCTGATTGGTAATTATGGAATTACACCGGATATGGAGTCATTAAAGGCATGGCCAGATGGATATATTGTGAGGGAGTTATCCAGAATGCCAAGTAACTTCAGATGTGAAGGTACAATTCAGGATTTCCTCAAGAAATATGATATTCCGGGTATTGCGGGAGTTGATACTCGTGCTCTTACAAAGATTTTAAGAGAAAAAGGTACCATGAATGGTATGATCACAACAAACGAGAATTACGATCTTGATGAAGTAATCTCTAAGTTGAAGAATTATAAGGTAGAAGGTGTTGTCTCCAAAGTTACATGTGAGGAGAAATACGTTTTAGAAGGAACAGGTAAGAAGGTTGCACTTCTTGATCTCGGAGCTAAGAAAAACATCGCAAAATCTTTAAATGATCGCGGCTGCGAAGTGACCGTTTATCCGGCCGATACAACAGCGGATGAGATCATCGCATCTAATCCAGATGGCATTATGCTTTCCAATGGACCTGGAGATCCGGCAGAATGTACATCAATTATCAAAGAAATCAAAAAGCTTTATGAAACAGATATCCCAATATTTGCCATTTGCCTTGGACATCAGTTGATGGCACTTGCAACAGGTGGTACAACTTACAAATTAAAATATGGACATCGCGGAGGAAATCATCCGGTGAAAGATCTTCAGACAGGCAGAGTCTACATTTCTTCACAGAATCACGGCTATGTTGTTGATGAAGACAAGATTGATCCAAACGTTGCAGTTCCTGCATTTAAGAATGTAAATGACGGAACAAACGAAGGACTTGCATATGTTGGAAAGAACATTTTTACAGTTCAGTTCCATCCGGAAGCATGCCCGGGACCACAGGATTCAGGATACCTGTTCGATCGTTTTCTTGAGATGATGGGAGGAGAGAAATAATGCCAAGAGATAATAGTATCAAAAAAGTATTAGTTATCGGTTCTGGTCCGATCGTCATCGGACAGGCTGCGGAGTTCGATTATGCTGGAACTCAGGCCTGCCGTTCACTGAAAGAAGAAGGGATTGAGGTTGTACTTCTCAACTCAAACCCTGCAACAATCATGACAGATAAAGATATCGCAGATCGTGTTTATATCGAGCCACTGACAATTGAGGTTGTTGAGCAGCTGATCAAAAAGGAAAAACCAGACAGTGTACTTCCAACACTTGGAGGACAGGCTGGACTGAACCTTGCAATGGAACTCGAAGAGGCTGGATTCTTAAAAGAGAATAATGTACGCCTGATCGGAACAACATCTGAGACAATCAAGAAGGCAGAGGACCGTTTGGAATTCAAGGCAACAATGGAGAAGATCGGTGAGCCGGTTGCAGCTTCTCTTGTTGTAGAAAATGTAGAAGACGGACTTGCATTTGCAAATAAGATCGGCTACCCGGTTGTTCTTCGTCCTGCTTATACACTGGAGGAAGCGGTGGTGGTATCGCACATGATTCTCAGCAGTTAGTAGAGATCCTTGAGAATGGTCTTCGTCTTTCCCGTGTTGGTCAGGTTCTTGTTGAACGTTGTATCGCAGGATGGAAAGAGATCGAGTACGAGGTAATGCGTGACGGAGCCGGAAACTGTATTACAGTATGTAATATGGAAAATATTGACCCGGTTGGAGTTCATACAGGAGACAGTATTGTAGTTGCACCATCTCAGACACTGGGCGATAAAGAATATCAGATGTTACGTACTTCCGCATTGAACATTATTAGTGAGTTGAATATCACAGGTGGATGTAACGTACAGTATGCATTACACCCAGAGACATTTGAATATTGTGTAATCGAGGTAAACCCTCGTGTAAGCCGTTCTTCTGCACTTGCTTCCAAAGCAACAGGATACCCGATTGCGAAGGTTGCAGCGAAGATCGCACTTGGATACAATCTGGATGAGATTAAGAATGCAATCACACAGAAGACCTATGCAAGTTTTGAGCCAATGCTTGACTATGTAGTAGTTAAGATCCCGAGACTTCCATTCGATAAATTCATCAGTGCAAAGAGAACGCTGACAACACAGATGAAAGCAACCGGAGAAGTTATGAGCATCTGTAATAACTTCGAGGGAGCTCTTATGAAAGCAATCCGTTCTCTGGAGCAGCATGTAGACAGTCTGATGTCTTATGACTTCACAGATCTGACAGATGATGAACTGATCGATCAGCTGAAGAAAGTAGATGACATGCGTATGTGGAGAATCGCAGAAGCATGCAGAAGAGGAATCTCTTACAATCTGATCCACGAGATTACAAAAGTTGATGAGTGGTTTATCGATAAATTTGCGATCATCACAGAGATGGAGACAGCTCTGAAGACACAGGAACTTACACCGGAGCTTCTTGCAGAAGCAAAACGTATCGAGTTCCCGGATAATGTGATCGCACAGCTGACAGGTAAGACAGAGCAGGAAATTCACGATATGCGTCATGCAAACGGTATCGTTGCAGCATATAAGATCGTAGATACTTGTGCAGCAGAGTTCGCCGCAGAGACACCATATTACTACTCTGTATATGGAAGCGAGAATGAGGTTGAACAGACAAAAGATAAGAAGAAAGTACTTGTTCTTGGATCCGGTCCGATCCGTATCGGTCAGGGTATCGAGTTCGACTTCTGTTCTGTACATTGTACATGGGCATTTGCAAAAGACGGATATGAGACAATCATTGTAAATAATAACCCGGAGACAGTAAGTACTGACTTTGACATTGCTGATAAGCTGTACTTCGAGCCACTGACAGCGGAAGATGTAGAGAGTATCGTTGATATTGAGAAACCGGATGGAGCAGTTGTACAGTTTGGTGGACAGACAGCAATCAAGCTGACAGAAGCACTTATGAAGATGGGAGTACCGATCCTTGGTACATCTGCAGAGAATGTAGACAAAGCCGAAGACCGTGAGCTCTTTGATGAGATTCTTGAAGAGTGCGAGATTCCACGTCCGACAGGTGGAACAGTATTCACAGCAGAAGAAGCGAAAGAAGTTGCCAACAGACTTGGATATCCTGTATTGGTTCGTCCTTCCTACGTTCTTGGTGGACAGGGAATGCAGATTGCAATCAACGACAATGATATTGATGAATTCATCGGAATCATTAACAGAATCGCACAGGATCACCCAATCCTTGTAGATAAATACCTTCAGGGAAAAGAGATTGAGGTCGATGCAGTATGCGACGGAACAGATATCCTGATCCCGGGTATCATGGAACATATCGAGCGTGCAGGAATCCACTCCGGAGACAGTATTTCCGTATATCCGGCACAGAGCCTGACAGAAGGAGCGAAAGCAAAGATTGCTGAGTATACAAGAAGACTTGCAAAATCACTCCATGTTATCGGTATGATCAATATCCAGTTTATCGTGTGCGGCGAAGATGATGTATATGTAATCGAAGTAAACCCACGTTCCAGCCGTACAGTACCATATATCAGTAAGGTGACAGGTATCCCGATTGTTCCTTTAGCAACACAGGTTATCACAGGAAAGAAGATCAAAGATCTTGGATACACACCGGGACTTCAGCCGGAAGCTGATTATGTAGCGGTTAAGATGCCGGTATTCTCATTTGAGAAGATCCGCGGAGCTGATATCAGCCTTGGACCTGAGATGAAGTCTACAGGAGAGTGTCTTGGAATTGCAAAGACATTTGATGAAGCACTTTACAAAGCATTTATCGGAGCAGGAATCAAGCTTCCGAAGCATAAAAACATGATCATGACAGTCCGCGATGAAGACCATGCAGATGCAGTAGAGATCGGAAGAAGATTTGAGAAGATTGGATACCATATCTTTGCTACAAGCGGAACAGCACGTGCGCTGAATGAGGCGGGAGTAAAGGCTACTCCGGTTCGTAAGATCGAGCAGGAATCACCGAACCTTCTTGACCTGATCCTCGGACATAAGATCGATCTTGTTATCGATATCCCGGCACAGGGTGCAGAGCATTCAAGAGATGGATTTGTAATCCGTAGAAATGCAATCGAGACAGGTGTGAATGTACTGACTGCAATTGACACAGCATATGCATTGATCACAAGTCTTGAGAATACAGATATTAAGAAACTGTCACTGATCGATATTGCGAAGGTGCAGTAAGATTTGTTGAACCAGGATTCTTTCAATTGGGATCTAAAATTTAATTGAATGGTCGCAATGCCAGTTCTACTATTACCACGGGTATCAGCCCGCTTTACCTCATCCCTTTGAAAGTATGTAACATAAGAGCAAGAACAGTTTACCGTATGTGGTGCCTGTTCTTGCTCTTATTAACATTCTGAACAAAGTGTATTCGGAAAACAAATATTATCAAGGCTTCAGCAACATTACGAAACGATTATTCTACTATTTCCAATCTTGCAAGGTCAACGGGTGAACCGATTTATATAACAAAAAATGACGAGGATGACGGAGTATTTATGAATATTGATGCCTTTGAGAAAAGGGAACAGGCATTGGAATTTCGTGCGAAAATCATGCAGGCAGAAGAAGAAAGGTTAAACGGAGCAAAGACAAGAAGTATCTCCGAAGCAAGAAAGGAATTGAGAGAACGTGCAGGAACAATATAAAGTTGAAATTCTTCCGATTGCATGGGAAGATTTGAAAAGTGTTGAGGATTATTATTTACTTCGATTCGGTGTGGAATCTGCAATGAAAGTGACGAATCAGATATTGAACAGTAACTCTTCAACTTCCGTAATTAAAGAGCTGCTTGTCACTCCTATATAAACGAGGTATAATGAATTTATCAATAAGCAGTCTTTTTAAAGAACGAAAATAAAGTTATTTCACATAGTACTTTTTATAAAATCAGGACTGCGGAAAAGGAGGACTCAAATATGAAGATAGACATGCACTGTCACGTGAAAGAGGGGGGGTCCATAGACAGCAGGGTAGGGATTGAGGAATATATCACGATACTCAAGGAACACGGATTTCAGGGAATGGTGATCACGGATCACGACACATATAATGGCTACCGCTACTGGAAAAAGAATTTAAAAGGAAAGAAACATACCGATTTTGTGGTACTCAAAGGAATTGAATATGATACGAGAGATGCAGGGCATATTCTTGTAATTATGCCGGAGGGTGTAAAGATGCGTCTACTTGAGATGCGTGGAATGCCGCTTGCACTTCTGATCGATTTGGTTCACCGCAATGGTGGAGTTTTGGGACCGGCACATCCATGCGGAGAAAAGTACATGAGCTTCACTCATGCGAGAAGATACTATCTCTCACCTGAGATTGTTAAACGATTCGATTTTATTGAGACATTCAATTGTTGTGAACCGAAGGATTCTAATGCCGGTGCCTTAAAACTGGCAGAAAAATACGGTAAGGTGATGACCGGTGGAAGTGATTCCCACAAGACAGACTGTGTCGGACGGGCATATACAATCTTACCTGAACCGGTCAAAACGGAGACAGAGCTGATCTCTTTGATCCATAAGAAGACTGCATTCAAGACAGGTGGTGTCTATTATAATAAGACGACAAAAGAGAAGATCGGGAAGGTAAATAAGCTCCTTGTATATTCCTTCTGGGTATACAACAAGAGCGGCGAGCTGATGAAACGTCGTGGGCGGAATAAGAAAATGGAAGAAGAACATCCATTTGATCCGATTGATCCAATCGAACTGTATTATCACTCATAATTGTTTTTGGATAGTTACTATGCTTTCCTGTAAGCCCCAGGTGAAATACCATATTTTCTCTTGAAAATGCGGTTAAAGTAGGACAGATTGTCAAAACCACTGGCATCAGCAATCATCAGAATAGAGTCATCGGATGATTTGAGAAGTCTGGCAGCCATTGTAAGTCGGTAATCATTTAAGTATTCAGTGAATCCGATTCCCATGTGGGCTTTGAAGAACTTCATGAAATGGGATTTACTATAATAAGTAAGTTCAGCCATGTCATCAATCGTTAGTTTTTCTGTATAATGATTTTCTACGTATTTTAAAACAGTTTTCATTTTCTCCAAAGATTTGGAATTGGAGGAAGTGGAGACTGTTTTTTCTGACGTTCAGAGATCAGAAGAAAGAAAAAGTTAAACAGAGAACTTTTCACAGCAAGCTGCCATCCAGGTGTCTGATCAGCACAGACAAGGTCAATCTGTCGGATACAATTGCTTAAGGCTTCAAAAGATCCGAGAGCCGGAGTGAGAAAATATTCAATGGGAAGAGAACCGTCAAGAAGCGGAACGATGTATTGAATCATGCACAGATCGTTTGCTCCGGAAGAAAGTAAATCTGGTTTGAAAATAATATTTTCATATTCCATTTTAAAAGTATCATCCTGTTCGATGGCATGGAGACATCTAGGGGGGGGAATAATAATAATATCTCCACTGTGAACCAGACGCTTATCAAAGTCCACAGAAACAAAACCCTGCCCTCTTTTAATGACAACAAGTTCCAACTCATCGTGCCAGTGCAGTGGTACTCCAGGGAAATCGAGAGGGATCGAGCAGAGATAAGTATTATAAGGAAATTCTGCGGATGTATGCGCTTTTGTTTCATGGTAATTCTGATATTCGTTAATGTTCATGTAAAAATGAGATCCTTTCAATAAAATGTTATCTGACACACCTACTGGTCAAACTAGATTGAATTATAAGAATGATAGTATTGTACAATAAAGTGCAAGTATATTGCAAGATATTTGAAGATAATCGTATTAAAATACAATCATAAGTTGAAAACAAAGAAACAAAGTATGTAACATAAAAACAGAATCAGATTTGAAGGGAGATTATTCAAATGAACATTCAGGAAACATTACAGCAGAAACTTGGTAAAGAGATTGCACAGGCTTCCAATGAAGAAATCTACGGAGCACTTCTTAGTATGGTGCAGGAAATGGCAGGAGAAAAGGAACGTACAGATAGTAAGAAAAAACTTTACTATATTTCCGCAGAGTTCTTGATCGGAAAACTGCTTTCTAACAACATGATCAACCTTGGTATTTTTAATGAAGTAAAAGATGTACTTGCACAGAACGGTAAGAATATTGCAGAGATCGAAGAAGTAGAGCCAGAGCCGTCACTTGGTAATGGTGGACTTGGACGACTGGCAGCATGTTTCCTTGATTCAATCGCAACACTTGGACTTGCAGGAGACGGTGTCGGACTGAACTATCATCTTGGACTTTTAAACAGGAGTTTAAAAATAACCTTCAGAGAGAAACTCCGAATCCATGGATTGAAGAAAAATCCTGGCTGAAAAAGACAGATGTTGTTTATCCGGTATCTTTCAAAGGACTTAATGTAAATGCGAGAATGTATGATATTGAAGTAACAGGATATAACAATAAGACAAATAAATTACATCTCTTTGATATTGACTCTGTAGATGAGACAATCGTAGAGGATGGAATTGCTTTTAATAAAGAAGACATCGAGAAGAACCTGACACTTTTCTTATATCCAGATGACAGTGATGAGAACGGAAGACTGCTTCGAATCTATCAGCAGTATTTCATGGTAAGTGCAGGAGCACAGCTGATTCTTGATGAATGTACAGCAAAGGGATGCAACCTTCATGATCTTGCTGATTATGCAGTGATCCAGATCAATGATACTCACCCGACAATGGTAATTCCGGAACTGATCCGTCTTCTTGTAGAGAGAGGATTAGACATGGATGAGGCGATCGAAGTTGTTTCTAAGACATGTGCATACACAAATCATACAATCCTTGCAGAGGCACTGGAAAAATGGCCTGTATATTACCTGAAGAAGGTAGTTCCGCAGCTGATGCCGATCATCGAAGTGTTGGATGATAAAGTAAGAAGAAAATATGAAGATGAAAGCGTTTCTATTATTGACAGAAATGATACAGTTCATATGGCACACATTGATATCCATTACGGATTCAGTGTAAACGGTGTTGCTTCTCTTCATACAGAGATTCTGAAAGAGACAGAACTGAATAATTTCTACAAGATTTATCCAGAGAAGTTTAACAATAAGACAAATGGTATTACATTCCGTCGCTGGTTACTACATTGTAATCCGGCTCTCACAGAGCTTCTTGATGAACTGATCGGAGAGGGATACAAGAAAGATGCAGCTGAACTTGAGAAACTTCTTGCATTTAAGGATGATGAGAAGGTTCTTGACAGATTAGTAGAGATTAAACATACAAATAAAGAAGCACTCTGCAAATATCTGGAAGAGACACAGGGAGTAAAAGTAAGCCCTGATACAATCTTTGATATTCAGATCAAACGTCTGCATGAGTACAAACGTCAGCAGCTGAATGCATTATATATCATTGATAAATATCTTGAGATCAAAGCAGGAAAGATTCCGGCTGCACCGGTGACAGCTATCTTTGGAGCAAAGGCAGCACCGGCTTATGTGATCGCAAAAGATATCATTCATTTGATTCTTTGTCTGCAGGAGATCATCAACAATGATCCAGAGGTAAGTCCATACCTGAAGGTTGTTATGGTTGAGAATTATAACGTAACAAAGGCTGAAAAATTAATTCCGGCTTGTGATATTTCTGAGCAGATTTCACTTGCATCTAAAGAAGCCAGTGGAACAGGTAATATGAAATTCATGCTGAACGGAGCTGTAACACTCGGAACAGAGGATGGAGCAAATGTTGAGATTCATGAACTCGTTGGAAACGATAACATTTTTGTATTCGGTGCATCCAGTGATGAAGTAATCGAGCATTATGCAAAGGCTGATTATGTCGCAAGAGATTTCTATGAGAAGAATCCTGCGATCAAGGCAGCAATTGACTTTATTACAAGCGAGGAAGTTCTGAAAGTTGGAGAGAAAGAGAATCTTGAGAGACTGCAGCATGAGATTATCAGTAAAGACTGGTTCATGACTCTTCTTGACTTCGACAGCTATAAAGAAAAGAAAGAAGAAGCATTGAGAGCTTATGCAGATCAGAAAACATGGGCTAAGAAAGCACTTGTAAATATTGCAAAAGCAGGGTATTTCTCATCTGACAGAACAATCGAAGAGTACAACAGAGATATCTGGCATCTGTAAGAGGAGGAGAAGAACGTGAAAAGAGCGAGCGGAGTATTATTACCGGTATTTTCATTGCCATCAAAATACGGAATTGGCTGTTTCTCAAAAGAGGCGTATAAATTTATTGATCAGTTAAAAGAGGCTGGACAGAGTTACTGGCAGATTCTGCCGCTTGGACCGACTGGATACGGGGATTCCCCCCCGTACCAGTCTTTCTCCACATATGCTGGAAATCCATATTTTATTGATCTGAAGACACTGATCAAAGAAGGACTTCTGACAAAAAAAGAATGTAAAGTGTATGATTTTGGAGAGCAGGCAGGCAGTATTGATTACGAAAAAATCTACAATTCAAGATTTAAAGTGCTGAAAAAGGCATTTGAGCGTTTCGAAAAAGATGAAGCATATGATAACTTTATCAAAGAAAATGCGTATTGGCTGGATGATTATAGTCTTTACATGGCAATCAAGGACAGCAAAGGTGGAATTAGCTGGAATGAATGGGAAGAAGCCCTGAAAAACCGCGAGGAAGCAGCACTTGAGAATGCGAGAGAAGAACTTGCAGAAGAGATTGATTTTTACAAATTCCAGCAGTATGAATTCGATAAACAGTGGTCACAGCTTCACGCTTATGCAAATGAACAGGGAATTCAGATCGTTGGAGATATTCCGATTTATGTTGCATTTGACGGTGCAGATACATGGGCATCTCCGGAGTTATTCCAGTTTGATGAAGAGAATAATCCGGTGGCAGTAGCAGGATGTCCTCCGGATGATTTTTCTGCAACAGGACAGTTGTGGGGGGGCAATCCGCTGTATAATTGGGAATATCATAAAAAGACAGAATACGACTGGTGGATTAAGAGAATCCGTCATTGTCTCAAATTATATGATGTAGTAAGAATTGATCATTTCCGTGGATTTGACGAATATTATTCCATTCCTTATGGAAATAAGACAGCAGTGGATGGAACATGGATGCCTGGCCCGGGAATGGATCTGTTCCGTACAATTGAAGAAAAACTTGGCAAATTGAATATTATTGCAGAAGACCTTGGATTCCTGACAGAAAGTGTACTTCAGATGCTATCCGACAGTGGATTCCCGGGAATGAAAGTAATACAGTTTGCATTTGATCCAAATGGAGGCTCTGCATATCTCCCGCATAATTATCCGGAAAACAGTGTTGTATATACGGGTACGCATGACAATGATACAACAAGAGGATGGTATCACAGTACAGATAAAGCGACGCGAGATTTTGCAAAAGAGTATATGAATGCACAACGCCTGGATGAAGATGATCTGGCGTGGGATTTCATCCGACTTGCAATGAGCAGTAAGGCGAACCTTTGCGTAACTCCGATGCAGGATTTACTGAACCTGGATGGAAAGGCGAGAATCAATGTACCGTCTACACTTGGCGGAAACTGGACCTGGAGAATGGAGAAGGGACAGTTTGATGAAGAGACGGTGAAGAGACTGAAACGTATGACATGGTTGTACGAACGTCTTCCGAGAGAAGTTGAAAAGAAAATAAAATAGTAAAAGAGAGAGACTGTGTTGAGCATGGTCTCTTTTGTTTTTTTGATTATTATTCAGACGTTTGCAAAACAGCTGTTTTGGCTATCGGATCTATTTGTTAGAGTTGGGGGGGAACGCAGTTTACGCATCTGCAACAACCGAAAGAACTGACGTCCTTTCGGTTAAGGCATTCGCCCTATGTTCCCCAACCCTATCAGCTTACTGCAAGCAAGCTTGCAATAGCTGTTAGTGTTTGGGAACGCAGACACTAATTTCAGAATATTCTGAATTGCATGAAATATATAAAAAACATTGACAATTAAAAACAGCTGTGATAAGATAACCTTCGTCGCTGAGGAACAGCAAAGAAAACAACAGAGCAACGGAAGATAAAAGAAGACGCGGAGGCGGGACATTCTTGATCGGAAGGAAACTGGAAGATTTAAAAATCAATGAAATAATTGAAAAATAAATCAAAAAAGTTGTTGACAAAGAGTTCTGAAAGTGATATCCTAAAT
>BBDW01000005.1 GCA_001312505.1 Mediterraneibacter faecis JCM 15917
CTTTGCAAAATTAAGTAACCTACACATATTGAAAAAAATAAAAATATAGGTTACAATAATAATGGGTGATGAACTATGGAGATACAACAAACTTACAGAATGTTAAAATATCAAGAAGCACTTTATAAAAAGGAGTTGGATATTAAGAAAAAAGAATTACAAGAAATTTCTATGGAAAAGCAAAACATTACAATAAAGAAAATTCATGGCGAATTATATTATTATGCACAACAACGTAAAGATGGAAAGGTCAAAAGCAGATATCTGTCTCCAGTTATTCCGGGAAAGATAGCAGATATAGAAAATATTCAGTTAAGAATTGAGCATTTGTCAAATGAGATACAAGATTTAGAATGGGATATTATGACTGCAAGTAAGATGCTAGCGTGCTATGAGAAGAGGACTAAAAAAGAAAATTTCATGGATGAATTTACTTTTGAAGTATACTGGAAAGATGAAATTACGGCCAGAGTATATGTGAAAAAGAAAAATGTTATTGTATCACGCTTTTCAGACAATCCAGGGCGACAACTATTTGCAGAGAAGAAGATGACTCGTTATCAGTTAGGCAAGATCTTAGAATTAAGATGCTTTGAAAAAGGTAGGCCTGATATTGATGAAATCTTAAAACATCTGGGACTTAAAGAGTATAATCCATATGAAATAGTACGAAAGACACATGGTGTCAGTCATAATGATTTTATATGGTTTCGCTTTCCGGGAGAAAATATCACAAGCAAAGATGTATTGGTAAGGTGAAGATATGTTTAGTGAAAATTTTTCCATAGAACGAAATGTATTAAGATATCAGATTGATAGATACAACAACAAACTTGATGTATTTTAACATTACTTGACCATATTTAACGAATATAGCTAAAAAACAGATTGTACTCTGTTTTTGCTTGACAAATCACTCCTTCGCGGTCTAATATATGACTCATAAAGAATATCAATTCGTTTTGAGGAGGAGATTATTATTATGAAGATGTGGAAAAAAGCAGCAAGTGTAATGCTTGCATCAGCTATGGTAGTATCATTAGCAGCATGTGGAAGTTCAGGAAATAAGAGCGGAGGCTCATCCGATTCTGACACTTTTAAAATTGGTGGTATCGGACCTACAACAGGAGATGCAGCAATCTACGGAACAGCTGTAAAGAATGGTATTCAGCTTGCAGTAGATGAGATCAACGCAGCAGGCGGAATCAATGGAAAGCAGATCGAATATAAGTTTGAAGACGATCAGGCAGATTCAGAAAAATCTGTAAATGCTTACAATACTCTGAAAGACTGGGGAATGCAGGCACTGATCGGAACAACAACTTCTACACCTTGTACAGCAGTTGTTGAGGAGACTCATTCAGATAACATGTTCCAGCTGACACCATCTGCTACAGCAGTAGACAGTATCCAGTATGACAATGCATTCCGTATGTGTTTCTCAGATCCTAACCAGGGTAGCGCATCAGCAGATTACATTGCAGAGAACAAGCTTGCAACAAAAGTAGCAATCATTTATAACAGCTCTGACACATATTCATCAGGAATTTATCAGACATTTGCGACAGAGGCAAAGGCAAAAGGCCTTGATGTTGTAGCAGCAGAAGCATTTACAGCAGATAACAAGACAGACTTCTCTGTACAGATCCAGAAAGCAAAAGATGCAGGTGCTGAACTTGTATTCCTTCCAATTTACTATCAGGAAGCTTCTCTGATTCTTGCTCAGGCAAACAAAGCAGGATTTACACCGAAGTGGTTCGGATGTGACGGTATGGACGGTATCCTTGATCTTGATGGATTTGACGCAAGTCTTGCAGAAGACTTAATGTTCCTTACACCATTTACAGCAAATGCTACAGACGAAGCAACACAGAAATTCGTTGCTGATTACAAAGAAGCATTTGGAGACACACCGATTCAGTCGCAGCAGATGCTTATGACTGTGTATACGTAATCAAAGCAGCAGCTGAGAAAGAAGATGTTACACCGGATAAGAGCGTATCAGATATCTGTGACGCACTTAAAAAAGGTATGACAGAGATCACATATGATGGACTTACTGGAAAGAGCATCACATGGTCAGAGGATGGAGAGCCTACAAAAGAGCCTACAGTAGTTGTTGTTAAGAGTGGAGAGTATCAGGTACTTCAGGCAGAAGATGCTGCTGAATAATTGATCTATCAAATTCATTTAGAAAAATACAGAGAGCAGCAACACTCTTTGCAGATACATTAAAAGAATAGGAGAAGTCCCCCCCCGACAGACATCGTTTCTGCCGGGGGGGACTTCTTTTAGGAGCAGTGTTAGTCATTTGATTTACAAGATGTTTTTCCGTTGGTGTGGCCATAGTTTCAAGCTTGTGAATTTTCTATAGCATGCTGTTCTATCTTTGTGCTATTATTTATATTATACTTTTTATAAATGTAAGATATGGTGTGCTTCTGAAGAATTCGGAAGAAGCTTAAGAAAGGGAAAAATCATGAATACAGTAAAAGTAAGAAATATTGAAATTGGCGCTGGAATCCCGAAAATCTGTGTACCTATTGTTGGCGTAACAAGAGAAGAGATTCTTGCAGCAGCCGAGAATATCAAGTCAACAAAGGCTGATGTTGTTGAGTGGCGTGTTGACTGGTATGAAGATATCTTTGATTTTACAAAGACAGAGGCGACAATGCAGGCACTTCGTGAGGTGCTTGGGGGGGAGATGCCGATTCTTTTCACATTCCGCACATCAAAAGAAGGTGGAGAGAAAGCAATCGAGACAGAGGCTTATGTTGAACTGAATCAGAATGCGGCGAAGACAGGACTTGTTGATCTGGTAGATGTTGAAGCATTTACAGGAGATGATGTAGTGAAGGCTGTTGTTGAGATAGCACATGAAAACGGAGTAAAAGTGATCGCTTCTAACCATGATTTCCATAAAACTCCGGCAAAAGAGGAAATCGTATCCCGTTTAAGAAAAATGCAGGAGCTTGGAGCAGATATTCCGAAGATCGCTGTGATGCCACAGAATAAGAAAGATGTTCTTACACTTCTTGCAGCGACAGAAGAGATGGCAAGCGAGTATGCAGATCGTCCGATCATTACAATGTCTATGTCAGGAACAGGTGTGATCAGCCGTCTCTGTGGAGAAGTCTTTGGTTCTGCATTGACATTTGGAGCAGTTGGGAAAGTATCTGCACCGGGACAGATGAGGATTGAAGATCTGACAACAGTACTTGGATTACTTCATAAAAGTCTGTAAATAAGAATCCGCGAAAGAAGAAAAAGACAGTATTTTTAGGTATAGATAGAAAAAACGGAAAATGTTGTCTTTTTTCTTACAAAAGTCAAAAAATAACACAGGAAAACAGAGCGGATTCTGTTTTTTGTATTGATACGAGAAAATAATTATGCTATAATCAATTCAATTTAAAAGGTTAAAGTAGTACCTTACAAAAATATAAAAAGGATGAGAGGGACGGATATGAGCTTTATTTCATATTTAGTAAATGGACTAAGTCTTGGCAGTGTCTATGCGTTGATCGCGCTTGGATACACAATGGTATATGGAATCGCCAAGATGTTGAACTTTGCACATGGTGATGTGATCATGATCGGTGCATATGTAGCTTTGATCACGATGAAGCAGGCAGGACTTCCTACCTGGGTGGCAATCCTGATTTCAATCATTGCCTGTACAGTACTTGGTGTTCTGATGGAGCGTGTAGCGTATAAGCCACTTCGTAATGCAACATCTTCACTTGCCGTACTGATCACAGCTATCGGTGTCAGTTATCTGCTTCAGAATGTAGCACTTCTGATCTTCGGTGCGAATGCACAGACATTCCCATCAGTGATCAAGTGGAGCGGACTTTCACTTGCAGATGGCAAGCTGAATATTTCAGGAGAGACAATTGTTACGATCGTAGTTTGTGTGGTTATTATGATCGCATTGATCACATTTGTTCAGAAGACAAAACCAGGACAGGCGATGCGTGCAGTATCAGAGGATAGAGGCGCAGCGCAATTAATGGGTATCAATGTAAATGCAACAATTGCTCTTACATTTGCGATTGGTTCCGGACTTGCAGCAGTAGCCGGTGTGCTTCTGTGTTCTACCTACCGAGCCTGACACCATACACAGGTGCGATGCCTGGTATCAAAGCGTTCGTGGCAGCTGTATTTGGAGGAATCGGTTCCATTCCGGGTGCATTTATCGGAGGAATTCTTTTGGGAATCATCGAGATACTCAGTAAGGCATACATTTCTTCCCAGCTTGCAGATGCGATCGTGTTCGCAGTTCTGATCATTGTGTTGCTTGTGAAGCCTACAGGACTTCTAGGCAAGAAGATTCAGGAGAAAGTGTAGGTGGATGGAGTTATGTTGAAGAATATGAATAAAACAAAGAGAAGTAATCTCATCACTTATGCTATCGTGATTGTAGCTTTCATAGTGATGCAGACTTTAAGCAGCACAGGAAGTATTTCCAGTCTTTTGACAGGACTTCTTGTTCCGCTTTGTACATATATTATCCTGGCGGTTTCTCTGAACCTTGTAGTAGGTATTCTCGGAGAACTTAGCCTTGGCCATGCAGGATTTATGTGTGTGGGAGCATTTTCCAGTGCATTTTTCTCAAAATGTATGAGAGATGTGATCGAGAATTCGATTGTACGATTTCTGCTTGCACTTTTGATCGGTGTTGTAGTAGCAGCAATCTTCGGTGTTATCATCGGAATCCCGGTACTTCGTCTGAAAGGCGATTACCTTGCAATCGTTACACTTGCATTCGGTGAGATCATAAAGAACCTTGTAAATGTTCTTTATATTGGAAAGGATTCCAAAGGATTTCATTTTGCAACAAAGGACGTTATGGCACTTGACATGGATCCAGACGGAACAGTTATTCTGAACGGTCCGCAGGGAATCACAGGAACTCCGAAGGATTCAACTTTCCTGATCGGATTTATCCTGATCATGGTGACATTATTTATCGTACTCAACCTGATCAATTCCAGAGACGGACGTGCGATCATGGCGATCCGTGATAATGTAATCGCAGCTGAGTCTATCGGAATCAATGTTACAAAATATAAACTCATGGCATTTACAATTTCAGCAGCTATGGCCGGTGCAGCAGGTGTTCTGTATGCACACAACCTGTCAACACTGACAGCAAATACAAACAACTTTGGATACAATATGTCCATCACGATTCTTGTCTTTGTAGTACTTGGTGGAATCGGAAATATCCGTGGATCTATTATTGCAGCAGTTATCCTGACACTCCTTCCGGAGCTTCTCCGTGGACTGTCTGATTACCGTATGTTGATCTATGCGATCGTTCTGATCATCATGATGCTCTTTAACTGGGCACCAAAGGCAATCGAGTGGAGAGAGAAGTATCTTCATTTTGGAAAGAAAAAGGAGGCTTAAGTAAGAATGAGTACATTATTAGATGTAAAAAATCTTGGAATTTCTTTCGGAGGTCTCCGTGCGGTAAATGACTTTGACCTCAAGATACAGAAAGAAGAACTTTACGGATTGATTGGACCAAATGGTGCCGGTAAGACAACCGTATTCAACCTTCTGACAGGAGTATATAAACCGGATTCAGGAAAGGTTCTTTTGGACGGAAAGGATCTTACAGGAAAGAAAAATATTGAGATCAGTAAGGCCGGAATTGCAAGAACATTCCAGAACATCCGTCTTTTCAAAGAACTGACTGTTCTTGATAATGTTAAAGTAGGACTTCACAACCATCATCATTACTCTACGATCGAAGGAATCTTAAGACTTCCGAATTATCGTAAGGTAGAAAAAGAGATGAATGAAAAGGCGATGGAGCTTCTGAAGGTATTCGATCTTGAGAAGTTTGCGTCATATAAGGCTGCAAACCTTCCTTATGGACAGCAGAGAAAACTGGAGATTGCCAGAGCACTTGCGACAGATCCAAAGCTTCTTCTTCTGGATGAGCCGGCAGCAGGAATGAACCCGAACGAGACAGGAGAACTGATGGATATGATCCGTTTCGTGAGAGATGAGTTCCATATGACGATCCTTCTGATCGAACATGATATGAAACTGGTAAGTGGTATCTGCGAGGAGCTGACAGTACTCAACTTCGGTGAAGTACTTGCACAGGGCAAGACAACAGATGTACTGAATGATCCTCAGGTAATCAAGGCATATCTGGGAGAATAGGGGGGAAGATAACAATGGCAATGCTTGAAGTCAAAGACTTAGAAGTATATTATGGAATGATCCAGGCAATCAAAGGCATTTCCTTTGAGGTAAATCAGGGAGAGGTTATTGCACTGATCGGCGCGAACGGAGCCGGAAAGACAACAACACTTCATACAATTACAGGACTTCTTTCTCCAAAGAAAGGTTCTGTTATGTTTGAAGGAACTGATATCACAAAGATCCCGGCGCATAAGATCGTGTCTATGGGAATGGCTCACGTTCCGGAAGGACGAAGAGTTTTCGCTGAACTGAGTGTTTATGAAAACCTTAAAATGGGCGCCTATACAAGAAAAGATAAAAATGAGATCGAAGAGAGTCTTGCAAATGTTTATAAGAGATTCCCACGTCTGGAAGAGAGAAGAAATCAGATGGCCGGAACACTCAGTGGTGGAGAGCAGCAGATGCTTGCCATGGGACGTGCACTGATGTCTAAACCGAAGATCATTCTGATGGATGAGCCTTCTATGGGACTTTCTCCAATCTTTGTAAATGAGATTTTTGATATTATCCAGGCAGTAAGTGAGAGTGGAACAACAGTACTTCTTGTAGAACAGAATGCAAAGAAAGCTCTTTCTATCGCAGATCGCGCCTATGTTCTTGAGACTGGTAAGATCACAATGTCAGGAAATGCAAAAGACCTGCTGGAAGATGAAGCAGTTAAGAAAGCGTATTTAGGAGAATAGGAGGCGATTCAGGTGAGCAGCAATATTGTAATTACAATGGCGAGACAGTATGGAAGCGGTGGTAAGACAATCGGAGCTATGCTTGCAAAAGAGCTTGGAATCAACTGTTATAGCAGAGAAATCCTGCGTATGGCATCCGAGGAAAGCGGAATTAACGAGAGACTCTTCGGTATGAGTGATGAGAAGATGAAGGGAGCCGGCTGGTTCAAGATCCTCAGTCGTCCATACGACGGAGAACTTCTTCCGCCGGAAGATAAAGACTTCGTTTCAGAAGAAAATATCTTTAACTATCAGGCAAAGATCATCAAAGATCTGGCTGAGAAAGAATCCTGTGTAATCGTTGGAAGATGTGCAGATTATGTTCTGAAAGACAATCCAAATGTTGTCAGTGTGTTTGTTCATGCAGATGAGAAATTCTGTCTTGATCGTGCGATGGAGCGTAACAGTATGACAGAAAAAGAAATGAAAAAATACATCGAGAAGACGGATAAATTTCGCGGTGATTTCTATCGTTACCATACAGGACACGAGTGGGCAGATGCAAGAAATTATGATTTGTGCCTGAACAGTGGAAAGCTTGGATTCCAGAAATGCGTGGAAGAGATCAAAGCATATATCAAGATCAGATTTGATCTGTAAATGAAAGAGAAAGCAGACAAAAGAAACAAGTCTGCAAGAAGAAAGAGATACGGTTGCGTATCTCTTTCTTGCTATCTGAAATGTGCTGCATGCAGGCGACATCGTTCTACAAAATGTGAACTGATATCATGCTATACTGTGACAGAAATAAAATAAGTGTAACTGTTCAGAGCCAACCTCCAAAATGCTACGCATTTCGTCGGTGTGGCGTATCCGCCAAATAAAATTTCAAAAACAGTTTTAAAAATGCAAGCATTTTATACCTGTTTTTGAAATTTTGCTTGGCTCTGAACAATTACAAATAAGTTATTCAAATTACAGTTAGAAAAGAGGTAAAGTTGATGTCAGGAAAAAAAGAAAAGAAGCATTTTATAGTAGGAATTATAATGGTTGCAATTATCGTCGCAGCAACAGCAACAATGATCTATTGTTACATAAACCGTTTTGATCCGCAGGAATATGTACAGGCATTTTTAGATGTATCTTATAAGCAGAAAACAGAATCCTATATAAAACAGACCGGCATTTCCGAGAAAGAAGCAAAACAGGTTTTCGAAGATAATCTTGCTTATACAATGGAAAAATTTCCGGAGCATGTAATGACAGATGAGATGACAGAAGAATATAGAGAGCTGTTTGCAGATCTTGCAAAGAAGACATCTTATACTGTAGGAGAAGCAACCAGGGAAGAAAATGGAACTTATCAGGTTGTTCTTACAGTGAAACCAATCACATTGCTGAAGGATACTTATGCTGAATTTCAGGAGAAGGCGCAGGAATACGCCACAAAAGTTTCAAATGATGTGATGAACGGACAGGCTATGCCAGAAGAAACACAGATGCAGACAGAAATTTATCAGATCTATTATGAGGTTTTAAGACAGGCGGAAGAGAAAGGGCTGAAGTACGGAAAACCAAATAAAATTGTTCTTCATGTAGAAAAAGATAAAGAGGGAAAATATGGAATCAGAAAAGCAGACCTGCAAAATCTGGATCACCTGCTGATTGAATCTGTCGGAGAAGAACAGGAGAAAGAAAATAGTTAAACAAGAGGAAAAAAGCGAAAAGAGTGGAAGAATTGGAAAGAAAAACAGAAGAGAAAATGATTCAAAAGAAAGAATTAAGAAGAAAAATAAAAGAAAAACTTTCTTTTACAACAGAAAAATACAGAAAAGAAGCAGACAGAAAGATTACAGAAAGCGTTTTGGAACTGAATGAATACAAGAGCGCAGACTGTGTGTTCTGTTATGTGAGCACAGAGAAAGAAATGGATACATTTTCTATATTGCAAGATATTCTTCAATCAGGAAAGCATCTTGGAGTGCCAAAGTGTACGGGAAAAGGAATTATGAACGTATACGAGATCCACTCATTACAAGAGCTGTATCCGGGTGCATATGGAATCCTTGAACCAAAAGAAGACCCGGAAAGATTGATTCAGCCGGAAGCAATTGATTTTGCTTTCATTCCATGTATCAGCTGCGATAGAAGCGGAAGACGCCTTGGTCACGGAGGTGGATATTACGACAGATATCTGGAAAAGACACATTGCGTGAAAGCAGCACTTTGCAGGGAGGAACTGCTTGTAGACGAAATTCCCGTGGAGGAACATGATCTGCGGATGGACCTTGTGATTTCTGAAAAAGGTTGTTATAAGATGTAAATAGTAAGGGCAGATTTAACTCGTATGAGTCAGATCTGCCCTTGAAAATTATTTAATCGTTTTCATTTCTGTAATTGGCCAGTAACGAAAGACTGCTTTCCCAAGAATCTTATCTTTGGATACATATGGATTAATCCAGTAGCGGGAATCTTTCGAATCATTTCTATTATCTCCCATCACAAAATAGCATCCTTCCGGTACGGTATAAGGACCATAATTTCCGACCATGTATTCTTTCGTCTCTACATCTTCAAGCGGTTCAGAAGAGCCATCAATGTAGATATGACCGTCACGAATCTCCACGGTTTCACCAGGAAGTCCGATGATACGCTTGATAAAAAGCTGGCTTTCATCATCAGGATACTTAAAAATGATTACATCATAACGCTCAGGATCCTTAGTTAAATAAGAAAGCCGGTTACCAACCACACGATCTCCGGTCATGATGGTGTTTTCCATTGAACCGGATGGGATCTGTGCATTGACGATTAGAAAATTATCAACAAATAAAGCAATAATAAAAGCCACTAAAATAGCAATTAGCCATTGAATAAGTTCTGATGTAGTAGAATTTCTTCTTTTTGCAGCCTCCCGTCTTAGGGAAGCCTTTTTTCTGTTATTTCTTTTTGAGGCAACTTTTTCAGCAGCAACTTTTTCAGCAGCAGCTTTTCTTGCAGCAGCTCTTTTCGCACCTTTTTTATGTTTAGACTTCATATGAGTTCCCCATTTCTGAAATTTATACTCTTGTTGATCTTATTATCTAGATAGATATTTCGCAATCAATAACGTAATCATAACATAGATGAGACAATGTGGCAAATAAAGGGAAATGAAAATTTTATAAAATCAGATCATGACGATAAATGTGTCCCAAACTTCATAAAAGAAGTATAAACAATTCTAAAATAAGCGGTAAATGCACTGACAAAAAGAAAATCATCTGATAAAATACAGCCATGTCAGAAAAGAATAATATGGCATAGGTATATATAGCAGAAATGCAGATCATTTACTTATGATAGGAGGTAGAACAGTATGACAATAGAACAATATTATAGATGGATCAATACAAAAGCAGGGAAGAAGATCAAAGATTTTATGAATCGTCTGATCCCAGGACTGATGCCAGAACCAGTACCGGTCAGAGTGCCGGTTAGACAGGAAGATAGATATAATAGAAGATGATGAAATAAAAAGCTTTCGGTTCAAATGAAAAAATCCGAAAGCTTTTTATATTACTACTTCATGTTACTGGTGTAGTAAGTTTGAAGAGACTTCTTAATAACCGGATGTTAGTACAGCGTTTTCAAAATAACTGCCTCATACACTTGCCTGCGAATCCGATTGCTCAGTTGAAAAAGCCTCGACGTAGCCCGCTACGCCTACGTTTTTTCAGCTGAACACTCGAATCCGCATTCTGCGTGAATGAGACAGTTATTTGTGAAACGCTGCACTAGTTACAGAAGCAAGCCGACAGGAAATGTAGCTGAGCGAAGTGACTTGACTGAGTAAATCGAAATGGAAATATGTCTGATGGTGTGATATGATTTGAATGGCAAAAGATATTTTAAGGAACAGACATGCTAGCGTTAAGTTTGCTAAGGAGAATAATATGGAATGGTTTGGAATTGTAGCATTGTTGCTGTTACTTTGTTATTCGGCGTAAGATGAGGCAGTTTTATTGCACTTTTCCAATTCGAGATACACTGTGTCCTGAATTGAGCTGGTCACATTATCGTGTCTTGATGCGTATAAATGATGAACAGGCAAGAAGATTTTATATGGAAGAATGTGCAAAAGCAGCATGGAGTGTTCGTCAACTGGAACATTTGAAAGAATTTCACAAAAAAGAATAAAAACGAAAATACAAAGCGGAAGTTATAGTAAAGGAGATTTACAATGGAGTTTTGGATTTTTATGTTGATTATGGATTTGTTTCTTCCATTTACGATGATTGGTTTTGGAAGATATTTTATGAAAAAGGCTCCAAAGGAAATAAATTCAGTATTTGGATATCGGACTTTGATGTCTATGAAGAATAAAGACACATGGGAATTTGCTCATAAATATTGCGGTAAAGTCTGGTATGTCTGTGGAATGGTTATGTTG
The DNA here is from genome assembly GCA_001312505.1 of Mediterraneibacter faecis JCM 15917. Taxonomy (GTDB): domain Bacteria; phylum Bacillota; class Clostridia; order Lachnospirales; family Lachnospiraceae; genus Mediterraneibacter; species Mediterraneibacter faecis. Next base: position 11,320 of record BBDW01000005.1, read on the forward strand.
CCAATAACAGTAATATTCATGCTTTTAGTAATTGGAAAAAGTGAAGATTGTGTTGGGAGTATGGGAGGAATTATTTGTGGTGTTCAACTTATTCCTTTAATTGGGTCTATTCTCCCAACAGAAATAGCATTAAAAAAGAATTTTGATAAGAATGGAACAAGACGATAAAGTTTGCAGAATCAAGAAAATCGGTATTTAACGTTTGAAAAAAGGAGAAATAAACATGGCAAAGAAAGAAGAAAGATTTGAAGTTACATTCAGAGACGGAAGTTGGCTTAAAGATGAAGGAATTCGTCAAATCCTTGTAGATAAGAAGACTGGGGTTAATTACCTTTGTTGGAACTCCGGATTTGGAGCCAGTATTACACCTCTTCTGGATTCGGAAGGAAAAGTCATAGTCACAAAGTAAAATCGGGAATTAAAGGATAAAACTAATGAAAATCAAAAAGGTAATTATAGGAGTCACTATCGGAATAATCGCAGCAATACTTTGGAGCGTTGTTTTCATAAACTCATTAAATAGCATGGCTGGAATTGGAATCGGAATATGTCTGGGTATATCTTTTGGCATATCTGGCAGTCTTATTTTTTCAAAAAAAGATAAAGATAAGTGATGATACAACTTCAAGTTTGGAGAATTGAGAAACTTGGAATTTGGAGGGATAATGAAATGAATATAAAAGATTTTAAGTGGACGAGAGAACCTGATGATTACACGCTGACAGATGACAAAATTGAGATTATTACACAGCCTGGAACTGATTTGTGGCAAAGAACTTACTATCATTTCCGTAATGATAATGCTCCGGTTCTGCAGATAGAAACAGAGGAAAAGTTTTTTTCCTTTATAGTGAAAACTGATTTTAAGGAAAGCCATCATCGCTTTGATCAGTGCGGTGTGGTTATGTATCTTGACAGTGAGAATTGGTTGAAAGGTTCTATAGAATATGAGAATGACAATTTTCAGCACCTGGGAAGTGTTGTGACAAACAATGGATATTCAGATTGGGCAACTACGGAAATTGATGCAGAGATTAAATCTATGTGGTATCGTCTCAGTAGACGTGAAGATGATTATTGCATTGAATGTTCTGAGGATGGCATACGGTTTAAGCAAATGAGGATTTGTCATATGTGGGCTGGTGCAGGAAAAATCAAATTTGGAATTTATGCATGCAGTCCGGAAGATTCATCGTTTAAAGCGGTATTTACAGATATGAAATTGACGGAGTGTCAATGGAAAGCCCACGACGGTCAAAAACCGGATGAGATGTAGCAGAATGTATTTGATACAAAAAACCAATATGAAATTAGTTAAAGTTTTTCAGTTTGTGTAACTGAGAAAAATGAAAATTGCGGAGGTGGATTTGTTGAAGGAAAGTACATATCAAACTCCTTGCGGAACAATTCACTATTGGTCAAGTATTCTGAGGTTGGATACAACGACGCTTGTATTTCTTCCGGGGGGGCTGACTGCTGACCATAGACTGTTTGATAAACAGGTTGCGTACTTCGATGGAAAATATAATATTATTGTATGGGATGCACCGGCTCATGCCTCTTCCTGGCCGTTCCGGTTTGATTTTGACTTGTTTGATAAGGCAAAATGGCTGAAGCTCCAGAGAAACTATGTGACAGCAGTGGAGATCTGGCTTCTGAAAAGAATGGAACCAGTATATGCACATTACCCATGGAAGTTGCTTTTGAAATCCGGAACAAAGGGAGTTGCAACTTCTAATTATGGCAGAAACCTGATGAAGGAAATGATGCTGGTCTATGATGGTGATCAGCATCGTTATGCACAAATTGCCGGGCATGGATTTCGTATTCTGGCAGAGGTAATGGAAAAGGATCTGCCTTATGAAATCAAATGTCCTTCCCTGTTGATATGTGGTACAAAGGATCATGCCGGTTCATGCATAAGGTATAACAGAGAATGGCATCGAAAAACGAAAATTCCTTTAAAGTGGATTGAAGGGGGCCGGTCATAATTCTAATACAGATAAACCGGAGATGATCAATAGTTTACTAGAAGAGTTCTTCTCGAATATTTTATGACAGGCAACCTAAAGTTATTTGAATTGAAAAAGTTGGAGGATACACGCATGAAAATTGTAATCATTAATGGAAGTGCCAGAAAAGGAAACACGCTGACAGCAATCAATGCATTTATAAAAGGAGCGTCAGAAAAGAATGAAATTGAAATCATTGAACCCGACAAACTCAACATTGCACCATGCAGGGGGGGATGTGGTGTCTGTCAATGCTCTAAGGGATGCGTCGATAAGGATGATACAAATCCTACAATTGATAAAATTGCTGCCGCAGATATGATTCTTTTTGCTACGCCAGTTTATTGGTGGGGGGGAATGTCAGCACAATTGAAATTAGTCATTGATAAGTGCTACTGCCGTGGATTGCAGTTAAAAAATAAAAAAGTGGGCACGATTGTTGTAGGTGGTTCTCCTGTAGACAGTATCCAGTATGAGCTGATTGATAAGCAGTTTGACTGTATGGCAAAATATCTTTCATGGGACATGCTTTTCAATAAATCATATTATGCAACAGCCAGAGATGAACTTGAAAAAAATAAGAATTCCATGAACGAACTTGAGGGAATCGGAAAAAATTTATAAAGCACACTCCAAATTCCAGTTTGGAGAATTGAAAAAAAACGGAATTTACCTATTAAGACATATAAACTCTTGACAATAAAGCTCCTATATAGTATGTTTTTAATAAACTACTATATAGGAGCTTTTGTATGGAAATGAATGGAGGATTTCTTGTTACCAAAATAAAACAGCTTGGAGACCGGATTTTCGAGAAGATTCTCAGTGAAAAGAATATTGATGCGTTTAATGGAGCCCAGGGGGCGTATTCTTTATGTGCTGTGGCAGAAGGATGGTATTTCAATCAGGTCACTCTCGACTAAATGCGGATTAGCGATAACATCTCTTACTACGATGCTGGAAAGAATGGAAAATCAAGGCTGATAAGCCGTGTTCAGTCTGAAACGGACAAAAGGAAAACGCTCCTGTTTCTGACTGAGAAAGCACATGCCTTAAAGGGCGAGTACGATTCTGTATCTGATGAGATGGGCAGTATTTACTACAAAGGTTTTTCAGAGGAAGAATTATCCGGTTTGAGGAATGCCTCGACCGCATCAGAAAGAATCTTGAGGAGTGGCAGAAGTCATGAGTATTTGTATCAAAGATCAGATTCAGAACATGAATATCGTCATTGGCTGCACAGTGGGGTGTACATATTGCTATGCCCGCAACAACGTGAAACGCTGGCATATGATTGATGATTTCGCTGACCCTGAATTCTTTCCGGGTAAGCTCAAGATGATGGAAAAGAAACGTCCGCAGAACTTTCTTCTTACCGGCATGAGCGATCTCTCTGGATGGAAGCCGGAATGGAGAGACGAGGTATTTGCAAAGATCCGTGAAAATCCACAGCATCAGTTCCTGTTCCTTACCAAGCGACCTGATTTGCTGGATTTTGATACCGATCTGGAAAACGCATGGTTTGGCGTTACGGTGACGAGGAAAGCAGAACGGTGGCGTATCGACGCCCTTCGGAAAAACGTCAGAGCAAAACATTACCATGTTACCTTTGAGCCGTTATTCGATGATCCCGGCACAGTTGACCTTTCCGGAATCAATTGGATCGTTGTCGGCACCATGACCGGAGCTCAGAGTAGGAAGATTCATACGGAGCCGGAATGGGCATGGTCTCTGACGGACCAGGCACATAAGCTCGGCATTCCGGTGTTTATGAAGGAAGATCTTGTCCCTATCATAGGGGATGAAAATATGATTCAGGAAATGCCGGAAGAATTTAATAAAGTGTTAGGGGTACAGAAATCATGGAAGAAGTAATAAATGGAATCCTCATTCGTGAGGTGGAAACAAAGAACATCATGACTAAGTCTAGTCTGCCGGTAGGTGGTTACTCGGTCAATCCCTATGTGGGCTGTACACATGCTTGCAAGTATTGCTATGCTTCTTTTATGAAGCGCTTTACCGGGCACAAGGAGGAATGGGGCACTTTCCTTGATGTGAAGCATTGGCCGGAAATTAAAAATCCGAAGAAATATGCCGGCCAGCGGGTGGTCATCGGTTCTGTGACAGATGGCTACAATCCACAGGAGGAGCAATTCGGGAATACCAGAAAACTTCTGGAGCAGCTGATTGGCAGTGACGCAGATATTCTGATCTGCACAAAGTCGGATCTTGTGGTACGGGATATTGATCTGTTGAAGAAGCTTGGACGTGTAACCGTTTCATGGTCGATCAACACACTAGATGAAAATTTCAAGAACGATATGGATTCTGCTTCGAGCATTGAGCACCGTATCGCTGCTATGAAGCAGGTATATGAGGCAGGTATTCGTACAGTCTGTTTCGTATCCCCGGTATTCCCCCCCGGTATCACGAATTTTGAAGCAATCTTTGAGCGGGTAAAGGATCAGTGCGATCTGTTCTGGCTCGAAAATCTCAATCTTCGAGGCGGTTTCAAAAAGACAATTATGGATTATATCGCCGGAAAATATCCTGATCTTGTACCACTTTACGACGAGATCTATAACAAGCATAACCGCAGCTACTTTGAAGCACTTGAAGTAAAAGCTGAGAAAATGGCTAAGAAGTATGATTGTGCCTTTGTGGATAATGAAATGCCTTATGGCAGAGTCCCGCAGGGGGGGCATCCGGTGATCGTAGATTATTTCTATCATGAGGAAATCCGTGGGACAGAGAATACCGGAAAAAGAAATCGCTAACTTCAAGTTTGAAAAATTGAGAAAACGTAATATTGAACAAAAAAGAAATGCACAGTTTATAGCTTATCGTGAACTGTGCATTTTGTAAATAAATACTTTTAATTAGCCGATTACGGCATCCTCTGCTGTAAAATGTTCCAGAGAATTTTCTTTTACCTGAATGCAGATATAAGTAATTCCGGAAATATCGGATGCAAAAAACTGGCGCTTTGCAGCAGGTGCGATTTTTAGCCAGTCTCCGGTTGAAAGGATGATTTCTTCTCCATCAATTATGGCTTTGCCGTTACCTGAAAGAATTCCATAGATTTCTTCATTTTCTTTATGAGAATGAACAAATGGTACATTTGCTCCTGCAGGTAGTTCGTTTAAACTGATTTCTGCACCAGTTAAAGACAACTTTTCATGCAGCTCAATTCGGCTTTCCTTTCCAATAGTTGTTTTTGTGTAATTTGCCATAATAATACCTCCATAGTTAATTTGTAGTTTCCGGTTGCTTGGTATTAGTATAGTGTGAGACACATACAAAAACAAGTACGCACTTTTTTGTAACTGTACACTCAAAATTGAATGTGTTACAATAGACTCGGAGGTGAGAATTATGCGAGCAAGAGAAGAATTACCGGAATGCCCAGTTGCAACAGCAGTATCTCTCATCGGAGGAAAATGGAAACTGCTGATTTTGCGTAACTTGAAAGAGCGTCCATGGAGATTCAATGAGCTACAACGAAGTATAGATGGTATTTCACAAAAGGTTTTGACAGATAGTTTAAGACAAATGATGAGTGATGGACTGGCATATCGCCACGATTACCATGAACAGCCACCGAGAGTTGAATACGGCTTAACGGAACTCGGAACAAAAATGCTTCCAATTGTTAATTCACTTGCTGACTTTGGTAACTACTATAAATCAATTATTGAACAGAATTAAGGACGTTAGTATTTGAAAAGCTCGAACAATTCAAGTTTGTAGAATTCAAAAATTTAATATGAAATGTGAGATAGAGCGTATGGAAATTAACTATACGTTCTATTTTTTTCCCTTTTTTGAAAAGTGATTAAAAAACTATTGACATTTTGTTACTGGAAAGACAGCAAAATCTATTCTGATTAGCTGTGGTGCAAGGTTGGCACCATTTGACATCAAGGAGCTGCGTGACCTGACTGCTTATGATGAACTGGAGCTTGATACATTAGGGGGGGAGGAAAAGAGAAAGATACTCTGAAAGATCTGGCAGAAATCCTTGGGAAAGAAACGATTGATCTTTACAATACCTCGGATACAAGGGGGGGTACGAGCCAGTCTTACGGTCTGAATTACCAAAAGACCGGAAAGGAACTGATGAGCCAGGACGAGATTGCAGTCATGGATGGCAGCAAGTGTATCATGCAGCTTAGGGGGGGCGTGAGACCTTTTTTCTCGGACAAGTTTGATATAACGAAGCATAAGCAGTACCCGCTGTTATCCGATTATGACAAAAAGAATGAGTTTGACATTGAAAAATACGTCAAGAACCGCAACAGACTCCGCTTTAAGAGGAATGATGTGGTGGATGAGGTATGCGATGTCGGAGAAATCATAGCTTAACTTCTAGACATTGTGACCAGAAGTTGTTTTACAACTGAATATGGAACTTATGACATGGGAGCTTTTCTAAAAATTATAATTCAGAGAAGCTCCCTTTTTATTTTTGGAAAAAGGAGACAAACAAATGGGCTTTTTTACAACATCAGTAACAGGACTTAAAACAGTAGTAACCGCAATCGGCGCAGGTGTATGGGGGCGTTATCAATCTTCTTGAAGGATACGGAAATGATAATCTCGGTGCAAATGCTCATGTGCGGTAAAGTAACACACAAGAATTTGATAGACAGCCACTCGCTTTTCCGAATGTATTTACATCTTTTCTCTTGACAGGTTCACACAAACCGCCTATACTGTGCTTATCGAATAAGTACGCTTATTACGATAAGTACACATGGTGAGGTGAGCAAGTGGAGATTATCATAAGTAATAGCAGTGATAAGCCTATTTACGAACAAATCTGTATGCAAGTAAAAAGTTTTATTATGGACGGCACATTATCTGCTGGCGAAGCCCTCCCTTCTATGAGAGCTTTAGCAAAAGATTTACATATCAGTGTTATTACCGTTCAGAGAGCATATGAAGATTTAACGAGAGATGGATTTATAGAAACTGTATCTGGAAAAGGCAGTTTTGTAGCATCACAGAATAGGGAATTTATTCAAGAGGAACAGTTACGAATTGCTGAAGAACTTTTACAAAAGGTCGCAGAAATTGGTCGAGCACATGGCATTAGTCTTGGGCAAATGACGAATATTCTAAAACTATTTTACGAGGAATAACGAGAGGTGACAGGCATGGATAACAACATTTTGGTGCAGAATTTATGCAAGCAATTCGAGGATTTTTCTTTGGACAATGTTTCGTTCAAAGTCCCTAAAGGCAGGATTGTAGGTTTTATTGGCGAGAATGGTGCAGGAAAAAGCACTACTATCAATCTGATATTAAATGAACTAAGCAAAGATAGCGGACAGATACAAGTCTTTGGAATAGACCATACAATTCCAACTGTCAAAGAAAATATTGGCGTCGTTTTTGATGAATGTAATTTTCATGATGTGTTTACAGCCGCAGATATTGAAAAAATCTTGAAAGAAGTTTATAAGACATGGGATAGTAACCTTTTTTCACAATACTTGAAAAAACTCAAAATCCCGACCAAGAAAACGATTGGCACATTTTCTAAAGGCATGAAAATGAAGTTGTCTATCATTTGTGCTATGGCACATAGACCTAAACTGTTGATTTTGGACGAAGCAACAACAGGTCTTGACCCCGTTGTGCGTGATGAAGTATTAGACCTATTTTTGGAATTTATCCAAGATGAAGATTGCTCTATCTTCTTTTCGTCGCATATTACTTCGGATATACAAAAAATTGCAGACTATGTGATTTTAATTCATCAGGGAAAAATCATTTTCGAGGAACAGAAAGATAATCTTGTTTATAATTATGGCGTGGCAAAGTGCGGAAAAGAAAAATTTGCACAGCTTTTCTCTGATGATTATATCATACACCGAACTACAAATATGAGCGTGGAGTGTCTTGTTCATGACAAGGAAGCATTCAAACGAAAATACAAAAACATCATTGTGGATAATGCCACATTAGAAGATATTATGCTTTTCTATGTTAAAGGAGGTACATCATGCGAGGATTGATATATAAAGACATATCCATTTTCTTCAAGAGTATTGATAAGAAACTTATTCTGATTGCAGCAGCAGCTATTGTTCTGCTTATTTTCAATGCTGGAATTTATGCTGGCTTATTTGCTTCCGTTATGTTTGCCATGACAATCGGTATGCAAAATATTATGAGTTTCGCAAGTGATGAAAAGGCAAGCTGGAAAAAATATCAATTAGCTATGCCGATAAGCAATTTTACTGTTGTTGCAAGTAAATATGTTTCCGTAATATATACTGTTGCAATCAGCATTTTGGGAAGCATTGCGTTCAATAGTTTATCCATCATAATTTTTCAAAACTTTGATATGCTTATCTGGTTGTTTTCGATTGCAGCAGCAATTATTATCCCATTATTATGGACAGGAATTTGCTTGCCATTAACTTATTGGTTTGGTTTTCGTTCTGCGCAAACTATGGGATTGATTGTGGTAATTCCAATGTTTTACTTTGTAAAATATTTTGAAGATGGGCCGGGAATGGCTGCTATGGTAAATTCTGTTCATTCATATGTGCTAATCACAGGGATAGCGGCAATTTTGATTTTTGGAATTTCCCTCATAATAAGCACCATTGGATATAGTCGCAAGAATTAAATCTGCAATTACCATTCAAAAATAGCAAACCCAGCCGAGCCACACTAGATGAAAATTTCAAGAACGATATGGATTCTGCTTCGAGCATTGAGCACCGTATCGCTGCTTTGAAGCACTTGAAGTAAAAGCTGAGAAAATGGCTAAGAAGTATGAGTGTGCCTTTGTGGATAATGAAATTTCAAGTTTGTAGAATTCAAAAATTTAATATGAAATGTGAGATAGAGCGTATGGAAATTAACTATACGTTCTATTTTTTTCCTTTTTTGAAAAGTGATTAAAAAACTATTGACATTTTGTTACTGGTGTCCACACAAAGCACTTCCTATATTAGAAAAAATAGTGTATACTTAACAAGTACGTATGTTCGAAAAAGGAGTGCAATATGAGCAAAAAGAAATTTAAAACCATATTATGTGGATGTATAACGGCCCTTTGTCTTCTTTTGACATCCTGCGGTTCACTGCAGATATCACAAGGATCAGGCAATCAGGATTCCGACCGCGGAAATCAAACGACAACAGAAACGACATTCGCATCAACAGGACAGATAGAATCCGTTGATACGCTGGAAGAAGTACCGGAGTATACAGGACAGCCATACGTGGAGATCAATGATAATGAGCCAACATTTACAGAAGATGAGCTGACGGCAGATTCTTACGAAGAATACAGCCGTTAGATGAACTGGGAAGATGTCAGACAGCGGAAGCCTGTGTAGGTGAAGATTTGATGCCGACACAGAAAAGAGAAAGCATCAGTAGTGTGAAGCCAACAGGCTGGGTGAATAAGGAATATGACGGAATTGACGGTGGATATCTGTATAACCGTTGTCATCTGATTGGTTTCCAGTTGACAGGTGAGAATGCGAATGAACGTAACCTGATTACAGGAACCCGCTATATGAATGTAGATGGTATGCTTCCGTTCGAGGATGAGGTGGCAGACTATGTTAAAGAAACGGATAATCATGTGATGTATCGTGTCACTCCAATCTATAGTGGTGATGACCTGGTGGCTTCCGGAGTCCAGATGGAGGCAAAGTCTGTGGAAGATGATGGCGCCGGGGTGACATTTAACGTATATGTATATAATGTGCAGCCATATATTGTGATCAATTATGAGACAGGAGAAAGTTATCAGACGGAAGAACTCGCAACGCCGGAAGGTGAGTGGGCTCCTGGAACAGAAGCTGAAGTGACTGATAAAAATGTATCCAATTCATCGAAAACATCAAATTCAACCCAAAAAGAAACTTATATATTGAATAGGAATACAAAAAAGTTTCATAAATCAACTTGTTCTGGTGTGAAGGACATCAAAGCAGAGAACAAAGAAGAGTATACAGGAAGTAGGTCGGATTTGATTAAAGAAGGATATGAGCCTTGTGGCAGATGCAAGCCGTAAGAGTTATGAGATTAGAAATGGTTGCTGGTCGCACGAAGTGAGAACAGCAACCACTAATGTGTAAGCACATGTGGTCTCAGATCTTTTTGCTATAGAGATTATTATAGAAAATATAATATCAACATATAACAGATAGTTCCACCTGCAATGGATAGAAACATATTTTTCTTCCATATATGAAGTACTGCGGTGACAAGAATGGAGATTCCTTCCGGAATTCCATGAGTTCCGTGCAGTACTTCTACATTTTTCAGACAATAGATAACTAACATTCCGAAAACAGCAGAAGGAAGAAATTTACCAAGATACTGGATATATTCCGGTGTCTTTTTATTTTCTTTAAAAATAAAGAAAGGAAGATAGCGCGTTGCCATTGTTCCAAGTATGCACATTCCGATTGTAATTATCTGTTGTGCCAAAGTCATGCTACTCATTTGGTCGGCTCCTCCTTTTCTTTAAGTTTGGCGCATTGTTCCAGCCACTTTCGAAGTACTGTCAGTAGAAGTACAATCAGTATCATTGTCGGAATCATAAAGGAATCCGCTCCGAAGAGAATCAGACATACAAGCGAAACCAGGATTCCAATCATAGAAGAAACATGGATTTTTTCTTTCATCCACTGATCCAGGAAAATTACAACGAACATAGCTGTCATGACAAAACTGATTCCTGATGTGTCGAATTTAAGAAGAGAACCAATGATTCCACCAATCGTTGCGGAAGCAACCCAATAGAACTGGTTCAATAATGTAACAAAAAAATAAAACCATCCGCGGTCTACATCTTCGGGAATCTCAGAGGTGTAATTGACAGAGAAGGTCTCATCACACATTCCGAAAATCAGATAATACTTCTTCCATCCAAGTCCTTTGAATTTATCTAACATGGAAAGTCCATAGAAAAGATGTCTGGCCTGGATCATCACAGCCATGATCAGTACCTGAACAGGTGCAAATGGACTAAGCAGCATCTCAACACAGACAAATTCCAGTGATCCGCCGAAAATCAACATACTCATGAAAAATGGGTAGATAAAAGAAAAACCAGATGCATTCATATATATTCCATAAGCCATTCCAAGAAAAATGAACCCAGTCATAATAGGGATTGTTCGTGGAAAGGCTGCCTTTAGTGCTCTACGTTTCATAATTTTATTATAGTACCTCCTGATATAGTTCAGAATTATAGCATGATAGGCTTGATTTGTGTTAATGTCTTTCGGATTGTACAATTTTTTTGAAAAAAGTGTTTACAAACCACATGAAACTATCTATAATACAAATAGAAACCACAAGAAAACAATAGTAAAAAAGAAATAAACCACACAAAACAACATTGCGGTAAATGAGTAAAAACAGGAGGAGTAGAATAATATGAAGATTTTAGATGCGAAGTTTGTACAGGATTTTATTAAAATGGCAAATGACGGATTCCTTCAGGGATGGCATGAGAGAAATGGTGGTAATTTGAGTTATCGTCTGAAACCAGAAGAGGTTGAGCTGATCAGACCACGTCTGAATGAATCAGGAGAATGGACAGAGATCGGAACAGAGGTTCCGGGACTTGCAGGAGAATTCTTCCTTGTAACAGGAAGTGGAAAGTATTTCAGAAATATTATCGTTGATCCTGAAGTATGTCTTGCAATTATCGAGATTGATTATACAGGAACAAAATACAGAATCCGTTGGGGCTGGTAGAAGGTGGAAGACCGACAAGTGAGCTTCCAACTCATCTGATGAACCATGAAGTGAAGAAGAGAATCACAAACGGAAAACATCGTGTAATCTACCATGCACATACAACAAATACAATCGCACTGACATTCGTTCTTCCTTTGGATGATCAGGTATTTACAAGAGAACTTTGGGAGTCAGCAACAGAGTGTCCGGTCGTATTCCCGGATGGAGTTGGAGTTGTAGGCTGGATGGTTCCGGGCGGAAGAGCAATCGCAGAGAAGACAGCTGAGCTGATGGAGAAATACGATGTTGCTATCTGGGCACATCATGGAATGTTCTGTTCAGGAGAAGACTTCGATCTTACATTCGGTCTTATGCATACAGTAGAGAAGTCAGCAGAGATCCTTGTGAAGATTCTTTCTATGACACCAAGAAAGATTCAGACAATCACACCGGAGAACTTCCGCGAACTGGCACATGACTTTAATGTAACACTTCCAGAAGAGTTCCTGTATGAGAAAAAGAAATAATTAAATTTCTAAAAAAATAATAAAAACGTATCAAATCGACCGGATATTCAATAGTGATAATTGAAATCCAGTCAGTTTGATACGTTTTTTTATAACCATTTCTTAAAAGTGCGTGCTATAATAAAACAGGTCGGAAATTCTATAGACGATCAGAAAAGCGAAAGGAATGGATAAAGTAGATCAATGTTATATACAATCCCGGATTATTATCATGAATTTAGCTGTGTTGCAGGAAAATGTGAGGATACTTGTTGTGCCGGATGGCAGATCGTTGCAGATGAAGCTTCATTAGAAAACTATAAAAATGAGACAGGTACATTTGCAGAGCGTTTGAAAGAATCTGTCAACTGGGAAGAAGGAACATTCAAGCAGGATAAAGACAGAAGATGTGCTTTCCTGAATCAATCAAACCTCTGTGATATGTATACCGCCCTGGGAGAAGAGAGCCTGTGCAGAACCTGTAAATTGTATCCAAGACATATCGAAGAATTTGAAGATGTGCGGGAGGTTACACTTTCGGTATCCTGTCCGGAAGTGGCGAGAATCCTGATGAATAAAAAAGAACCGGTACATTTTCTTACTTATGAAACAGATGAGGAAGAAGATTATGAAGATTTTGATCCGTTTTTATATTCGAAACTGTTAGATGCAAGAGATGTGATGATTGAGATTTTACAGGACAGAGAGAAAAAGCTGAATCTGCGAGCAGCTCTTATTCTGGCGATTGCACGTGATCTGCAGGAATGTATTGACGAAGAAGATATATTCTCGATGGATGATGTATTTGATTACTATCAGGCTGAAGAAGGCGTGCGGGAAGTGAAAAATGCTCTTGCAGAAGTGGATTACTATACATATAGTAGAAAGATGTTTCAAAATCAGTATCAGATGGAACATTTAAGGGCGGATTGGGAATCTTATCTTCAAGAAACAGAGAAATTATTATATAGAAATGTAAATGAAAAAATAGACAAAAAACGGTATATTGAGATGATACAAGAATTTCATGCTTGGATGGCGAAAGAAATGCCGGAATATGAAATACAGTATGAACAGCTCCTTGTATATTTCATCAGTACCTATTTTTGCGGTGCAGTATACGATGGAGAAGCGTTTGCAAAAGCACAGATGGCTGTTGTCAGCACCCTGTTGATCCATGAACTTCTGATGGCACAGTGATGAAGCAAGAAAAAGTGCTAGATATAAATGATGTGATAGATACGGTGTATCGTTATTCAAGAGAACTGGAACATTCTGATTCGAACCTTAATTTAATACAAGAATTGCTGCAAGAAAGTAACGAATAGATGGGAGAAATTCTTGACAGTGTTTTTTTAACATGTTATGCTATAGTCGATTTTGAGAGACGAAGATGCAGAGTAACAGACAGAGTCTTTTCAAAGCAATTGTTTCGGACCACCCAGCGAGGTTAAGGCCATACGGACAGCCGGGTCCACTGCCGATTATGGTAACTTTGGTTGCCTTATTGATTGAGTGAAAAGCTCTAATTTTATAAGTAGGTTTCTTTGATAGCCTTATGCGCCAGACGCGCAGACTTGTGAAACGGTCAATAAGAGTAGTAAAAGTATAATTGCTATATAGACTCTGACACGCATGATCCAGAAGTTTTATTTAAAAATCTAAGAGAAGATATTGCCTTTTCTGTTACAGCTGAGAATAAAACAGACGAATACATACCGAACGCAGGTTTGTGCTTAGCGCCCTTATCTGCGTTTTTTCTGTATTAAGAAAGTGTTTTGACAAAGGAACCTGGAAAGAGAGGAAATATGAAAGGGAGTCGTTTTAAATTAAACCAGAATCATGCACCGATCCATGAGGCTCTGGAGACTTTCCGGCGAATGAGAGTTGTGCCATTTGATGTCCCTGGTCATAAACGGGGGGGAAGAGGAAATCCGGAGCTGACAGAATTTCTCGGACAAAAATGTGTAGGCGTCGATGTCAACAGTATGAAACCACTGGACAATCTCTGCCATCCGGTATCTGTAATACGGGAAGCAGAAGAACTGGCAGCAGATGCCTTTGGAGCAGCACATGCATTTTTAATGGTAGGGGGGGCACGACAAGTTCTGTACAGACAATGGTTCTGACTGCCTGCAAACGTGGAGATGAGATCATATTGCCACGTAATGTTCACAGGAGTGTGTTGAATGCACTTGTTTTATGTGGTGCGATCCCTGTTTATGTAAATCCGGAGGTAGACCAGCGGCTTGGGATTTCCTTGGGAATGCAGAGAGAACAGGTTGCAAAAGCGATAAAAGAGCATCCAAAGGCAGTCGCAGTGTTAGTAAATAATCCGACTTACTATGGAATATGCAGTGATCTGCGAGCAATTGTCAAGATGGCACATGAGGCAGGAATGATGTGTCTGGTAGACGAAGCGCATGGAACACATTTTTATTTTGGTGGCGGACTTCCTGTTTCAGCTATGGAGGCAGGCGCAGATATGGCGTCCGTATCCATGCACAAAAGCGGAGGCAGTCTTACACAGTCGAGTCTGCTTCTTACAGGTCCGGACGTACATGCCGGGTATGTGCGGCAGATCATCAATCTGACACAGACAACATCAGGAAGCTATCTTCTGATGTCGAGTCTTGACATTTCAAGAAGGAATCTTGCACAGCGTGGCCGTCAGATTTTCCATCAGGTAGCAGATATGGCAGAATATGCCAGAGAAGAAATCAATGCAATCGGTGGTTATTATGCATTTGGAAAAGAACTGGTAAATGGAAATTCTGTTTTTGATTTTGATATTACAAAATTAAGTGTACATACGTTAGATATCGGACTCGCAGGAATTGAAGTTTATGATATTCTGCGTGATGAATACGACATTCAGATTGAATTTGGAGATATCGGAAATATTCTTGCCTACCTTTCGATCGGAGACCGCGCACAGGAAGTAGAACGGCTTGTGAGTGCACTTGCAGAGATCCGCAGACGTTTTCAGACAGACGGAACAGGACTTCTGAGTCAGGAATATATTGATCCTCAGGTAGTGACCAGCCACAGGATGCTTTTTATGCAGATAAGTGCAGTCTGCCACTCAGGGAAACAGAAGGTATGGTCTGTAGTGAATTTGTGATGTGTTATCCGCCTGGAATTCCGATCCTTGCGCCTGGGGAACGCATTACAGCAGAAATTCTGGATTATATCGAGTATGCAAAAGCGAAGGGGGGGTGTAATATGACCGGACCAGAAGATCCGGATATTTTGAAACTGAATGTTCTGACAGGGAGGTAATAACAATGGAAATGTGGTTTTCAGAATTCCATACACCGGATGTGAAACACAGTATCCGGGTAAACCGTCAGCTCTTTTCCAGACAGAGTGATTATCAGAGAATTGATATTTTTGAGACACCGGAATTTGGCCGTGTTCTGACTTTGGACGGAAATGTAATGCTGACAGAACGTGACGAATTTATTTATGACGAGATGATCACGCATGTGCCGATGGCGATTCATAAAGAAGCAAAAGAGATTATGGTGATTGGAGCCGGAGATGGCGGTGTTGTTCGTGAACTGACCAGATACGACAGGGTCAGGCACATTGATCTGGTAGAAATGGATCCGATGGTTGTCGAGGCATGTCGTGCATACCTTCCGGAAAATGCATGCAGACTGGATGACAGAAGAGTACATCTTCATTACGAAAATGCACTCCGTTTTATCCGAAGATGCGAGGCAAAATATGATCTTATTATCGTAGATTCTTCTGATCCGTTTGGCCCATCGGAAGGATTGTTTACCCGCGAATTTTATGGGAATTGTTACAATGCGCTGAAAGAGGATGGAATTATGGTCAACCAGCAGGGAAGTCCATTCTACGCAGAAGATGCACATGCAATGCAGCGAAGCCATAAAAGAATTGCCAGTACATTTCAGATCAGTCGTGTTTATCAGGCACATATCCCAACTTTTGCCGCAGGTTACTGGTTGTTTGGATTTGCCAGCAAAAAATATCATCCCGTAGATGATCTGGACGCAGAAGCATGGAATGCATTAAATCTTCGTACACGTTACTATACAACAAGACTCCATAAAGGAGCATTTTACCTTCCGGCATTTCTGGAAGATATGCTGAAAGAAGTGGAGGAATAATTCATGATTTTACCGAATATAGAAACTTTTATCGGATGCGAAAGCAGCTTTAAGGAAGCATCGATTGTCCTTTATGGTGCGCCGTTTGATTCGACGACAAGTTTTCGTCCGGGCGCAAGATTCGGTCCGGCAGCTATGCGTCATGAGAGTTTCGGACTTGAAACTTACAGTCCATATCAGGATAGAGACCTTATGGATATCAGTGTATTTGACAGCGGGGGGGATCTGGAACTTTGCTTTGGAAGCAGTGAAATGGCGCTTTCGGATATTCAAAAGAGAGCAGAAGAAATATTGAAATCAGATAAATTTCCATTGCTTCTGGGAGGAGAACATCTGGTGACGCTGGCAGCAGTACGCGCTGTAGCTGCGAAATATCCGGATCTACATATCATCCATTTTGATGCACATGCAGATTTAAGGGATGATTATCTGGGAGCCAGATTGAGTCATGCATGCGTTCTGCGAAGATGCCATGATCTTCTGGGAGACGGACGTATTCATCAGTTCTGTATCCGAAGCGGAGAGAGAGAAGAATTTAGATTTGCCGCGCAGCATACAGATTTCCATCCACTTTCTTTTGACGGACTGGAAGAGACTGTAAGAGAACTGAAAGAGAAAAATGTACCAATTTATTTTACAATTGATCTGGATTGTCTGGATCCGGCAGTATTTCCGGGAACAGGGACTCCGGAGGCGGGTGGAGTAACTTTCTTAGAGCTTCTTGAAGCTATCCGTACAGTTGCGCAGGCAAATGTAGTAGGAGCGGATGTGAATGAACTTGCTCCTATGCTGGATGCAAGTGGTGTCTCAACCGCAACAGCATGTAAGGTTCTTCGTGAACTGCTTCTTGCAATTGCAAAATAAACCGGCAACTTATAAGAGAGCAATTATAAATATACAACTGTTGAAGAAAAGGAGAAGAGTTATGAGCAGAGTACTTGTAATCGGCTGCGGAGGAGTGGCCAGTGTAGCAATTCAGAAATGTTGTCAGGCAGATGAGGTCTTCACAGAACTTTGTATCGCAAGTCGTACAAAGAAAAAATGTGATGCACTTGCAGAAAAGCTGAAAGGAAAGACAAAAACAGTTCTTACGACAGCCAAGGTTGATGCAGACGATGTGGATCAGCTGATCGAACTGATCAATGATTACAAACCGGATCTGGTAATGAACATTGCGCTTCCATATCAGGATCTGACGATTATGGATGCGTGTCTGGCATGTGGCGTAAATTATATGGATACAGCAAACTACGAGCCGGAAGATACGGATGATCCGAAGTGGCGTGCGATTTACGAAAAACGCTGTAAAGAAGAAGGATTTTCAGCATATTTTGATTATTCCTGGCAGTGGGCATACCGCAAAAAATTTGAAGATGCAGGTCTTACAGCACTGCTTGGATGCGGATTTGACCCGGGTGTCACACAGGCATATTGTGCATATGCATTAAAACATGAATTTGATCAGATTGATACCATTGACATTCTGGATTGCAATGGCGGTGATCATGGCTATGCATTTGCGACAAACTTTAATCCGGAAATCAATCTTCGTGAAGTAAGTGCACCGGGAAGTTACTGGGAAAACGGACATTGGGTAGAAATCCCGCCGATGGATATTAAGAGAGAATACAACTTTGATCAGGTCGGAGACAAGGACATGTATCTGCTTCACCATGAGGAAATAGAGTCTCTTGCAAAAACAATTCCAGGTGTGAAACGTATTCGTTTCTTTATGACTTTTGGACAAAGCTATCTGGATCATATGCGTTGTCTTGAGGATGTGGGAATGCTTTCTACAACACCGATCCAGTACAATGGACAGGAAATCGTTCCGATCCAGTTCCTGAAAGAACTTCTTCCGGATCCGGCAAGTCTTGGTCCACGCACAAAAGGAAAAACAAATATCGGCTGTATTTTTACCGGTGTAAAAGATGGAAAAGAGAAGACTTACTATATCTATAACGTATGCGATCATCAGGAATGCTACCATGAGGTTGGAAGCCAGGCAATCAGTTATACAACAGGTGTTCCGGCAATGTGCGGAGCATTGATGATGCTGACTGGAAAATGGATCAGACCGGGTGTATATACTGTAGAAGAATTTGATCCGGATCCGTTCCTGGACGCACTTGACCGTTATGGTTTGCCGCGCAGTGAAAATCATGATCCGAAGTTGGTAGACTGATGGAAAGATTAGATAAAAGAGCACCATTTACAGCCACCGGCGGAATTATTCCGCCGGAATTTCAGAACATCAAACACCTTGTTATATACTGGATGAAAAAGCACTTACAGAAAACGCAAAACTGCTCGGTGAAGTAGCAGAACGGACAGGATGTAAGATGCTTCTGGCACAGAAAGCATTCAGTAATTATGATTGTTATCCTTTTTTTGAACCGTATCTGGCGGGTACAGAGGCCAGTGGATTGTATGAGGCAAGATTAGGGGCAGAGGAAATGGCGGGAAAAGAAGTTCATGTATTCTGTGCAGGTTACCGGGCGGATGAATTCGAGGAACTTCTTCAGTATGCCGATCATATTGTATTTAATTCTCCGTCCCAGCTTCTTCGCTTTGGAAGAATGGCGAAAGAGGCAGGAAAAAGCGTGGGACTCAGGATCAATCCGGAATGCTCTACCCAGGAGGGACATGAGATTTATGACCCTTGTGCACCGGGAAGCCGCATGGGTACAACAAGAGTACAGTGGGATGAAGCAATTGTGAAGAATCCGGAGTTGATGGAACTTTTGGATGGGGTTCATTTCCATACTCTCTGTGAGCAGGACTCGGATGATCTGGAGACAACCCTTGCTTCCGTAAAGAAACAGTTCGGTGATTTGATTGCCAAAGTGAAATGGATCAATTTTGGCGGTGGTCATCATATTACAAGACCAGGATATGATATTGAGCGACTGGAGCAATGCATCCGAATGGCACAGGAAGAATGGAAGGTTGAGGTTTATCTGGAGCCGGGAGAAGCCTGGGCATTGAATGCAGGATTTCTTCTGACCAGTGTGCTGGATGTTCTGAAAAATGGAGACACACAGATTGCAATCGTAGATGCCAGCGCCGCCTGCCATATGCCGGATGTACTGGAAATGCCTTATCGTCCACCGCTTCTTGGATCATCGGATGAGACAACAGATAGTGGGATTACAGTCCGGTTAGGAGGTCCAACCTGCCTGTCAGGGGGATATCATTGGAGACTATAAATTCAGCAAATTACCGGAATACGGAGATCTTCTTCTGTTTGGAGATATGGCGATTTATACGACTTGCAAAAATAATACATTTAACGGGATGCCATTGCCGGATATCTGGATCAGACATGCTGACAGAACCATGCAGCAGCTAACCGTATTTGATTATACAGATTTTAAAGAAAGATTAGGAAGCCGTGAATAGCGACTTCCTAATACATTTATCTAACACATTTCTTGTTTCACATCAACGTCCATACCCCAATATACAACTCCAAGCGCCCAGCTTGTCACAATTCCATACAAGATCACAGGCCCGGCAATCGTGAAGATCTTACAACCAATACCAAAAACCTGCCCCCCCTCCTTTTTATATTCAATCGCAGGTGCAGCAACAGAGTTGGCAAAGCCGGTAATCGGAACAAGTGCACCGGCACCGCCCCATTTGGCAAGCAGTGGATAAATTCCGGTACCGGTGAGAAGGATACTCAGAAGAATGAGCAGAATAGAAGTCCAGCTGCTGCAGTCATCCGGGGGGGAAAGCTTTTTCAGTTCACAGAAATGATAAATACATTGTCCGATCAGGCAGATTGTTCCACCAAGGAAGAATGCCTTCATCATGTTGAACCACACATTGTGCTGTGGTGTTTTCTTTTTGACATAGGCTTCGTATTGCTTCTGTTGCTTCAATTGTTCTATTTTGTCCATAAATGAAAATCCCTTCTTTTTGTTTTTAAATTCTACACATAGTTTTTCACAAAATGAAAATAATATCCTTAAAAATAAATAATGAAACATCAGAAATGAGGAAACGATATGAATGATACGGGAAACAAGAACCGGGCAGTTGAATCAGAGTGTGGTCCTTTTCATCTGTCCCAGCTTCGTGGAGCACAGAGCATTGTATTCACAAAAGCACCTTATCTTCTAAGCGCAGCATCTGTTGCCGGAAGCAAAGAAGCGCAGGGGGGGCCGCTTGGAAAATACTTCGATCTGACCAATGAGGATGATCTGTTTGGAGCAGAGACCTGGGAGGAAGCCGAAAGCAACATGCAGAAGGAAGCCTGTGTACTGGCACTTGGAAAGTCGCATGTGGATCCGAAGTCTGTGCGTTATCTCTTTGGAGGAGATCTTCTCAGACAAGGGATTGCAACTTCTATGGGCGTGGAAGATCTGCAGATTCCCATATTCGGCCTGTATGGCGCATGTTCCACATCAGGAGAAGCACTGGCATTAGCAGCAATGAGTGTGGCAGCAGGATACGGAGATTACATGCTGGCAGTAACTTCAAGTCATTTTGGAAGTGCAGAGAAAGAATTTCGATTTCCGTTAGGATATGCGAACCAGAGACCACTTTCCGCACACTGGACCGTGACAGCCAGCGGGGGGCTTTCCTTGTAGGAAGCCATTTGAATAAAATACATTCCGATAAGCAACGTCAAAGAAAATCCCAGTTCCGGCATATTCGGATCACTGGCGTTACAATAGGGAAGATCGTGGACTTTGGCTTGAAGGATTCGCAGAACATGGGGGGGGCATGTATGGCTCCGGCTGCAACCGATACCATCTACCGTAATTTTCAGGATCTTGGACGTACACAGGAAGATTACGATCAGATCATAACAGGTGATCTTGGATATATTGGTCAGTCCATACTTTTTGACCTGATGAAAAGCAGAGGATATGATATCAGAAAAAAGCATATGGATTGTGGAATGACTATCTTTGATCAGGAGACGCAGGATACACATGCCGGCGGAAGCGGCTGTGGATGCGCAGCGTCAACACTGGCTTCTTATATTCTGCCAAAGCTTGAGAATGGAGAATGGAGAAAGATACTCTTCGTGCCGACCGGTGCATTGATGTCAACGGTCAGCTTCAATGAAGGAGCAAGTGTGCCTGGAATTGCGCATGCGATTATGATCGAACACTGTTGAAAAGCCCTATTATAATAGGAAGAAGTAAAAAATGTGCTAAGTGTGTGTTAAAAAAAGAAAAGGAATAGAAAAATGGATTATATAAAAGCATTTTTAATCGGAGGTCTCATCTGCGCTGCAGTGCAGATTCTTCTGGACAGAACAAAGCTGATGCCGGGACGTGTTATGGTATTACTCGTCTGCACAGGCGCAGTGCTTGGATTTATTGGAGCATACGAACCATTTGTAAAATTTGCAGGAGCAGGTGCAAGCGTTCCACTTCTTGGATTCGGAAATGTCCTGTGGAAAGGTGTGAAGGAAGCTGTTGATAAAAACGGATTCCTCGGAATCTTTCTGGGAGGGTTCAAGCAAGTGCCGCCGGAATCAGCGCAGCACTGATTTTCGGATACATGGCTTCATTGATTTTTGAACCAAAAATGAAGAAATAAACAAGAAATCACAATAATGTTATAAGGTTCATAAAAATATACATGAAAATAACTTGACAGTAAAAGAAAAATAAAATATCATTAATTGGGTGTTAAAGGCAATAAGATAAGACGATACAAGGAGGCACGGCAGGACAGATTTTTATCTCAGGTGTCTCTTTCATTATGTAAAAGGACGAGTTAAAGATGATTGATATACATAGCCATATCTTGCCTGGAGTTGATGATGGAGCGTCTTCGATGAAAGAAAGTCTTCATATGCTTTCTATGGCAAGAAGACAGGGAATCACAGATGTGTTTGCAACTTCACATTATTCCAAAGCGTTTCCAAACAAAGATCCGGAGAAGTTGAGACGGCTTCGGGATGAGTTGATGAGTCGCGCAAACCGTCCGGTGAAAGGTCCGGATGGGAAGATAAAGCGAAGACAGCCAATTCGAATCTGGACAGGACAGGAGATTTTTTATTCTAATAGTGTTATACGTCTGCTTGAAGAGGGAAAACTGCTTACGTTGGCAGACAGCAATTATGTATTGGTTGAGTTTATGCCTTCAGTACCGTATTCTGAGATATGTACAGCAGTGAGGAATCTGTCAAGAGCAGGGTATGCTCCGGTAGTTGCTCATGCAGAGCGGTATCGCTGTCTTAGAAAAGGTAAGCGTGTAGAAGAACTGATTGACCTGGAAGCATTGATCCAGATGAATTACAGATCCGTCAGCGGTGACTGGAAGGATTCGACAGCACGCTGGTGTAAGGATAATCTGAAAAAAAAGAATATCCATTTCATGGGAACCGATATGCACAATATCGGGAACAGAATGCCTGATACAAAAGAGGCAATGAGCTGGATGAGGAAGCATTTAGACAGTACTTACCTCAGACAGATAACAAAAGAGAATGCACTTCGCATTGCAGAAGGCAAAATAATAAAATAAAGGGGGGGAGTAAAGATGGGAAATACGCATGATGACGACGAGGTCGAGATTGACCTCAGAGAACTATTCTACGCATTGAAAAAGCACATTCTGGTAATTCTTGCGGCTATATTGGCCGGAGCAGTGATTGCCGGAGCAGCAACAAAGCTTTTGATGACACCTGTTTACAGCGCAACATCTACGATGCTTGTTCTCACAAAGGAAACCACACTTTCTTCACTGGCTGATCTGCAGATCGGTACTCAGTTGACGAAAGACTACAACATCCTGATCACAAGCCGTACGGTATTGCAGGACGTAGTAGATGAACTAAATCTGGATATGACATATAAAGAGTTGAAGGAATGTATCACCGTAGAGAATCCAAGTGATACACGTCTTCTTTCCGTTACAGCAATAGACAAAGATCCAGAGATGGCAAAGAAGATTGCTGACACGCTGGCAAAGACATCAGCTGACTTTATCGGAGACAAGATGGAAGTAACACCGCCGAAGATTATTGAAGAAGGTGAAGTGCCGACAATCCAGACAAGTCCGAGTACAAAGAAGAATGTGCTGATCGGAGCACTGGCTGGTCTGGTTCTTTCCGCAGGTATTATTATCCTTCTCACACTGATGGATGATACAATCAAGTCAGAGGAAGATATCGAGAACTACCTTGGTCTGACAACACTGGCAAGTATTCCAGATAGAAAAGACTACATTACAGGAAAAGGATCTCGCAATTCAAGCAAGGCAGCATCAAAGAAAAAGAAGAAAAAAAGGAGGAAAAAATAAATGGCAATTCAGAGAGTTATGATGACGGACTCCAGAAAAGAAGACGTCTTCTATGAAGAGGCTATTAAAACCCTCCGTACAAATATGCAGTTCAGCGGTGTCGAGACAAAGAGTATTGTTATCACAAGCTGTTATCCGAATGAAGGAAAAAGTGACGTGGCTTTCCAGCTTGCAGTAGAGATTGGAAAGATGGGAAAGAGAGTTCTGATTATAGATGCAGATATCCGTAAATCCAGTTATATCAAACGTTACCAGATCAAGCAGAAGACCAATGGACTGTCACAGTATTTAAGTGGACAGGTTGCTTTGGAGGAAGTGATTTATTCTACAAATTACCGTAATCTTGAGATTATATTTTCCGGTCCGTACGCTCCGAACCCATCAGAGCTTTTGGAGCAGGGACGTTTCAGCAGACTGATTGAAGAGACGAGAAAAGCCTATGATTATGTTTTAATCGATACACCACCGATCATCAATATGAGTGATGCAGCAATCGTAGCAAAACAGTGTGATGGTGCAATCCTCGTAATCGAGAGCGAAGCAGTAAGCAGAAGAGATGCTATGAAAGCAAAAGATCAGCTTATGAAGAGTGGATGTAAGCTTCTCGGTGCAGTATTGAATAAAGTGGATATGAAGAAAGAGAAATATTATAGTAAGTATAATTCATACTACTATGGTAAAAGCAAACAGGAATAGTCGGATATGCAGTGGAGAATATCCGCTGCATATTCCATTTTACTGAGAAAAAACAAACAAAACAGTTAAGATAAATAAAATCAGATGTTTTGTTATGTAGTCAGACAGAAGATTATCAGGGGGAAAAGGGTGTACGAGGAGAATGTACAGGAAGAACAGTAATAGTTGGTTGAAGCACTGGGATTTCATCATATTAGATCTTGTCGCATTACAGCTGGCTTATGTAAGCAGTTTTGTATTGCGTATGGGAATGGATAATCTGTATCATAACGGATTATATCTGAATATCGGGATTTTCATCGCACTGGTAGACATTTGCACTGCTTTCTTTACAGAGCCATATCATGGAATCATGAGAAGAGGATACTTTGTAGAGTTTAAGAATGTATTAAAGCATGTGTTTATCGTGAGTGCGCTTGTAATCGTATATCTCTTTATGAGTAAACAGGGAAGCATGACCTCACGTCTTGTGATTACATCATTTATTCCAATGTCAGTTATTTTGGTTTATGTGGTGCGAATCATATGGAAGAAATATTTACTGAAACATGGCAATATGCTCTATTCAAAAATAAATATGCTCCTTGTTTCGACAAGTGATGAAATAGATTCCATGTTAAGACAGGTGGAACAGAATGTATTTAATGAATTCGATATTGTCGGAATCGTACTTGCAGACCGCGAACCGGAAGAAAATGAATTGA
The DNA here is from genome assembly GCA_001312505.1 of Mediterraneibacter faecis JCM 15917. Taxonomy (GTDB): domain Bacteria; phylum Bacillota; class Clostridia; order Lachnospirales; family Lachnospiraceae; genus Mediterraneibacter; species Mediterraneibacter faecis. Next base: position 36,378 of record BBDW01000005.1, read on the forward strand.
TCGAAGGAATTCCGGTTGTAAGTAAGATTGATACAGTAACTGAATACATACAGACAAGATGGGTTGATGCTCTTCTTGTTGGAATTAAGAAGAAAACATTGATACCGGAAGATTTGTTTGAAACATGCGTGAACATGGGAATTACAGTTCACGAATGTCTGGATGACAGAACAGGATGGACAGGCAATCAGTTTATTAACCGTATGGGTGGATATACAGTCCTGACTTCCAGCGTCAGAGTGATTTCCTCACGACAGGCTATGATGAAGAGAACGATGGACATCTGTGGCGGAATCGTTGGAATGATTCTGACAGGTATCATTACAATATTCCTTGCTCCGGCAATCTATATTGCTTCACCGGGGGGGCCAATCTTCTTCTCTCAGATGAGAGTAGGAAAAAACGGAAAATTATTTAAAATCTATAAATTCCGAAGCATGTATATGGATGCAGAGGAACGCAAGAAAGAACTGATGAAACAGAACGAGATGAAGGGGGGGCTTATGTTCAAGATGGAGAATGACCCAAGAATCATCGGAAGCGGAGCGGATGGAAGCAAGCATGGACTTGGCTGGTTTATCCGTAAGACATCTTTGGATGAATTCCCGCAGTTCTGGAATGTACTCAAAGGAGATATGAGTCTCGTAGGAACCCGTCCACCAACAGTAGATGAGTGGAAACAGTATGAGCCATATCACCGCGGAAGACTTGCCGTGAAGCCGGGACTGACCGGAATGTGGCAGGTGAGCGGAAGAAGTGATATCACTGATTTTGAGGAAGTTGTGAAGCTTGATATGGAATATGTCAAGAACTGGAATATCGGAATGGATATTAAGATTCTGTTCAAGACCGTCGGGGGGGTCGTGCTTAAGGGCAGCGGATCCAAGTGATGGAATGGATGGAAGAGATAAGGAAAATGATATAAGAATGATGATCTGCAGTGGAACCGGGAGGGGGGGAAACTGCAGGTATTATTGGTATTGAACGTATAGCTATAGGTAGAAATAAACGAAGAGGGAAGACAGGGGGGTGCTTGGGAGTGGAATGGAGCTTGTTGAGATGGTTTTCTTTTTTTGAGGGATTGAACGTATAGCTATACGAGAAAAAGCAAGAGGAAATTATAGGAATGTCAAATAAGAAAAATCTTCTGATTTATGCTCATTACTATATTCCGGATACTGCGTCAACGGGCAGATTCTCCGTGAACTGGCGGAGGGTATGCTGGATAAGTTCAACATCACGATCATTTGCGTGGTGCCGAGTTACTTAGGGACGATTGAGGATAAATATAAGACACAGAAATATTACGAAGAAGAAATCAATGGCGTGAAGGTTCTGCGAATTCGAGTGCCGGAGTTCAGTAAGGCCAATAAAAAGAGCCGTGTGAAGAATATTGTTTCCTATTTCTTTGGGGGGCAATGGGGGGGGCAACTTTCAAGGTTGGAAAAATGGATTATGTGTTCTCCATTTCTCAGCCTCCGATTCTTGGAGGTCTGCTGGGTGTTTGGGGGGGTAAGTGGGTGAAGCACGCCAAGTACATCTACAATATTCAGGACTTTAACCCGGAGCAGGTGCTTGCTGTAGGCTATACCAAGAGCAAATTTATCACTGATGTCATGATGTGGTTTGATAAGTTCAGCTGCAAGCGCAGCAACCTTGTGATTACAGTCGGACGGGATTTGGTAGAAACAGTGGAGGACCGTTTTAAAGGAAAGAAAATTCCTAAGACTGTTATGATTAACAACTGGATTGATGAGAACGAAATTTATCCATTGGATGAAAATAATGAAAAGGTTCTGGCTTTTAAGAGAAAATACGGTTTGGATGGTAAGTTTGTCATCATGTACTCAGGAAACATTGGTTTATATTACGACCTTGAGAATTTGATTAAAGTTATAGAGAGATTCAAACCGGGTACAAAGACTGTAGATGGAAGAGATATTGTCTTTGCATTTGTTGGGGGGTGGCTCTGTGCTGGACAAGCTGGTGCTTTATGTGAAAGAGAATCACATGGACAACGTGACTTTCATTCCGTATCAGGATAAAGCAGACCTGATTTATAGTTTAAACGCCGGTGATGTTCACTGGTGTGTGAACGCAAAAGGTATCAAAGGTGTGAGCTGTCCATCGAAGGCATATGGAATAATGGCGGCGGCTAAGCCGATTATAGGAGTTCTCGAATCAGGATCCGAGGTTCGATGCTTGATTGAAGACACACATGGCGGTCTTTGTTGTGAACCTGGAGATTATGACAAGGTAGAGGAGAATATCCGCTGGTTCATTGAGAATGCCGAAAATAGTAAATTGAAGGCAATGGGAGCCAGAGGTCGTGAAAATTTGGAGAAGAATCTGACCAGAAATGTGTCGGTGAGGAAATACGCAGAAGAAATTCTGAAGCTGTAAAGGAGGCGAGAGGTATGAACAGTAACTGGTTTAAGCTAGTTATGAAGATGACAAAAGTTGAATATGGAAAGAACCTCTTGCTGAAGGGGGGTACCGATCGTCTTCAACAAGGGCGGTGCCAAGTTGAAGATTGGGGGGAGAACGTCACGATCAAGAGCAGTTTCCTCAGTAATCTGGTTGGTCTTTACAGCCGGACGATTATCGTAACCCGTGCTCCGGGAGCTGAGATTGAGATTGGCGATAATGTTGGAATAAGTGGAGCAACGATCTACGCCCGGAAAAAGATCACGATTGGCGATAACACCTGCATCGGTGGAAACTGTAAGATTCTGGACAACGATTTCCATCCCATTGAGGCAGAGGCGAGAAACAAACTCCTGCGAGATGAAAACGGTGGTGACAGTGATCTGGTGCCAAGCCGAGAGATTAAGATTGGCAAGAGCTGCTTCATTGGGTGCAATTCGATAATACTGAAGGGCACAGTGCTGGGAGATGGCTGCGTTGTTGGTGCCGGTGCTGTGGTTGCTGGGAAGTTTGAGGATAACTGTGTGATCGCTGGAAACCCGGCGAGAGTTATTAAAAGGTTGTGAGGAAAATAGAATGGCAAATTTAACAATTATTATCCTCACAAAGAATGAGGAGCAAAACTTAGAAAAGTGCATTGCATCTTTTAAGGGCGTGGCACAGCGTATTGTAATTATTGATTCCTATTCGACTGACAAAACAGTGGAACTGGCAAAGTCACTCGGAGCGGAAGTTTATGAGCATCAGTTTGAAAACCATGCTGCACAGTTTAACTGGGCACTGGATAATATCAACCTGCAGACCGAGTGGGTAATGAAGGTTGATGCGGATGAGGAGTTTACTTCAGAACTGGCAGATGAGATTGACGAAAAGCTGGATACTCTTTCTGCAAAAGTGAACGGTGTAATTCTTCGCCGTAGAGTTTATTTCATGGGAAGGTGGCTTAAACACGGTGGAAAGTATCCGGAACTTTTGCTTAGAATTTTCCGTGTGGGTCATGGAATGTCCGAGATGAAACTCATGGATGAGCATCTTATTGTTACGGATGGTAATGTGGTTACCTTCAAAAATGACTTTTCTGATAACAATAATAAATCTTTGGAATGGTGGATCAATAAGCATAACTGGTATTCAAATAAAGAAGTGCTGGATCAGCAAATGAAGTCGGATGCTGCAAATGGAGAGGAATCTGTGGAAGAAACCTCGACGTCAATGCAAGCGAAGGTAAAGCGTTTTGTGAAGAATCATGGCTATTATAGTTTGCCGAAGTTCTTCCGGGCGCATTTGTATTTTATTTATAGATATTATTTCAGACTTGGCTTTTTGGATGGCACTGAGGGAAAAATTTATACGTTCCTTCAGGCGTACTGGTATCGCTATTTGGTGGATGCCAAAATTTATGAATGCGAGAAGTTAGGAGTAAAAATGAAGTCACAGGGAGACTTGAAGGCGTAGGAGAAAATTAAAATGCGGGTATTACAAATTACAGCATATAGTGGATGGGGGGGCTGTACAGGGCGGATTGCGGTAGGAATCCACAATGCATTGATAAATCAAAATCAGGAATGTGCGATTGCATGGGGGGCAGAATAAATACGGCAGCAGATACTGTTACGACGATTAAAATAGGAAATAAACTTGATCAAAATGTGCATGGATTGTATACACGCATTACTGATAAATGTGGCTTTGGTTCTCAAACTGTGACAAGGAAATTTTTGAAAGAGATTGATGAATATGCCCCCGATTTGATTCAGCTACATATAATGCATGGGTATTATATTAATCTGGAAATTCTTTTTGAGTATATTAAAAAGAAAAATATTCCTGTCGTTTGGACATTCCACGATTGTTGGGCATTTACAGGACACTGTCCATATTTTGATCTTATTCACTGTGAAAAATGGAAAACTGGATGCTATGACTGTGAACAAAAAAGACATCACCCAACAAGCTTGATATTTGATAACTCAAAGTGGAATTGGGAAAAAAAGAAAGAACTATTTACAGAAATTCCTGATTTAGCAATTGTAACTCCGTCTAAGTGGCTAGCTGGATTAGTAAGGCAATCATTTTTTAAGGGTTGTAGAATCGAGGTTATCAATAATGGCATAAATTTAAATGATTTTAAGCCAACGACTGGAACTATTACAGACAAGCTTCAGATAGGGAACAGAAAAGTAATTTTAGGTGTTTCTTCAACGTGGGCAAAGTCAAAAGGTCTAAATGATTTTATTCAATTGGCGAGTTTACTACCAAAAACGTATGTAATTGTTCTTGTCGGGTTGACGAAACAACAGAAAGAGGAATTGCCTAATACTATTATTGGAATTGAACGCACAGATAGTATAAAAGAATTGGCGGAGTTATACACCGTGGCAAGTGTTTTTGTTAATCCCACTTATGAGGATAACTATCCGACAACAAATTTAGAAGCATTAGCATGCGGCACTCCGGTTCTAACATATAGAACGGGAGGATCTGTGGAAGCAGCAGGAAGCGAGTATGGAAAGATTGTAGATCAAGGTAATGTAAATCAACTTGCTGAGTATATAGTGAGCCGCAAGTGGGAAAGTGTCACGTCTGAAATGTGTAGAGAAAAAGCTAAAGAGTTTGATGAGAATATCAAGTTTAATGAATATGTTGAACTCTATAAAGAACTGATAAAAAAGAGGAATGGCGAATGAAAAAAGACATAAGCGTTGAAGAATTAAAAATGATTCAATTGAAAATACTGGATTCGATAGATGATTTTTGCAAAAAAATGGAATGCAGTATTTCTTGTTTTCCGGGACGCTAATTGGTGCAGTTAGACATAAAGGATACATACCGTGGGATGATGATGTTGACATTTGCATGAAGAGAAAAGATTATGATCGTTTCTTTGCAGAATTTAATCAACAGAGACAGGACACATTAAAGGCTATTTCAACGGAAACAGAGAAAGATTATTATCTCGCAAGTGGAAAAGTGATTGATACAGCGACAGTTATTGAAGAAGAAAATAATTATGCCATGCCGATTGGCGTGTATGTTGATGTGTTTCCGATGGATTATCTGCCGGCAGACGATAAGAAATTAAAGCAGCTAAATCACCGGATAGATATATATCGCAAAATGCTTGTTTTGAAATCGGTTCCGGTTAGTGATAGAAGATCAACTGTGAAAAATTGGGTTTTAAAGGTAAGTTCTTTTTTATTGAAGCCGATTTCGATGCAACACCTTATAAGTAAAATAGCAAAATTGGCTACATCTTATAATGATGATGCTACCTGCAATAGAATTGCAGATATATCAGTTTTTACTTATGGAATGAAAGAGGTTTTTCCATGTGAAGATTTTGCAGAAGCCGTAGAACTTGAATTTGAAGGGAAAAAATATAGTGCGCCGAAAAATTATAAACATGTTCTTTCAAATATGTATGGCGATTATATGAAACTTCCTCCTAAAGAAAAGCAGGTTTCACATCACCATTTTACAGCATACTGGAAATAACGGAGTGAAAAATGAAAATTTCAATAATAACAATTACATATAACAGTGAAAAAACATTAGAAGATACGATTCAAAGTGTAGCACGACAGAATTATCCGGATCTTGAGTATATTATTGTGGATGGCGGTTCAAAAGATGCTACTTTGGATATAGTAAAAAAATATTCGAACGTTGTAACAAAGTGGATTAGCGAACCAGATAAAGGTATTAGTGATGCATTTAATAAGGGAATTAAGATTGCATCAGGTGAATTGATTGGAATAATCAATTCGGACGATATGCTAACAGATAATTCGCTAAATATAATTGCAAAGAACATTAAGCAGGAAACAGATGTCATTTATGGAAATGCAATTATGTTTGGGGGGGGAGAGAAGCAAACTATCGTTGTAAGCCAGCTGATTCGCTAGAAGTTATGAGAAAAAGGATGGCAGTTGTCCATCCCGCAACTTTTGTAAAAAAATCTGCATATGATAGATATGGAACATTTGATTTGAAATATAAGTGCCAAATGGATCGTGACCTGCTTCTAAGAATGTATGTGGCAGGTGCTAAATTTCAATATTTAAATGAAGATTTGGCGATGATGAGATTGGGCGGTGTTAACCAACGTACTTATGTAAAACAAACTGTTCCTGAAGGCATAGAAATTTCGATAAAAAATGGGATGAACCCTGTGCAGGCTTATATGCTGGGTATGAAGTCAATTGCTCGATTTAGAGTAGCAAACTTTATTAGAAAACTTCCGGGATCAGAAAGCATTAGAAAGAAATTACATGCAAAAACTACAGATTTGGATGTGTAAAGGAGAATAATTATGAAGAATATTGCGCTGATTATTGCTGGTGGTGTTGGTGCTCGAATGGGACAAGATATACCCAAACAATTTATTAATGTTCATGATAAACCGGTTATAATTTATACGTTGGAAGCTTTCCAAAAGCATCCTCAGATTGATGCAATCGAGGTAGTATGTTTGGATGGCTGGCATGATGTTTTAAGAGCATATGCCAAGCAGTTTGGCATTTCAAAATTGGAGAATATTGTTTCTGGCGGAAAAAATGGTCAAGATTCAATTAGAAATGGCTTATACGATATTGTGGAAAGATATAAAAATGATGATGATGTAGTTTTGATTCATGATGCAATCAGACCGATGGTTAGTGCAGATGTTATTACGGACAACATCAGAGTTTGCCGACAGTATGGGAATGCAATCACTGTTGTGCCCTGTACGGCGGCGATGCTTAAAACATATGATGCACTTTCTACGGTGGAGCAGGTTCCAAGAGATAATCTTAAAATCACACAGACACCGCAAGCCTTTTTCTTAAAGGACATTTGTGACGCACATAAGGAAGCACTTGATAAGGGAATTACAAATTCGGTTGCCTCTTGCACGATGTACATTGAACTTGGAAGAAAACTTTATATGTCGCAGGGGTCTGAGAAAAATTTAAAACTTACAACATCTGAGGACATTGAAATCTTCAAAGCACTATTGATGGCTAAGAAAGACGAGTGGATGCACTAATGTATGGAGAGAGTATAAGAGAAACAGCTAACGCAATTGACTTAAGAAATGTATCAATTCTAGTGACTGGGGGGGCAACTGGGCTAATTGGATCGTGCATAATAGATACTTTGCTGGTGGCAAATAAAGAATTTGGTGCCGGGATAAAAATATATGCACTTAGTAGAAGCAGAGAAAAACTTGAAAAGAGATTTGGGACGGCGGTTATACCGATTGTTCAGGATATTATGAATCCCTTGGATAAAGAAATTAAGTATGATTATATTATCCATGGGGCGAGCAATGCAGATCCTAAGTCCTATGCTACGCAACCTGTTGAAACAATACTCACCAATATTATCGGGAATAAAAATATTTTAGACTATTGCGTGAGTCACAAAGAAATCACCAAAATGATTCTGACTTCGTCGTTTGAAGTTTATGGAGAATTGAATGGACAAGACATTTATTCTGAAAATATGAGTGGAATGATAGATCAGACAATTCTCAGAAATGGTTATCCTGAAAGCAAAAGATGCTGTGAACTTCTGGTTAGAAGTTATGTTGAAGAATTTGGAATCAATGCAGTTATTGCGAGATTGCCAAGTGTATATGGCCCAACTATGCTGAGGTCGGATAGTAAGGCCCATGCACAGTTTATACGAAATGCTTTAAATGGTGAAAATATAATCCTAAAAAGTAAGGGTGACCAAAGAAGAACATATTGTTATGTTGTTGATGCTGCAAGTGCAATATTTAAAATTTTGTCTGCTGGTAAGAATGGTGAAATTTACAACATCTCAAATGAAAAATCGGTGGCATCTATTGCTGAAGTTGCAAAAATGTGTGCAGAAATTGCAGGGACAACAGTGGTATTTGATTTGCCAGACGAGATAGAAGAGAAAGGTTTTTCGCGTTCAAAAAATTGCATTTTGGATAATACAAAATTGCGAAAACTTGGATGGAATGGAAAATTTACGCTTAGAGATGGGCTTACAGAAACATTGGCGTATTTGAAGGATGAGTGATTATAATGTTAGAAGATTTAAAAATTAGTGTGTGTGATGCCAATCTTGAATTGGTAAAACGAGGTGTAGTTATCTATACATGGGGAAATGTTAGTGGGATATCCAGCGATGGAAAATACATGGTGATTAAGCCATCTGGTGTTGAATACGATAAAATGAGTCCAGATGATATGGTTGTAGTTGACATCGAAAGTGGCTTAAGAGTGGAGGGAAAATGGAATCCGTCATCTGATACCAAAACACACTTGGCATTATATAGAAAGTTCAAAAATATAAAAGGAATAGTCCATACACATTCTGTAAATGCTGTGGCCTTTGCCCAAGCAGGTATTGCAATTCCTGCGTTGGGAACGACTCATGCAGATTATTTCTATGGTGATATTCCATGCACTCGTGAACTGACAAAACAAGAGGTTATGGAAGATTACGAGGCAAATACAGGTAAAGTGATTATTGAAACAGTAGATAATGGTGGATATGATCCGATGGCAATTCCTGGAATCATTGTAAAAAATCATGGGCCATTTGCATGGGGGGAAAAGTCCGGAAAATGCAGTATACAATGCTGTTGTGCTGGAAAAAGTAGCGGAGATGGATTTAAAGACGCTAGCGCTAAATCCGAAGGCTAAAATGGAAACATATATTCTTGATAAGCATTATATGAGAAAACATGGGCCGAATGCCTATTATGGACAGCGTTAAATGGCGGTTAGAGAAGGAAAGTGATAGTGATGCCTAAAACGATAGTTGAGATTAATTGCAGCACAGTTGGAAGCACTGGACGCATTATGTTTATGATTGCTAAAGAGGCAAGAAAAGCAGGATTTAAAGTATATACATGCTCAGCAGTTCATGGAAATGAAAAGAAAATAGAAGAACAAAATCATATATATATCGGAAATAAACTTGACAAAAGACTTCACCTCTTGATGGCAAAAAAGACCGGCTACAATGGTTGTTTCTCCCATTTGATAACAGGGCTGTTTCTAAGGAAACTAGATGACATAAAGCCGGATCTTATACATTTTCACAATTTACATAACTGCTATATTAACCTGCCGATGCTTTTTAACTATATAAAAAAGAGAAATATTCCAGTAGTATGGACATTACATGATTGTTGGCCGTATACAGGACATTGTCCATACTATGATTATGTGAATTGTAGCAAGTGGGAGAGTACGTGTCAGGAGTGTCCGCAAATAAAGGGCTACCCGTATAGTGATGTTGACCGTACAAAAGAAATGTTTCAAAAAAAGAAAGAATGGTTTACGGGTGCGAATATTACAATTGTGACGCCTTCTGAATGGCTTGGTTCGGAGGTGAAAAGGTCTTTTTTAGCGGAATACCCTGTTAAGGTCATTAATAATGGAATAGATTTGAATATTTTTGCACCGACAGATTCTGAATTTAAAAAAGTTCATAATATAGAAAATAACTTTATGGTTCTTGGTGTTGCAAGTGCATGGGCACCACGCAAAGGATTAGATGTATTTGTTAAGTTGGCTGAAACATTGCCAGATGAATACACAATAGTTATCGTTGGCATTGGGGAAAAGGAAAAAGATAATTTACCGGCAAATATGGTTTGTATAACACATACTAACAATCAGAAAGAACTCGCTGAAATTTATTCGGTAGCAGATATTTTTGTGAATCCAACGCGCGAAGAAAATTTTCCAACGACTAATATTGAAGCGCTAGCATGTGGAACGGGAGTTATTACTTACAAAACTGGCGGAAGCCCAGAAATTATTGATGAAGAAACAGGAATAGTTGTTGAGAAAGATGACTACGAGGCATTAAAACAAGCAATTTTCAGAGTAAAAAAAGAGGGCTTGTTTAGAAAAGAAAAATGCAGAGAGAGAGCAATGAAATATTCATGTAAGGAAAAATATAAAGAATATGTTGAACTGTTCAAAGGCATATTGGAAGGGAGATAAAGGTGTCAATACTTGCGTTTATTATTATACTTTTAGCCTTTTGCGGTTGCTATGTTAGTTATGCTAAGTACAACTCGGCACTCCATCCAATTTTTCTATATAATGCATTGTGGCTTATTGTGACCATAGTATTACAGATTAATACTATGGAGTGGTACCCGTTAGGAAATGATGTTTATGCAATATTGCTTATCGGACTGATTTCGTTTGATTTCGGGGGGGGTCTACTAATTGGTTATGGAACAATTAACAAATCTTCAATATATATCAATACATACATTGAAGAATGCGAGAATGATGAGATAGACTATAGAAAAGTTGGAAATCGTCTGCTGATGATCCAACTAGTTTTGACGCTTATAAGTATCCCACTCTTTCTCAGAGGGCTATCTTATGTGCAAAGATATGGAATGTCCGTTATGAGAAATATTTTTGCAAATGGCGTGGAAGAAGGTTATATGACAGCTGCAGAAAGAATTCTTTTCTTACATCTAGGAATTTTTCCTGCTATGCAAACATGTTCTTTTATTCAGGTGTTTCTGTGGGCAAAGGGCAAAATAAAAGGTTGGAATTTGATAGCTAGTATTATTGATTTGGTTATAGTTGTAGTATCAACAGTAGGTAGATGGGAAGTATTTTATTTTGCGTTGGCAATGCTTTGCGCTTACATGCTCAATAAAAGCCCTAGCGACTCGGGAATGAGCATAGGAAAACAGAAAAAAATCCGAAGAAGGATTAGAATGATAATTGTAATAGCGATTATTGCACTTGCCAGTGTGACGATTCAAAGACATAAAGTTATTGGAAATATTTTTGAATCAATTCTAAATATCGTTGCAGGTTATTTTTGCTGTGGACCAGCACTTTTGCAAGTTATGCTAAAAAATCCAGTGTCATCAGGAATTTCCGCTTGGCATTGGGGACAGGCTATATTTGGAGGCCTTCTTGGATGTATCAATTATATTCTGCAGATAGTTACATTTAAGAGAGTTCATTTAAACCTTTATGACACTCAAGCGTATGCTGCTGAGTTTTATGCCGTTAGTGCCCATCAGAGTATGAACGCATATCCAACATGGTACTATTATTTCATGCAGGATTTTGGATATCTTGGAGTTGTTCTTGTGACTGCTATTATTGCAGGAATTTCTGTGAGAATATACCGAAAAGCAAAAAGAAATCCATCAATTAACAACCAACTAGCATATTTTTATGTTCTGCACGTTATTTTGTTTGCGTCAGTTTGGTGGGAACTGAGAAGATCGGATATTGTAGCAACAATTTTGCACAATCTTTGGATTATGCCATTGATTGGATTAAGTATACGAGGAAAAAAGAATGGGAAAGTCTAGGAGTGCAAATTCTGTTAGAAACGTTTCATTTGGTTTTGCACAGCAGCTAATAACGCTTGTGTTGGCTTTTGTGACAAGGACAATATTTGTAAGAAAATTAGGAGCTGAGTACACGGGGGGGTAAATGGCCTTTATGCAAATATTCTTACTCTATTGTCCTTAGCAGAACTGGGAATAGGAAATGTTTTAACGTATAGTTTATATGGTGCTTTACATGATAATGACCATGAAAAATTAAAGCAGTTTATAAGTTATTATCGAAAATTATATCGCTATATAGCGGCAACGGTAACCGTAGTGGGTTTAGTCATCGTTCCTTTTTTAGGGCAACTGGTTAAAAGTACATTACCTCACAATGAAGTTGTTCTGTACTATTTATTGTTTCTGTGTAATTCAGTAGTATCTTATTTTGTGATGTTTAAGGTAACGCTGCTTCGAGCAGATCAAAAGGAGTACATCAGAAACATTGTGGCGACAATCTGCTTGTTACTTCAGTATGTATTACAGATTGCCTTTTTATATGTTAACAATAATTACACGACATACTTAATCATCCAGATCTTTTTTACAATTATGCAGAATGCTGTCTGCAATGTAATAGCGAATAAGTATTATCCTTTTTTAAAGGAGTATACAAAAGAAACGAATCTTATAGACAAAAAAGGGTTAATCAGTGATGTGAAGTCTATGTTCGTTTATAAGGTTTCAAATGTTGTAGTAACGAGCACAGATAATATTCTGATTTCGATGCTGCTTGGAACAATATATGTTGGTTTTTATTCTAACTACAGTATGATTATCAACTACATTGCGACTTTTATTAATTTGATGATAACTGGTTTGATTGCAAGTCTTGGCAATCTGAATGCGGATAATGACTCAGAGCATTCATATAGTGTGTTCAAGGGCATGGTTTACTTATTTGGCGTTATAACAATTTTTTGCTCAGTCTGTGTTCTTAATGCAATCCAAGGTTTTATACCAATTTGGGTTGGACGTGAATATGTTTTGGGAAAAGATGTGCTGATTGCAATACTTGTGACTTTTTATGTTACACATGCGTTTGATCCAACATGGATGTTCTGCGAAACAATGGGGCTTTTTAAAGAACGTAAAAATGCAATGGTGATTAATGCGATTCTTAATATTCTGTTGTCCTTAGTATTAGCTAAGCCTTTTGGAATGTCAGGAATTCTTGGAGCGACAGCAATTGCAAGAGTTTTGACGATTGTATGGTGGGAACCGTATATTCTGTTTAAGAAAAAATTTAAAAGGCCTTTGGTAGATTATTTTAAACAGCAGGCTGGAATCATTGGTAGTAATGTTCTGATTGTGATTATTTCATATATGCTCTGCTCTTTTGTATCAGAATCGTTTATAGGTCTTGTTGTGCGCGTTGTGATTAGTGGTTTGACAGTACTTTTAGTTGAACTGATTTTCATGAGAAAGACAGAAGAATTTGCGTGGGCAAAAAACAAGGTAAAACAGATCATACATAGGTAGTAAACGGGGGGGAGAAGAGGATGGAGAGAAACAAACAAGTTGATATTATTCGGGGGGGGCAATCCTCCTCGTAGTTTTAGAGCACGCCCTTGGAACAAGTGATAATTTTTTTGCAAAAATTATATTGTCATTTCATATGCCAGCGTTTTTCATATTGTCTGGCTATTTGGCTCACGAAAAAATTACAGGAAATTTTGATGCTGTAATAAAGAAAAAAATCAAAAGACTATTAATACCGCAGCTTACATTGGCAATCTTATCACTTTTGTATAATTTCTTTATTGGAAAGCTAGTGTTGCATACAGCTACAGCTGAGGAACTCAGCTTTTTTTATTGCTTTTTCAGATGGTGGTTTTTACTAGTGATGGCACAAGTGATCATTGCTTGGGAAGTGCTAACCCGTATATGTAAAAATCACTTAATTGAAGCAGAAGGTATCTTGCTTGGTGTTTGTATAATTTATACCATTGTTGTTCCGCAGGGAGTGTCTGGTCCATTATATATTGCAGTGACGCCAGTTGCTTTTGGATATTATCTTGCTGGAAACATGATACATAAAGCGGGAACAATCCTTAAGGATAGGCAAATGGGTGAAAAGATTACCGGGAAGGGTAATATTGTTCTACTGCTTGTCGGCTGTGCGCTTATAACAGTATTGTCGCTGTACAATAAACCTGTTTGATGTATGAAAATAGTTATGGCAATGTACCGATTAGTTTGGTGACAGCGTTTTTAGGATATTATATTTTAAGTGATGTAGCCAAGTTGATGCATGAAAATACCTTTTTACAGTGGTGTGGAAAAAATTCGATTATTATTTATGTAATTCATTTTTCTATAGTGCAGGGAACGCGCGGGATTCTTGTCCGATTATTACCACTGCCGATGGAAATTTTAGGTTGGATTGTTTTTGTAGTAGCAGGACTAATTGTTTTAGCAGTAGGAAAAATCTGTGAAAGACATTTTATGTTTGCATTTGGTAAATAAATTTTGAGGGAGAGTTTGGAACATGAGTCGTAGAAAACGGGGGGGGTACCGCAGTAACTCCCGGAAAAATCTGATATACGGAATAGTAATTGTTATATTAGCAGCACTGCTAGGTGTCCTTTTGTGGATGAGTAAGGTGGAAGACGATAAGCGGTCAGCAGAACTTCAAGCACTTAATAAAAAACTATATCAAGAGGAACAAGATAAACAGACCGCCTTGAAACAGCAGGAAGCAGAAGATAGCTTTTATCAGAAGTTGGCAGATGGATTTGATGTGAATGTGCTGATCGTAGGTGACTCCATTGGTGAGGGCGCAGGTACAGAGACAGATGGACAACAGTGGTTTAAACAGCTGCAGACATATCTCCAGAACGTAAATAAAGGCAAAGTTCGGTAACCAATGTATCTATGGGTGGAAATACCTCTTACGCCGGTTATGTTCGGACAATGGCTTTAAATGATGATGTAGATTATGATCTGGCAATTATCTGTTATGGTCAGAATGATAGAACAGATGGCTTCTCCACGAACTACGAATCTATCATCCGAACTATCAGAACTAAGTACCCAGATTGCTCTATCATCTCTATTCTGGAATCCTCTCAGCGTGAGTATACGGAGAAAATGACTACTATTCAGAGCATCTGTGAGCATTATGGAATTCCAGTGGCAGATACAATCGATGCCTTTAACAATTCTGGCAAAGCTTATGATGACTTGTCCAGTGATGGTGTTCATCCGAACGATGCCGGACAGGAAATCTACTTTGAAACTGTCAAGGCAGTTATTGACGATAATGTAGCTGCTTCCACCGGAAAGATGAAAGACACTGATGTGATCAATGCTGATGTGCATAAGTTCGACAACTTTGTCTGGTACGATGCAAGTTCGGATTTTGAGCAGGTAGATGATACTACCTTTACCATCAGCACAAGTGCGTCTGGCATACTGGGTATCGACTATACCTACGAATCCGGAGATAACAAAGCAGATATCTATGTAGATGGAGAACTGTTTGAATCCCCAACGGTAACATTTGATTATGACTTCTCTCAGAGACATATCCTAGTAGTCAGCGATGACTGCACCGTGAAGAACGAAATTAAGGTAGTGTTTACCAGTAAAGAGCAGGCCGATGGCTTCAAAGGAATGTGCTTTAGCTGGGAGTAAAGGGATAAGACAATAGGAAACAAGGCCGTGTGATTTCTCACACGGTAGCTGCTCGAAAAATGCACACCGCTACGAGGCGAGCAGCAGGCAACACAGCGGAAGCTGTGGCGAAGATGCGATTATTAGAATTGAAGATAAAAAATTGTTGCCAAGAGTAATAGAAGCTTGAGACAGGCGATAGCTGTTTGAGTTAACAAAAAAAGAAATTGTATTCAACTTTTTGTTAAGCAAACTTTTCTCGGAGGAAGACAGGCGAGATGAGTAGAGTAATTATAATATATTCTGTAATAATTTTTGCAGGGGTAATATCTTTTTTTGTAGGGAGTAGATATGCTTTTCAGAAAGCCTGTAAGCGGAGGACTTCGCATCCGGTGAATTTAGAAACGGCAGATGATGAACAGAATAGTTTGTCTACAAAAAATGAAAAAATAATAATTACGGCATCAGATGGAGTGAGATTAGTAGGCTATTTTTATGAAAGAAAGAAAAATGCACCGATTGTGATTTTCTTTAACGGGCTTTGGAGCACTGGATTTGTAAATGGAAAACCAATTTACAGGATTACTGAGAAACATAATTGGAATTTGCTTTTAGCTACTTTAAGAGCGCATGGTGAGAGTGGGGGGGGAGAATATTCTACATTTGGTGCGTTAGAGAAATATGATTGTCGTGATTGGGTGAGTTGGGCAAGAAAGAGATTTGGAACTGAATCTTTGATATTTCTAATGGGAATTTCTATGGGTGGAGCCATAGCTATGCTGAGTAGTAATTTAGAAGGTATGGAATGTGTGCGTGGCATCATCGATGAAGGTGGATATACCTCGCCGTTAGAAATGATAGAAATCAATAGTAGAGATAAGCTGCAAAGCAAATTTTGGTGAGAATATTCTCAGAACTCGTTAATGTTGGGGCAAGAATATGGGGAGATGTAATTTGAGAGGTGTTGATGCGTGTAAAGCACTGATGAACACGAAAATTCCAGTTTTAATTATTCATGGCGATAAAGATACGCAAGCACCGGTAGCAATGGCATATAGACTTAACAATAGTTGTAAAAGCGAAAAGCAAATGCTCATTATACGAGGTGCTGGACATACAGATTGTTATAAAATAGATCCGTTAAGATACGAAAATGTGGTGTATGAATTTATAAAGAACCATATTACGTAAATTAAACGTTTACAAATTTGAAAATAGGAGAAAAGTAAGGCGTAGTAGGAAAGGGGGAGCAACTTATGGACAAAGAATTATTCAATCCACAATCTTCATCCGTAAGTTCCTCCCGAATCATTTACACCCCCCCATCAACCTTTGCCCGGACATCCTTGCTCCATTTGCAGGAGGTCGGCTCTTTGCAGGCTGTTCACCCACATGTATCCCAGAGAGAGGATTTGATGTCGTTTCTTTGCTTCATCGTTCTGTCTGGCGAGGGAGAACTTTCCTATGAGGAGCAAACATATCAGCTGAGCGAGGGAGACTGTGTGTTCATCGACTGTCGAAAAGCGTATAGCCATTCAACCTCCGACAATCTCTGGTCGCTCCAATGGTGTCACTTCTATGCACCGTCTCTTCCAGCTGTGTATGAGAAGTACAAAGAGCGAGGCGGTCGGCCTGTGTTTCATCCAGATGATTTAACACCATTTACATCGCTTCTAACAGATCTTTACAACTTAGCTTCCTCATCTGATTACATCCGGGATATGCGGATCAATGAGAAGTTGGGAACTCTGTTGACTCTCCTGATGGAGCAGTCCTGGCATCCAGAGAGCGTAACGGTGAGCCGGAAGAGAATGGAACTGGCGGCTGTAAAGGAGTATCTGGACGAGTATTATACGGAGAAGCTTACATTGGATGATTTGTCAGAGAAGTTTTTCATCAACAAGTTCTATCTGTCCAAAATCTTCAAAGAGACTTACGGAACGACGGTCAACAACTATCTGATCTCAAAGCGGATTACCAGAGCGAAGCAGCTGCTTCGATTCACGGATATGACTGTGGATGAAGTTGGTGCTGCGGTCGGCATGGGAGATGCGAACTACTTCAGCCGGATGTTCCGAAAAGTAGAAGGCATCAGTCCAAGAGAATATCGGAAACTTTAACGGCCTTTACCTCTCTTCTGACAGATCTTTACAACTTAGCTTCCTCATCTGACTACATCTGTGACATGCGAATCAATGAGAAGTTGGGGACTCTGTTGACTCTCCTGATGGAGCAGTCATGGCATCCAGAGAGCGTAACGATATCTCGGAAGCGACTGGAATTAGCAGCCGTGAAGGAGTATTTGGACGAGCATTATATCGAGAAGCTTACATTGGAAGAGTTGGCAGAAAAGTTCTTTATCAATAAGTTCTACCTGTCCAAAATCTTCAAAGAGACTTACGGAACGACGGTCAACAACTATCTGATCTCAAAGCGGATCACCAGAGCCAAGCAGCTGCTTCGCTTCACAGATATGACTGTGGGTGAAGTTGGCGCTGCAGTCGGCATGGGAGATGCGAATTACTTCAGCCGGATGTTCCGCAAGGAGGAAGGCAGCAGTCCAAGAGAATATCGGAAGCAGTGGTAAAAACATAAGACACAGCGAGAAATCGCTGTGTTTTTCTTATGGGCTACTTACGTTGAGAATAACAAGAGGCAAGAGAAAATACTATTTTCTCTTGCCTCTTGCCATCCGTGCAGGATACCATTTTTCAAACCATGCTGTGAAAAGCCCCATCAATATAGGAATCAGATTATTCACAAGGATAAGTATATTTCCAAACCCGGCTTTCTTAAACAGAAAGGTCCAGATTGCTGTTAGTACATATAGCGTGCCCCATGCCGCGGCAAGAATATAATTTGTCTTCATAAAGAGAGGGTTCTGATGCGCATTTTCACCCCCCATAATTATATTTTACATATGCAGCGCATAAAGGTTCTTTTGTCAGGCATGAAAGCAGCCAGAAGAGTCCAAATACAAGATATCCGATGTTTGTTGGAAGAACTCCGTTTCCGGTTATATTTGCCGCTGCAGAAAGTATAGCAACAGCTGCCATAGAGAGCTGATCCCAGATGACAAATTTATGTTTTCTCATAATAAACGGTACTGTTGCGACCACAAGTAGTGTTATCATAGCTCCGACTTTCGGATGAATAGAAACAGCGATCCAGAACGTAATCCATGGTATCAGCATTGTCGTCATAGAAGGATTTTTCTGTTCAATTGTATTTTGAGGCGTTTTCTCTGTTTTTTTGACCACAGATGCGCTTCCGAAGATTTTATCCCAATCAATCATCAAGGAAAAGTCGCCGGATACCGTATACATCTGTTTTCCCAATGCTTCTGCGCCACCGATTTCTCCACGGGAAATAGCTGACCATACAGTAAAAGGCGTATCTATGCGAGTAGTTGGAGAAAGACGTCCATCAGTAAATACTTCGCTTCCTGTCTTGCTAAGCTGAATCTGGTAGGTGTGATCCAAATCGGTAAAGTGAATCTCAAGCACGCGGTCTTTTCCATCGTAGGCATCTTTATTATAAAGAGCTGCCATTTGCCGGGTAAATACAAGATCATCCGGTTCTTTTTCTCCGGTTGTTTTGCTGATGCCCCAGCTGGCATCTGCCATTTTTTCAAACACATCTCTGGAATATAAAAGCGTGTGGAGTATTGCATCTGTTTCTTCAGAGATTGTTCCGGTCATTGCATATTCTGAGCCGGCACATTTTACAGTGGAAAGATATTCATCTGTTCTTGCAGACAATTCTTTTACACGGAATAATTCTCCCTGACCACAAAAGATGGTCGTATAATTTCCTTTGCCGAGAAAATGATCAAACATCCGCAATACACTGTCATAGTTTCCAACAGCAGAATAAAAGCCACAGGTGGAAATCAGAACATGCCTTTTACCTTCCATATCATATCTGGAGTCATGACTTCCGCTTCCGTATCCGTTCTGTTTTGAACTCATAAAAGGAAGACTCATAGGAAGCTGACGATCGATCAAATTCTTTAAGATACCTGGGACATTAAAATAGTACAGTGGAAAAGACCACAGAATAAGATCAGCATCAATCAATTTTTCAATAACCTTTTGCATATCATCCTTGATACAGCATATGCCAGGCGTTTTCTGCCAGCACGCAAAGCATCCTTTACACGCAGCTATATTCATTGAAGCTACATGGAGTTCATCGATGGAGATGCTTTCTTCATCATCCGTACATCCATTTTTAAATCCTTCAATAAAACTGTATGCAAGCTTTAATGAATTACTTCTTTTACCTTTAGGACTCCCATTGATCAGAAGTATCTTCATGCTTTCATCCCTCCAAATTCGTACATAATAATAAAGTATAAGAGGTGCTTACAAAATCCGCAACCTGAATTTCGCAAAATTGTTGTAAAGTATTATGGAAAAGTGATATTATGATCTAATGAGGAAACAGCAGGAAAAATTAAGTGAGGAGCATTTATGGGATATGATCCTCAGTTATCAAAACATAACGTTTAAAACATATTCCGGTTTGTCGTTCACCTATGAAGTGCGAAAAGGAAGAAATGGTGAATATACAAAAGAACTTTGGATTGACCGCAGGGAAAAAAGTAAAAGTCTGGCCTGGAGTTCGGTGAGGCTGGCATTTCATAATATAAAGCAGACAGGAGAAATAGTTGAAAGGCCGAAGGCTCTTGGAGATATCAGGGGGGGCGTTACCTACATTTATGGAATGTTTTATCGATTTGGACTGATTGATGTACCGGATAAAGTGAAAGAAAAAATGAAGGAAGTATGAAACAACAGAAATTATTAAGTCTGATCCGTCAGGCGATACAAGATTACAACATGATAGAAGACGGTGACAGGATTGCAGTAGGTGTTTCCGGCGGTAAGGATTCCCTGACTCTGCTTTATGCGATGAAGCTGCTGCAGGAATTTTACCCGAAGAGGTTCGAATTATCTGCGATTACCTGCAACGTAGGATTTGAAGGGATGGATTTTACGGGCGTAGCAGAGTTTTGTGAGCACCTGGAGATTCCTTATGAGCAGGTTGATACAGAGATTGCCCGGATCGTATTTCAGGAGAATAAGGATACAAGACCGTGTTCTTTGTGTGCAAAGCTTCGGAAGGGTGCGATGTATCAACGGCTGGGAGAGCTTGGAATCAATAAGATGGCATATGCACATAATAAGGATGATTTTATTGAGACAGCATTGATGTCATTAATCTATGAAGGTCGGTTCTATGCATTCCCACCAGTGACAGAATTGCCGGAAGCGGGAGTGACGGTGATCCGTCCGATGATGTATGTTCCGGAGCAAGGTGTAGCGCACTTTGTTGCAGACCAGGGAATCCGTGTGGTTAAGAATACGTGCCCGGTAGACGGTTCAACAAAAAGAGCATATGCAAAACAGTTGATGGAGCAGATCAACAGGGAGACGCCAGGGGGGGCGAAGGACAGGATCATGCATGCAATCGTGAACGGAAGGTTCCCTGATTGGCCACTGTAGTGATGGGAAAGTGATTAAGAAAATGCATTTTTTACTTCCCTATTTCGCCTATCTGTGTTACACTAACGAATGAGTTATTTAACTTTTTTGTAACAATTACGAAAGTGATAGGCTCATTGAAAAGGGAAAACAACATGGAAATGTATATAACTATTTGTAGAGAGGGATGCAGATAGTTAATAGGAGGAATTATTTATGTGTGGAATCGTAGGATTTACAGGAAACCATCAGGCAGCTCCGATTCTGTTGGACGGATTGTCTAAGCTGGAATACAGAGGATATGATTCAGCAGGTCTTGCAGTGCGTGACGGAGAGCATCTTGCACAGGTTGTTAAGGCGAAGGGACGTCTGAGTAATCTTTCAGAGAAGACAGACAGTGGTAAGGCACTCAAGGGAACTTGCGGTATCGGTCATACACGCTGGGCGACTCACGGTGAGCCAAGTCAGGTCAATGCACATCCGCATGTATCCGGAAACTGTGAGAGAAGTGGATCCGGTACAGTTGAGGCTGAGGTTGTCGGAGTACATAACGGTATTATCGAAAACTATACAGAGTTGAAAGAGAAGCTGTTAAAGCATGGTTATACATTCTACAGTGATACAGATACAGAAGTAGTGATCAAACTGGTTGACTACTATTATAAGAAATATAATTTAGGACCGATCGATGCGATTGCCAAGACTATGGTTCGTGTACGTGGTTCTTATGCACTTGAGCTGATGTTCAAGGATTATCCGGGAGAGATCTGGGTTGCCAGAAAAGACAGCCCGATGATCATCGGTATTGCAGATGGCGAGACTTATGTTGCATCTGATGTACCGGCAATCCTGAAATACACAAGAAATGTATACTATATCGGAAACCTTGAGTTTGCAAAGCTTGTTCCGGGAGAGGCTCATTTCTATGATCTCAATGGTGACGAGATCGAGAAAGAGACAACAGAGATCAAATGGGATGCAGAGGCAGCAGAGAAGGCCGGTTTCGAGCATTTCATGATGAAAGAGATCTATGAGCAGCCGAAAGCAATCCGTGATACTCTGAATTCTGTTGTGAAAGACGGAGTGATCGACTTTACGGATATTGATATTACAGAGGAAGAGATTAAGAAATACAGCCAGATTTACATTGTTGCGTGCGGTTCTGCATGGCATGTAGGAGTTGAGGCTCAGTATGTGATCGAGGAGCTGGCTCAGATTCCGGTTCGAGTAGAGCTTGCATCTGAGTTCCGTTACCGTGAGATGCCGCTTGTGAAGGATGGTCTGGTTATCGTGATCAGCCAGTCCGGAGAGACCGCAGATACATTGGCAGCTATGCGTATGGCGAAAGATAAAGGACTTGCTACACTTGCAGTTGTAAATGTAATCGGAAGCAGTATTGCCCGTGAGGCAGATAAGGTGTTCTATACACTGGCAGGACCGGAGATTTCGGTTGCTACAACAAAGGGATACAGCGCACAGCTTGTAGCTCTTGATTGTATTGCAGTTCAGTTTGCAAAAGTGAAAGGACTGATCACAGACGAGCAGTACAGCTATTACATTTCCGAGCTTCAGACAATTCCGGAGAAGATTGAGAAGATTCTTCAGGATAAGGAGAGAATCCAGTGGTTCGCAGCCAAATATGCGAATGCACATGACGTCTTCTTTGTAGGCCGTGGAGTGGACTATGCAGTGTGTCTGGAAGGAAGTCTGAAACTGAAAGAGATTTCTTATATTCATTCTGAGGCTTATGCGGCAGGTGAGTTAAAGCATGGAACAATCAGTCTGATCGAGGACAATATTCTCGTAATCGGAGTTCTGACACAGAGCAAGCTGTATGAGAAGACAGTCAGCAATATGATGGAATGTAAGAGCCGTGGCGCATATCTGATGGGTGTGACAAACTATGGCAATTATGAGATGGAAGACAAGGTAGACTTTACAGTCTATGTTCCGAAGGTGGATGAGCACTTTATGGGAAGTCTCGCAGTGATTCCGCTGCAGCTGCTCGGATATTATGTAAGTGTTGCAAAGGGACTTGATGTAGATAAGCCGAGAAACCTTGCAAAGAGTGTAACAGTAGAATAAGAATATGATGAATCAGGCAGGTCGGGAAAATGAATCCGTCCTGCCTGATTTTGGCAAGAGCCAGAAACAGCACCGCATCTTCCCACTGTTCTGGCTCTTGTTTTATATAGGAATTATTATCTAGGCATATCCCACTTTGTATGATCTGTATGAAGCAGCATATGTGATTTGTGTGACAATGGTTTCTCAAGGAAATCGTTGTACAATTTCATAACATCCTGGTTCTCATGGGAGAAACGGATCTTTGCGTTCTTGTCAAGGAAGTAGAGGTTTGCACCGCGTGTGTGTGCAAGCTCTTCGCCGTCGTGGATCGGCTGGCCGCCTCCGCCGACGCATCCGCCCGGACAGGCCATAACTTCCACAAAGTCGTAGTGTACTTCACCGTGTTCAATTGCTTCAAGCAGTTTGCGTACATTTCCAAGACCACTGACAACAGCAGCACGGATCGTAGCATCACCGATCTGGACTTCAGCTTCTACAACACCCGTCTCAAAGGATGGACTGCGGACAATCTTAAATGCATCCGGATCTGGGTTACGTCCTGTTACAAGATAGTGTGCGGAACGAAGTGCAGCTTCCATAACACCGCCGGTAGCACCGAAGATAACACCGGCACCGGACCACTCTTTCATAAGCGGATCACATTCGCGGTCTTTCAGGCTCTTTGGATCAATATGCGCAGCACGGATCATTCTTGTCAGCTCTCTTGTAGTGAGAACTGTGTCAATGTCATGTCCGGCATACTCGCCGTAGAAAAGTTCCATGTTGCGTTCACCTTTTTTCGCTACGCAAGGCATGACAGATACGGTGTAAATGTCCTCCGGAGCGACACCGATGGACTGTGCAAAATAAGTCTTCATAACAGCACCGAACATCTGCTGTGGTGACTTGGCTGTGGACAGCTGTGGCACCAGATGTGGGTACTGTGATTTGATGAAACGGATCCAGCCAGGGCAGCAGGAAGTGAACATCGGACGCAACTTTAATTCTCCTTTGGTGAAGCGCTGCAGGAATTCATTTCCTTCTTCCATGATCGTAAGGTCAGCAGAGAAAGAAGTATCGAAGACGTAGTCTATGCCGATCTTTTTCAAGGCGTCCATGATCTTTCCGATTGTTGCTTCTTCTCTGGACAGGCCGAGAGCTTCTCCCCCCCACGCAGCACGGACTGCCGGAGCAACCTGTGCAACCACCACTTTCTTCTTGTCAGCAATCGCACTCCATACATCCTCTGTATCATCACGCTCACGAAGTGCGCCGACAGGACAATGAGTGATACACTGTCCGCAGAGAGAACAGGAGACTTCATTGATCTTTTTATTTCCGTTTACATTGATCGTTGTTCTTGAACCTGTACTTGTAACATCCCAGATGTTCAGTCCCTGGATCTTGTCACAAATCTGGATACAGCGCATACATTTGATACATTTGCGTGAATCACGGATGAGTGGGAATGTCTTGTCCCAAGGTGTATCTTCAAAGCGTTCTTTGAACGGAAGATCGATCAGGTTCAGATCATTTGCAACCTGCTGAAGTGTACAGTTCCCGCTTCTGACACAGGTTGCACATTTGCAGTCATGCTGGGAAAGGATAAGCTGTACAGTCTGTCTTCTTGCAATGCGTACCTTCGGGCTGTTCGTGTAGATCACCATGCCTTCGGTTACAACGTTATTACAGGATGTGACCAGACGATCTTTCCCTTCAATTTCAACAACACAGACACGGCATGCCGCAATCTCGTTGATATCTTTTAAATAACATAATTTCGGAATCGGAGTTCCAAGTTTTGCCGCAGCTTCCATGATAGTAGTTCCGGAAGGTACGGATATTTTCTGATTATCAATTGTAATATTTACCATTTTTCTTTCCGACCTCCTTTAAAGATACCATAACCGAAGTGGTCGCAGCGCAGGCATCTGTGGGATTCCTGTTTTGCTTCGGCTTCTGTCATACAGTTTTCAACACCTTCAAAATCACAGACACGGCTGCAAGCTTCACGTTCTGTAAGTTCAACTCTTCCGCAAGGTTCACGGTCGCTTAAGCGAGGCTCCGGAATCTCAACATCGCAGCTGATGATATGGTGGAAACCAAGATATTCATCGATATTGGCTGCAACAACCTTTGAAGCGGCGATTGCTTTGATTACAGAAGCAGGTCCGGATGCACAGTCTCCACCGGCGAATACGCCAGGGATATTGTCGAAACCGCCATAACGCTCTGTCATGATCTTACCGCGGGAAACCGGAACACCGGCTTCAGCGAAGTGTTCAGATTCGATATCCTGACCAATCGCAACGATGAGTGTCTGACAAGGGATAAGGAAATCTTCTTCACCTGTCGGACAGACACTTGCACGCCCATCTTTGATCTTGCTGATCATCTGTGGTGTGACGTAGATACCTGAAACGTGTCCGTTCTTATCAGTCTCGATTCTGGATGGCGCTTTCAGTGTAAGTACTTCAATTCCCTCTGCAACTGCACCTTCGATCTCAGCCGGAAGAGCAGTCATATCTGCAGTACGGCGTCTGTAAACGATACTTACTTTTTTAGCACCGAGACGTTTTGCTGTGCGGACGGCGTCCATGGAAACGTTACCGCCACCGATGACAGCAACTTCCTGTCCGGTAAGATCAGGGCTCTTGTCTGCTCCAACATCACGAAGGAAGGACACAGCAGAGATGACGCCTTCTGCATGTTCGCCTTCGATACCAAGCTTCTTATCAGTGCTTGCACCGATGGAAATAAGAACAGCATCATATTCCTGGCGGAGACTCTGAATTGTGATATCTTTACCAATACGTTTTCCAAATTCTACCTGAACTCCTGTCTCAAGGATTGCCTGAATATCTTCGTCAAGACGATCTTTTGGAAGTCTGTAGTTCGGGATTCCATAGCGGAGCATTCCGCCGAGCTTTGGAAGCATCTCGAATACGGTTGTCTGATGTCCCATCAACTGCAGGTAGTAAGCAGCACTGAGTCCACCAGGTCCACCGCCTACGACAGCGATACGCTTTCCGGTGGAAGGTGCGCATTCCGGTGGTGGAACCTTGCCTGCATAATCAGCGGCCATACGTTTCAGTCCACGGATATTGATGGCATCATCTACGATATTTCTACGGCAGCGGGCCTCACAAGGATGCTCACAAATAAAACCGCAGGTTGTCGGGAACGGATTATCCTTACGGATCAGACGGATTGCGTCAGCGTAACGGCCCTCTCCGGTCAGCGCGATATATCCAGGGATATCAACATGTGCAGGACAGAGAGAAACGCAAGGTACAGGCTGTGTATAGTGGCAGGTACAGCGTCCCTGACGGACATGTTCTTCATAATCTTCGCGACAGTCTCTTAAGCTCTTATGTACCATGGCACCGGCTTCATATCCGATCGGACAGTCAGATCCTTCGCGAATGGATTCAGACAATGTGTCAATCAGATCAAGTGTCTCCATTGTAGCAGTACCGTTCATAACATCTGTCAGAAGGTTCTTCAATTGCCACAGCCCAACGCGGCACGGGGGGGTACATTTTCCGCAGGATTGTGTCTGACACATCTCGATGAATGCACGAGTCATGTCAACCGGACATAATCCCGGAGGGCTGGATTCAATTCTGCGTTCCAGATCTTTGTACAGCTCTTCAACGACGAGCTGGCCTTTGTCTGGACCTGGGATTTCAAGTCTACTCATTTTAAACCTCTCCTTTTACCATAACGTTCATTACTGACTGATTTTAAAATAGGAAATGTATTTGAAAAAACCTATCTTCAAACCAGTAAAGTTCCATTTAGTAATATTCTACAAATAAATCTAAAAATTATCAAGAAAAGTTTAAAAAATGACAAGCCTGTTATTTATTATACAAACAACAAGCTTGTTAAAAATAAACAAAAATATTCTAAAAAATATTGAGAAATAGATAAAAAAATCAATTCATATAGCGGTAGCAACGAAAATAATAACAGAGCGTTCACCTAAAAATATTTTAGATTCTACCGTAGGCATTGAATTTTTGTGAAAAAACTGACATTTAGCATCGCCGGTGTTGACCGCAACTTTCCATTTGTAATGTTCAGGAAGTTCCGGCAGAGTGAGTGTGACCGGAAACCATCCGGAATTTACAGCCAGATAAACAAGGTCTTCTTCTTGTATTGCTTCATCATAACCTGCGAATCGTACACAGACAACATGGCGGTCACCGGAGAAATTTGTCTCATCCGGAGTGAGCCCATGCGTGCTCATTGCCGGAACACCAAGATAGCTTGGCTCTAGATCCTTACGGATGACAGGGTGATCTTTGCGGAACTGGATCATATATTGAAAGAAATCGAACAGATCCTTATTTTTTTGAGGAGACTCCAGTCCAGCCAGGAGATCAGGTTATCCTGGCAATAAGGGTTATTATTTCCATAACGTGTGTCTGCAAATTCATCACCGGAGAGGAACATTGGAGTTCCGCGGCTGCAAAGCAGAACGGCACAGGCATTTTTCATCAGTCGTTTACGAAGTGCCAGAATGGCAGGATCATCTGTTTCGCCTTCTACGCCACAGTTCCAGCTGTTATTGTCGTCAGCTCCGTCAGTGTTCCCCCCCCAACCGTTGGCTTCATTATGCTTCTGGTTATAACTGTACAGATCATAAAGCGTGAATCCATCATGACAGGTGAGAAAGTTGATGGAAGCATTTCCACCTCGGTAAGCAGGATCGTACAGATCAGGAGAACCTGTGATTCTTGCTGCAGCAGTCTGGGCAAGGAAGTCATCTCCTTTTAAAAAGCGGCGCATATCATCACGGTAGCGCCCATTCCATTCAGCCCAGCGCTTCCAGGAAGGGAAGGAACCGACCTGATAAAGTCCGCCGGCATCCCATGCTTCAGCGATCAGTTTTACATTTCCAAGGATTGAGTCGAATGCAAGGCTTCGCAGAAGCGGTGGTTGGCTTAGAGGGGTTCCGTCATCATTTCGCCCAAGAATGGAAGCAAGATCAAAACGGAATCCATCTATACGGTATTCGATGACCCAGTAACGCAGACACTCCAAAATCATGTCTCGTACAACAGGGTGATTGCAGTTCAGTGTATTTCCACATCCGCTGAAATTATAATAATGTCCGTCCGGAGTCAACATATAGTAAATGTTGTTGTCAAAGCCTTTGAAAGAAAAGCACGGACCGAATTCATTTCCCTCAGCAGTGTGGTTGAAGACGACATCGAGGATCACTTCTATACCATTGTCATGGAGATCTTTGATCAGTGTCTTGAGTTCCAGTCCTTCGCGGTTATATTCCATAGAAGAACAGTAGCTTGTATTTGGTGCAAAGAAACTGACAGGATTATATCCCCCCCAGAAATCAATAAGTTCATTTTCATCAATCAATCGTACATCACGCATCTCATCAAATTCGAAGATTGGCATTAGTTCAACAGCATTGACTCCAAGTTCTTTCAAATAAGGAATCTTTTCGCGCAGGCCTTCGAATGTACCGTGGTGCTTAACACCGGAACTTTCATCCATGGTAAATCCGCGGACGTGTAGCTCGTAGATGATCAAGTCTTCCATAGGAATAGAATGGTGACGTTGGTCACCCCCCCAGTCAAAGTTGGATTGTACCACACGGGCACGATAACCATGCTGGGCGTTATTTACATGCCCCCCCACTGGCTTTGTCCGGTGACGGCGCGCGCATAAGGATCCAGCAGGATTTTGTTTTTATCAAAACGGAGTCCTTTCTTTTCATCATAAGGACCATCCAATCGATAGGCGTACTCAAATTCTTCGATATCCAGATCAAAGACGATCATAGAATAGCAGAAACCAATCCTGTAACTTTCCGGAAATGGAATCACGGCGTAAGGTTCTTCGGCTTTGCGGTGAAACAGCAGAAGCTCGCAGGAGGTAGCTCCGTGTGTATGAATCGTAAAGTTGACACCACCCGGGATAGCGACTGCACCAAATTCACGGAAAAAGCCGGGACGGATCTGGAATCCATTGACGGTATCGATTGGCTTGAGCTGTTCGGATATTACTGGCATATAGGAAAACTCCTTTCTAATTGTATTCAAGTTAGAATGAATTAAGAATTAACATAAGTATAACACTTAGAAAAATAAAAGCATAGGTTCAGCCTATCATTCTGTGAGAAAATGTGCTACAATGATACCACTATTTATTTGTAGAAAAGAGGTTATGGTATTATGGCAGAAGAGCAGAAAACAGCAGGATGTTCAGAGGAATCCTGTGCCAGCTGTGCCAGTGCAGGAACATGCACAAGTAAGAAAGTTGATATGCATGAACCGATGAACATGTATTCATCTATTAAAAAAGTGATCGGCGTTGTCAGTGGAAAGGGCGGCGTTGGTAAGTCACTCGTGACAGCATCCCTTGCAAGAATGATGAGAGCAAAAGGATATAATGTTGGTATCATGGATGCAGATATTACAGGTCCATCTATCCCAAAGATGTATGGACTTCATGAGATGGCAGTAGGAACTGAGCAGGGAATTCTTCCATGTGAAGCAGCAGATGGAACAAAGATCATGTCTGTCAATCTTCTTTTGGAAGACGAGGAAGCACCGGTTATCTGGAGGGGACCAGTGATCGCAGGTGTTGTAAAGCAGTTCTGGACAGATGTTATGTGGGGAGATCTTGATTATCTCTTCGTTGATATGCCACCTGGAACAGGTGATGTTCCGCTGACAGTATTCCAGTCTCTTCCGGTTGATGGCGTTGTGATCGTTACATCTCCGCAGGATCTTGTACAGATGATCGTGAAGAAGGCATATGGAATGGCGAAGCAGATGAATATTCCGGTTCTTGGAATTGTTGAGAACTACAGTTATGTGAAATGTCCGGATTGTGGCAAAGAGATCAAAGTATTTGGCGAGAGCCACATTGACGAGATCGCAGCAGATCTTAATGTTCCGGTTCTTGGAAAGATGCCGCTTGACCCGGCAATCGCGCAGATGGTTGAGGAAGAGAAGTTTTCTGAGGCAGAGAATCCATATCTGGAAGGATTCGAACTGTAAAGCAAGTTGAGTGTATGTAATGGGAGTCATGGAAGACAAGGTTGGGGGGGATCTTGTCTTTCGTGGCTTTTTTACGCGAGCAACGAGCAAAGTCCGTGCTCCTAAAAGAATAACAGAAAAGCACAAATTATAAATCAGACAGGAGGTATTAACACATGATAGGCGAAAGAATAGAATTATGGCACAAAGAAGAATATCATTACCCGGCGGCGCATGGGTTTATCCCGATTATGGTCAGCTATATTCATGAGGATGAGCTGATGCATCCGGCGATGCTGGTGGTTCCGGGAGGCGGTTACAGACTTGTATCGCCTTCGGAAGCACATCTGGTTGCAATGGAATTTTATCAGGCCGGTTATAATGTGTTCGTCCTTGAATATACAGTGAATCCACTGGATGAAGCACCATTAAAGCTTCAGCCGCTGAAAGATATTTCCAGAGCAGTGCGAATGATCCGTTTTCGTGCAGAACAGCTGCATATTTTATCGGATCAGATCGTGGTTTGTGGATTTTCAGCCGGAGGACATCTGTGTGCGAGTCTGTGTGTGCATGGAGCGGATATTGAGGATTCGGATGAAAAATATCAGAAGTTTTCAAACAAACCGGATGCTGCAGTGCTGTCTTATCCGGTAATCACTACAGGAAAGTACACACATAAAGATTCTTTTGTAGCTCTGTTTGGAAAGAATCCTACAAAAAAAGAGCTGGAATATATGTCAATTGAAAAGTATGTAACAAAAGAAATGCCACCATGTTTTATCTGGCAGACAGCAACGGATGGAACCGTTCCAGTACAGAATAGCTATCTTTTAGCCCAGAAATGTCTGGAAGAAGGAGTTCCATTTGCGCACCATGTATTTTCAGAAGGCGTACATGGAATGTCTGTTGCAACAGAGGACTGGCTGGAACGCAGAGGAAGACAGCCTTATACACAGGAGCAGCTTCGTATGCTTGCAGAAGCGATTCTTGCGGGAGAAACTTCATTTTCAAAGGAAAAGGGAGAAGAACTTCTTGTGCAAAATGGGATTGGAAGAACACAGCCACCGAAATGGACAGCAGAGCAGAAAGAAGAAATCCGAAAGACTCTGAAAGAAGTACAGATCTGGCCCAAACTGGCAGAGGAATGGTTGGAGAAAATAATTGATTACAAAGGAGAAGCACGATGAGAATTTTATTGATCCGTCACGGAGATCCGGATTATGTAAATGACACATTAACAGAAAAAGGAAGACGTGAAGCGGCACTGCTTGCAAAACGTGCAGCATCTATGAATATGGGGGGAATGCTATAAGTCTCCACTTGGAAGAGCGAAGGATACGGCGGCTCCATGTCTTGAGGTAACTGGGAAAACAGCAGAAATATTGGATTGGCTGCAAGAGTTCCCGGCGCAGGTTGATTTGAATAAAAATCCGGAACTTGAAAAAGCATATCCCGATGTGAAAAAAGAAGGTGAGCATTTCCTGCCTAGAATTGCATGGGATATGGTTCCGGGGTATTGGACAGAACATGAAGCTTATATGGATAAAAATGCATGGCGTGAAACAGAAGTGGCGAAAAATTCTGATCTTGTAGAAGTATACGATCATGTGATTGAAGAATTTGATTGCTTTCTCGCAGAGCATGGATATGTAAGAGAAGGGGCGCATTATCGTGTGGAGAAAGAAAGTGATGAGACAGTGACATTTTTCTGCCATTTCGGAATCAGCTGCGTGCTGTTGTCCCATTTATGGAATGTATCACCATTCGTGCTTTGGCATAGTCTGGCTCTTGCACCGACTTCTGTGACAGAAGTAGTAACAGAAGAGAGAGAACAGGGAACGGCATATTTCCGAGGATTGAAAGTAGGAGATATCTCACATCTCTATGCAGGTGGAGAAGAACCGTCCTTCGCAGCAAGATTCTGTGAGACATATAGCAACAAGGAGCAGAGACATTAAAATCAAATGTCTCTGCTCCTTGCTTTATGGATTTTGGTATTATTAAACCACTTTCTGATAAGCAATTCGTTCTGTTCCATCCTCAACATATACGATTCCGCAATATTTGAATCCATTCTTATCTAACAGATGCTGCATTACGATATTGTCCCGGTGTGTATCAATACGGATGTTGCCGCATTGTTCCAAGGCCCAGTTCAGGCAGAAGGACGCTGCACCTTTTACATTTCCGGTGGAAGTGATGCGGTGGACGACTCCGTAACGGGAGTCGTTGATCCAGTCCCCCCCATCGTAGATGCGCATATAAGTCGGATCAGCCCCCCCTTCTTTATAATAGAAAGTAGCAATGATCTGATCCTGTTCTGTGCAGACATAACTGTTCCCCCCCTCAGTGATGTCATCCAGAATCAACTGTGGAGAAGGATAAGTGTTTTCCCACTGAGAAGCATTTCCGTGAGTTGCCATGAATGTCCGTGCATGTTCATACATCTTAAGAAGTACTTCAAGCTCTTCAGGTTTTGTCTTTCTGATTTCCATAATATTCCTCTTTCATAAACTAAATATAGATACGCTAATGCACTATTATATCAAAAAACAGAACGTAACTCCATTGACAAAAATATAGAGAAAACATGAAACGAAATCGTTATCATAGAGGAAAAGTACCTAGAGTGAATTTTGAAAGAAAAAGAGGCTGTTTATTTGTCTGTAAATCAGACCGTACACATGGGGAAAATGTTCTTTTTACAGTACATTTTTACTGTATTAAAGTTCGTACAATTCCCCCCCGTAAAATGGGCGTTTTTTCGTATATTTTGTACTAAATCGAATACAAAGCGATTTCCGATATTTATTCTCGATTTTACGCTTGTCATTTATTTAACACGGTGTTATACTATGCCCGTAAAACAATTACAAAACTATTTTAGGAAAGAATATAGGAGGATTTTTCAATGGCTAATTTTGAGCAGTGGGCTGGCTTCAAGGGAAGAAAATGGACACACTCTGTAGACGTGCGTGATTTCATCCAGGAGAACTACACACCATATGAAGGTGATGAGTCATTCCTTGAGGGACCAACAGAAGCAACAGACAAATTATGGGGGGGAAGACTGCAGGAACTTCAGAAAGAAGAAAGAGCTAAGGGCGGAGTTCTCGACATGGAGACAGAAGTTGTTTCCGGTCTGACAGCATACGGCCCAGGATATATCGATGAGAGCATGAAAGATCTTGAGCAGATTGTTGGTTTGCAGACAGACAAACCGCTGAAGAGAGCATTCATGCCTTATGGTGGAATCAAGATGGCAGAGCAGGCTTGTACAACATACGGATATCAGCCAAGCGAGAAACTGCATGAGATCTTCACAAAATATCATAAAACACACAACCAGGGAGTATTCGACATCTACACACCAGAGATGAAGAAAGCTCGTCATAACAAGATTATTACAGGACTTCCGGATACATACGGACGTGGACGTATCGTAGGTGACTACCGTCGTGTTGCACTGTATGGTATCGACTTCCTGATCGAGAGAAAACAGTATGACTTCGAGCGTTATGCAAGACACGGCATGAAGGGTGAGGATTTCCGTCTTCGTGAAGAGCTTGCAGATCAGATCAAAGCTCTGAAAGAAATGAAAGAAATGGCTGCAGCTTACGGA
Organism: Mediterraneibacter faecis JCM 15917; assembly: GCA_001312505.1. GTDB lineage: Bacteria > Bacillota > Clostridia > Lachnospirales > Lachnospiraceae > Mediterraneibacter > Mediterraneibacter faecis. Next base: position 69,969 of record BBDW01000005.1, read on the forward strand.
TTTGATATTTCACAGCCGGCTAAGGATGCTCATGAAGCAGCTCAGTGGCTGTACTTCGGATATCTTGCAGCAATCAAGACTCAGAATGGTGCAGCTATGTCTGTAGGACGTATCTCTACATTCCTTGATATCTATATCGAGAGAGACCTGAAGGCTGGAAAGATCACAGAGAAGGAAGCTCAGGAGATCATCGACCACATGGTAATGAAATTCCGTATGGTTAAGTTCGCAAGAATCCCATCTTACAACCAGCTGTTCTCAGGAGACCCGACATGGGCAACACTTGAGGTTGGTGGACTTGGACAGGACGGACGTTCTATGGTAACAAAGAACGACTATCGTTTCCTTCACACACTGAACAACATGGGACCTTCACCAGAGCCGAACCTGACAGTTCTTTATTCTTCAAGACTGCCAGAGAACTTCAAGAAGTTCGCTTCCCTGATTTCTGTAACAACAAGTTCTATCCAGTATGAGAACGATGATGTTATGCGTCCGGTATGGGGCGATGACTACAGCATCTGCTGCTGTGTATCTGCTACAGAGACAGGTAAAGAGATGCAGTTCTTCGGAGCTCGTGCAAACCTTGCTAAGTGTCTTCTTTACGCTATCAACGGTGGTATCGATGAGAAGAACAAAGTACAGGTAGGACCGGCTTACCAGCCAATTACTTCCGAGTACCTTGATTACGATGAAGTAATGGAGAAATATGACCAGATGATGGAGTGGCTGTCCAAGCTGTATGTTGATACACTGAACATGATCCACTACATGCATGATAAATACTACTATGAGGCAGCTCAGATGTCCCTGATCGACACAGACGTTAAACGTTCTTTCGCAACAGGTATTGCTGGATTCTCACATGTAGTTGACTCCCTGAGCGCTATCAAATACGCTAAGGTTAAAGTTGTCCGTGACGAAGATGGTCTTGCAACAGACTTCGAGATTGAGGGAGACTTCCCAAGATACGGTAACGATGATGACCGTGCAGATGAGATTGCTGTATGGCTTCTGAAGAAATTCATGCACAAACTGAACAAGTGCCACACATACAGACATTCTGTACCGACAACATCTATCCTTACAATTACATCTAACGTTGTATATGGTAAGGCTACAGGATCTCTTCCGGACGGAAGAAAGGCTGGAGAGCCACTTTCACCAGGAGCTAACCCGTCTTACGGCGCAGAGCAGAGCGGACTTCTTGCTTCTCTTAACTCTGTTGCTAAGCTTCCTTACGAGCTTGCACTTGACGGAATCTCTAATACACAGACAATCAACAGGTGCACTTGGACATTCTGATGAAGAGCGTAAAGAGAACCTTGCTCACGTACTTGACGGATACTTCGATCAGGGAGCACATCACCTGAACGTAAACGTATTTGGTGTTGAGAAGCTGAAAGATGCTATGGAGCACCCAGAGAAACCTGAGTACGCTAACTTCACAATCCGTGTATCAGGATACGCTGTTAAGTTTATCGACCTTACTCGTGAGCAGCAGCTTGACGTTATCGCAAGAACTTGCCATGACCACATGTAAATAATGTTGCGATTTGCGGATAAAAGATCATAAATAACAGATAATATATCAGGACGCAGTCATTTCACCATGCTGCGTCCTTTTTTAAACAAAATTTAGGAGGGAAAGACAATGTCAGAAGTAAAAGGATACATTCACTCAACAGAAAGCTTCGGTTCCGTTGACGGACCTGGCGTACGCTTTATCATTTTTGTAAGCGGATGTCCAATGCGCTGCCAGTTCTGCCACAACCCGGACACATGGAAGATGCAGGACGGCGAACTGAAGACAACAGATGAACTGCTTAAGACAGCACTTCGCTATAAAAGCTACTGGAAAGATAAAGGTGGTATCACAGTCAGCGGTGGAGAGCCACTGATGCAGATGGATTTCCTGATTGACCTTTTCAAGAAAGCGAAAGAACAGGGAGTTCATACCAATATTGATACAAGCGGAGCTGTATTTACAAAGGAAGAACCATTCTTTGGTAAAATGCAGGAGCTGCTGAAATACACAGATATGCTGATGCTTGACATCAAACACATTGATGATGAGCAGCATAAGATTCTCACGGGACAGAGCAACAAGAATATTCTTGAGTTTGCACGTTATCTGTCTGATATCAAGAAACCAATCTGGATCCGTCACGTACTCGTTCCGGAGCGCAGTGACAAGGATGAGTACCTGGAGAGACTTCATGATTTCATCGAGACACTGGATAATGTAGAGCGTGTTGAAGTTCTTCCATATCATACACTTGGTGCATATAAGTGGAAAGAACTTGGATATGATTACAAGTTAGAGGGAATCGATCCTCCGACACAGGAGAGAATTGAGAATGCAAACCGTATTCTTGAGACAGCGAAATATTTAAAATAAGGTAAAAAAAGAACTCTGTTATGAGATGTATGAATCAATACATTCGTAACAGGGTTCTTCTTTTGTAAGTACTTTACTTAAAATTTTCTCAGAAAGAAGAAGGTCACGACACACACGATTGCCTCGGTAACAGGAAGGCAGAGCCAGATACCTGTCATTCCAAAAAGTGCGGCAAGCAGGAAAGCAATCGGCAGGATCAGTACAAGGCCGCGCAGGATAGAGATGATGAATCCCGGTACCGGCTGGTCGGAAGCACTTAAATAAGTGGCTGACACCATATTGATGCCTGAAAAGAACAGGCTTACAAAGTAAATGCGCATGCCTTCTGCTGCCATTGAAGTAAGCAACGGATCCTTGTCTTTATTAAATAAGTCAGCAATCGGAACTGCAAAGACAAAGACAACCAGATAGGCAATGAAAGCCATAAGTAATGCAGTGCTTAATGCATAACGTCTTACCTGGTTGCGTACAGGAGCTCCATTTTTACCAGGGTGGCTGCTGACAATCGGCTGGATGCCCTGCCCGATTCCGGTAAAGATCGCCACAAGTACGAGTGCGATATTAGCAAGGATACTGTATGCCGCAAGTCCGGTCGTTCCACTGAACTTCAGCGTCAGCATGTTAAAGACAAGAATTACAATGCCGGAAGATAATTCAGCGACAAGAGAAGAAACTCCAAGCCGGCAGATATCTATAGCAGTTTTCAGATGTATCCTTGTTTTTACCAGATGAAACTGATTCTTCTTTTTCCAGAAATGCATGGACAGAATACTCATCCCAACCAGTGGAGCAGTTGCAGTAGCCAGTGCAGCTCCGGTCATGCCAAGCTGCATAGGATAGATGAAAATGTAATCCAGCACAATATTTGTCAGACTTCCAACGAGCATTGCAGTCATTGAAAGTCGCGGTTCTCCATCATTTCTGACAAAACAGTTCAACAGATTGTTGCACAAAAACAGCGGAGAGAACATAAGCAGGATGCGGATGTATGGAATCGCATGCGGCAATGTAGTTCCGTCGGCTCCGAGTAAGACACAAAGAGGTCTTGCAAAAAACAGTCCGATGCTGAAAAAGAACAGCATAGCTACAAATGCAAGCTGAAGTGCCTGGGTGAAGATCGTGCGATGAATCTCACTGTCAGCTCTGCCGGAGGAAAGCGAGTATCGCGCAGCAGCACCCATGCCAATCATCAGCCCTGTTCCGTTTAACAAGCTGAAAGCAGGAAGAACCAGATTAAGCGCAGCAATCGCATCCGAGCCGATTCCCCCCCGGGCAACAAAAAATGTATCGGCAAGGATATAACAAGAATATCCGATCATGCCGAGTACATTTGCTGAGACATATTTAACAAAGAGTGGAAATACATGTTCCCGGGCAGTTAAAGTGACTGAGTTGGATGACATAATAAAAAATTCCTTTCTGTATTTTCAGAATGCGTATAATACCATAGAATTTTGAGAAAATCAAATCTTTCTTTCTTATGAAAATAGAGGTAAAATAAGAATGTTATGTCTACGGTATTTACAATCCCCCCCGAAAAGATGGTTTATTCATTATAACATAGAAAGAATGGAGAAAGGAAACATATATGAATAAAAAAGAAGTACTTGAGATCCGTAAGCAGTTCTCACCGAAAAACTGTGCGATTACGAAAATCTGTGGCTGCTATGTGGATTATGAGAAGAATAAAAAGATGGAGTCAAAAGACGCATTTCTCGCACTTCCGGAGGAAGAAGCATTTAAGTATTTTGATATTTTTAAGAAGACACTTTCCGGAAGTATCGGAAAGAATATGCTGAATATGGAGTTTCCACTGGATGCAGAGATGCCGGGCGGAACGCAGGAATTTCTGTTGAAGCTTCGTGACAGCCGTCTCGAAGACGATATGCTTCTGGAAGAATTCTATGACAAAGTTATTGCAACGTATGAGTATGCGGAGAATTATTACATTATTTTGATCCATGCAGCATACGATGTTCCTGGAAGAACATCCGATGATCTTGAGATGGATGATGCTTCAGATGAAGTATATCAACATATCCTGATGAGCATCTGTCCGGTCAGTCTGTCAAAGGCAGGGCTTAGCTATAACGCGGAAGAGAACTGTATTCAGGACAGAATCCGTGACTGGATCGTTGATAAGCCGGACAAAGGATTCCTCTTCCCGGCATTCAACGACAGAAGTACTGATCTTCACAGTGTGCTTTATTACACGAAGAAATCAGAAGATCTTCAGCCGGAGATGATCGACCAGCTTCTTGGTGCGAAGATGCCGATGTCTGCGGATACACAGAAAGAGACATTCCAGATGATCATTGAAGATACATTAGGAGAAGATGGTGATTACGAGACTGTCCGTAACATTCACGAGACATTGAATGATATGATCGAAGAACACAAAGAAGAACCGGATCCGCTGACATTGGATAAAACGGATGTGAAGAAGATTTTCGAGCAGAGCGGTGTGCCGAATGAGAAGATGGAAAACTTTGAGAAGAACTTCGAAGAAAATGCAGGTGAGAAAGCAACGCTTCTGGCAAGTAATATCGCAGAGACAAGAAAGTTCAATATCGAGACACCGGATGTTGTGATCAAGGTGAATCCAGACCGGATGGATCTTGTAGAGACAAGAATGATCGACGGAAGACAGTGCCTTGTGATTCCTGTGGATGACCACATTGAGGTCAATGGGATCAATGTCAGAACGATGAAGGTAAAAGGCGTTGCAGGACCGAAAGCAGGTGGTTCTGGTGAAGCTGTGGAAAATGCAGAGGATGATGTTGTTCCGTTTGATGAAGATTAATTGACGGGGAAAGAAATAGAGAAAACGTACAAAGAGGATTCCTGCCTGAAAATATTTCCATTTATTTAAAATGAAATATTTTCAGGAGGGAATCCTCTTTACAGTCTTCTTTGAATAAAAACAGGTAGAAGAATAGTAACATTAGATGATTGTATACTGCATCAGTTCATAGTGCAGTTTACAACCTTCTACAATCTCAGCCGGGAGCAGTGCTCTGGCTACGAGTTTTAACTCTTCATCCGGAAGATCAACTCTTCTTAAGTGTGCATAATCTCCGTCGATCTGTTCTACGATATAATCACATACTAACATTTTAAAATCTCCTTTTAAACACGATATAGTATTACAAATATTTTATCATGAATTATAAAAAAGTAAAGAATAAAGGTGAGTTCGTAAGCGGACGATGTGATGAGAAGATAAAAAGTGCCAAAAACAGACAGTTGTAGATTTATCCTTCGTGTATTATAATATTGCATACAGACTAAACAGGTCTGAGAAAGGTTGGAGATTACAGACATCTGTGAATTAGGACCGAAAAATAGTATTGGAGGATTCTTCCTATGAAAAAATCTAGTTTTTTCAAAAGCCTGCCATTTAAACTTCTGGTAGGTGTTGTGATCGGAATTCTTGCCGGACTTGCTCTTAATGCAAATGACGGGACAGGTTTGACAAATGCAATTCTGAACATTATTGTAACTTTGAAATATGTTCTGGGACAGATTATTTCATTCTGCGTTCCGCTGATCATCATTGGATTTATCGCACCGTCCATTACAAAGATGGGAAATAATGCATCGAGATTACTTCTGCTTGCAGTATGTATTGCATATGTATCTTCTGTTGGGGGGGCTGCGTTATTCTCTACAGCAGCAGGATATGCGCTGATCCCGCATCTTTCTATTGTGACAGATGTAGATGGACTGAAAGAACTGCCGGAGATGGTGTTTGAACTTTCTATCCCACAGATCATGCCGGTTATGAGTGCACTTGTATTTTCTATTATGATCGGACTTGCAGCGGCATGGAATAAGGCAAAATTAATCACAGGAATGTTGGAAGAATTCCAGAAGATCGTGCTTTCCATCGTGTCAAGGATTTTGATTCCAATCCTTCCGTTATTTATTGGATTCACATTTTGTTCTCTGGCGTATGAAGGATCCATTACAAAACAGCTTCCGGTATTCCTTAAGGTTATTATTATTGTTATGATCGGACATTATATCTGGATGGCACTTCTTTATACAATCGCCGGCGTTTATTCAGGAAAGAATCCACTGGAGGTTGTGAAGCATTACGGACCGGCATATCTGACAGCTGTTGGAACAATGTCTTCCGCAGCAACACTTGGAGTTGCTCTGCAGTGTGCAGGAAAGGCAAAACCATTAAGAAAAGATATGGTACAGTTTGGAATTCCGTTGTTTGCTAATATCCATCTGTGTGGATCTGTACTCACAGAAGTGTTCTTCTGTATGACAATCTCACAGATTCTGTATGGAAAACTTCCGTCAATTCCAACAATGCTTCTGTTTTGTATACTTCTTGGAGTATTTGCAATCGGTGCACCGGGAGTTCCAGGAGGAACAGTTATGGCATCCCTTGGACTTATCACAGGAGTCCTTCTGTTTGATGATGCGGGAACAGCACTGATGCTTACAATTTTCGCACTTCAGGATAGTTTTGGAACAGCTTGTAATGTGACCGGGGGGGACGGAGCGCTTACGCTGATTCTTACAGGATATGCGGAAAGACATAAGATTCCGGAGAAGTCAGATGAGATGCGGAATATTGAATTTTAATAATTGATTTTAAGGGCAGCTATTATAGTTGTCCTTTCTTTTTGCCAAAACATTGAATTTTAGCACTATTCTGTGGTACAATCGTTTGGTATAAAAAAAGCAATCGTCTTGTTGATATTTGCAAGGGGGGGAATGTGGATATCAACAGCATTTTCAGATTGAGAGGTGAAAAAAATGGGATTTACACATTTTGATGAAAAAGGAAAAGCCATTATGGTAGATGTGACGGAGAAGCGGGACACAGTCCGGGAAGCAACCGCCACAGGAAAGATCACGGTGAATGAAGAAGTGTTCCGTGCTGTCAAAGAAGGAACTGCAGGCAAAGGGGGGGATGTGCTTGGAGTTGCGACAACAGCAGGGATTATGGGAGCAAAGAGGACATCGGATCTGATTCCGATGTGTCACATTCTTCCGATCACAAAGTGCAAGGTAGAGTTCGAGATGGTTGAGAGTGAACTTGCAATTTATTGTAATTGTACGGTACGTGTGACCGGGAAGACAGGCGTTGAGATGGAAGCTCTGACAGGAGCAAGTGTAGCACTTTTGACAGTTTACGATATGTGCAAAGCGATGGATAAAAAGATGGAGATTGGGGAAATCTATCTGGTCAGAAAGAGCGGCGGTAAGAGTGGGCTGATCAATAATGGATATAAGAAGGAAAGAAAAGAAGGCGAAAAGTAAAGTGGAAAAGAAAGAACAAAGATGGAAAGTAGCGGTAGTGACACTGAGTGATAAAGGATATGCAGGAGAGCGGGAGGATAAGAGTGGACCGCTTCTTTGCAGTATGTTAGAAGAAGCCGGATATGAAGTGACAGAAGTAAGACTTCTTCCGGATGAGCAGAAGATGATCGAACAGTGTCTCTGCGAACTTGCAGATGAGAAAAAAGTGGATCTGATCGCAACAACCGGAGGAACAGGTTTTGCACCGCGTGACTGCACACCGGAAGCGACACTTGCCGTGGCAACAAAGAATGCACCTGGAATTGCAGAGGCGATGAGACTGGCTTCACTTCAGGTAACACCAAGAGCAATGCTGAGCCGTGGTGCATCAGTGATCCGCAATCAGACGTTGATCATTAATTTCCCGGGAAGCCCGAAGGCTGTAAAAGAGAATCTAGAAGCAGTACTTCCATCTCTGGAACATGGTCTTGCAATTCTTACAGGAAATGCAAGTGAGTGTGGAAAACCAGTTTCTGAAGGAAAGTAAAACAGTAATGTAAGAGATAAAAAATATGAGGTATGTAAGAGATGATCGATCAATATGGAAGAACAATAGAATATCTGCGTATCTCTGTGACGGATCGTTGTAATCTGCGCTGTGTCTACTGCATGCCGGAAGAGGGCATTGAGCAGCTGCCGCATGAGCAGATTCTGACTTTTGATGAGATTGAGAGAGTATGCCAGATCAGTACAGAACTTGGGATTTCAAAGATCAAACTGACCGGTGGGGAACCGTTGGTGAGAAAAGGATTGCCGGATTTATTGGGGGGGAAAATTAAGAGAATTTCGGGGATCGAACAGGTGACATTGACAACAAACGGAATTCTTCTTAAAAATCAGTTGGACGAGTTGATGCGTCAGGGGCTGGATGCAGTGAATATCAGTATTGATACATTGGATGAAACGTGTTACCATACAGTGACAAGATGTGGGGGAATTAAATCAGGCACTGGAAGGACTGCAGGCAGCACTCGAATATCCGAATCTGCGTGTGAAGTTAAATTGTGTGCCGATGAATCAGTCAGAAGAAGAGTATATTCAGATGGCAGAGTATGCAAAGGAGCATCCGGTAGAGGTTCGTTTTATAGAATGATGCCGATCGGGATGGGAAAAGCCTGTCAGGGAAAATCAAGGATGAGCTTCTGGAACTTTTAGAGAAAGCATTTGGAAACGCTGAACCGTATGAAAAACATTTGGGGAATGGTCCGGCAGAGTATGTGAGCTTTTCGGGATTTCAGGGCAGAATTGGATTTATCAGTGCAGTGAGTCACAAGTTTTGCGATTCCTGCAACCGGATTCGGCTCACAGCGGAAGGATATCTGAAACTCTGTCTACAGTATGAAAGTGGAATTGATTTAAGAAAACTTTTAAGAAGCGGTGCAACGGATGAAGAAGTGAAAGAAGCAATGCGTCAGGCAATCTGGAAAAAACCGGCCTGTCACAATTTCTCGGATGAGCGAAGAGATGAAGAAGTTGGTCAGAAAAAAGAACATCGGGGCATGTACGGAATCGGTGGTTAGATCAGTAATGAAATAAAATCAATAACAGAAAAGTAACGGTGCAGATCATACACAAAAATTATAAAAGTGAAAAAGTAATTTGAGAGGTATAGAAAAATGGGAAAAGTAATAGCAATTTGTACAAGTCCGGCAAAGGGAACACAGAAGACAAGAATCGAGGAAGGCACATTTATTGAAGATTTTGGTCTGGAAGGAGATGCGCATGCAGGAAAATGGCATCGTCAGATCAGTCTTCTTTCTTATGACAAGATCGAGGCATTCCGTGCAAGAGGTGCAGAAGTAGAAGATGGCGCATTTGGAGAAAATGTGATCGTTCAGGGGATTGATTTCCGTAATCTTCCGGTTGGAACAAGATTAAAATGTAATGATGTTCTGTTAGAGATGACACAGATTGGAAAAGAATGTCATCATGGCTGTCAGATCTTCCAAAAAATGGGAGAATGTATCATGCCGCGAGAAGGGGGGGTATTTGCAAAAGTGCTTCATGGTGGTAAAATAAAAGCCGGAGATGAAATGATCGTGCTTGCAGCAGACGAATAAGGAAAATTACCTTGGAAACATTTCGTTACTGTTCACTCCTGTGTCAATCACTTTGCTGATTGACACGGAGGATGCATGTTTTGGCTTGAATGCATCTCGCCCCCCCATCGCCAAAGGCGATTTAAAATGGCGAGATGCGTTGCTGGTCGCACATCGTGTGAACAGTAACAACATTTCTGCAACGGTACGGAACAGATGCGATTGGAAGGAAATGAATGAGAAAGAAGCAATGGATGGCGGCGGCTCTTGTGGGGGGCTTGCAGTTATTCTTGTCGGCGTGGGTTCCGGCAACGTGAAGACAAGACAGACGAAGAAAGACAAGCAGGAAAACACGCAGATTGTCAGTGGAGTTCAGATTGTTACAGAAGACGGAAAGAAGTACTATGACTTCCAGGATGTGAAAGAGAATAATTACAGAGCAAGGCTTCAGGATCAAGTACCAAGGAATTCTTATGATTTTAGCAATCTGGCATTAGATGAAGAGACAGGATATCTTTCGTATAAAGATACGAAGGGAAAAGTGTCAGCGAAAAAAGGAATTGATGTTTCGGAGTTCCAGGGAGAGACGATCGACTGGCAGCAGGTGAAGGAAAGCGGAATCGAATTCGTGATCGTAAGACTTGGATACCGTGCATATGGAGAGAGCGGCGCGTTAGTTGAAGATGCCATGTTTGAACAGAATGTACAAGGCGCATTGGATGCCGGTTTGGAAGTCGGTGTCTATTTCTTTTCCCAGGCAATCTCAGCAACGGAGGCAGTCGAAGAGACTGACTTTGTTTTGGAACATATCCAGCCGTATCAGATTAAAGGACCTGTTGTCTATGACACAGAAGAAATCAAAGATGATACAGCAAGAACAGGCCAGAATACAAGGGAAGACTTTACGAATTTTTGTAAAGTCTTTTGTGACGGAGTGAAACAGGCTGGATATCAACCGATGATTTATGCTAATATGAAATGGATGGCATTTACCTTGAAGATGGAAGAGCTGACAGAATATGATTTCTGGTATGCGGATTATCATGAACTTCCGCAGTGTCCATATGATTATAAGATGTGGCAGTACAGTGAGGCCGGTACGGTTCCGGGAATTCGTGCAAGCGTAGATTTAGATTTGTGGTTTCAGGAGGAAAACTAGATGAAATGGAATAAATTCAGATTGAAGACAACAACAGAGGCAGAGGATATTGTAAGCAGTATGCTGGCAGATCTTGGGATTGAAGGTGTTGAGATTGAGGATAAGATCCCGCTGACAGAGTCTGATAAAGAGCAGATGTTTGTTGATATTTTACCGGAGATCGAGGCAGATGATGGTGTGGCTTACTTAAGTTTTTATCTGGAAGAGGATGAGGACAAAGAAAAAGTTCTGGCAAATGTGAAAAAAGAACTGGAGGAGATGTCTGCTTATGTAAATGTCGGAGCCTGCGAGATTGAAGAATCCCAGACAGAGGATGTAGACTGGGTGAATAACTGGAAGAAGTATTTTCATCAGTTCTATGTGGATGATATTCTGATTATTCCATCCTGGGAAGATGTAAAGCCTTCGGATGAAGATAAGATGGTGATCCATATTGATCCAGGTACAGCATTTGGTACAGGAATGCATGAGACAACACAACTTTGTATCCGTCAGATCAGAAAGTATACAACAGAGACGACAAAGATTCTTGACGTGGGATGCGGAAGCGGAATTCTTGGAATGCTTGCGCTGAAGTTCGGAGCAGAGTATTCTGTTGGAACAGATCTGGATCCGTGTGCAATCGATGCTACATATGAGAACATGGAGAACAACGGAATTTCCAGAGATAAATATGAAGTGATGATCGGAAATATTATCAATGACAAAGAAGTTCAGGATAAGGTTGGATATGAGTGCTACGATATTGTGGCAGCGAATATCCTTGCGCCGATTCTTGTAGAACTTACACCGGTAATTGTGAATCAGCTGAAACCAGGCGGAATCTATATCACAAGTGGGATTATCGATGATAAAGAAGAGATGGTAAAAGAAGCTGTTGCGAAAGCCGGACTGGAACTTCTGGATGTTACATATCAGGGCGAATGGGTATGTGTGACAGCGCGTAAGAATGCATAAGGAGAAACAAGATGCAGCATTTTTTTGCAGATCCATCCTGTGTGGACGGAGAACAGATCCGTCTGGCAGGAAGTGATGTGAATCATATGAAGAATGTACTCCGCATGAAACCCGGTGAGGAAGTGTGGGTCAGTGATGGAGAGGGAATGGATTACTTCTGCAGTGTGGAAGGTTATGAGGAGAAGGAAGCAGTCCTTCGTGTTGTGAAAAAAGAAGTGTCTCAGACAGAGCTGGCTTCCCATATGATCTTATTTCAGGGACTTCCGAAAGGGGGGGACAAGATGGAATGGATCGTACAGAAGGCAGTAGAGCTTGGAGCTTACAGTATTGTTCCATTTGCGGCAAAGCGCTCCGTTGTGAAACTGGATCAGAAGAAAGCCGGAAAGAAGAGAGAACGCTGGCAGCAATTGCCAAGGGGGCTGCGGAACAATCGAAGAGAGGAATTGTGCCACAAGTGCAGGATGTGATGAGCTTTCAGGAAGCAATGAATTACGCGAAAGAGCTGGATGTAGTGCTTGTTCCTTATGAACTGCAGGAAGGGATGAAAGCAACAGAAGCTGTCATAAGTAAGATTGAACCGGGACAGTCTGTCGGTATCTTTATCGGACCGGAAGGTGGGTTTGACGAGAGCGAGATCGAGCAGGCGGAAGAGGCCGGAGCGGTTCCAATCACACTTGGAAAGCGTATTTTAAGAACAGAGACAGCGGGACTTACAACATTGTCAATTCTGATGTATCATTTAGAATGCAGGGAACAGTTGGACGATAAAAACATAAGATAATAGAAAGACGTTGCCAGTTGCAGACGCCTGTGAATGGTAACAGAGTTAGAAAAGGGAAGATAAAATGGAAGCATATTTGGATAATTCAGCCACAACCAGAGCATATCCGGAAGTGGGAGATCTTGTATATAAAGTAATGTGTCAGGATTATGGCAATCCATCCTCCATGCACCGAAAAGGTGTAGATGCGGAGCATTATGTAAAGGAAGCCAAGGAAACGATCGCAAAGGTTCTTAAGGTAAATGCGAAAGATATTTACTTTACATCAGGAGGAACAGAGAGTGATAATCTTGCACTGATCGGATGTGCAAGAGCAAACAGAAGAGCGGGAAATCACCTGATCACAACTTCAATCGAGCATCCTGCAATCTTAAATACAATGCGTTATCTGGAAGAAGAGGAAGGCTTCCGTGTGACATATCTTCCGGTAGATGCGAGTGGAAGAGTGAATCTGGAAGCATTGAAAGAAGCACTTTGTCCGGAGACAATTCTCGTATCAGTTATGTATGTGAACAATGAGGTTGGAACACTTCAACCGATTGATGAAGCGGTAAAGATTGTAAAAGAGTATAATTCTTCTATTCTTTTCCATTCGGATGCAGTGCAGGGATTTGGAAAATATCACATTTATCCAAAACGTCAGAAGATCGACCTGTTAAGTGCGAGTGGACATAAGATTCATGGACCGAAGGGAACCGGATTTCTTTATGTGGGTGAAAAGGTGAAGATTAAACCGATTCTTTTCGGAGGAGGACAACAGAAGGATCTCCGTTCGGGTACAGAAAATGTTCCGGGAATTGCAGGGCTTGGACTTGCAACAAAGATGATCTATAATGATCTGGATATGAAAGTAGCTCTGATGCGTGAACTGAAGGATTATTTTATTGAGCAGGCAGGAAAGATTGAGAATACAACAGTCCATGGTCTGAAAGATGAAGGAAGTGCACCACATATCATCAGTCTTGGAATTGCAGGAATCCGAAGTGAGGTTCTTCTTCATACACTGGAAGATAAGGGGATTTATGTCTCATCAGGATCTGCATGTGCATCGAATCATCCGGCAGTAAGCGGTGTTCTCAGAAGCATTGGGGGGGCGGCACAGGAATATCTGGATGCGACGATTCGTTTCAGTATGTCAGAATTTACTACAAAAGAAGAAATTGACTACACGCTGGAAACACTATATAATTGTATACCGATGCTGAGAAAATATACGCGTCATTAATTGACGTCGATTCATAAAGGAGAAAAAGCATGAAATTTCATTCATTTCTGATAAAATACGGCGAGATCGGAATTAAGGGAAAGAACCGTTATATCTTTGAAGATGCACTGGTACGTCAGATTCGTTATGCTCTGCAGGGCGTAGACGGAGAATTCCTTGTACACAAATGTCACGGAAGAGTCTACGTGGATTGTGATGGAGATTATGATTTTGATGAGACAGTAGAAAGCCTTCAGAAGGTATTTGGTATTGTCGGAATCTGTCCGGTAGTCCGTGTACCGGTGGCTGAACTGGCACAGCTGAGAAAAGATGTTGTGGCATATGTGATGAGGCTTACGAAGAGAAGAATATGACTTTCAAGGTTGATGCAAGAAGAGCAAAGAAGAGCTATCCTGCGAACTCTATGGAGATCAACTGTGAAGTTGGAGAAGCAATCCTGGATGCATTTCCGGAAATGAAAGTAGATGTTCATAAGCCGGAACTTCGTATCAATGTGGAGATCCGTGAAGAAGTTTATATCTATTCCAGAATTATTCCGGGACCGGGAGGTATGCCAATCGGGACAAACGGAAGCGCAATGCTGCTTCTGTCAGGAGGAATTGACAGTCCGGTTGCCGGATATATGGTATCCAAGCGTGGTGTTGAACTCGAGGCAACTTATTTCCATGCACCACCGTACACAAGTGAAAGAGCAAAAGAGAAGGTGGTTGATCTTGCAAGACTCGTTTCTGCTTATTCAGGACCGATCAAGCTTCATGTTGTCAACTTTACAGATATTCAGCTTTATATCTATGAGAAGTGTCCACATGATGAATTGACGATCATTATGCGTCGCTACATGATGAAGATCGCAGAACATTTTGCAAAGAAAGACGGATGTCTTGGTCTGATCACAGGAGAGAGTATCGGTCAGGTAGCAAGCCAGACAATGCAGAGTCTTGCAGCGACGAATGCAGTATGTACACTTCCGGTTTATCGTCCGCTGATCGGATTTGATAAGAAGGATATTGTAGAAATTTCTGAGAAGATCAATACCTATGAAACTTCAATCCAGCCATTTGAGGATTGTTGTACAATTTTCGTTGCAAAACATCCGGTGACAAAGCCGAATATTGAACGAATTGAGAAGTCTGAGTTGAACCTTGCAGAAAAGATTGACGAACTGATGCAGACAGCAATTGATACTGTTGAGATCATTGAAGTGAAGCAGGGAGAATAATAGGAAAAAGAAAAGCTGCTCCAATGGAACAGCTTTTCTTTACTCTAAAAAATATGCGGACAAGCTACAAAAACAAAGTCCGCATGAATCGTATTCAGATAGAATTATTTGATGATGTAAGCATCAAGTGCAGCAAGAATATCATCAACATTGCTGTCAGCGTGGATGTTCAGGTCGATCGGTTTGGAAAGATCAAGGCTGAAAATACCCATGATTGATTTGGCATCTATAACATATCTTCCGGATACTAAATCGAAATCATTATCATATTTTGTGATAGTGTTAACGAATGATTTGACTTTGTCGATTGAGTTTAATGAAATCTGTACTGTTTTCATTTGAAATCCCTCTTGAATTATACAATAAAATTGGCTTCTAAGCCTAGGTATATTCTACGGGATGCAGGTTCAAAAGTCAAGAAATTAACGAGATAAAAGGAAAAAAGAGGTAGAAATAAATGAAGAAAGCAGCACTGCATAATTTGGGATGCAAAGTAAATGCCTATGAGACGGAAGCCATGCAGGAAATGCTTGAAAAAGCAGGGTATGAGATCGTTCCTTTCAAGGAAGGGGCAGACCTTTATGTAATCAATACATGTACTGTTACAAATATCGCGGACCGCAAGTCGAGACAGATGCTGCACCGGGCGAGAAAAATGAATCCGGATGCAGTTGTTGTCGCTGCAGGATGTTATGTCCAGGCGAAGGAAAAAGAGATTCAGGTGGATGATTGCATTGACATTGTGCTTGGTAATAATAAGAAGCAGAATCTGATCGAAGCATTGGAAGAGTATGAAAGAACACACAATGCAGATTGCAACGTAACAGAAAATGAAAAGAATGCAAAGAACCAGGAAAACGACAGAAAAGCAGAGATCAAGATGGAAGAGATCGGAAAGACAAAAGAGTACGAGAATCTTCACCTGACGAAGCCGGGAGATCATACAAGAGCTTATATTAAAGTTCAGGATGGATGTAATCAGTTCTGCACATATTGTATCATTCCATATGCCCGTGGAAGAGTCCGCAGCCGTTCCATGGAAGATGTGCTTGATGAAGTACGTACACTGGCAGATAACGGATATAAGGAGGTTGTACTGACAGGAATTCATTTGAGCTCATATGGAATTGATTTTGATAAAGAATATCACCTTCTGGAATTGATCCGGGCAGTCCATGAGATTGATGGAATTGAAAGAATCCGTCTTGGCTCTTTGGAACCGGGGGGGATCATCACAGAAGAATTTGCAGAAGGGATTGCAAAGCTTCCGAAGATGTGTCCGCATTTCCACCTGTCTCTGCAGAGCGGATGTGATGCAACATTAAAGCGTATGAACCGTAGATATACAAGCAGTGAATATGCGGAAAAATGTGAACTTCTCAGAAAATACTTCCCGAATCCGGCATTGACAACCGATGTGATTGTGGGATTCCCAGGAGAGACAGAAGAAGAGTTCAAAGAGTCATATGATTTTGTGGACAGCATAGATTTCTATGAGACACATATTTTTAAATACTCCCGCCGTGAGGGGACAAAAGCAGCTGTGATGCCAGATCAGGTAGATGAACAGATCAAGGCAAAGAGAAGTGCACAATTAATTGAACTTGGTGAGAAAAAGCGTGCAGCATATGAACAGAGTTTCCAGGGAAAAGAAGTGGAAGTACTTGTGGAAGAGGATCTGGAACTGAATGGAAAAGAAGTACAGACAGGTCATACGAAAGAATATATGAAAATTGCACTAGAGACAAATGAAAATCTCAAGAATAGTATCGTAAAAGTTCAAATTGGGAAGGATTCGCAAATTATACATTGAATTTTGAATTCGGTTATATTAGAATTATAAGTAGGGTTTCTGGGTTTCCAGAGCGTTTTGCGCTGTTTGACAGAACAACAGCAAAGCCCTTCGGAAGAAGGAAATAGATACAAGAAAGAGAAGGAGGAAGAAAGATGAGTGATTTAAGTAGTACTCAGTTCTTTCAGGTAGAGCCGGGTCCGCAGATTTCTGCGAAGGATATTTTTGAGATCGTATACAAGGCTCTGAAAGAAAAAGGATACAATCCGGTGAATCAGATTGTTGGATATATCATGTCAGGAGATCCGACATATATTACAAGTTTTAACGGAGCAAGAAGCCTGATCATGAAGGTGGAACGTGATGAACTGGTAGAAGAACTGTTGAAAGCGTATATTGAGCATAATGCGTGGGAATAATCAGACAATGAGAGTAATGGGACTGGACTATGGGACGAAGACTGTAGGTGTTGCTATCAGCGACCCGCTCGGACTTACGGCCCAGGGAATTGAGACAATACAACGGAAAGAGGAGAACAAGCTGCGCCGTACCTGTGCGAGGATTGAAGAATTGATCAAAGAATATCAGGTAGAGAAGATCGTGCTTGGATTTCCAAAACATATGAATAATGATATCGGGGAGCGTGCACAGAAGTCATTAGAATTTCGTGACATGCTGGTTCGTCGTACAGGACTGGAAGTGATCATGTGGGACGAGAGACTTACGACAGTAGCGGCAGAGCAGACACTGATCGAGAGTGGTGTGAGAAGAGAAAATAGAAAGCAATATGTCGATAAGATTGCTGCTGTGTTCATTCTCCAGGGATATTTAGATTCGATTTATATGCAGAAAACAGCAGAATAGAGGAAAATCATATGGAAAAGGCAAAGTTTACTTTTAGTGATGGAAGTGGAGCAGATGAGTTCTTTGTACTTGAAGAGACAAAGATCAATGGTTCCGCGTATATTCTTGTAGTTGATTCAGAAGAAGATGACGCAGAATGCCTGATTCTCAGAGAAGTTGAAGAATCAAAAGACGCAGAGAAGACGTATGAGATCGTGGAAGACGATACAGAGCTGATGGCAGTTTCCAAAGTATTTGAGGAATTGCTGGAAGACGTCGATATTGAGATGTAATTACATGAAAGAAATACGAATGTAAGAGAAACTGCAGACAGGAATACTTTTCTCACTTTTGCAGAAGTGTCAGAAAAAAGTCTGGAGTTCTTTTTACAATATAGATAGGAGGCAGACAGATGGAAGCAGATAAGACACAGAAGCTTCTGAAAGAGAGGTTAAAGGAAAAGGGGGGGCTGAAGGTGACTCACCAGAGACTGCTTGTTCTGTCCGTACTTGAAGAGAACAGTGGGAGTCATATGACAGCGGAAGATATCTATGATCTGGTATCAGAGGATTATCCGGAGATTGGGCTTGCCACAGTATACAGAACATTACAGCTTTTGTGGGATATGCAGCTGGTAGACAGGATTAATTTTGGGGGGGATGGATGTGTGCGCTATGAGATCGGACATTTACTGAATGGGGGGGAGACAAAGCACAATCATCATCACCTGATTTGTAAGAGATGTAACAAGGTAATGCCGTTTGATGATGACCTTCTGGAGAGTCTGGAAGATCATATCGAGAAGGCAACCGGCTTCCATGTCCTGGACCACGAACTGAAATTCTACGGACTGTGTAAAGACTGTATGAAGAAACAGAGATAGTGGAGGTGTATATTTTTTGAAAAAACAGAATAATGGAAAATTGCGTATCATACCGCTTGGAGGTCTGGAACAGATCGGTATGAACATTACTGCGTTTGAGTA
Source organism: Mediterraneibacter faecis JCM 15917 (assembly GCA_001312505.1). GTDB lineage: Bacteria > Bacillota > Clostridia > Lachnospirales > Lachnospiraceae > Mediterraneibacter > Mediterraneibacter faecis. The sequence goes on from BBDW01000005.1 coordinate 88,692, forward strand.
TGAAGACAGTATTGTTGTTGTAGACTGTGGTCTTGCGTTCCCGGAAGATGATATGCTTGGAATCGACCTTGTAATTCCGGATGTAACCTACCTGAAAGATAATATTTCCAAGGTAAAGGGATTTGTTATCACGCACGGTCATGAGGACCATATCGGTGCATTGCCGTATGTACTCAAAGAGATCAACATTCCGATTTATACAACCAAGCTTACAATGGGAATCATTGAGAACAAGCTGAAGGAGCATAATCTGCTTCGTGGAACGAAGAGAAAGGTTGTACGTCACGGTCAGTCAATCAATCTTGGAAAGTTCCGGATTGAATTTATCAAGACGAACCACAGTATCCAGGATGCGTCCGCACTGGCAATCTATTCACCGGCAGGTGTTGTTGTCCACACAGGAGACTTCAAGGTTGATTATACTCCGGTATTTGGAGATGCGATCGACCTGCAGCGTTTTGCTGAGATTGGTAAGAAAGGCGTGCTGGCACTGATGTCTGACAGTACGAATGCAGAGCGAAAAGGATTTACGCAGTCAGAACGTACAGTAGGTATCACATTTGATCACATTTTTGCAGAGCATCAGAATACAAGACTGATCATTGCGACATTTGCTTCGAATGTTGACCGTGTACAGCAGATCATCAACTCTGCTTATAAGTATGGCAGAAAGGTTGTTGTAGAAGGTCGCAGTATGGTGAATATCATTTCTACAGCATCAGAATTAGGATATCTGAATGTACCGGATAATACATTGATTGAGATTGATCAGATGAAGAATTATCCACCGGAGAAGATGGTGCTGATCACAACAGGAAGCCAGGGAGAATCTATGGCTGCACTGTCAAGAATGGCAGCTGACGTACACCGCAAGGTTACAATTCAGCCGAATGATACGATCATTTTCAGCTCAAACCCGATTCCTGGAAATGAGAAATCGGTTTCACGTGTGATCAATGAACTCTCTGCAAAGGGAGCAGAAGTTATTTTCCAGGATGCTCATGTATCAGGACATGCCTGTCAGGAAGAATTGAAGTTGATCTATTCTCTTGTAAAACCGAAATATGCGATTCCGGTGCATGGTGAATACCGCCATCTGAAAGCAAACGCCGGTGTTGCGAAGAGCCTTGGAATTCCGAAAGAGAATGTATTTATTATGCAGTCCGGTGAAGTACTTGAATTGTGTGATGATTACGCTAAGGTTGTAGATAAGGTTCATACAGGAGCAATTCTGGTAGACGGACTTGGTGTTGGAGATGTTGGAAATATCGTTCTTCGAGACAGACAGCATCTTGCAGAAGATGGTATCATTATTGTAGTTCTTACATTAGAGAGAAGAACGAACCGCCTGCTTGCAGGACCGGATATCGTATCAAGAGGATTTGTCTATGTCAGAGAGTCAGAGGAGCTGATGGATGATGCAAGAAAGGCTGTTTCAGAAGCACTTGAGAAATGCCTGAAAGGAAGACATACAGACTGGAATAAGATCAAGCTTGTGATCCGTGATGCAATGAATGACTATATCTGGAAGAAGACAAAGAGAAGACCAATGGTGATCCCGATCATCATGGATGTGGATGTGTAAGATATGATAGTAGATGAACGTATTATTACATTCATCAATTCTATGGATACAGAGAACAGTGAAATACTGGAGACAATTGAACAGGAAGCGCTGGCGGCGGATGTACCGATCATCCGACGAGAGATGCAGAGCTTCCTGGAGGTTCTCCTTTTGATGAAAAAACCTATGCGCGTTCTGGAAGTCGGAACTGCCGTAGGTTTCTCTGCGTTATTGATGAGTGATTACCTGCCGGAAGGTGGACATATAACAACAATAGAGAATTATGAGAAGAGAATCCCGATTGCGAGGGAGAATTTCCGCAGAGCGGGAAAGGAAGATAAGATTACTCTGATTGAAGGAGATGCGACAGAAGTTCTTGCGGAAATGGAAGGAACTTTTGATTTTATCTTTATGGATGCAGCGAAAGGGCAATATATTCATTATCTTCCGAATGTGTTGCGACTGCTTTCGGATGGAGGCTGTCTTGTGTCAGACAATGTGATGCAGGATGGGGATATCATAGAATCCCGTTTTGCGGTAGAACGCAGAAATCGTACAATACATGCGAGAATGCGGGAATATCTGTATGAATTGAAACACAGAGAGGATCTGGTCACATCTATTATTCCGCTTGGAGATGGTGTGGCAGTGAGCATAAAACAAGGAGTAGAAAAATGAGTAGACCGATCGAACTATTGATCCCGGCGAGCAGCCTGGAAGTGTTAAAAACAGCTGTAATTTTCGGTGCTGATGCAGTATATATCGGAGGAGAAGCATTTGGGTTGCGTGCGAAAGCAAAAAATTTCTCTATGGAAGAAATGAAAGAGGGAATAGAATTCGCACATGCACATGATGTAAAAGTGTATGTTACAGCAAATATTCTTGCCCACAACGATGATCTTGAAGGGGTAAGAGAATATTTTGAAGAGTTGAGAGAGATTAAACCTGATGCACTGATCATTGCGGATCCGGGAGTGTTTGAGATTGCAAAAGAGGTATGTCCTGAGATTGAGCGTCATATCAGTACACAGGCGAATAACACAAACTATGCAACTTATAACTTTTGGTATCGACAGGGTGCAAGTCGTGTGGTTTCAGCAAGAGAATTGTCTCTGAAAGAGATTAAGGAGATCAGAGAAAGAATTCCGGAAGATCTTGAGATTGAGACATTTGTCCATGGAGCAATGTGTATCTCTTATTCCGGACGCTGCCTTCTGAGTAATTATTTTACAGGAAGGGACGCAAACCAGGGGGCATGTACACATCCATGCCGTTGGAAGTATGCAGTAGTCGAGGAAAAGAGACCGGGAGAATATCTTCCGGTCTATGAGAATGAACGCGGAACTTACATCTTTAATTCAAAAGATCTTTGTATGATCGAGCATATTCCGGAATTAATTGATGCGGGAATTGACAGTTTTAAGATCGAAGGACGAATGAAAACAGCACTTTATGTTGCAACAGTGGCGAGAACTTACCGTAAAGCAATTGATGATTATCAGAAAGATCCAGAGCTTTACAAGAAGAACATGCCTTGGTATCTGGATCAGATTTCAAACTGTACTTATCGTCAGTTTACGACTGGATTTTTCTTTGGAAAACCAGATCATGAGACACAGATTTATGACAATAATACATATATCCGAGAGTATACTTATCTTGGAATTGTCGGGGCTGTTGAGAATGGGCTTGCAAGAATTGAACAGCGCAATAAGTTTTCTGTAGGTGAGACAATTGAGATTATGAAGCCGGACGGAAGTAATGTTGAGGCAAAGGTTCTCCGGATCCTGAATGAGGATGGAGAGGAACAGGAAAGTGCACCGCATTCAAAGCAGGTTCTTCATGTAGAACTGAGCGAGACACCAGCTCAGTACGATCTTCTCAGAAGACAGGAAGAGGATAAAGAAGTTAATTCATAGAAGAGTCTTAGAAAGTTCAAAAATATTGTCGGAGTTTTCCGATAGCACTTTTTTCGATACGGGATACATAGGAGCGGGAGATGCCCAGTTGTGCGGCAATCTCCCGCTGCGTGTATTCTTCTCCCTGATACAGTCCGTATCGCATTTTCAATACAAGTTTTTCTCTTGGAGAAAGTTCATTTTCCAGTTTTTCATAAAGCTTTTGAATATTGTCCTTCAGATGAATCCGCTCTGGAATATCTGTTTCTGTAGATTCGATGATATCGTAGAGGTTGACTTCATTTCCTTCCCGATCTGTGCCAATCGGTTCATAAAGAGAGATTTCATGGCTGCATTTTTTTCTGGCGCGCAGATACATCAGGACTTCATTTTCTACACAGCGGGAGGCATAGGCAGCCAGACGATTTCCCTTTTCAGGATCGAACGTAATTACAGCTTTGATCAGGCCAATCGTGCCGATAGAAATCAGATCTTCCGGATCTTCACTGGTATTTTGGTATTTCCGTATAACATGGGCAACGAGACGGAGATTGCGTTCAATTAAAATATGCTTGGCTTCCAGATCGCCCTCGGTGTATCTCTGAATGTATTTTTTCTCTTCCGCCGGTGTGAGGGGATTAGGAAATGCTTTCAAGACAGCACCTCTGGATGCATTTAATATAGTTTATGAAAAAATGTGGAAATTGTGCTTTTCCATATGCTCAAGTTCTCGGAAACTGATTGACAAATCGATATTCGGAAGTTATGATATCTATACATTCTCGGAATGTCAGTTCCGAAAATCAAATCCGGCTGATTCAGCCAGAATTTCAGCAGCTTACAATGGGGTGTAAGAAGAACAGGTGCGCTTGTGACTGGGAAAAGGAAGGAGCGCATATGAGTTTTAGTACAGTAAAATCCGCGGCAATGGAAGGGCTTGCGGTAGAAATGGTCTATGTGGAGGCGGATGTCAGCAATGGACTTCCGATTTTTCACATGGTGGGATATTTGTCATCAGAGGTGAAAGAAGCAGCAGAACGCGTACGGTCTGCAGTCCGGAATTCAGGTCTTGAATTTCCGGCGAAACGTGTGGTGATCAATCTTTCGCCGGCAACTATGAGGAAAAGAGGAGCGTCATTTGATCTTCCAATCGCAGTGTCGATTCTGACGTCACTTGGCGTTTTACAACAGAATAGAAGAATGAAAGACTGTATGATCATCGGAGAACTGGGATTGGATGGACAAGTTAGGAAAGTTCCCGGGATTCTTTCTATGGTATCAGAGGCAAAGGTACAAAAAGTTACAAGCTGTATTGTTCCGAGAGAAAATGAAAAGGAAGCAGAACTTGTAGAAGGGGGGGTTCGGATTATTGCAGTTGGAAGTCTCAGGGAATGTATCAGTTATTTGGAACATGGAGACAGAACAGGTGGAGAACAGAGATGTCTTGGTGAAAAAGAGGCTGATAAAATAGAAGACAGAGGAAAAGTGGGAGAAGAAGTCCCTGATTTCGCAGACTTATATGGTCAGGAGAATGTTCGTCGGGCAGCGGAAATTGCTGTGGCGGGAGGGCATAATCTGCTTATGGTCGGACCACCCGGAAGCGGGAAGACAATGACCGCAAAATGTATGGCAGGAATTCTGCCGCCGATGAATTATGAAGAAAGTATGGAGCTTACAAAGCTTTATAGTGTTATGGGAATGCTGGATGGAAAGGAACCACTGATTTCCAGAAGACCTTTTCGAGAGGTACATCATACTGCAACGAGAGCAGCGCTGATTGGTGGTGGGATTGTTCCAAGACCAGGAGAGATCAGCCTGGCGCATAGTGGTATTCTATTTTTGGATGAACTTCCTGAATTTAAGAGAAGTGTTCTTGAAGTGCTCAGGCAGCCACTGGAACAACGCAGCATACAGATCACAAGAACCAGTGGGAATTATATCTTTCCGGCTGATTTTATGCTTGTATCTGCCATGAATACGTGTCCGTGTGGGAAATTTCCATCGACAGCCTGTACTTGTACGCCGGCACAGATCCAGGCGTATTTAAGCAAGATCAGCCAACCGTTTCTCGATCGGATTGACCTTAGTGTTGAAGCTTCTAAAGTGGAATATCGGGATCTGGTGAAAGAGTCTGTTTCCTGTCCGGAGTCTTCGGCGGTGATTAAAGCGCGGGTATGTGAAGCAAGAAAGAGACAGAAGATTCGCTACCAAAACACGAAGATCCAGTGTAACGCAATGCTTCATGGTGCAGAATTGAGTAAGTATTGCAGATTAAACGGAGAAGAAATGCGACTGATGGGGGGCAGGCTTATGATGTACTGAATCTGACGGCGAGGTCTTATCACCGAATCTTAAAGGTTGCGAGAACGATTGCGGATTTAGATTACAGTGAGGAGATAAAACTGGAACATTTACAGGAGGCGATCGGTTATCGGACATTGGACAGGAAATATTGGGGGGGGAGGTATGTATGATGTGTGAAGAGATGATTTTTGAATACTGGTTTTCTACGATTCGAAAACTATCTGCAAGAAAAAAGTATCTGCTCCGAGAACTCATAGGAAGTGGAAAGAAGATATATTATATAGAAGAAACTGAAATTACAGGAATTGAATTCCTTACAGAGGAAGAAAAAGAGGGATTAAAAAAAGCCCGGAAAGAGAAAACGAAAGAACAATTAAAAGAAGAGTTTTACAAAATGCAGGAACATGGAATCGAATTTATTCCATTTTTTCAAAAGAATATCCTCCGGGGCTGGCTGAGATACCAGATCCCCCCCCGTTTGCTCTTTTTGTGAAAGGAACATGTCCGGGAGCCAAGAAGAAGGCAGCAATTGTCGGAGCAAGGGGGGGGTGTAGTGGATATGGAGAACATTATACAAGAGAATTTGCGGAAGTACTGGCGGCAGCAGGTGTTGATATCATCAGTGGCATGGCGAAAGGGATCGATGGAACAGGACAAAGAGCAGCGTTGAATGCAGGCGGAAAATCTTATGCTGTTTTAGGGAGCGGAGTGGATGTCTGTTATCCAAGAGATCATATCGGTTTATATATGGATATCATAGAACACGGAGGCGGAATCCTTTCGGAATTTCCACCGGGAACCCCCCCTCCGCTTGCAATGAATTTTCCAATGAGGAACCGGATCATCAGCGGCCTGTCAGATGCGGTTCTGGTAATGGAGGCCCGGATAAGAAGTGGCTCTTTGATTACAGCAGATATGGCACTGGAGCAGGGAAAGGATGTTTATGCCCTTCCGGGACCGCTGGACAGTCCTTTGAGTGCCGGGTGTAATCACCTGATCCAACAGGGTGCCGGAATCCTTCTGAATCCTAAAAATCTGCTGGAAGAATGGGGGGGGATTGAAACAAATGTTTTGTGCAGAAACACGGAGATAAAAAACGAGAAAAATAAAAAAGTGCTTGAAAGTACAGATGATTTGGTGTATAGTTGTGTCGGTTTGTATCCTAAGAATGTGGATCAGATTGCGCAGGAATCTCGGGTGGAGATCAGAAAATTGATGAGCATTCTTGTTACACTGGAACTGCAGGGATACATTCGTGAAATAACAAAGAATTATTATATCAGAATAAAATAGGAGTATAGTTTTTATGGCACATTATCTTGTAATCGTGGAGTCTCCTGCAAAGGTGAAGACGATTAAAAAGTTTCTAGGAAGCAATTATACAGTTGCAGCGTCACAGGGACACGTCAGGGATCTGCCGAAAAGTCAGCTTGGAATTGACGTGGAGAATGATTACGAACCAAAATATATTACCATTCGTGGAAAAGGAGAGATTCTTGCAACGCTCAGAAAAGAGGCGAAGAAATCAGACAAAGTTTATCTTGCAACCGACCCTGACCGTGAAGGAGAGGCTATTTCCTGGCATCTTGCTGCTGCCTTGAAGCTGGACGAGAAGAAAATGCGCCGTATTACATTTAATGAGATTACAAAGAATGCTGTGAAAGCATCTTTGAAAGCACCACGCGATATTGACATGGATCTTGTAGATGCACAGCAGGCAAGAAGAGAGCTTGACCGTATGGTTGGATATAAGATTAGTCCATTGCTTTGGGCAAAGGTAAAGCGTGGGTTGAGTGCCGGACGTGTACAGTCAGTCGCACTTCGTATTGTTGCAGACAGGGAAGCAGAGATTGATGCATTTATTCCGGAAGAGTACTGGTCATTGGATGCACAACTGAAAGTAAAAGGTGAGAAACGTCCTCTGACAGCGAAGTTCTACGGGACAGAGAAGAAAAAGATGACGATCCATTCAAAAGAAGAGATGGACGAGATCTTAAAGAAATTAGAGAACGAAGAGTTCCAGATTACAGATATCAAGAACAGTGAGAGGACGCGTAAAGCACCACTCCCATTTACGACGAGTACGCTGCAGCAGGAAGCTGCCAAGGCATTGAACTTTGGTACACAGAAGACAATGCGTATTGCACAGCAGCTGTATGAAGGTGTGGACATTAAAGGGAATGGAACAGTCGGTGTGATTACTTATCTTCGTACGGATTCTACACGTATTTCAGAGGAAGCTGATGCAGCAGCAAGAAGTTATATTGCTGAGACTTACGGGGGAAGCATATGTAGCAGAAGGAACAAAAACAAAGTCCGCAGATAAGAAGATTCAGGATGCGCATGAGGCGATCCGCCCGACAGATATTACACGCACACCGGCAGCGATCAAGGATTCATTAAGCAGAGATCAGTTCCGTCTGTATCAGCTGATCTGGAAACGCTTCACAGCAAGCCGCATGCAGCCGGCGAAGTATGAGACAACAGCAGTCAAGATCGGAGCCGGTGAGTACTGCTTTACTGTATCAACAGCAAGGGTTGCATTTGATGGATTTCGCTCTGTGTATGTAGAGGCAGAGGAAGAGAAGGAAGAGAGCAATGTACTGGTCGGACATCTTAGCATGGATTCTGTTCTTACAAAAGAAGAATTTGATCCAAAGCAACATTTTACGCAGCCGCCGGCACATTATACAGAGGCGAGTCTTGTAAAGACAATGGAAGAGCTTGGGATCGGACGTCCAAGTACCTATGCTCCAACCATTTCTCTGATCCTTGGAAGAAGATATATTACAAAAGAAGGCAAGAATCTTTATCTGACAGAGATTGGTGAAGTTGTTAATAATATTATGAAACAGTCATTTCCAAGTATTGTAGATGTTCATTTTACAGCGAATATGGAAGGTCTTCTTGATATGGTTGAAGAAGGAAAGGTTCCGTGGAAGGAAGTAATCCGTAATTTCTATCCGGATCTTGAGGAAGCTGTTGAAATTGCAGAGAAAGAGCTTGAGGAAGTTAAGATTGAAGATGAAGTAACAGATGTGATCTGTGAAGAGTGCGGTCGTAACATGGTGATCAAATACGGTCCGCATGGTAAATTCCTTGCATGCCCGGGATTCCCGGAATGCAGAAATACAAAACCATATCTGGAAAAGATCGGAGTTCCGTGTCCTGTGTGTGGAAAAGAAGTTGTTATCCGCAAAACGAAAAAGGGAAGAAAGTATTATGGATGTGAGGATAATCCGGAATGCGAATTTATGTCCTGGCAGAAGCCATCCAGTAAGAAATGTCCTGAATGTGGTGGATACATGGTAGAAAAAGGCAATAAATTAGTTTGTGCTGATGAAAAGTGCGGATATGTGGAAACAATTAAGAAAGAAGATTAAATATTTCAAAAAACAGAAAAACACAACGTTGCTATTTTCTGAATTGTATGATAATATAAGCTAGTAAGGAATTTGAAATTTGATTTGTGTATACAACTTGGGAAATAATAGTTACTGTTTGCTAGAAGTAGTGAATAAGAGCAAATCATGTGGAGGAGACAATGAGCGTACAATTATTGGATAAGACCAGAAAGATTAATAAGTTGCTGCATAATAATAACTCCAGCAAAGTTGTGTTTAATGATATCTGTGCGGTACTGACAGAGATTTTGGACTCAAATGTGCTGGTAGTCAGCAAGAAGGGAAAGATTCTTGGAGTCAGCAAAAGCAATAAGGTGAGAGAAATCAGTGAACTGATCACAGAATCCGTAGGATCTCATATTGATAATATGCTTAATGAAAGATTGCTGAGTGTTCTGTCTACAAAAGAGAATGTTAATCTGGAGACACTTGGTTTTTCTTCAGATGCTGTGGAAGGATGTCAGGCAATCATCACACCGATCGATATTGCCGGGGGGGAGCGTCTCGGAACATTGTTTATCTACAAACAGGATGCAACGTATTCTATTGATGATATTATTCTCAGTGAATATGGTACTGCTGTAGTAGGACTTGAGATGCTTCGTTCAGTGAATGAAGAAAGTGCGGAAGAGACAAGAAAAGAACATGTCGTTCAGGCAGCAATCAGCACACTTTCTTTCTCAGAGCTGGAAGCAATCATTCATATCTTTAAAGAACTTGATGGTACAGAGGGAATCCTGGTTGCCAGCAAGGTAGCGGATCGTGTGGGAATTACAAGATCGGTTATCGTGAATGCACTTCGCAAGTTTGAAAGTGCAGGAGTAATTGAATCACGTTCTTCAGGAATGAAAGGAACTTATATTAAAGTTCTGAATGATTATGTATTTACAGAGCTCGAGAGGATTGAGAAAGAGCGGATGTAAGCAGAAGGAGAAGACAAGATGTACGAGGGAAATCCGGTTGATCTGCAGATGGAAAAAGTGATTTCAGCAGATGCTATTTTTGATGATACAACAAGAGTCTGTAAGGTGGATCATTATGATACAGAAGAAGATTACATTTATCTTGAAGTGATGGAAGATCCTCTGACAACGATTCTGCTGGATGCAAAATACAGATGTTATATTTCAACGGGGACAGAGCTGTTGTGCTGCTCCGGTGTTGTGAAAGAGAGATACCAGTCGGAAGACAGGAATCTACTGAAGTTTAAAATTGAGAACGGATTCTATGAGATGAACGAAAGAAGATCATAGAGAAGTTTTAGAGACGAAAGAAAAGCTGTGAGGCAGAGAAAGCCCCATGGCTTTTCTTTTATAAAAAATATGTAAACTGTGTTGACAAATGAAATGGGGGGGAGTGCTATTTTATATTCATGGGTTAGCACTCAAGAGAAATGAGTGCTAATAAAGTAAGGAGGAATTACAATGAAATTAGTACCATTAGGTGACAAGATCGTTTTAAAACAGTTAGAAGCAGAAGAGACAACAAAGTCCGGAATCGTATTACCGGGACAGGCAAAAGAGAAACCACAGGAAGCAGAAGTAATCGCAGTCGGACCTGGCGGAGTTGTGGATGGAAAAGAAGTTGTAATGCAGGTTAAGGTTGGAGATAAAGTAATTTATTCCAAATATGCCGGAACAGATGTAGAGCTTGAAGGAGAGAAATACATCATTGTAAAGCAGAATGATATTCTTGCAATTGTAGAGTAATACCCAGACAAATATAAAGGAGATGCAGTTAAAATGGCAAAGGAAATCAAATACGGATCAGAAGCAAGAGCAGCACTTGAAAGAGGTGTGAATCAGTTAGCTGATACAGTTAAAGTAACATTAGGACCAAAAGGAAGAAACGTAGTACTTGATAAATCATTCGGTGCTCCGCTTATTACAAATGATGGTGTAACAATCGCGAAAGAGATTGAACTGGAAGATGGATTTGAGAACATGGGTGCACAGCTGATCAGAGAAGTTGCAGCTAAGACAAATGATGTTGCCGGAGATGGTACAACAACAGCTACAGTTCTTGCACAGGCAATGGTTCACGAAGGAATGAAGAACCTTGAGGCAGGAGCAAACCCGATCGTTCTGAGAAAAGGAATGAAGAAAGCTACAGATAAAGCAGTAGAAGCAATCCGTGAGATGAGCAGCAAAGTCAACGGAAAAGAGCAGATTGCAAGAGTTGCTGCAGTTTCTTCAGGAGATGATGAAGTTGGACAGATGGTTGCAGATGCAATGGAAAAAGTATCCAACGACGGAGTTATCACAATCGAAGAGTCTAAGACAATGCAGACAGAGCTTGACCTTGTAGAAGGTATGCAGTTTGACCGTGGATACATTTCCGCATATATGGCAACAGATATGGAGAAGATGGAAGCAGTTCTGGATGATCCATATATTCTGATCACAGATAAGAAGATTTCCAATATCCAGGAGATTCTTCCGGTTCTTGAGCAGATCGTTCAGTCTGGAGCAAGACTTCTTATTATCGCTGAAGATATCGAGGGTGAGGCACTCACAACTCTGATCGTGAATAAACTGCGTGGAACATTCAACGTTGTAGCAGTAAAAGCACCTGGATATGGTGACAGAAGAAAAGAGATGCTTCAGGATATCGCAATTCTGACAGGTGGACAGGTGATTTCTGAAGAACTCGGATTCGACCTTAAAGAAACTACAATGGATCAGCTTGGACGTGCAAAATCTGTTAAGGTTCAGAAAGAGAATACAGTTATCGTTGACGGATGTGGAGACAAGAACGCAATCGCAGATCGTGTTGGACAGATCAAGAAAGCAATCGAAGAGACAACATCTGATTTCGACAGAGAGAAACTTCAGGAGAGACTTGCAAAACTTGCAGGCGGAGTTGCTGTTATCCGTGTAGGTGCAGCTACAGAGACAGAGATGAAAGAAGCTAAACTTCGTATGGAAGATGCTCTGAATGCTACAAAAGCAGCAGTTGAAGAAGGAATCATCGGTGGTGGTGGATCCGCATACATCCATGTTTCTAAGAAGGTAAAAGAATTCGCAGAGACTCTTGAGGGAGATGAGAAGACAGGTGCCAAGATTATCCTGAAAGCACTGGAAGCTCCTCTGGCTCAGATCGCAAAGAATGCAGGACTTGAGGGAGCAGTTATTGTAAACAAAGTAAGAGAGTCTGAAGTAGGAACAGGATTTGATGCTTACAATGAGACATATGTAGATATGGTTGAGAAGGGAATCCTTGATCCGGCGAAGGTTACAAGAAGTGCTCTTCAGAACGCAACAAGTGTTGCTTCTACACTTCTTACAACAGAGTCTGTTGTATCTACAATTAAAGAGGATACACCGGCTATGCCAGCAGGCGGAGCAGGTGGAATGGGAATGATGTAATCTATCCATCAGGAAGATTTGCAGAATTTCTATAAGAATAGAATAAAAGAGCTGTTACATAGAGATCTGTAGCAGCAGGAACAGAGGGTTCTATCACATTTTCGTAATGTCAGATAGAACCTTTTGTTTGTTCTAAAAAAGGCTCAGTTTGTCGCATAGATAATAAATAAAGGAGTACTTATAAGTAAAACTTAATAATAAAGGTTAAAATAAATCAATACAAATTATGAGCACATCAGGGAAAATACTCTTGACATCCTTCGGGAATTTCTGTAGTATATCAGTTAATAATTACAAAAGATTTTTAGATACATTAACTGCCATTTCAAAGCAGTTTCATGGGTTCTTAAGAAAGAGAGGTAAAGTATAATGGGTAAGATTATAGGGGGGGAAGGTATTACATTTGATGATGTTCTTCTTGTACCGGCTTATTCAGAAGTAATTCCGAATCAGGTAGATCTGTCAACACATCTGACAAAGAAAATCGTATTGAATATTCCGATGATGAGTGCAGGAATGGATACTGTTACAGAACATAGAATGGCAATCGCTATGGCTCGCCAGGTGGAATCGGAATCATCCATAAGAATATGTCTATTGAAGCACAGGCAGAGGAAGTTGATAAGGTGAAACGTTCTGAGAATGGTGTTATTACAGATCCTTTCTTTCTTTCACCGGAGCATACACTTGAAGATGCAAATGACCTGATGGCAAAATACCGTATTTCAGGTGTGCCGATTACAGAGGGACGTAAACTTGTCGGAATCATCACAAACCGTGACCTGAAGTTTGAGACAGATTTCTCTAAGAAGATCAAAGAATCCATGACTTCAGAAGGACTTGTTACAGCAAAAGAAGGAATCACATTAGAGGATGCAAAAAAGATTCTTGCCAAAGCAAGAAAAGAGAAACTTCCGATCGTAGATGATGAAGGTAATCTGAAAGGACTTATCACGATTAAAGATATTGAGAAACAGATCAAGTACCCACTGTCAGCAAAGGATGAGCAGGGAAGACTTCTCTGTGGAGCAGCTGTTGGTATCACAGCAAACTGTCTGGAGCGTGTAGAAGCACTTGTGAAATCTCATGTAGATGTTGTTGTTATGGACTCAGCACATGGTCATTCAGCGAATGTTATCCGCACAGTGAAGATGGTTAAGGATGCATTCCCGGATCTTCAGGTGATCGCTGGAAATGTGGCTACAGGAGAGGCTGCAAGAGCACTGATCGAAGCTGGTGTAGATGCAGTTAAAGTTGGTATTGGACCTGGATCTATCTGTACAACACGTATCGTTGCAGGTATTGGTGTACCTCAGGTTTCAGCTGTTATGGATTGTTACGAAGTTGCTAAAGAGTATGGTATTCCGATCATTGCAGATGGTGGTATCAAGTACTCAGGAGATATGACAAAGGCAATCGCAGCAGGTGCGAATGTATGTATGATGGGAAGCATCTTTGCAGGATGTGATGAAAGCCCGGGAACATTCGAACTGTACCAGGGAAGAAAATATAAAGTATATCGTGGAATGGGATCATCGCAGCGATGGAGAACGGAAGTAAAGACCGTTATTTCCAGGAGAATGCAAAGAAACTTGTTCCGGAAGGAGTAGAAGGACGTGTAGCTTACAAGGGATCTGTAGAAGATACGGTATTCCAGCTCATGGGTGGACTTCGTTCAGGAATGGGATATTGCGGAACACACACAATCGAAGAACTCAAGGAGAACGGAAGATTTGTGAAGATCTCTGCGGCATCACTGAAAGAAAGTCATCCACATGACATTCATATTACAAAAGAAGCTCCGAACTACAGTGTAGACGAGTAATTGGGAAGTTTGCAGATTTTATGCAGACTGATAATTTGGAAGTACTGCGGATATTCCGCATTACCTGACGGGATGAAAAATCACATCCCTGATATAATAAAATAATATATAGGAACGCCTTGAGGAATTCCCGGAGGTTCAGTGAGAGCTGGATCTACCGGGAATTTCTCTTTTATACGAATATAAAACAGTTAAGACAAAATTCATAAATGGTTAAGAAACATATGGTATAATAGCTGAAATAAGAAGATGTTTGTTTTAAACGATGGAAATGAGAGAATTAAAAATCAGGAGAAATACCGAATGAGTACGTCAAGACGAAATCAGCTGGCAGGACGGAAAACATTGCCGAAGAATACACGAAGGAAGAAAAAGCGAGGCAGGAAAATGCTGCGGATCATAATGATCCCATTAATGATTTTATTACTTTTTCTTCTTTTTAAATCCTGTATACAAAAGAAAAATCAATATGCTGATGTGGATGCAACGCAGCCGGAGATGGATGTACAGTTGTTAGATATAAATCCGTATTCCAGACCAGGGACAACAATTGACCATGTGAATGGGATTGTTGTCCATTACACAGCGAATCCGGGGGGGAGTACAGCGCAGGATAACAGAGATTATTTTAATGGTCTCAAAGATAGCCATGAGACTTCGGCAAGCAGTAATTTTGTGATAGGATTGGAAGGAGAGATTATTCAGTGCATTCCGACCTGGGAGATGGCATATGCTTCAAATGACCGCAATGCGGATACGATTTCGATTGAATGTTGTCATCCGGATGAGAATGGAAAGTTTACTGATGCAACATACCGCTCACTTGTACAACTTACAGCATGGCTTTGTGCAAAATATGATCTGACAGCAGATCAGGTGATCCGTCACTATGATGTAACCGGAAAAATCTGTCCGAAATATTTTGTGGAGGATGAGGACGCATGGGTAGAATTCAGGAGAAATGTGCAGGATGCGTTGGAAAAACAGTAGACATCATTTCACTGAATTGTTATAATGAAATCAATTCTTGGGATCATAGAAGAATTGATTTCAAAGCTTACGGAGTTAGATGAAAATAATGTTTGAAAAATTTTTTCCAGATGAATATTTGGGGTCGACTTATAAGATCCCTTTTGAAAAACTATATGAGCAAGGATACCGGGGGGTAATCTTTGATATTGATAATACATTGGTTCCTCACGGTGCACCGGCAGATGAACGTGCAAAGAGACTGTTTCAGAGACTGAGAGAGATTGGCTTTGAAAGCTGTCTGTTGTCCAACAATCAGAAAAAACGTGTAGAGATGTTTAATCAGGAGATCCAGACGCATTATATTTATAATGCGCTGAAGCCTGCAAGAAAGAATTATCTTCATGCGATGGAGATCATGGGAACAGATCAGGCGGACACGCTGTTTGTCGGCGATCAGCTTTTTACAGATGTATGGGGGGGCGCAAAGAGGGTCGGAATACACAACATTTTAGTGCATCCGATCAATCCAAAAGAAGAGATTCAGATCGTTTTAAAGCGGTATTTGGAGAAGATTGTGCTTCATTTCTATAAGAAGAGCAAAAAAAGATTGAAAAAAGTCGCAAATTAGTATAGAATGGTAGAAGCAAAAAGTCTGTAACGAACAGTTACATTGTCTGAACGAAATGCAATTAAGGAGGATTATACATGGTTTCAGCAGGAGATTTTAAGAATGGTTTAACAATTGAGATTGAGGGAAATATTTCCAGATTTTGGAATTCCAGCACGTTAAACCTGGTAAAGGTGCAGCGTTCGTAAGAACAAAACTGAAAAACATCATCAGTGGTGGTGTAGTAGAGAAGACATTCCGTCCGACAGAGAAGTTCGAGAATGCACACATCGAGAGAAAGGAAATGCAGTATCTGTATCAGGATGGAGATCTGTATAACTTCATGGATGTAGAGACATATGATCAGATCGCTCTCAACGCTGATGTAGTTGGAGACGCTCTGAAATTTGTAAAAGAGAATGAGAACGTTAAGATCTGTTCCCATAAGGGTAACGTATTCTCAGTTGAGCCGCCGCTGTTCGTAGAACTGGCAATCACAGAGACAGAACCGGGATTCAAGGGTGACACAGCTCAGGGAGCTACAAAGCCTGCAATCGTTGAGACAGGAGCTACTGTTATGGTACCGCTGTTTGTTGAGACAGGTGATGTTCTTAAGATCGATACACGTACAGGCGAGTATCTGTCAAGAGTTTAATTACGAATTTAGTACAGTTTAAGCTGTATTTCAAAAAGGAATCTGTATCATGCAGGTTCCTTTTTTCTTTGACAAAATCAGATGAAATTCTCTGTTTTCACTAAAAAATCAATTCGGATTTATGCAAAATTCTGGCTTGCTTTTTAAGGAAGGCCTGTCTATAATAAAGAACACATAATATTTGTTCTAAATTTTAAGAAATTCTATTTGGAGAGATTCTGAACTCTCCGGGAAATTCTAACTCAATTGAAATAGTACATTTCGTACTGGTTTCTCATTTTAATTTTATGAACCGCAATCAGGAAGGAGAAGAGTGAATTATACAGAATTTGTAAATGCGGTAAAGGAAAAACTGACTCAGGAGTTAAATGGAGGTGTCAGGGTAAACGTCTATACGACGAAAAAAAATAATGCAACAGAGCGTACAGGACTAATCCTGGAGACGCCGGGTGTTAATATATCGCCGACAATCTATCTGGAAGAATTTTTTGAACTATATGAAAAAGGGAAACAGATGGATTGGATCATTGAAGATCTGGTGGGGGGGCTATATGAAGAAATCCGACAGGAAAAATCATGGGATTATGAGAGAATGCTTTCTTTCGAAGGGGTAAAAGACAGAATCATCTTTCGACTGATCAACACAGAGAAAAACAAGGAATTACTTCTGGATGTTCCACATAGAGAATTTTTGGATCTGTCACTTGTGTTTGCAGTACTTGTAGAAGCGGACAATGATGGGACGGCAGTGATGCTGATCAAAGATCTGCATATGAGACAATGGAAGGTGACAAAAGAACAGCTTTGGAATGTGGCAAAAGAAAATACAAAGCGTCTGCTTCCGGCAGAATGTTTCGGAATGAATTTTGCAGTGTATGAACTGCTCAGCAGATCAACTCCGGGGAAACATGATCGGGAGAATTTGTTAAGAAGAACCTGGCATATTCATGAAGAACTGGAACTTCCGGAAAAAGATAAAATGTATGTTTTGTCTAATAAACTGAAAAATTATGGGGGCGGCCTGTATTGCATACCCTTATATTCTGGACATGCTTGCAGGAGTCTTAAAGGAAAATTTCTATGTTCTTCCAAGCAGTGTCCATGAAGTGATCATCGTACCGGAATCCTCTCAGATCCGTCAGTCAGAATTAGAAAGAATGGTGCGGGAAATCAATGAAACGCAGGTGCCTGAGGAAGAAATCTTAAGCAATCATGCTTATTTTTATTATGCACAGGAAGGGAAACTTCAGCTGGGGGGGAAAGAGATGTGTATCGACAGGGAGGACAATGAATGAAAGGACGCGGAGAGATTATAACAATCCTCTGCATGTCAGTCTTTTTGATCTGTATTCTCTATGCAATGACATATGGAGGCATTGTCAAGGCCGAAGAACTTGAAAAACGGCCTGAAGAGGCCGGAGAAAAAACAGAGGTTGATATTGAAGAAGAACTGCGCTGGGCAGAAGAAGTAAAAAAATCCTGAAAGATATCGGTGTGGGATTTTGCGATGAAACAGAGGATAAACAGGAGGAAGACAAGGAAGAAACTTTTGATCAGACAGATGAAAAGAAGATACAAAGCATAGGCGTATATGCAGCGGCAAGGGCAGGAGAAACTGTTTATACAAAGGCGATCGAAAGGGGGGGAATCGGTGCAATCGATGTAGTTGACTATAATGACCCAAACTGGCCTGTGCTGCAGCACTGGAATGAAGGAAGACTTGGTACGAAATCAGGAGAAAGTCTGTATTGCACCAATCCAACATTAAAGTTTCAGGAGGGCAACAAAACAGCAGTAGATGCTTCAAAACGTTATAACAAACAGACCATTCAGATGATCGCGGCAATGTTCTATTACTACGATAAGAATAAGTGCAACGGTGTGAGTTCGAATTACGATTATCTCTTAAAACAATGCGCAGTATGGTGGATCATGAATGAAGTACATCACTGGTATGGAGATATGGTTCAGATAGAAACAGGAAATAATGTAGCCTGTGGGAATGGTCATTGGATTTCAGCACACAAATCTGAGTATTATCAAAAAGGGATTGCATGGGCGAAAGAGAATTATAAATATTTTCCGGATGCATATGGAGTTATTTATGAAGGCAATGGCCAGCCGCTCAGTAAATGGGGCGGAACATACCAGCCGACCGGAACAGGCAGATTAAAGAAGGTGTCAGCGAATACTTCTGTGACAGAAAAGAACAGTTGCTATTCTTTGGAGGGAGCAGAGTATGGTGTTTATAGCAGTCCTACTCTTTCGGGTGCATCAAGAGCAGGAACGTTTAGAACGGATGCGGCAGGAAATTCGTCATCAGTTGCGCTGAACGCAGGAACTTATTACGTAAAGGAACTAAAAGCTCCTAAAGGTTATGCACTTGTAGATGAAGTGAAAACGGTTACAGTAAAATCCGGGCAGGAAGCGACAGTGACATTTTCAGACCCGCCGCAGATGAATCCTGTGGAACTTTTGTTAAAGAAAACAGGTATGGAACAGGAATATCTTGATCCGTCGGGAACAGCAGCGTATCAAGGAGCACAGTTTTTAGTGAAATTCTATGCAGAACTTCTGGATCCGGGAAAAAATCCGGAAAAAGCAGGGAAAAAGCCAGTCAGAAGCTGGGTCTTTCAAACAGATGCAAAAGCAGTTTGCCGTTATCAGGAGAAGTATAAGGTAAAAGGTGATGCATTGTATAAAGCGACAGACGGAACAGAAGCACTTCCGCTGGGAACTGTAACAATTCAGGAGATAAAACCGCCAAAAGGATATTTCCTGAATGAGGAAGTCTTTGTTTGCCAGATAAAACCAGAAGGTACGGGAGAAAAAATAAATGTATATCAGAACCCTACGATACCGGACAGGGTTTTCCAGATCCATTTGGTGAAAAAAGCAACAGAGACAGGACATCCTCTTTCGGGAGCGCAATTTAAGCATATCAGACCGGATGGAAGTGAAAAGATTCTCACAACGGATGAAAAAGGGACTCTGAAAGTAATGCCATTATCTCAGGGAACGCACAAATTAAAAGAAGTAAAAGCACCGGACGGGTATCGGACAAATAATAATGAACTGATTTTTCAAGTTGATGAGAGCGGGAAAACAGAATTTTTATCTGAGGTAAATACAGAAGAAGGAGAGGTTATTATCGAATATACAGAGGATGGAATTGCGGTAGTGACGATAGAAGATAAGCCGGCCTGTTACAAGATTGAGCTGAAAAAGGAAAATGAAAAAGGTGTTGCACTTGCAGGAGCTGAGTTTACTTTATATGAAGACCAGGCATGCCAGAAAGAAATTGACCGGGTGTTGACGGATGGGAATGGAATTGCAATGTTCGAAAATCTGGAAGTAAAGAAAAAATACTATATGAAAGAAACAAAAGCGCCGACAGGTTACAGAATTCCGAAAACATCAGATGATGCAGATATTGTATATGAAATCTGTCTGGAAAGTAATCCGGAAGAAGGGAAGTGTCTGTTGGTTGTGAATGGAAAAGAATACAGCAGCAAAGATACTGCAGACAGCAAGATAAGTATTGAAGGTTCAATTAAGGAGTGGAATGTGAAAATGAAGATCATAAATCAGACGGGAAAGAAGCTTCCAGATACTGGATCGGCAGGAAAACCTGTGTTACTTACAGGAATTTTAGCAGTAGGGATCATGACAATGATTTACAGAAAAAAAGAGCAAAAAAGATAGTAGTAAAACGGTGAAAATGAGGAGATGAGAAAATGAAAAAAGAATGATGAAAATTTGTTATATGATGACTTTAGCTGCGGTACTCTGTACTTCTGGAACAACAGGTGTGACTGGAATCAAATCTGTATATGCAGTGGAAAATGAGGTACAGGAAAGAGCAGCAACTACAAATGGGGTTTTAAATCTTAACAATGGACCGGCAAGTATTACAATCAAAGGAAATGACGGACAGAGCCTGAAAGGAAAAAGATTCCTGGTATATCAGTTGTTTCAGGCAGAAAATGCGAAAGGAATGGAATCCATTAATTACACATTTAATCCGGAATACAAGAAATTTGTTTGTTATATCGTGGGACAGCGGATTCATAAGGATGAGAGAAATGTAACAGAGTATGAGGTGATCGACTATATTCAGTCTTTGAATACGCATCAGACAGAAGGTGCGCAGACCGCTCAGGAAAAGGAAGGAGCATACAGTGAATATCGTGTTTTTGTAGAAGAATTAAGAACCCATCTACAGAGAAATGGAAAAACAGGTCAATCTGTTGAAGTGACAAGTACAAAAGCAGACAATTCATTTGAAATTAAGGGATTGCCGTATGGATATTATATTATTGATGAAGTGACAGAGGTAAAAGGAACGAATTCGGCAGCCTCTTTGTGTATGGTAAGTACAGCTAATCCGGAAATGAATCTCAACATAAAATCAGACTATCCGGTTGTGACAAAAAAGATCCGGGAAGATGATGATCAGGACAAAGTTGGAAATCAGGGATGGAATGATTTGGCTGATTTTGAAATCGGGCAGACTGTTCCGTATCGGTATGAGTCAAATATGCCTGATGTTAACGGATACAACACCTATTATTACGCATGGCATGATGTGATGAGTGAAGCACTTACTTTCAAAAAGGATTCTGTAGCCATCCGGATTTATGAAAGTTCAAATGCAAGAAATTATTATGAATTGAAAGAGGGTGAATTTGAAGTAAAGGAAGCTCCGGGAGGAGGAGATACGTTTCAGGTCATTGTTTCTGATATGAAAAAATCATAGACAGAGAGTTTAATCGTAAAAATGAAGCAGGAGAAAATAAATATGGACAGAAAATAGTGCTTACCTATCAGGCAACATTGAATGAAAAGGCAGCGAAAAATACAGGACGTCCAGGATTTGAAAACGATGTTCGGCTGGAATTTTCAAATGATCCGGATTCAGCGGTGAGAGGAAGTACAGGATATACACCGTGGGATACAGTTGTTTGTTTCACTTATAAAATCAATGCATTGAAATCAAATAACCATGGACAAAGTCTGGAAAATGCCAGGTTCAGACTTTATTCTGACGCTGGATTAAAAAATGAAGTATATGTAAAACAGGGAGAAGTGGGTACATTGTAATTAACGGGGACAGTCTTGGAGGAAACGACCATACAGGTGGAAAGCAGCCGGAAAATGCGGTGGAGATGAAATCCGGTCAGGATGGAACATTTGTGATCTATGGATTAGATAGTGGCACCTATTATCTGAAAGAAACAGAGGCACCGGCAGGATACCGTCTGCTGACAGAGCCGATTGTGGTAAATATAAAAGCAAGTTTTCCAAATGATAGAAACGCATATGTAAAAGGAGACGGAAAAACAGACAAAGGATTGAAAAAACTGGAGACATCTGCGCAGATCAAAGAATTTATTAACGGAAACTGGAAAGAATCAGAAGTCAGTCTGACAACAAATGAAGGCGAAGGATCTGCTAATCTGACAGTAATTAATACAGTTGGAAAAAAACTGCCGGTAACAGGTTCTTCAGCAGCTGTTATCTGTATTACAACCGGAAGTGTTCTTGTTCTTGCAGGAGCAATGAGAAGAAACAGAAAAAATGCAAAGGAAAAACAATAGATTACAGTCAGATCTTTTACTATGGATAGGAGTTCTTTTGTGTAGTATACCTCTTTTGACTGGCTGGTATAGTCAGAAGAAAACACAAAATGTGTTGGCAACATATGAACAGGTTGTGGAACAGACAACAGGAGATGAAATTGAACAATTAAGGAATCAGGCTGATGAATATAATAAAAAGCTTTGGGCAGAATCGAAAGGAGTCAGGGAACAAAGCGAGTCTGACCAGATGGAAGAGTATGAAGGTCTGTTAAATGCCGAAAAAATACAGACAGGAATGATGTGTGTACTGGAAATTCCGTCAATAGATCTCAGGCTTCCGGTTTATCATGGAACCAGCGAGGCAGTACTTAAGGAAGGTGTAGGGCATTTGATGGACAGTAGTCTTCCGATAGGGGGGGGAGAAAATACGCATTGTGTGATGACGGGACACCGTGGGCTTGCAAGTGCGAGACTTTTCACTCGTCTGGATGAATTAAAGGAAGGCGATGAGTTCTTTCTGGAAGTACTGGGAGAAAAACTCGCATATAAAGTAGAAGAAATAAATGTAATCTTACCAGAAGAGGTAGAAAGTCTGGAAATCAGACCGGGAGAAGATCTGGTTTCGCTTGTCACATGTACCCCATATGGAATTAATACCCATCGGTTAGTGATTACTGGAAAACGGGTTGTGTATGAAGAGAAAAAAGAAGAGGAAATCAAAAAGAAACGTCCGTCTGTCAGAGAAATGATCTTCACAATGATTCCAATTCTCTTTTTGGTATATGTTGTGATTGAAAGAATAAAAAGAAAGCGAGAAAAAAGAAATTGTGAGGGAAAGAGAAAAAGAAACAGAAACCAGAAAAGGAAATGTAAGCACTACAGGAGAAAGAAACGAAAAAGAAAGAAAAGCAGAAGACAAAAAAGAAAGATGCAAAAGACGGCAAAATGGGAAAATCAAATGCGGAATTCTTCTTCTTTTGATATGTTTTCTGGTGGTAGCAGTAAAGAACCCGGCGTTTGCAGAAACAGAAACAGGAAATATAGAAATCTGTATTGAAGATACCGGAGAACAAATTAAGAGAGAAGGTGTTACATTCCAGTATTCCAAAGTGGCATCTCTTGTTGATGGTGCTTACGAGATGGAGAAAAGATATGAAGATAAAGGCGTGGATCTCAATGAGGTAAGGTATGCCAGAGAACAGGAAGAGCTGGCGCGGACTTTGAGTAAATATCATTATAGTGATGGATTGTGCAGGACGGATTGTGATGGAAAAGCAACCCTTACGAATCTGAGGGCAGGAGTTTATCTGATCTATGTTGAAGATGAATCAGAATACGAGGTTCAGCCGGTTCTTGTCCAGCTGCCAAAATGGGAAGAGGACAAAGGGGCAATGAACTGGAATGTCAGGGTATGTCCAAAACAAACGATAAGGGAAGAGGCTGCAAAGACCGGAGATTCACAACAGGCAGGTGCATGGGCAATGCTTTGTCTTGGGGGGGCAGGGATATTAATTCTTCTGCTTGCAGTGAAAAAAGATTAACCGCAGAAAGTTAGAGGTTTATTTGCCACTTTACATTTATACAGAATTGTGCTAGGATAAAAAGGTTGTTAGCTGTACGAAATTAAATTTTCCTACTAACAACCGAGATGCGTCTGTAGCTCAGTGGATAGAGCGATGCCCTCCGGAGGCATGTGCGGCGGTTCGACTCCGCTCAGACGCTATAGGATAAAAAAGTCCTGTTATTTCAGCGCATTCAGATGGCTGAGAATAACAGGATTTTTTCATATAGTTTTTTATTCACAATCTGCAAGGATGTGGTCTTTCATTTCAGGATCAAACCGGTTGTTTCTTAGCATTTCAATCTCATACTTATAAGGGGCATAAGATTTCTTTGCTTTTGTTACAGAAGGAATATAAGGAGTCTCAAGGATCTTCGGTACAGATTCGAAATCCGGGTGATGGACAATTGTAGAAATTGCATCAAAACCGATTTCTCCAAAGCCGATATTTTCATGCCGGTCTTTCGCGGCTCCTGGAATATTTTTGCTGTCATTGATATGGAAGACGGCAATCTGATCTTTTCCAAGCAGACGGTCAAAAGACTCCATAACATCATCAAAATGATGGATGATATCATATCCGCTGTCGCTTGTATGACAAGTGTCAAAGCAGACTCTCAATTTATCATTCTGGACAACTCCATCATAAATCCGGGCAAGTTCTTCAAAATTCCGTCCGATTTCTGATCCCTTTCCGGCCATTGTTTCAAGGGCAATACAGCAGTCAGTCTCAGCAGTGAGAACTTCATTGAGTCCTTTGATGATCTGTGCAGTTCCGATTTCGACACCGGCACCTACATGAGCACCCGGATGAAGGATCAGAGTATGGCTTCTGCAGGCAATCGTGCGGTCGATTTCTTTTGCCAGAAATTCTACGGCAAGAGAGAACGTTTCTGGTTTTACTGAATTACCGAGGTTGATGATATAAGGTGCATGAACGACAATTTCATCAATTCCGTGTTCTTTCATATATTCCCATGCTGGTTCGATATTCAATTCACTGATTTCTTTTCGGCGGGTATTCTGTGGGGCTCCGGTATAAAACATAAATGTATTGGCACCGTAAGAAACGGCTTCTTTCGCAGAACCAAGAAGCATTTCTTTTCCACTCATGCCAACGTGTGAACCTAATTTTAACATTGTTGGGTATCCTTTCTGTCTGATGTTACATCATACAGGTAACAGTATGTGTAAAGTTTTGGTTACATTATAAGTATTCGATATTTTTATGTCAATCAGTTTTGCGACTGGTTTCATTATCTTTGCACTTAATCTCTGTTTACAGTATGTTAATCTCCGTTTACAGTAACGCTTGCTGTTCTGTTGGATACATGATAGAATAAATAGTGGCTGTTTGTCTCCAGAAAAGTTGGGAGGCAGAAAAGACAAACGAAAAGTAAAGAGGAGTGTGAAACTTTGAAGACATTACTGGAAATGATCACAATAGAAATGAAAGAAGCGTTCAAAGCAGCAGGATATGATGAAGAGCTTGCAAGAGTTACGCTTTCCAACCGCCCGGATCTCTGTGAATATCAGTGTAATGGTGCAATGGCAGGTGCGAAGAAATATAAGAAGGCTCCAATCATGATTGCGAATGCAGTTGTGGAAGAACTTGCAGATAGCAAGTATTTTGCATCAGCAGAAGCGGTGAATCCGGGATTTATCAACCTGAAGCTGGCACCGGAAGTTGTTGCAGAGTATTTGAATGAGATGGCAGCAGATGAGAATCTTGGTGTTGAAAAAGAAAAGAATCCGAAAAAAGTTATTATTGATTACGGCGGACCGAACGTGGCAAAACCGTTGCATGTCGGACATCTTCGTTCTGCGATTATCGGAGAGAGCATTAAACGTATTATCCGTTTTAAAGGAAATGATGTAACAGGAGATATCCATCTGGGAGACTGGGGGGATATCAGATGGGCCTGATCATCACAGAGCTGAAAAAACGTAAACCGGAACTCCCGTATTTTGATGAGAGTTTTGAAGGAGAATATCCGGAAGAAGCACCATTTACGATCAGTGAACTGGAAGAGATTTATCCTACAGCAAGTGCTTATGCAAAAGAGCACGACGATATAGAGAAGAAGCACTTCATGCAACTTATCTGTTACAGAATGGATATAAAGGATATCGTGCAATCTGGAAACATATCATGAATGTGTCTGTAACTGACTTGAAGAAGAACTACGAGCGACTGAGTGTAGATTTTGATCTTTGGAAAGGTGAAGCAGATGCCCAGGCATATATTCCGGATATGGTTGAGATGCTCAAGGAGAAAGGATTCGCACATTATGATGAGGGTGCGCTTGTAGTAGACGTTGCAGAAGAGACAGATAAGAAAGAGATTCCTCCGTGTATGATTCTGAAATCTGACGGAGCTGCGCTGTATGATACAACAGATCTTGCTACACTGGTAGAACGTGAGAAACTGTATGATCCAGATCAGGTGATCTATGTTGTTGATAAGCGTCAGGAACTGCATTTTGTGCAGGTATTCCGTTGTGCGAAGAAGACAGGAATTGTAAAACCGGAGACAGAACTTACATTCCTTGGATTTGGTACAATGAACGGAAAAGACGGTAAGCCGTTTAAGACAAGAGAAGGCGGTGTTATGCGTCTTGAGAATCTGATCCGTGAGATTGATGATGAGATGTATAAGAAGATCATGGACAACCGTACAGTAGAGGAAGAAGATGCAAGACGTACAGCAGAAGAAGTTGGACTTGCAGCAATCAAGTACGGAGATCTTTCTAACCAGGCTTCTAAGGATTATATCTTTGATGTTGACAGATTTACTTCCTTTGAGGGAAATACAGGACCGTATATTCTTTATACAATCGTTAGAATTAAGTCTATTCTCAAGAAATATGCTGAGAATGGCGGAGTTTTTGACGGAACGATCAGACCGGCTGAGAATGATGCAGAGAAGTCTCTGATGCTTCAGGTAGTGAAATTCAATGAAGTGATCGATAATGTATATAAAGAGACAGCTCCTCATAAGTTGTGTGCATATATCTATGATCTTGCGAACGACTTTAATAAGTTCTATCATGAGACAAAGATTCTTGCAGAAGAAGACGAAGAGAAGAAGAAAGGTTATCTTGCACTTCTTACACTTGCGAAAAAAGTACTTGAGACCTGCATTGACCTTCTTGGATTTACAGCTCCGGAAAGGATGTAATACGAATTATGACAGAAAATGGATTGATGGATGGTACAAGAACAGAAAAACTGTTTTACAATGACAGCCATCTTTCAAAATTTACTGCAAAGGTTCTGGAATGTGAGCCGTATGAGAAAAAGGAAGGATGCTATGCGGTAGAACTTGACCGTACAGCATTCTTTCCGGAAGGCGGCGGACAGTATGCAGATACAGGAAAACTGAAGGATGCGAAGGTATCTGATGTTCGGGAAAAGAATGGAAGAATTCTGCATATTACAGATCAGCCGTTTGAAGCAGGAGAGATTGTTGAAGGCGAGATCGACTGGGAGACCAGATTTATGAAGATGCAGCAGCACACCGGAGAGCATATTGTTTCCGGAATCGTGCATGCAAGATACGGTTTCAACAATGTCGGATTTCATCTTGGAACAGAAGATTGTACGATGGATTTTGATGGAGAGATATCAAAAGAAGCACTGCAGGAGATTGAACTTGAAGCAAATCGTGCAGTGTGGAAGAATCTGACAATAGAAGTGTCCTATCCATCCAAAGAAGAGCTGGAAGAACTGGATTACCGCAGTAAGATTGAGATTGAGGGACAGGTTCGTATCGTATCGGTTCCGGGATATGATATCTGTGCGTGCTGTGCGCCGCATGTTGAACGCACAGGAGAGATCGGTATGATCAAGCTTGTTAATATGCAGCGATACAAAGGCGGCGTTCGTGTGACAATGCTCTGTGGAAGCCGTGCACTTACAGATTATGAGAAGAAGCAGGAACAGAACAGGAAAATTTCAGCGTTGCTCTGTGCGAAAGAATATGATACAGCAGAGGCAGTGGGACACTTGAAAGAAGAGCTGGATTCTTTGAAACGGACACTGGTGGAGAAAGAACGCCAGCTTGTACACGTCTGGGCGCAGTCTGTTTCGGAAGAAGAAAAAACGGTCTGTATGTTTTCGGAGGATATCAGTGCGGATGCCATGCGTCAGTATGTGAATGAAGTGCTTGAAAAAGAAAGAATTCTTTGTGCTGTGTTTTATGGAAATGATGCAGCGGGATACCGTTATGTGATCGGAAGCAGAACAGGATCTTCGTGCATTTTCCAAAATGTTAAATGCTGCATTCGAAGGACGGGGGGGAGGCGGAAAGCCGGAGATGGTTCAGGGAACTGTAAAAGGTGAAGCCGGAAAGATCAGAGAGTGGATTCAGAAGATAGCGGAGGAATTGTCTTATGAAAAATGATCCGAGACGCTCCTTCTGGAGAGCTGCCGGTCCTTTACTTGGATTCTGGGGAATCCAGCTGGTGATGGAATTTGTGATTGAGTTTATAATCATTCTTCCTTTTATGGGGGGAAGCATCTTCCAGGATGACACAAAGTGGAGAAGTTCTTAATTATCAGGAAATGATGAATAAGTACTATGAAGTGTTAAGTCCTGCGTTTGATAAAATCATAGGAGGTCAGATTGCGATTGCAGGGATTGCTACAGCAGCAACGTTGTTTCTGACAGTTACATTGTTTGTTATCGATCGAAAGAAAGAGCAGATTGCAGGGATACAGCGATGGGGGTTCAAAAGCCACTGAAGAGTTACTGGTCACTTTTTGTGATGGGAGTGATCGGAAGTATTGGTGTTACATGTCTGTCCGCTATGGCACAGGCCGTTTTGGTTGATCCGGAGTATATCCAGACCGCACAGAATATGTATTCAGCAGATTTTGTGGTCCAGATTATTGTATTTGGATTTGTAATTCCGATTGCAGAGGAATTTATGTTCCGCGGAGTGCTCTATCAGAGGTACCGGGAGACCAGAGGATTTTATTATGCGGCAATCTGGTCAGCACTGTTTTTCTCAGTCACACATACCAACACGGTACAGATGATTTACACTTTCCTCCTAGGAATTCTTCTGTGCTATATTTATGAGAAATTTGGTTCAATGAAAGCTCCGATTATGCTTCACGTTGTTTTGAATCTGGGCTCTTTGATCTTTACAGATATCGGAGTATTTAACTGGCTTGCCAGAGAACCGTTTAAAATGGCAGTGGCAGTGATCATCAGCACATTTATCTGTGCAGCTTGTTTTGTGTGGATTCAGAGAAGCGGGGGGGATCCGGTGAGTACTCAGAAAACAGAAGAATAGTGAAAAAATACGAATGAAATAAATTGTACTAATAAAAATACAATCTTAAATTGTGCGCGATGAGGTGCGAAACCTTGTCGCGCATTTTCTTTTTAATCCAGTATTTTATTAAATAAAATCAAAGAAAAACAGAAATCTTAATAATTAATATTATTTTTATAAGAAAATCAAAATAATCTGACTATTAAAAAGAAAAATAATGAAAAATCAAATAATCAGACAATTTACAAGAGTTTCCCTATTTACAGCCTAGGTAAAAGGTGTATATTCTAGAAAAAGTTTTACACGACGTGAGAAAGAAATGATTGAATGCGCCGGACAAAGAAGATTTTAAAGTAAACTTTAGATTACAGGAAGAAAGGATAGCGACTATGAGGAAAGAAATGGAAAGTCAGAATCGTGGTCTTTACCGCGAAAGTTTTGAACATGATAACTGTGGTATTGGTGCAATTGTCAATATCAAAGGCAAAAAGACACATAGTACAGTGGCAGGAGCTTGAGTATTGTAGAACAACTTGAGCACAGAGCCGGAAAAGATGCAGAAGGAAAGACAGGAGATGGCGTGGGTATTCTGACACAGATTCCTCATGGATTTTTCAAAAAAGTCTGTCAGCCACTTGGGATCAAGCTGAAAGATGAAAGAGATTACGGTGTAGGTATGTTCTTTCTTCCGCAGGATGAATTAAAACGCAATCAGGCGAAAAAGATTTTCGAGGTTATTGTAAAAAAAGAAGGATTGAAGTTCTTGGGCTGGAGAGAAGTTCCGATTCATCCGGACATTCTTGGAAAGACAGCAGTAGATTGCATGCCATGTATTATGCAGGCATTTATTGAACGTCCTGCAAAATACGAGAAAGGAATCGACTTTGACCGTCGACTGTATGTAGTCAGAAGAATCTTCGAACAGAGCAGTGATGATACTTATGTTGTTTCACTTTCCAGCAGAACAATCGTTTACAAAGGAATGTTCCTTGTAGGACAGCTGAGACTTTTCTTTGAAGATCTGCAGGATGAAGAATTTATTTCTGCAATTGCAATGGTACATTCCAGATTCAGTACGAATACTGCACCGAGCTGGCAGAGAGCGCATCCGAACCGCTTTATGGTCCACAACGGAGAGATCAATACGATCCGTGGTAATGCAGATAAGATGCGTGCCCGTGAGGAAACGATGGAGGCAGGATGTCTGAAAGGCGAACTTCACAAAGTACTTCCAGCAATCAATACTTCAGGTTCTGACTCCGCAATGCTTGACAACGCATTAGAATTCATGGTGATGAGTGGAATGGATCTTCCGCTTGCAGTTATGATCTGTATTCCGGAACCTTGGATCAACAATAAAGAGATGTCCCAGAACAAGAAAGATTTCTATCAGTATTATGCAACAATGATGGAGCCATGGGATGGACCGGCGTCAATCTTGTTCTCAGATGGAGATGTTATGGGAGCTGTACTTGACCGTAACGGACTTCGCCCTTCCAGATATTACATTACAGATGATGATAATCTGATTCTTTCTTCAGAGGTTGGAGTTTTGGATATCGATCCATCCAAGATCGTGATGAAAGAAAGACTTCACCCAGGTAAGATGCTTCTTGTTGATACTGTTGCAGGACGCGTGATCGATGATGAGGAATTAAAAGAAAAATATGCAAATCAGTTCCCATATGGAGAATGGCTGGACAGTAATCTGATTCAGCTGAAGGATTTGAAAATCCCGAATAAGGATGTGCCAAAGTATACTGCCGAAGAGTGTACACAGCTTCAGAAAGCATTTGGCTATTCTTATGAAGACGTGAAAACTTCTATTCTGACAATGGCAAAGAACGGTGCCGAAGGAACCGCAGCGATGGGAATGGATGCACCGATTTCAGTCCTTTCGCAGAAACGTCAGCCACTGTTCGGATATTTTAAACAGTTGTTTGCACAGGTAACAAACCCACCAATCGATGCAATCCGTGAGGAAGTTGTAACATCTACAACAATTTATGTCGGAACAGACGGTAACCTTCTGGAGCAGAAGGAAGAGAACTGTAAGATGCTCAGAGTCAATAACCCGATTCTGACCAATACAGATCTTCTGAAAATTAAAAATATGAAAGTGGATGGATTCAAGGTTGCAGAGATTCCAATCACTTATTATAAAAACACAAGTCTTGAGAAGGCAATCGAGTATCTGTTTATTGAAGTAGACCGTGTGATCCGCGAGGGTGCTAACATTTTGATTCTGACAGACCGTGAGGTAGACGAATATCACGTTGCAATCCCGTCACTTCTGGCAGTATCCGGACTGCAGCAGCATCTGGTACGTACAAAAAAGAGAACCTCAGTCGCGATGATTCTGGAAAGTGGAGAGCCTAGAGAGGTTCATCATTTTGCAACACTGCTTGGATATGGAGCATGTGCGATTAATCCATATCTTGCGCATGAGTCAATCCGTCAGCTGATCGAGTCTAATCTGCTTCACAAAGATTATTATGCAGCAGTAGATGATTATAACTCAGCAGTAATTCATGGAATTATTAAGATTGCATCCAAGATGGGAATTTCAACGATCCAGTCCTATCAGGGAGCAAAAATCTTCGAGGCAATTGGTCTCAAGACAGATTTTATTAACCGCTATTTTACAGATACAGTCAGCCGTGTTGGTGGTATCGGTATTGAAGAAATTGCAGAAGATTACACAGCATTCCATACAGAAGCATTTGATCCGCTTGGACTGCAGGTTGATACGACACTGGACAGTGTTGGAAAACATAAATATAAAAGTGGCGGAGAAGAACATCTCTATAATCCACAGACAATCCATATGCTTCAGCAGTCCACAAGACGTGGTGATTATGAAATGTTCAAACAGTATACAGAGATGGTTGATGAGGAAGGCGAGAAGATCAATCTGAGAGGTCAGCTTGATTTCAATTTCCCGAAGAAGAGTGTACCGCTTGATGAAGTAGAAAGCGTAGATTCAATCGTAACAAGATTCAAGACAGGTGCGATGTCCTATGGATCTATTTCAAAAGAAGCACATGAGACAATGGCGATCGCCATGAATATGCTTCATGGTAAATCAAACTCCGGTGAAGGTGGAGAGGATATTGAACGTCTTGACACAAACAGATGCTCTGCAATCAAGCAGGTTGCTTCCGGCCGATTCGGAGTTACATCCAGATATCTGGTCAGTGCACAGGAAATCCAGATCAAGATGGCTCAGGGAGCAAAACCAGGAGAAGGAGGACATCTTCCGGGTGGAAAGGTATATCCATGGATCGCGAAGACACGTCACTCAACACCAGGTGTAAGTCTGATCTCACCACCGCCGCATCATGATATTTATTCAATCGAGGATCTTGCACAGTTGATCTATGACTGTAAAAATGCAAATAAAAATGCAAGAATTTCTGTGAAACTGGTATCAGAAGCAGGTGTTGGAACAGTTGCTGCAGGTGTTGCAAAAGCCGGAGCCGGAGTTATCCTGATCTCAGGATATGACGGAGGAACAGGAGCAGCACCGAGAAGCTCGATTCAGAATGCAGGACTTCCGTGGGAGCTTGGACTTGCAGAAACTCATCAGACATTGATTCAGAATGGTCTGCGTGAGCGTGTCCGTATTGAGACAGATGGTAAGCTCATGAGTGGCCGTGATGTTGCGATTGCAGCAATCCTTGGAGCAGAAGAGTTTGGATTTGCAACAGCTCCGCTTGTAACAATGGGATGTGTTATGATGCGCGTCTGCAACCTGGATACTTGTCCTGTTGGTGTTGCAACTCAGAATCCGGAGCTTAGAAAACGTTTCAGCGGAAAACCGGAATATGTTGTCAACTTTATGCGTTTTATTGCAGAAGAATTAAGAGAATATATGGCAAAACTTGGTGTCCGCACAGTGGATGAACTGGTAGGACGTACAGATCTTCTGAAAGTAAAAGACGTTCCGACATCAGAGCGTGCCGCAACACTGGATCTGTCACAGATTCTGTACAATCCATATGCGAAAGAGAAGAAAGGTGTTATCTTTAATCCAAAGAAAGTCTATGATTTTGAACTTAACAAGACGTTGGATGAAAAAGTACTATTGAAACAGCTTCTTCCAGCCCTTGAAAGAGGAGAAAAGAGAGGACTTGAAGTAGATGTTACAAATACAGACCGTACTTTCGGAACAATTTTCGGATCTGAGATCACAAGAAGATATCCGGAAGGACTGGAAGAAGACAGCTATGTGATCCAGTGTAAAGGTGCCGGCGGTCAGAGCTTTGGAGCATTTATCCCAAGAGGACTGACACTGGAACTGACAGGAGACAGTAATGACTATTTTGGAAAAGGACTTTCTGGTGGAAAACTGGTTGTTTGCCAGCCGAAAGGTGTGAAATTCAAATCAGATGAGAATATTATCATCGGAAATGTTGCTCTTTACGGAGCTACAAGTGGTAAAGCATTTGTAGGAGGTGTTGCCGGAGAACGTTTTGCGGTAAGAAACTCTGGTGCACGCGCAGTTGTAGAAGGTGTCGGAGATCACGGATGTGAATATATGACAGGTGGATGTGTTGTTGTACTTGGACAGGTTGGAAAGAACTTTGCAGCCGGAATGAGCGGCGGTATTGCCTATGTGATCGATCTCGATAACAGCCTGTATCGTAAAGTAAATAAAGCAATGGTCAACATTGAGCGTGTCACAGATAAGTATGATGTACAGGAATTAAAAGGAATGATCCAGGAGCATGTTGCTTATACAAACTCTGAGGTAGGTAAGAAGATTCTTGATAATTTCAAAGAATATCTGCCAAAATTCAAGAAGATCATTCCGGAAGACTATGAGAGAATGATGTCCACGATCATCCAGATGGAAGAAAAAGGACTTAGTAGAGAAAAAGCAAAAATCGAAGCATTTAATATGATCAAGAACGGAAGATAGGAGGCATAGAGATGGGAAAACCGACAGGATTTATGGATTATGAAAGACAGGATAAACCGGCAGAGAGCCATTGGAACGCATCAAACATTTCAATGAGTTCCATACGCCTCTTAGCAAAGAAGAACAGGAGCTTCAGGGCGCACGCTGTATGGCGTGCGGAGTTCCGTTCTGTCAGTCTGGAAAGCCGCTTGCAGGAATGGCCAGTGGATGTCCACTGCACAACCTTGTGCCAGAGTGGAATGACTTGATTTACAATGGAAATTGGAAGGAAGCTTATTTACGTCTGAAAAAGACAAATAATTTTCCGGAATTTACTTCCCGTGTATGTCCGGCACTGTGTGAAAATGCATGTACCTGTGGACTGAATCAGGAAGCAGTTGCATCAAAAAGTAATGAATATGCAATTATTGAAAATGCATATGAGATGGGATATGCAAAGGCAAATCCACCGAAAGTGCGTACAGGAAAGAAAGTCGCAGTGATCGGTTCCGGTCCGTCCGGACTTGCGGCAGCAGATCTTCTGAACAGAAGAGGTCATCAGGTAACTGTTTTTGAACGTGAGGACAAACCGGGCGGATTGCTCCGCTACGGAATTCCGAATATGAAGCTGGAGAAACAGATTATCGACCGTAAGATTGCGATTATGGAAGAAGAGGGAATTATCTTCCAGACTGGATGTAATGTCGGAAAAGACGTGAAGGCGGCAGATATCTTGAAAGAATATGACCGCGTGATCCTTGCATGTGGAGCATCAAATCCAAGAGATATCAAAGCACCGGGAAGAGATGCACAGGGAATTTATTTTGCAGTAGATTTCCTGAAATCAACAACGAAAGCATTATGGGCAAATGACATGAAGCTTAAAACAGGAAGCTACATTTCTGCAAAAGGAAAAAATGTAATTGTAATCGGAGGTGGAGATACAGGAAATGACTGTGTCGGAACATCTATCCGTCATGGAGCAAAGAGCGTTCTCCAGCTGGAGATGATGCCGAAAGCACCGGACGAGAGGACACCGCTGAACCCATGGCCGGAGTGGCCAAGAGTCTGCAAGACAGATTATGGCCAGCAGGAAGCAATCGCTGTGTTTGGTTCTGATCCTCGCGTTTACACAACGACAGTGAAAGAATTCGTAAAAGACAAGAAAGGAAATCTCTGTAAGGCAGTTCTTATCAAGCTTGAGAGTAAGACAGATGAGAAGACCGGACGGAAATGATGGTTCCGGTAGAAGGAAGCGAGTATACCGTAGATGCAGATCTTGTTCTGATCGCAGCTGGATTCCTTGGAAGTCAGGATTATGTAACAAAAGCATTCGGTGTAGAAGTGAATGAACGCACAAATGTAAAGACAGAGGCAGGAAAATATTCTACAAATGTGAAGGATGTATTCACAGCCGGGGGGGATATGCACAGAGGACAGTCTCTTGTTGTATGGGCTATCCGTGAAGGTCGTGAAGTGGCAAGAGAAGTAGATGAAAGCCTGATGGGATATACAAACTTATATATTCAGTAGAAAATAAAAGATCATACAGTGAAACAGGAATCTGGAAAGTTTATCTAAGAATAAAGAGAACTTTCCAGATTTTTTGTTACAAAAATGTTACGAAAAAATGAAAAAAGTAAGGGAAACTATTGAAAATATTACATAAATACGCTATAATATTGAACGTAGAATGTAAATAAAATACCCTCTTGTTACGAGAAATATGTTGAAAAAACACAATAGATGTTGTATTATAACATATGAGTATGTGGAATTATAATGTAACTATTTACAATGAATTGTGATACGAAAAATTATAATGCATCACATGGGGGGGGACTAGATAAAAATAAGGATAGGTGGAAAGATGAAGTTAAAAAAAGTAAGCAGTATGATTCTTGCAGTAACACTTGCATGTACAATGACTGTTACACCGGTACTTGCTGACGAGGTCAGTGATCTGAAGCAGAAGAAGCAGGAGACACAGAATCAGGTAAGTAATCTTCAGACACAGCTGAATTCACTTATGACCAAGATCTCTGATCTTGAGAATGATCTGATCGAAACAGGTGAGGAAATCTCTCAGACAGAGGAAGATCTGAAGACAGCGCAGGAGGAACAGGAACAGCAGTATGCAGCTATGAAGCTTCGTATTAAGTACATGTATGAAGAAGGAACAGGCACTGCTACAGTGGAGAAGGTACTGACATCCGGAGATATTTCCAGTGTACTGACACAGGCAGAATATTCCCAACAGGTACATTCTTATGACAGAGACAAGCTCGAAGAGTATGTTGCGACAGTTCAGAAAGTAGAAGATCTTAAGACAACACTTGAGACAAAGATGGCTGATCTGCAGGAGACACAGACAGAGTATGATGCGCAGAAGGATGAACTGAATACAACAATCACAGAGAAGAGTAGTGAAATCGCAAATCTCGATGTTAAGATTGATGCAGCTGTAAAGAAAGCAGCGGAAGAAGAAGCTAAGAGAAAGGCAGCAGAAGCAGCAGCAAAGAAAGCTGCCGAGGAAGCAGCTAAGAAGAATAACTCAAGCAGTAGTTCTTCTAATAGAAATAACTCAAGTAATAGTTCTTCCAGTAGTTCAAGCTCAAGCAGCTCAAGCTCAGGAAGTTCAAGCAGCTCAAGCTCCAGTAGCTCAAGCAGTAGTTCTTCCAGCAGTTCAAGCTCAAGCAACTCAAGTTCTTCCTCATCAAGCCCAAGCTATAGTGCAGATAAGGGAAGCATTATTGTAAATGCAGCTTATTCACAGATCGGAGTTCCATATGTATGGGGGGCGGATCTACACCTGGAGTTGGACTGGATTGTTCAGGACTTGTACAGTATTGCTATAGACAGGCAGGAATTTCAATTCCAAGAACAAGTGGAGATATTCTTGCAGCAGGAACAATCGTAAATGATCCACAGCCGGGAGATATCTGCTGGACACCGGGACATGTAGCGATTTACATTGGCGGCGGACAGATGATCGAAGCACAGCAGACAGGAGTACCGGTTAAGGTAAGTTCTGTACGTGTTACATATTATGTGAGATATTAAAAAGCTTTAAAATTTAAAAATAGAAATCACTAAAATCATTAGAAAATGTACATAATAAAAAGGAATCAGATTATGATTCCTTTTTATTTTACACTTTAAAATTAAAATAGTCACTTCTTGCGTCTTCGTCCCTTACAATAAGGACAGCTTTCACGATGACGTTTCTTGTATAAAATCTTTTCAGAAACACGTAATTCATAGAGGTGATCAGAATTGTATGAAGCAATGTTTCCGGATTTTAAAATAATATTGTGGGCTACACAGTCTTTTACACATTTACTGCAGCTAATGCAAAGAGCTTTCTGTATTTCAATTATGGTTTTTTCTCCTCTTACTCTCATTCTAAATAAAATACTCCATTCGGATTATACGAGTCACCAGTTTCAGCAATCTCAATTCCATAGTGATCGTACACCTTCCCGTTCGTATCCATATCAATCCAGCGTTGATCCAGATCATCCTCGTCCATTATACAATGTCCTACACAGGCAGGATCATTAAAATAAAATACATATCCACTTTTTTGCTTTTGATAACCAATACAGATTACCCAGTGTCCCTCTGTTAAATACGTCTCTGAATCCTCTGAATCTGTAGTATTATATCCATCCTCCGATGAGTCCATGCCTGTATACACATCAGTATCGGATGCCCCTGATCCAGCACAAAAATCAGATCATTTATGGTTCTTTTCTCTTTTTCATGTATCTGTATCTTATTTTCTTTAAAATAGGTGACTATATTTTCCGGTGGAGTCCCGGCTTCTTCACTAGTTCCAAGCTCTTCTTCATATGTAGCCAAATTTAGATCTCCCTGATATGGAAACATCCAGTTCATCAACATCTGTACACAAGTTGTTCCACATGTATAGCCTCCGTATTGGCGTAAATTCGGGATATCAATAAAAACATCCGCTTCCTGAATTTCTCCGGCATAAAGAGTCTGATCTGATATCTGGCTTGTTGTCTGAGTTTTGTCCACTGCTTCACATGATACTAAAAACATACTTGTGAGGATGCATATCACGGCAGCAAGTCTCTTATAAATCGAATGTTCGTGTATTGTTTTCATGGATAATACATCCTCCTTCACATGGCATTGCTGTTTTCAATTCCATTTTTCATATCATAAGAATCTGATTCGCTGTAATTTTAAATATATAGTGTTATCTTTTTAAGAAAAGAATACAAATTTTTGAATCGTTTGTCTACCCTACAGTTTTATTTCTTTATCAAAACTTTTCTACATATGTCTCAAACTCAATAATACTTAGAACTTCTCGCTTCATTATGCCAACCAAAATTATTTCAATTCGTAGCCTTGCAAGGAGGATGACCTCTTAAAAGAAATCGGTGGTGCCAAAGCTGCTAAAGAATTAGGGATTCCTGAAGGAGCTAACCATGTTTAGAAAACGCATGAAAGATCAGGATAAATGCATAGAGAAAGATAAAAGCAAATAATGTACATAAACCAAAAAGGAATTTTCATTTGATTACTTGAAAATTCCTTTTTGATTTATGCGAACAACGAGCTAAAGTCTGTGTTTATTTTACAATAAGAACGAACTACTGATTCCACCATCTACAACAAGGTCAATTCCACTAATAAATCGTGCTGCATCAGAGCAAAGGAAAGCAACAGCCTGTGAAAAAATTTTTCTTCACGGCGTCCAAGGATGCTGAACTTACAAAAATGACCCATTTGAAAGTCAGACAATTTCTGAATTCAGATGGGTCAGAATTAAACGTAAAAGAGGGTCAAATTTCTTAACAATTTTAGTGGGATTATTTGCCCGGTACAATTTCCAGCCAGTATCCGTCAGGATCTTCAATAAAATAAATTCCCATAGATGGATTTTCGAAGCAGATACATCCCATCTCTTTATGTTTTTTGTAAGCAGCATCGAAATCATCGACAGCAAATGCAAGATGGATCTCATTATCTCCCAGTTCATATGGTCGATCCATATCACGCAGCCAGGTGAGCTCTAAAAGATGCGGGGGTCACACCGTCTGTGAGATATACAAGCTTAAAACTTTCGTCATCGGCAAGTTTTTCACGTTCTACTTTTAAATTCAGAGCTTTCTGGTAAAAATCCAGAGATTTTTCAAGATCATATACATTCAGGTTATTGTGTGCAAATGTAAAATTCATTTTAGTACCTCCATAGAATCATAAGGTTTTTATTCACAGTCAAGTGGAATGATGACTGGAATCTACTTTCTAAGGATATCACAGGAGGAGAGGAAAAATCAATAATGCATAAATAAAACCTGATGGGATAGAGTGATAACACAGAACATAGTGAAAAATGAATGAAAAACATTTTTGAAATGCAAAACATGTGGAAAAAAAGCTGAAAAAAACAAAAAAATAAAAAAGAATGCAAGAACCCATTGACGAAACGTCAAAAATTATATACAATAACAAAAGTGAAAAAATAAAGAAAGTGGAGGATTCCTGCAATGACTGCATATAAAGATTTGAGCAAAGAAGAGTTATTGGAATTAAAGAGTGGCCTGGAGGCGCAGTTTGAAGAAGTGAAGGCAAAAGGTCTGAAACTGGATATGTCCAGAGGAAAACCGTCAGCAGACCAGCTGAATCTGTCAATGGGATGATGGATACACTGACAAGTGGTGTTGATCTGACTTGTGAAGATGGTGTTGACTGTCGTAACTATGGCGGACTTGATGGAATTGATGAAGCAAAACAGCTTCTTGCAGATATGATGGAAGTTCCGAAAGATAACGTGATCATTTTCGGAAACTCAAGTCTGAATGTGATGTATGATACGGTAGCACGTGCAATGACACATGGTATCATGGGAAGTACTCCATGGTGTAAGCTTGATAAGGTAAAATTCTTATGTCCGGTTCCGGGATATGACAGACATTTCGCGATTACAGAGCATTTCGGAATTGAGATGATCAATGTACCGATGACATCAACAGGACCGGATATGGATATGGTTGAGAAACTTGTAAGCAGTGATCCGGCAATTAAAGGAATCTGGTGTGTACCGAAGTACTCTAACCCACAGGGAATCACATATTCTGATGAGACAGTGTTCCGTTTTGCGAACCTGAAGCCGGCAGCAGAAGATTTCCGTATCTTCTGGGATAATGCTTACTGTGTACATCATTTATATGAAGATAAGCAGGATTATCTGATTGAGATTCTGATGGAGTGTAAGAAGGCAGGTAACCCGGATATGGTTTACAAGTTTTCTTCTACATCCAAGATCAGTTTCCCAGGATCAGGAATTGCAGCAATGGCAGCATCTGATGCGA
Organism: Mediterraneibacter faecis JCM 15917; assembly: GCA_001312505.1. GTDB lineage: Bacteria > Bacillota > Clostridia > Lachnospirales > Lachnospiraceae > Mediterraneibacter > Mediterraneibacter faecis. The sequence goes on from BBDW01000005.1 coordinate 128,973, forward strand.
ACCTGGAGGATATCAGAAGCACAATGCGTGTGCAGACAATCGGACATGATAAGGTAAATCAGCTGCGTCATGTAAGATTTTTCAAAGATATTCACGGAATTGTAGAACATATGAAGAAACATGCAGATATCCTGCGTCCGAAGTTTGAGACTGTTCTTGAAGTTCTTGAAAGAGAACTTGGCGGACTTGAGATTGGATCCTGGATCGCGCCACGCGGAGGATATTTCATCTCCTTTGATGCGCTGGATGGATGTGCGAAAGCGATTGTTGCGAAGGCGAAAGAAGCTGGCGTTGTTATGACAGGAGCGGGAGCAACATTCCCTTATGGAAAAGATCCACATGACAGCAATATCCGTATCGCACCGTCTTATCCAACACCGGAAGAACTTGCAGTTGCCGCTGAAGTGTTTGTATTGAGTGTAAAACTGGCAAGTGTTGATAAGATTCTTGAGACAAAATAAATAACAGCATTTTATAAAGACCTTTTGCAAGTGGTTGATCTGCCGGCAGAAGGTCTTTTTCTGATGGTTGACAGTTACTGTTCACTCCCGTGTCAATCACTCCGCTGATTGACACGGAGGATGCGTGTTTTGGTTTGAATGCATCTCGCCCCCATCGCCAAAGGTGATTTAAAATGGCGAGATGCGTTGCTGGTCACACATCGTGTGAACAGTAACGGTTGACATGCGTTTCCAGGGAGATTATAATGTAGTGCATAGCAGAAAAGAGGAATGACATGATAAAAGGTGTAATATTTGACGTAGATGGTGTCCTTCTCAATTCCATGCCTGTCTGGGAGAATCTTGGAGAATTGTATTTGGATCATTTGGGAATTGAGGCCGAGAAGAACCTAGGGGGGGAGACATTATTTGAGATGAGCCTGGAGGAGGCGGCAGATTATCTGATCTCACATTATAACCTGGAGAAGACAGTGGAAGAGGTTGTACAGGGACTGAATAAAGAAGTGGAAGACTATTATGCAAAACGAGTTCCATTGAAAGAAGGGGGTTCGTCAGTATCTGGAGGAATTCAGAGAGCGGAAGATTCCTATGGTGATCGCAACAACCGGTGACCGGAAGAATGCAGAAGCAGCTCTGAGCAGATTGAAGGTATTACCTTATTTTCAAGGAGTTTTTACAGCATCTGAGATCGGAAGCGGTAAGGATCAGCCGGATATTTATTTTGCAGCACTTTTGCAGCTGGATACGGAGCCGGAACAGACCTGGGTGTTTGAAGATACTTACCAGGCTTTGAGAACGGCAAAGCATGCGGGATTTAAGACAGTAGCAGTTTATGATAAGGCAAATGACAAGAATCTGGCGCAGATCTGGAATACGGCAGATATCTATTTGCCGGAATTTGATGATTTTAATGTTTTTTGGAACAGGGTGTCTGAGGAAGAGAAAGAACAGTTGCTGATTGTAGAATAAGAGGAGAATGAAAAAGCAGATTCGAATTCAAAGGAGAGATGCTCCAGTAGAATTCGAATCTGCTTTTTATCATATAATTGGCTGGTCTGTATTGTGTTTAGAGAAGGTGGATGCCGGCATCAGCAGCAGCTTCAACTACATTTTCAGGCCAGAGGGAAGACTGTACTTCACCGATATGAGCCTTTCTTAAGTAATACATACAGATACGGGACTGTCCAATACCGCCGCCGACTGTATATGGAAGCTCGCCGTTCAGCAGTGCCTTCTGGAATGGAAGTTCTGCACGATCTTCACATCCGGCTTCTTTTAGCTGTGCCTTTAATGAGTCTTCGTCAACACGGATTCCCATAGAAGAGAGTTCAAGACCGATGTCAAGAATCGGATAGTAAACGATAATGTCACCGTTCAGCTCCCAGTCATCATAGTCCGGAGCACGACCGTCATGTCTTTCGCCGGAAGCAAGTACGCCACCAATCTTGGAGATAAACACTGCGCCTTTTTCCTTCGCAATCGCTTTTTCACGTTCTTTGGTAGTAAGATCCGGATAAAGGTCTTCCAGCTCCTGTGTAGTGATGAAAAAGATATCATCAGGAAGAAGAGGATCGATATAGTTGTAACGTCTGGAAATGTATTCTTCTGTATCTTTCAGAGCCCGGTAGACTTTGCGGACAGTGTACTGAAGTGTTTCTGTGTTACGTTCTTCCTTAGAAATTACTTTTTCCCAGTCCCACTGGTCAACATACAGAGAATGGATGTTGTCTGTATCTTCATCACGACGTATCGCACTCATATCTGTGTAAAGCCCTTCGCCGGAATGGAAATTATAATTCTTCAATGCATATCTCTTCCATTTTGCAAGAGAATGAACGATCTCTGCAACAGAACCATCCTGTTCTTTGATGTCAAAGGAAACCGGACGTTCAACACCGTTTAAGTTATCATTCAGACCGGATTCCGGACGGACAAACAGTGGTGCTGACACTCGTGTCAGGTGGAGATTCTTTGCAAGAGCACGCTCGAAGTGGTCTTTCACTTCTTTGATGGCTACTTCTGTCTCACGAATTGTAAGAGGGGAATGATAGCCAGCAGGTATTCTTAACTGTTCCATAATAAACTCCTTTATGTTAGCATTTTATTGCTGTTCACAGTATTATGCGGTCAGCAATAGCATTTCTCTTCTATTTTAAGTGGAGAAGAATAAGAAGTCAATGGAAAGGTGAAATGAACACTTGTAATCAGTAAAAAAAATTGCTAAAATGAGCAGTAGTGAGTAATAAATAGTAAGGGACGAAGGTGTAAATAATGAATGTAAATGATATGATTGATACAATTCTGAATTTTGACCTGGATGTTGTTCTGGCTGGACTTAATGAAAGCAGTCATCATTTGAGTCAGATGGAATTTATTTCTCTGATCGTTATAATGGCCGGAGCGGTACTGTTATGTCTGACGGGGCTGAAACTGGTACGTTTCTGGTCTGTGATCGCAGGATTGTCAGCAGGATGCGCAGCCGGAATTGCGGTCGGAGCGATTGCAGATCTGGATCAGACAATCGCATTGGCGGCAGGAGCAGGTGTGGGACTTGTATTGGCGGTGCTTGGTGCATGGAAGAAGCAGATTGGTGGATTTGTGACAGTAGCGGTACTCGTTTTTGTTGTCAGTGTACATTTGATGAAACCACAGGATTTTATTATCTATGGAATCTGTGCGGGTATTGGTCTTGTGTGTGCATTGCTTTCTATTAAGTTTCATAACTTTATGCTGATTGCTTCTTCTTCTGTGTTTGGAGCAATGGCAGCGGGCAGCAGTATCTTTTATCTGCAGCCATATAAAAACGGAATGATCCATGTGGCACTTTGTGCTGCAATTGGTGCACTTAGTATCTGGATCCAGCTTCTTTTGGAATCCGGAAAACGTAAGAAAAAGAATTTACTTAAAGCAGCAGAGATCCGTGAAGAACATTCTACAGAAAATGAAGTCGAGAAGGCAAGGGCACTGGTTGAGAATCTGGATGATTTTGATGAGCTGGATGAGATTATAGAGAGTCTTCCGGAAAATGTCCGGAAAGAAGACAAGGGCACAACAGTTGTCAGCATGGATGAATTTGATGATCTTGAAGATGATCTGGAAGAGGATGAAGTGGAGAACTTTAAAGAAGAGAAGTTTGATGTAGACGAGGAAGATTGGGAGGAAGACGTCGAAATTGAAGTAACTGCTGATGAGGCAGATGCGACAGAGGATTATGATTTTGATGAAGATCCGGATAACTTAGATGACTTGAATGATCTGGAAAATCTGGATGACTTAGATGATTTAGATTATCTTGATGACGATGATGATATCGAGTTTCTGGATGAAGATGAGTAGATAAAAAAGCTATCGATTACAATAACTTAACACATATCTGTGTTGTTATCGTAGTCGATAGCTTTTGTATTATCTTACTGCTGTAAATACTCCGCGGAGATCATGGATTACATGTCTTGGACATTTTACAGAGCACATTCCACAGCTTAAGCAGATGTCTTCCTGGATTACTGCGCAATTATCTTCTACATGAATTGCACCTGCAGTACATGTTTTTTCACAAATACCGCATCCAATACAACTGACTTCACATTGTTTACGTGCAACAGCTCCTTTTTCTTTGTTAGAGCATTTTACTACAATGTAGTTTGCACATTCGTGAATCTTGATCACGTTCTGTGGACAGACTTTTGCACACTGTCCACAGGCAATACATTTTTCTTCGTCTACTTCGGCAACGCCATATTCATTCATGGAAATCGCGCCGAATTTACATTTTTCTATACAGCTCCACATCCGATGCAGCCATCTTTGCATCCACCGTCTTCAGAGCCGGCTGCGCGGCAGCCACCGTTACAGGCAACCAGAGCTGCCCGGTAAGGAAATCTCTTTTTAATTGCCATGATTATTTCTTCCTTTCGTATGGTGTGTTAGAAAGAGGAAGGCTGTAGCGTCTTTCTCCGTCAAATCTGCAATATGCATCTGCGATTGCAGGAGCAGTAGGGATGGATGTGATCTCTCCGATACCGATTGCTCCACAGGCAACATCCAGACCAGGTTTATCAATAACGATTGCTTCAATCTCAGGAACTTCGTGAGAACGGAAAAGTCCTAAGGAACCATACTTGTCAATTGGTTTACAATTTTCATCGATTGGATACTGCTCTCTGAGTGCGAATCCCATAGACATTACAACACCGCCTTCAATCTGACCTTCGCAGGAAAGTGGGTTGACAGCTTTACCAACATCGTGTGCGGCAATCATTTTCTCAATCTTACCTGTCTTAGGATCAAGGATGCAGACCTGAGTTGCATATCCATAAGCAACGTGAGATATCGGATTAGGCACATCTGCACCAAGTGGATGAGTCTTAGCGAGATACTCTCCGTAGAAAGTTTCTCCAATCATATCTTTCATGGACTTACCGCTGTTTTTCGCTTCCATGAATTTTTCACATGCTCTGCGGCACGCTTCACCGGTTACAAGTGTCTGACGAGAACCGGAAGTTGTACCGGAATCAGGTGAAATCCATGTGTTGCTTCGCTCATAGACGATATCATCATGGGAAAGATCTGTATTTGTAACGATCATCTGTACAAGTACAGTACCAAGTCCCTGACCGATACAGGAAGCACCAGTGAAGATGTGAAGTTTTTCATCTTCTTCAACAATTAATTTTACACGTCCTGTATCTGGAATACCAACACCAACGCCGGCATTCTTCATAGCACAACCAAGTCCAACAGCCTTACCGGCCGCAAGTGCAGCATCATACTCTTCTTTGACAGCCTCCAGTGTCTCTACAAGACCTGTAGAGTTATCTACAATCTGTCCGTTCGGAAGTACTTCGCCTGGGCGGATCGCATTGCGGTAATGAATCTCCCAAGGCGTAATGCCTACTTTGTCAGCCATCATGTTCAGAAGTGTCTCTGTTGCGAAACAAGTCTGTGTAACACCAAATCCGCGGAATGCTCCGGCAGGTGGGTTATTTGTATAGTAAGCAGTTCCTTCAATTTCAAAGTTTTCATAATGATAAGGTCCTGCTGCATGTGTACATGCACGTTCAAGAACCGGGCCGCCAAGAGAAGCGAATGCACCTGTGTCAGATTTAACAATCGCTTTTACACCCTGGATCACTCCATTCTCATCGCATCCCATTGTCATATCCATGTAGAATGGGTGACGTTTCGGATGAACAAGCAAGGATTCCGCTCTGGATAATTTCATCTTGATCGGTTTCTTTGTTACGTAAGTAAGCAATGCACTTAAATGCTGAACAGTCATGTCCTCTTTACCACCGAAACCACCGCCGACTAATGCGTTCTGAACCTTTACTTTATCTGTTCCAAGCATAAGTGTAACTTCGTGCAATGTCTGGTGAGCGGACTGGTCTGTTGAATATACGAAAATGTCACCGTCTTCATCATAGAAAGAAACAGCACATTCCGGTTCAAGGAAAGCATGCTCAGTCCAAGGTGTCTCGAAGTGATGTGAGATCACGTACTTGGAATTCTTGATTGCTTCTTCCGCATTTCCGCGGCTGATGTGCTTATAAGCACATACGTTAGTCTCTTCTTCATCATAAACAAGAGGTGCATCCGGAGCAGCAGCTTCTTCCACTGTATGCACATGAGGAAGTACTTCATATTCAACTTTAATAAGTTTCTTTGCTTTTTCTACAGTTGCCATGTCAGTTGCAGCTACAAGGGCAATTGCATCTCCGAGATAATGAGTCAGTCCGCCAACCGGAATCAGTGAATACTGATCATGTTTTAAGTGTCCGATCTTATTCTCCCCCCCAGGAATATCATCGGCTGTTACAACCGCTTCTACGCCAGGCAGAGCCTCGGCAGCAGAGGTATCAATAGAAAGTACGCGAGCTCGTGGATATTTACTACGAAGAGCAGCGCCATAGAGCATTCCTTCCGGATAATAGTCATCCGGATATTTACCTGTTCCAAGCACTTTTTCTTCAACATCTATACGAGAAACACGGGAACCAAGAGTCCAGCTAGGATCTCCGTCATCTGGTAAAACTCCTTCTTTCAGAATCTTAGCTGCCAGACGTACCGCGTCCATGATCTTAACATATCCTGTACAGCGGCAATAGTTGTTGCGCAGCGCATAGCGAATCTCATCATCGGTTGGTTCCGGATTTACATCCAAAAGTGCTTTTGTGCACATAACCATACCAGGAATACAGAATCCGCACTGTACAGCGCCTGCCTTCCCGTAAGCATAAGTGTAAACTTTCTGTTCCCAATCAGAAAGCCCCCCCTCGACTGTGATGACATTCTTTCCGGCCAATGAATCTGTGTCAGGTACGCAGGATTTGCAAGTCTGTCCATCAATGATAACAGTACAGGCTCCACAAGCGCCTTCGCTGCAACCATCCTTTGCAGAGGTAATGTGCAGTTCATCACGCAGGAACCGTAACAGTTTCTGATTCTTTGAAGGTGAGACTTCCTGACCATTTACTATAAATGATGCCATGTCAGTTACTCCTTTCTTTGTAACAAAATCCCCAAAGAAAAATCTTTGAGGAGTATGTGTTTGTTGTGTATTTTTAATTATATAAAGATACCTATGGTTATATTTTATCACATATTCAACAAAAAGCAACAACTATTCTAAAAAAGTTTTTGACACCTAAAAATATTTTAGATATATGATATAAAAAATGCATATCAGGACAAAAAAAGGGAAGTACCGCAAAATGATACTCCCTTGTAATTATCTTATATAAATTGTTCTTAGAAACCAAAAAGATTTACAACGCGATTTTAATTATCGTGTTCTTCTTCAAATGGATCGTCGTAATCATCTTCATCATCGTAATCATCTCCACCGCGGGAAGCAATTGCGAGAATCAGTGAAATAACAGCAAGTACACCACTTACACCGGCTAAAATCAGAAGCTCGAATTCATCTCCATGTTTCAGGAAAGCAAAAACAGCACCACCGATATAGACAATCATCGGGATAAGGAATGCAAAAAGTGTATCACGGTTATTCATGATGAAGTATAACAGTGCAGTGACAAGCATACAAAGAGCAACAATGACATAATTCATGCCTGGAGCAGAAGTTACGTCAGCTCCTGATGTGCTGAGTCCTGTTACGAATCCTTTATAAATACAGAAACCAAATGCAAGCAGGGAAATGATTCCAAGGATGATGCGTCCAGGTCTGAAGCGTGGATATTCGTCTACATATTCATATTCATCATCATCTTCATCATCAGAGGATTTCTTATCATCATAGTCATCCATTTTTCTGGATTTTACATCTTCCTTTGCTTTCGCAGTTTCGGCTTCCTCTTTCTTTTTCTTCTTGGCAGCTTTACTGTCAGGGTCAGTTGCAAGCATATCTTCGTATCCCTTGCGAACTGCTTTTTCACGCTTATCACGGATTTCTTCCGCTGGAATGTTCCCATATTTCTGCTCTTCGGAATTATCAGTGGCAGTGGCATCAGTGGCAGCTTTCTGTGCAGCGGCTTTGCGGGCTCTGGCTCTCTCCTTAAGAATACGTTCAGCTTCTTCTTCTGAAATCCCTTTGTCAGCAGCAAGGCGGGCAATCGCTTCTTTGCGGGCGCGGGCTTTTGCTTCTCTGCGGGCAGCTCGTTTCTCTTCAGCGGCACGGGCGGCGGCCTCAGCTTTCGCTTTTTCTTCAGCAGCACGGGCGGCAGCTTCAGCTTTCGCTTTTTCTTCAGCAGCGCGGGCGGCAGCTTCGGCTTTCGCTTTTTCTTCAGCAGCACGGGCGGCAGCTTCAGCTTTTGCTTTCTCTTCTGCAGCTTTCTTGGCAGCGATCTTCTTTGCACGTTGTTTATCAAGGTTCCATTGCTTTTTACAGCTATGGCAGATTGCATATTCATTAAAGATTGGATCCCCCCCGTTTTCGCTGGTGCCAATCTGCTTATTCTGCAAATCCAGGTCTTTTCCACATATTGGGCACTTCATATTAATCATGTACTCCTCTCTTTTGTATCAAAATATTTATAACAGATTTATTATAGCATCTTAAAAGAGGAAGAACAACGAAAAAAGTGTGTTTTACATAAAATGTTTTAGAAAAAAATCAAAATTGTGCAAGAATTTAGTTTAAATTCATAAGAAATGGTGGACTTTAAAAATTTAATGTGTTAAAATCAAAAAGTGGCCTGAGAAGGCAAAAGGTATTGTTATGGTTTATGGTATGCCGTAAGCCATCATATAATTAGCCGGTTGAGAAGGAGATTGTTTCGTATGAGTAAGAAGATCAGAACCGAGGCAGTAGATTATCTGTTTCAGGCAATCTTAAGCTTGAGAATAAAGAAGAGTGTTATACATTTTTTGAAGACATCTGTACGATCAATGAGCTGCTTTCATTGTCACAGAGATTTGAAGTGGCAAGAATGCTCCGTGAACAGAAGACATATCTGGAGATCGCGGAGAAGACAGGAGCATCCACTGCGACAATCAGTCGTGTGAACCGTTCTCTTAATTATGGGAATGACGGATATGATATGGTTTTCAAACGTGTAGGGCTTGCTGAGGAAGAGAATGGAACGGAAGAATAACACTTAAGAATTAAGCTTACAATAAAATACCTTTTATCAATCAAAAGATACAGCTTGCGGAAGATCCTGATAAAGTCTTTCGCAGGCTGTATCTCGTTTTAAACAGAAATGTTTATTTCCCTTTCTTTTTCTCTTCGTTTTTTGAAGACTTGGAAGAGAGGTCATCAATGATCCGTTCAATGATCATTTTCTTGATATATACATCAAAACTCAAGCTGCATATAAATGCAAACTGCTGTAAGATCTCCTTATCTTCGCCATCAGCAAGATGAGTGAAAGTCTCAGCAGATTTTTCGTAAGTAGCAGTTACATTCTCTTTGATGGAATCCAGCTGTTCTTTTTCAATCTTGCAGATTTCTTTGTAAATATCCGCTAATTCAAAAGAGCTTCCATCCGGAAAATATTTCTCTGTGAGCGGTGCAAGAACTGTCTCAATATCTTTGATTGAAAGGATATTTTTAAAATAATAAATGAAGACCAGAAGGAGCAGGTGCTCTCTGGAATACTTTTTTTTCACCGGGGGGGGTGGAAGAAGATTGTTCTTCGTATAATTATTGATCATGGTCTTTGTCAGGATCTTATCATCAGGGTAACGTTTGGTCGAAGCCAGCTGCTCATCCATAAAAGTAGTTACTTGATCCATGTAAAGATCAATATTCGGAACATCGCCGGGATGCACATAACTTAAAGAAGAAAGTTCTTCTAAAATGCTGTTTAACAGATTACTTGTGTCTATATTCATGTTATCACCTCAATACATTTATTATATAGTATTTAAAACTAGATGGCAAGCAAAAGATAAGAGGGCCGGAAAATGTAGTTGACAAACAGGAACGTGTGTTTGATAATGGGAATACATTTACAGATATCTTTATAACTTTAAAGGAGTGGAAAGATGAGCATTTATGATAAATTAAATGAACCACAGAGAGAGGCTGTTTACCACACGGACGGCCCTCTTCTGATCCTTGCCGGAGCCGGTTCAGGAAAAACAAGAGTTCTGACGCACAGGATCGCATATCTGATCGGAGAACGTGGCGTGAACCCATGGAATATCCTTGCAATCACATTTACGAACAAAGCGGCAGAAGAGATGCGCCAGCGTGTGGATAACCTTGTCGGTTTTGGAGCGGAAAGTGTATGGGTGAGCACATTTCATTCTGCATGTGTGCGTATTTTGAGAAGGTTTATTGACAGATTAGGGTATGAGAATCATTTTACTATATATGATACAGATGATCAGAAGACATTAATTAAGGAAGTCTGTCGGAAAGTAGATGTGGATACGAAAGTGTTTAAAGAAAGAAGTCTGCTTTCAGCAATTTCATCTGCCAAGAATGAGATGATCCTTCCGGATGAATTTGAACTGAATGCCGGAGGAGACTTTGCAAAGATGAAGATTGCCAAGGTTTACCGCGAGTATGAGGCGCAGATGAGGGCGAATAATGCGCTGGATTTTGACGATCTGCTTGTAAAGACAGTACAGCTTTTGCAGACACAGCCGGATGTGCTTGAGAGTTATCAGGAAAGATTCCGCTATATTATGGTAGATGAATATCAGGATACAAATACAGTCCAGTTTCAGTTGGTAAGCCTTCTTGCAGGAAAATATAAGAATCTTTGTGTCGTTGGAGATGATGACCAGTCAATCTACAAGTTCCGTGGAGCGAATATCCGGAATATTCTTGACTTTGAGCATGAATTTCCGGATGCAAAGGTGATCAAACTGGAGCAGAACTACAGATCTACAGGGAATATTCTGAATGCAGCGAACAGCGTGATTGCGAATAACCGTGGAAGAAAGGAAAAATCACTTTGGACGGAGAACGGAGAAGGCGAACTGATTCGTCTGCGTCAGTTCGATACTGCGTTTGATGAGGCAGATTTCATTGGCGAAGATATCAAAAGTGCTGTCAGACAGGGAGGTTCCTATAATGACAGTGCAGTTCTTTATCGTACGAATGCACAATCCCGTCTGCTGGAAGAGAAGTTTATTGCCATGAACATTCCTTATAAGATTGTCGGTGGAGTGAATTTCTATGCGAGAAGAGAGATTAAGGATCTTCTTGCTTATCTCAAGACAATCGACAATGGACGTGATGATGTTGCGGTTAGAAGAATCATTAATGTCCCAAAGAGAGGAATCGGTCTTACAACAATTAACCGGATTCAGGAGTCTGCGACAGAACGTGGAATTGGGTTTTATGAGGCTTTACTGGCACCGGGCTGATCGCAGGAGTGGGAAGAAGTGCAACAAAACTGGACTCTTTTGCGGCATTGATCGAGTATTTTAAGACGTTGGCAGAAGAGATGAGTATCACAGATCTTTTACAGGAAGTGATTGAGAAGACAGGATATATAGAAAGCCTTGAAAATGAAGATAAAGAAGAGGCGAAAACAAGAAAAGAGAATATAGATGAGCTGATCAGTAAAGCGGCAACTTATGAGGAAAGTTGTCAGGATAAAGATGAAAAGGCAACATTGAGTGGATTCCTTGAAGAAGTTGCTTTGGTTGCGGATATTGACAGTCTGGATGAAGACCAGGAATATGTTGTTCTGATGACTTTACATAGTGCAAAGGGACTTGAATTTCCACGTGTTTATCTTGCAGGGATGGAAGATGGACTTTTCCCGGGATATATGAGTATTAATGCGGGAGACAGAGAAGAACTGGAAGAAGAGCGAAGACTTTGTTATGTTGGAATTACAAGGGCAGAGCAGGAACTGACTTTGACAAGTGCGCGCAGAAGAATGGTGCACGGTGAGACACAGTACAATCCGATGTCAAGATTTGTGAAAGAGATCCCGAGGGAACTGCTTGATACAGGAAACAAGAAGTTTACTCAGGAGACGGAGATGCCAGCACAACAGAATACATATGCACGTGCCAGAGAAGCATTTCGGGCACAGGCATTCGGAGGAGCATTTGGCGGAATGGCACCTGCGAAGAATCAGGGAACGAGTAAGACAGTTACAGGAAGTCAGGCACTGGCATCCCTGCAGAAGGGCAGTCAGCTGGCAGCAGGTGGAAATGGTCCACTTGGTTATGAGGTCGGAGACCGGGTACGTCATGTGAAGTTTGGGGGGGAAGGAACAGTAACGAATATCAAAGAAGGCGGACGAGATCACGAGGTTACGATTGAATTTGACAGTGTCGGAACACGCAAGATGTTTGCAAAATTTGCCAAGCTTGTAAAGGTATGAGAAAGTTATAAAAAATGATAAATCAGTAGTAATATGAATCGTCAGGTGTTATAATAAACACAGATTATCTGTCACCGCAAAAGGTGAAGAAAGGACGTGTTAATATGAACAAGAGAATAGAAGACATCATTGCAGAAACAAGATTGAACGAGATTCTTCATAAGAATGAGGCTGAGAAGCAGAAGAACACAGTAATCTGGACACTGGCTATCATCGGAGCAGTAGCAGCAGTAGCTGCAATCGCTTATGCAGTATATCGTTTTGTATCACCGGATTATCTTGATGATTTTGAAGATGATTTTGATGACGATTTGATGATTACTTCAGCGAGGATGATCAGGTATAATTCTTGAGTGAATTGCAAAAGTGCAGACAGGGTGAGAGAAGAAACCATCCTGTCTGTTTTTCTGTTAAAATAGATTAGATTGATAGGAGATTAGGATGAAAAAAGGTCAGATCTACGAGGGGGATTATTGAACGTGTAGATTTCCCAAACAAGGGGATTGTATTTGTTCCGGAGGAAGAACAGTATGTTACTGTGAAAAATGGGATTCCGGGACAGAAGATCCGTTTTATGATAAATAAATTTAAAAGAGGAAATGCAGAAGGAAGACTTCTTGAAGTGTTGGAGAAATCTCCATTAGAGACAAGAGAGCCGGTATGTAGTATCTTTCCTGCCTGTGGCGGCTGTATGTATCAGACAATGCCATATGAAGAGCAGGTGAAGATGAAAGAAGGACAGATCCACAGGATTATGGATCCGGTAGTAAAAGGCGAGTATCTTTTTGAGGGTGTGAAGCACAGTCCGAAGGAATTTCATTACCGTAACAAGATGGAATTTTCTTTTGGAGACGAATTCAAAGACGGTCCGTTATCTCTCGGTCTTCATAAAAAAGGAAGTACTTATGATGTACTGACAGCAGGAGACTGTCAGCTTGTCCATGAAGATATGGATAAGATTCTCCTTTGTGTGCTGGATTATTTCAAAGAAAGAAATGTAAGTTATTACAAGAAAATGCAGCATGTCGGTTATCTTCGCCATCTTCTTCTGAGACGAGGCGATACAACAGGCGAGATTCTTGTGAATCTTGTAACGACAACGCAGGAAGAATATGACTTAACTCCATTAGTAGAAGAACTTCTGGCATTAGAATTAGAAGGAAAGATTGTTGGAATCCTTCATATATTGAATGACTCCCTGTCTGATGTCGTGAAGAGTGATGAGACAAGAATTCTTTATGGACAGGACTTCTTTTATGAGAAGCTTCTCGGACTGGAATTCAAGATTACACCATTTTCCTTCTTCCAGCCAAACTCAAAAGGTGCAGAAGTGCTGTACGAGACTGTAAGAGAATACATTGGAGATATTGATAATCAGGTTGTATTCGATCTGTTCAGCGGAACAGGAACAATCGGTCAGGTGCTTGCTCCGGTTGCGAAGAAAGTGATCGGTGTCGAGATTATTGAAGAAGCAGTCGAGGCAGCAAAAGAAAATGCTGTCCGAAACGGACTTTCCAACTGCAGATTTATTGCCGGAGATGTGTTTAAGGTACTTGATGAGATTGAAGAGAAGCCGGATGTGATCGTACTGGATCCGCCGAGAGACGGAATTCATCCGAAGGCACTCCCGAAGATCTTGAATTATGGGGGGGTGGATAAGATTGTATATATTTCCTGTAAGATGACCAGTCTGGCACGTGATCTGGAGATGATGCAGCTGGCGGGATATCGTGTGGAGAAGATGACGGCGGTGGATCAGTTCTGTGAGACGGTGCATTGTGAGGTTGTATGTCTTTTGGGCAAATGAAAACCAGATGCCAAGGTAAAACTCAGTGAGGATATGGATGATTACTACCGTATTAAAGATGGTAAAGATGAGGAATGATGATTTCGCTATAGTGACTCGTTCATGTTGATAATATATCTGATTTTGGAGGAAAATTAATTTATGGATAAAGAAAAAGCAGATATGATTATTTATACGACAGAAGATGGTCTGACGAAAGTTGAGACTACTTTTGATGGTGATACAGTTTGGTTGTCCATTGATCAGATGGCAGAATTGTTTCAGAGAGATAAATCAACCATTTCTAGACATATAAAAAATATATTTACAGAAGGTGAATTACAGCGGGATTCAGTTGTTGCAAAATTTGCAACAACTGCTACTGATGGAAAAGTTTACAATGTAGACTATTACAATCTTGATGTTATTATTTCTGTTGGCTATCGTGTAAAATCAAAACGAGGAACACAGTTCAGAATCTGGGCAACCGGAATTTTAAAAGAATACATGAGAAAAGGTTTTGCACTTGATGATGATCGTTTGAAAAATCTAGGTGGCGGAGGATATTTCAAGGAATTGTTAGAGAGAATCCGTGATATTCGTGCATCCGAGAAAGTATTTTATCGTCAGGTTCTGGAAATTTATGCAACGAGCATAGATTATGATCCGAAAGCAGAGTATGGTACAGGCTTGCTAAAAGAGTTGTCAAAACAAATGACTACGCATTGCGTAGCGAATTGAGTTGGACTCATTATCGGCTTTTGATGCGTGGGGAAAATGATAAAGCACGAGAATTTTATATGCAGGAAGCCGTAAAGTCAACGGAGACTATATTAAACAGATTTTCGTCCTGACTCACAATGTTTATTTCCATTAGGAGATTACACATCACCAAGCAAAGCCAGAGAGTACCTACTGAACAAGAAAACTATAATCCAATTCAGAACTCTTATGCCGCTTTGTGGGATGAATACAAAGAACTAAAAATGGCAAATACAGTGAAGAATGTAATCCGTCATATTCTTGAGTACTACTTTATTCAGATATGCGGTTATGAAGGAAATGATCTTCATAAAATTGTTTTGGAGCAGAATAAACCTTTGTTTGTGGACGAAATAGAAGGTCAGAAGCCAAATTATGATCGCTACAATATTGCTTCAAGTATGCTCACATACATGAATGATAGCCCAGCAGTTATCAGTGATGGATTCAACTATATTGATGACGGCAGTGATGTGGAACAATGCAAAAAGGTGTTTGAACTGATTTTCACAGCTATGCATCAGGAACAACACTATAAGATGATGATGGGAATTGAGGACTAAGTCCGGATTTTGGGACACCTAAAAATATAAAATTAACATTGACTAAGAAACTCTTAGTCTGAATGGAGGAAAATATAATGGCACAAAAGCAGACAATTGATGCAATGTGGGACGATAGCCCTATCGATGTATCAACAGAGGTGAATTTTATCTGGTCTATTGCAAATAAGCTGCGTGGTACATACCAGAGTGATAAATATAAAGATGTAATCATTCCGATGGTTATTATCAGACGTTTTGAGTGTGCGCTGGAACCTACCAAAGATAAGGTGGTTGCACAGTTTAAAGCAAATTCAAATTACCCAGCAAAAGCTATGTATCGTATTTCGGGATTTCAGTTCTACAATACTAGTGAATTTACACTGGCAGAGCTGATTAACGATGCAGACCATTTAGCTGCAAACTTCAAAGCATATTTGCAAAGCTTTTCACCAAATGTTCAGGAGATTATTGTATCTGCTGAGAAAGGTTTGGACTTTTATAAGCAAATTGACAAGATGGATAAAAATGACCGTCTGTTAAGTGTCGTTAAAGCATTTTCAGATCTGGATTTAAATCCTCGCACAATTGATAACGTAAAGATGGGATATATTTTCGAGGATCTAATTCGTAGATTTTCTGAAAATGCCGAAGCTGGTGATCACTATACCGGACGAGATATCATCAAATTGATGGTAAACATTCTGCTTGCTGAAGGGTGTGATGATATTTTTGATGATGGAAAGGTAATCACGGTTTTAGACCAAGCCTGTGGTACCGGTGGTATGCTCTCTACAAGCTATAATTTCATTAAGAGGTACAATCCCACTGCGGATGTGCGTCTTTTTGGTCAGGAAATCAACCCGGAATCTTATGCTATCTGTCTTGCAGAAATGCTCATCAAGGGCCAAAATGCTGAGAATATATGGTATCAGGATACAATGAAAAAAGATTGTTTTCCTGAAACAAAGATGCGCTTCGTCATTGAAAATCCTCCATTTGGTACACCTTGGGGGGAGGAAAGGATGCCGCTGAAGGTGTAGAAAAAGCAGTTAATGATGAATACGCAAAGGGACATGATGGCCGTTGGGGGGGTGCTGGGCTCCCTGGTTCTGGCGATATGCAGATGTTGTTTTTGCAATCTGCTATTGACAAAATAGATGATAACTTTGGTCGTGCTGCTATTATTGAAAATGGTAGTCCATTATTTTCAGGTGGTACAGCTTCTGGAGAAAGCCAAATTCGTCGTTGGATGTTAGAAAACGATTTAATCGAAGCAATTATTGCATTGCCAACAGATCTGTTTTACAACACTGGCATAGCTACATATATATGGGTGCTTTCAAAAAATAAACGTGCTGAGCGCAAGGGCAAGATTCAGTTGATAGATGCTTCGTCTTTCTTCCACAAACTGCGCAAGGCTCTGGGTGATAAGAAAAATGAAATATCTCCGGAAGACCGCAGCACCGTAACGAAGCTCTATGCAGAATTTGCAGAAAACGAGTACTGCAAGATTTACGACAACGAGGAGTTCATTTACCGTGAGTACACGGTTATGCAGCCTCTTCAGCGTAGCTATGCCATTACAGAGGAGCGTATCGAGCTATGCTGTCTAAGGGTGCGCTTTCTTCTCTCTATGATCAGGCTAAGGTTAATGAATTGGAGAATGCTGAAGAACTAACTGGCAAAGAACAGAAAAAATTAGAATCATTCCAAAACAATCAGGCCTTATACGATGAGATTATTACTACATTGAAAGCTGCCACTTCAGAACAAGTATATAATTCACCGACTGAGTTTATGCCTGTACTGACTAAGGCACTTGCTTCGGCAACATCTGATAAAAAATTGCTCGACAAGATTGCTAATGGCCTCTCTATTATGGATAAGAATGCAGAAATTCAACGTGACCGCAAGGGAAGGATTATTTACGACAAAGAAACCAAGGACACCGAACTGGTGAAATGGGAGGAAAGCATCGAAGATTATATGGCACGTGAGGTTTTGCCTCATATCCCGGATGCCGCCGCTTTTTTTGAGGAAGATCTTGGAAAGAAAAAACCTGTCATCAAGACCGGTGCTGAAATCCCATTCACGCGGTATTTCTACAAATATCAGGCATCAACGCCAAGTGAAGAGCTGGAAACAAAGTTTATGGAACTGGAATTTTCGGTTTCAAAGCGTGTGGCAAAGCTGTTTGAGTAAGGTGGTGCTGATATGAGAGAAATGAAAGCGAGTGGAATCTCTTGGTTGGGAGAGCTTCCCTCCAATTGGGAACTAAGAAAAATAAAATACTGTTTGCAAGAACGAGTTGAGAAAAATAATCCTGTTAGGACAACAGAAATTCTTTCGTTGACTGCTAAACAAGGCGTCATTCCATACGATCAAAAAGAAGGTGGAGGAAACAAACCTAAAGAGGATGTGAGTGCATACAGACTGGCTTATCCTGGGGGGGATATCGTAATGAATAGCATGAATATATTGTCTGGCTCTGTGGGGCTGTCGCGATATTTTGGTTGTGTTAGTCCTGTTTATTATATGCTTCGCCCTTGGAATGCAAAGGAAGATGTACGCTACTATAACTATATCTTTCAGACAACGATGTTTCAACGCAGTTTGTTTGGACTTGGAAATGGCATTCTTATTAAAGAATCTGGAAATGGAAAATTGAATACAATTCGAATGCGCATTCCGATGGATAAGTTTGGTGGCCTTTTTATACCGGTTGCTCCAACAGGTGAGCAGCACCGCATTGCCGATTTTCTCGATGCTAAATGCGCTGAAATTGATGTGCTGACCACCGACATTCAAACTCAGATCGACACGCTGGAGCAGTACAAGCGGTCTGTTATCACCGAAACTGTCACCAAAGGACTGAATCCCGATGCCGAGATGAAGGACAGCGGGATTCAATGGATTGGCAATATGCCTTCACATTGGGAGGTTATTCGTGGCAAGTACATTCTACGATATATGCAGAAACCGGTGCGTGAAGATGATGGTGTAATAACCTGTTTCCGCGATGGTGAGGTAACCCTGAGAAGCAATCGACGTGAAGATGGTTTTACGATGTCTGATAAAGAAATCGGTTATCAAGGCATTGATATCGGTGATCTGGTTGTACATGGTATGGACGGCTTTGCAGGCGCTATTGGCATTTCTGATTCAAGAGGCAAGGCGTCACCTGTGCTTAATGTTTTAGATACCAACCAAAACAAGCGATACATTATGTACTATCTTCGCAGCATGGCGTACAGTGATGTATTCCTTGCACTGGCAACCGGAATCCGAGTTCGTTCTTGTGATTTGCGCTGGAACAAGTTAGCAGATCTCTCATACCCTGTTCCACCGCTGGATGAACAAAAAGCGATTGTTGAACATATCGATGCGGTGCTTGCAAAAGCGGATGCTGTTATTGCCGATAAAAAAGCTCAGCTTGCAACGCTTGACGAATACAAGAAATCACTCATCTTCGAGTATGTAACTGGAAAGAAGGAGGTTGTCTAATGGCTACTTTTGAAGAACAACTTAATAATCTGCTAGAAAGGACTCATTCTATTAAAAGCCCAATTAATGCAGCGGCAATCGGTACGGATATAAACGAATATAATCGTCCGAGTGAAGTATGGATCAATGATGTAGAGATTTTTTACAATAATTATCTTAAAGAACATCCATTAGGCGACCGCATGAAAACAATTCTGTTTCATAGAAATCTGGATGCTTACAAAAATCTCGTTGGATGTTTGGAGAGCATCAGTAAGGACCAAGAATTTATAAATAAAATGAACGGAATTTCAATGGTTAGTGTACCAAAGTATCAGGCAAAAACCTTGCCCGAATTTGATGTGTTTATTTCCCATGCTAACAAGGATAAAGAAGATTTGATTGAAGAATTATATCAGTCATTAAACAAACTGGGAATTAAGATTTTTTATGATAAAGAGTCTTTGGAGTGGGGGGGAGATAATTGGAAGGATCGTATTCTGAACGGCACGAAAAAAGCAGAGTTTGCAATTATCGTTATTTCGGAAAACTTCTTTGATCGAGAGTGGACTGAGCGTGAATTGAATGAGTTTTTAAATCGACAGAATAGAAATGGACAGAAGCTGATTCTTCCGATTTTGCACAACATTACGGTTTCACAGTTACAAGAAATGTATCCATCTATAGCGGATATACAAGCGATTGACTCATCCAAGTATAGTTGCGACCAGATTGCTTTGCTTTTTGCACGTCAACTAATCAAACGGCTGAAAAGTGAGTAAGGAGGGATAACCAATGGATGATAAAACGATAATTGATATTACGGATTTGGATGCAGAAAAACATGTAGAAAATGCTGCAAAACGAGTTGCTGCGTACAGCGAGAAGCTTCGTCATCACGCATCAATTCTCTCCGAAAAAGAATATCAAAAATTCCTCCTTGAAAGGCTGGAAAAGGACAACGGTTATATTATTCGTAAGGCAAGTAACTTTGACCGCTATTTTGCAGTTGACCGAGAGATGCTCTTTAAGTTTCTAGAAGATACTCAGCACGAAACGATGGAATATTTGAGAAAAATATATAAGTCTGATTTGGAAGAGACGATTGTTAGTTTTATCAATGCTGAAACGACAAAAACTCGTAGCAGCCTTCTTGATGTGCTGAAACATGGAATTGAAATTTCTAATCAGAAGCTGGAACTTATGTATACAAAACCGGCAACTACATTCAATCCAGATTTGACCAGAAAGTATGGACAGAATATTTTCTCTGCAATGGAGGAAGTGTGGGCCAGCGATAAAGAACGAATCGATATTGTTATCTTTCTGAATGGACTAGCTATTATTGCATTTGAACTTAAGTGCAATGCAGCTGGGCAGTCTTATCAAGATGCAATTTATCAGTTCAGAACTGACCGTAGCCCTAAAACACGTCTTTTTATGTTCAAAGCAGGTACGTTGGTAAACTTTGCTATGGACCTAGAAGAAGTGTATATGACGACAAAACTCGCAGGTGACGCTACATTCTTCCTTCCTTTTAATATGGGAAACGGAGAAGGTGTAACTGCTGGTGCTGGAAATCCTGCGTTTGAAGATAAGTATAGCGTATCTTATATGTGGGAAGATATTCTTACAAAGGATACGATTTTGGACTTAATAAGTAAGTTTATTTTTGTCGAGACAAAAGAAAAAGTAGATGATAAGACTGGAAAAATCAAACGCTCTGAGAATTTGATATTTCCTCGTTATCATCAGCTGGATGTCATTCGAAAAGTGCTCACAGATGTTAGAGAAAATCGTACTGCGCAGAATTACTTGATTCAGCATAGCGCTGGATCTGGAAAAACAAATTCTATAGCATGGTTGGCACATCGTTTAACATCTCTTCATGACGAAGAAAGCAAGATTATTTTTGACAACATTATTATTGTTACTGACCGAGTTGTTGTTGACCGCCAACTTCAAAAAGCAATCATGGGAATGGAGCATAAGGCCGGATTGATTCGTGTTATGGACGATAAGTGCAATTCAGCTGACCTTGCGATTGCTTTGAATGGCAATACAAAGATTATTGCAACCACAATTCAAAAGTTTCCGTATATTGTTGATAGTGTAAAGGGACTTAAGAATAAAAGTTTTGCAGTAATTATTGATGAAGCACATTCTTCTACTGCAGGTAAAGATATGGCTGCGGTAACAATGTCGCTTGGTTCTGGTGATCAAACTGAATCAGATGTTGAAGATATGATTTCAAGTGAAATCAAAAGAAACGGTAAGCAAGCAAATGTATCAATTTTTGCATTTACAGCTACACCTAAGCGACAACAATTCAGTTGTTTGGTCGTTTGAATACACATGGCCAGAGAGAAGCATTTCACGTTTATTCGATGAAGCAGGCTATAGAGGAAGGTTTTATTCTTGATGTTCTGCAGAACTATACAGAGTATTCAACTTTTTACCAGCTTAACAAGGAGATCGAAGACGATCCTCGTTGTAAAACGAATGCGGCAAAGAGGCAGATTGCACGCTTTATAGAATTGCATGATACTAATATTGCACAGCGTGTAGAAGTAATTGTTGAGCATTTCCGAACAACGGTAATGCAGGAACTGGGTGGCCAGGCTAAGGCAATGGTTATTACCGCGTCCAGACAAGGCGCTGTTAAATATAGACAGGCTTTCGAGGAGTATATTACCAAGAAAGGTTACGACGGAATTCATGCTCTGGTTGCATTTTCTGGAAAAGTAAAACTACCGGATGATGATAAAGAATACACAGAGGCATCTATCAATGGTTTTCCGGAGGATAGACTCACCAAAGAATTTGATACAGATAATTATCAAGTGCTTTTGGTTGCCAATAAATATCAGACAGGGTTTGATCAGCCAAAACTGTGCGCAATGTATGTTCTGAAAAAACTAAGAGGTGTTAATGCTGTCCAGACACTTTCGAGACTGAATCGTATTTGTGCTCCATATGATAAAAAGACATTTGTGTTGGATTTCGTAAATACATACGAGGATATCAAAGCTGCATTTGCTCCATACTACACCACAACATTACTGGCAAATTCAGTAACGCCTAATGCAATTTATGACTTAGAAGCTACTATTGATGCCTATGCATTATTTGATCCATCTGACATTGAAGCTGCAAATGATATATTGTATTCACAGAAAGTAACAGGAAAACAGAAGCAGAGATTGACATTCTTCCTGCAAAAAAGCAAGAAGCTACTAGAACATTATGAATATGAAACACAGCGTCAAGCTGTGGCAGATATGCGTGGATTTGTTCGTTATTATGAATTTTTGCTTCAAGTTTCTAGTTTTGAAGATACTGATTTGCACAAGAAGTATAACTTTATTTCATACCTGTTAGCTTATATCAATATTAAGCATCCAGGTGGTGGTTTTAATTTGGATGGAAAGATCAAAGCATCTCAATTTGTTCAGAAAAAAGGTGAAGAACATGTTTCATCTGGCCTGGTTGCAAAGCCGGTAATGAAACTGCCAACGGCGGAACACTTTGGTTTGAGCGAGGATAAAGAAAAGAGACTGTCTGAAATAATCGATGAGATTAACAGCAAGACTGGCAAGAACTATGATAACGATGTTGTTGTAAAGGCTATGCTGCAGATTAGAGATATACTTATGAAATCAGATAAACTTAAAACAAGTGCTAAGAATAACACACAGCAAGACTTTGAGTTCTCCTATTTTGATGATATTGATGATGCGCTTATTGAAGGATTGTCACAGAATCAAGAGTTCTTCTCAATGTTGTTGTCAAATGATGAAATGAAACATCAGGTGATGGGAATTTTTTCTGATGAGATTTATAAAAGTCTTAGAGAATCAGTATAAAGGCGGTGAAAGACAGTGTTCGATAAATTTCGACTAAAAGAAGTGCTGGTAGAGTACAAAAAACGATTTGTGCAACAACAGTGGCCTAATGAAAAATATAAATGGGAGGCTGTGCAATGCTTTCAGTTGAATTGGGATGTCAATTCAGATGATTTTGCACAGATGCTAACAAAGTCACTTGCTCAGACGGCTAATTTGTTGGCGTCGGTAAATAACTTCCCAGCAAGAATGATTACTAAGTTTGCAGAGATTGCGCCAGAAGAAGTACGCTCAATGTATATTGAACTGTATGATGAGAGTAAGGATTTATATGAGAGAGTAGCCAGCTTCAAAAATAAATCTAATACGTTATTAGAGAGGTATGGCAATGGAGCAGCTCAGCATTACCAGTATGAAAATGCGATAATGACATATTTATGGCTTCGTTATCCGGATAAATACTACATTTACAAATTGAGTGAAGTAAAAGCTGTTTCGTCGGAGCTGGAAAGTGATTATCGATTCAAAAAGGGTGCCTATGCTGATAACATCAGGAATTTTGTGGCATTTTATGATGAGATTTGTGCTGAACTTCAGCAGGATGATGAACTTAAAAATCTGCTTAATTCTCAGCTGACATCTACATGTTACGCTGATCCTGAATTACGAACTCTTACAATAGATGTTGGCTTCTTTATTTCTCGCTATTGGAACAAGGAGGAACCAGGTCCTAAATCGGATGAGTGGTGGCCGACTGATTATACTCCGGCATTAACGGTAGAGGATTGGTTAGAGCTTCTGCCAGATAAAGACGTATTTAATGAGAGTAGTCTCGAAATCATGAAACGAATGAAGGATTATGGTGGAAGGGCTACTTGCACTCAGCTTGCTGTGAAATACGGAGAAACCAAGAACTTTTATAATAGTGGATCTGTTGCATTGGCAAGACGTATTGTTCAAAAAACTGGATGTCCAGTAATTGCAAGAGATGAAGAAAACTCTCGATTCTGGCCTGTATTATATGTTGGTAAGAATGCTGCAAAAGATGAAGAAGGATCTTATGTTTGGAAACTTCGTGATGAATTAGCAGAAGCTCTAGATCAGATCGATTTATCAGAAGTCCTTTTGTATGCGCAAGATGAAGAAGGAGAAGAAGATCATAGATACTGGTTTTTGAATGCAAATCCAAAAATATGGAGTATGGCTAGCATGCCAGTTGGAGAAGTACAGGATTATACATTATATAATGATAATGGCAATAAACGGCGTATTTTTCAGAATTTCTTAGATGCAAAGGCTGGAGATATGATAATCGGCTATGAGTCCACACCGGTAAAGCAGGTAGTTGCAATTCTCAAAATTAGTGCAGAACAAGATGGAAAATCAATTTATTTTGAAAAAGTAGAAGGGCTGTCTTCTCCAATTGATTATGCAACTCTGAAAGCTTGTCCAGAACTTGAAAAGATGGAGTACTTTGGTAATCCGCAGGGGAGTCTGTTCAAACTGACAAAGGGTGAATATGATTTCATTTATGACATGATTCGTGATGAAAATCCAGCACCACCTGCAGCAGATAGTATTGAAAAATATGACAAAGAAAAGTTTTTAAATGATGTATATATGACTGAAGCAAAGTATGATCGCTTAGTTGCAGTTTTGAAAAAGAAGAAAAATATTATTCTTCAAGGTGCTCCAGGTGTTGGAAAGACATTTGCGGCAAAGAGACTTGCATATTCGATTATAGGTGAGAAGGATGATGATCGCATAGAGTTTGTGCAATTCCATCAGAATTATTCCTATGAAGATTTCATGATGGGGTATAAGCCGGTTGAAGATGGATTTGAATTGAAGTATGGTATTTTCTATAGATTTTGTCAAAAGGCTGCAAACCATCCTGATAAAGATTATTTCTTTATCATTGATGAGATCAACCGTGGAAATATGAGTAAGATCTTTGGTGAGTTACTCATGTTAATTGAGGCAGATTATAGAGATACGAAAGCAACATTAGCCTACAATGGCCTAAGCTTCTCTGTCCCAAAGCGTCTACATATCATTGGCATGATGAATACTGCTGATAGAAGTCTGGCGATGATTGATTACGCACTTCGTCGTCGTTTTAGCTTCTTTGATATGGAACCGGGATTTGATTCAGAAGGTTTTATTAAATATCAGGAAGGATTCGCAAACGACACATTCAATACTCTGATTGACCGTATTAAGGAATTGAACCAAGAAATTGCTAAAGATAAATCACTTGGTAAAGGTTTCTGTATTGGGCATAGCTATTTCTGTAACACAGATGAGTGTACAGAAGAATGGATGCAAGATGTGGTTGATTTTGATGTGTTGCCTATGTTAGCAGAATACTGGTTTGATGATACAGACAAACTGCAACGTTGGGAGAATATTTTGCATGGTGTATTTCAATGACAAAGGATAAGAGCATTTTAATCAATAATATTTATCATATGCTTTCTTATGCTTTTCAGGCACTGAACCAAGAAACCTATGAAGATGTTGCAGTAGAGTCTTTTGATGAGATGTATAATCTGCTGGCAGCGATTCTGTCTAAGGGAATTGGATTGCAGTTAAAGCAAGGGCTATATAGAGAATACATAAGTCGTCAGGAAGAACTTTCAGTTATGCGCGGCAAAATAAATATGCCGGGTACAATTAAAAATAGGTTGGCACATAAAAGGGTACTTACTTGCGACTTTGATGAGTTGTCGGAAAACAATTTACTGAATCAAATACTGAAAACAACTGTTACGCTTCTTTTACGCAATGGAAAAGTGCAAGCAAAATACAAAGATGATCTAAAAAAGAAAATGTTGTATTTTTCAAATGTAGAGATAATAGAACCAACAGGAATTAAATGGTCGTCCATTCGTTTTCAGCGTAATAATCAAACATATAGAATGCTTGTAAGTATTTGCCAGTTGATTATTGAGGGGATGCTTATTACAACAGATTCAGGTGATTATAGGTTAGCCTCTTTCGTAGATGAGCAACGTACGTGTAGGCTGTATGAGAAATTTATTCTGGAATATTACAGCAGACATTATCCTGAATTATCTGTCAGTGCATCACAGATTCCGTGGTCACTGGATGATGGTATTGGAACCATGCTTCCGGTCATGCAAAGTGATATTCATCTGCAACGTGGCAATACTGTACTTATTATTGACGCAAAATACTATAGTCACACAACACAGTCCCAGTTTGATAAACATACGATTCATTCCAATAATTTGTATCAGATTTTTACATACGTAAAAATCGGAGTTATCAATTTGGAGAGGATAAAAATACAGTTTCTGGAATGCTTCTATATGCAAAGACAGAAGAAGAAATTCAACCGGACAATGTGTATCAAATGCATGGAAGTCAGATAAGTGTTAAAACCCTAGACTTGAACCAGCCTTTTGCGGAGATTGTTAATCAGATGGATAGAATTGTGGAGTCGCATTTTTCTGGACTTACAAAGGCATATTAAAACTATTAATTTTGTTGTGATTTTCAATTAGTGAAATGAGAAGAAACCAGAAGGAGGATTCCTATTTGAAAAAGAAAAAAGACGAAATAACCATCCGTTCCAGCGCAGCGGAATATCTGACCTATGTTGCCTCTGTTGGTGATCAGCAGGACAGTATTGAGATGCGCTACGAGGATGAGAATATATGGCTGACACAGAAGATGATGGCTACGTTGTACGATGTCGGCACTAATACTATAAATTATCACATTAAGAAAATCTTTGAGGACAGTGAGTTACAGGAGGATTCAGTTATTCGAAAATTTCGAATAACTGCCGCTGACGGAAAAAGTTACAGCACAAATCACTATTCCTTGGAGATGATCATTGCTGTTGGATTCAAGGTCAATTCTGAGCGTGCAGTGCAGTTCCGTAAATGGGTCAATCAAATTGCAAAGGACTATACCATCAAAGGCTGGGTCATGGATGACGAGCGTCTGAAAAACGGTGGTTCCGTGCTCACAACAGAGTATTTTGATCGCTTGCTTGAGCAGATTCGTGAGATCCGTTTGTCTGAGCGTAGATTCTATCAGAAGATAACGGACATCTATGCCACAGCACTTGATTACGACCGCACAGCAAAAACGACAAAGCAGTTTTTTGCAAAGGTGCAGAATAAAATGCATTATGCAGTTCACGGTCATACAGCAGCAGAATTGATTTATGAGCGAGCAGATGCTGATAAGCCACATATGGGGCTGACCACGTGGGCAGCAGCACCGGAAGGAAAGATTGTAAAAAGTGATGTGAGTGTTGCGAAGAATTATCTTTCAGAGCAGGAAATGCGTTCATTAGAGCGTATCGTTTCGGCATACCTGGATCTAGCAGAGGATCGTGCAGAGCGTCACATTCCGATGACAATGGAGGACTGGGCAAAGCGTCTGGATTTATTCCTGATGGCTGATGACAGAGAGGTCCTTCAGGATGCAGGAAAGATCACGGCAGAGATTGCCAAGGCTAAAGCGGAGACTGAATTTGAAAAGTATCGTGTCATCCAGGACAGATTGTTTATGTCTGACTTTGATAAATACATGTTGGAACTGGAAGAGAGTGCGAAGAAGTAGCAGCATCTCCATTAAAATTTTCAGCTTGCCAAGGTCGAGTGCATGGGAGTTGGGTCATCCGTCGGGGGGGCGAAAAATAGCCGTTGACCTGTTTTTCTAGGAAGAACGGACAAGGTTGAGGCGATGGCGGTTCCTCGCAAGATTTGACTTTTATGTTAGAATCACTATAATAGTAGAAACGAATAAAAAAGTTGAACTTTTTCCGTGGACGAACGAGGTTCAATCTGCGATATGGATAGCAGAATGTATCAAGATATTTTTGATACAGAATTAATAGATATGTTTCCACGAACAAACGGAGATATTTTGGTACATACAATATTAGCCGGGATAGTTCCAGATTACCGACATCAATCCGGACCTATCGAGCCATGTGTTGTCTACATCGGGTGAATTCGTAGAAATATAAAACGCAGTTATAGTAAAAAATGCTAATATGTAACAGAAGAAATATTGTGGTAAATGTCTTTTGCATTAATAATGGAAAATTGTAAAATTAATTATACGCAAAAGGAAACGATACTTATGGGGATATGACACAAAAAGTGCATGTCTCCTTTTTTGATTAATGGGATTATGCTAGGAAACAGTCTGATGATAGAAATTTTACTGTTTACTGTATTTGGAAATATAGTGGACTCGTTTGAAATCAAAACGATCTTGTTGAGAGTGTAGCGCATCTGGATAACCACATGGTACAATTGCAAAGGCAACTAAATCTTGAGAAATTTGCAGTACATTGTGGATTGCTTCCATACGTTCTTTTAGTGGTGCGATTCCAAGCCACACAGCACCAAGCCCAAGCGAATCTGCTTCCAATAAAAGATTTTCAACAGAGGCACTCATATCTATCTGAGCATATTCTGGCATTTTGCAAGCTGTTCTGTAACAAGCGACAAAAGCGAGAGGAGCAGATGCGGTACCTCCGGCATAAGGACTTGTTCTGTGAAAAATTTCGTTCATTTTCTTACCTCCAATTTGTGTGCGAAAATTGTTTTTAGTAATTTATGTGACATGTAATAACTATAAATGCAGGCAACGATTTCTGCGATCCAGACTGCATACCAGCCATGTGAAATGCCAGAGATTTTTATGAAAATCAAGAGGCAGGGAACTAATAAAATAAGTTGCCTTATAGCAGCACTGACCATATTAATGATGCCGTTTCCGAGGCGGAAGCAAAATATCCGCACAGGATTGTAATTGCAGCCATAACAAAGGAAACGGAGATGATTCGCAGTGCCGGAATACCGAGAGTCAGCATTTCCTGGCTTGCAGAAAATAATTGCAATAATTGTCCGGGAAAACACCAGAATATGACGGTTCCGCATAAGGCAATAATTGCTCCGGTAGGAAGTAAAACTTTCCATGTCTGCTGTACTCGATGATATTTTCTATTGCCGTAATTATATCCGACAATAGGAATGGCAGCCTGTCCAAGACCATTGATAGGCATCATCAGGAAATTTTGCAATTTATAGTAGACACCGAAAAAAGCAACTGCTGTTGCAGAAACAGGTAGGAGAATACTGTTTACTGCAAGTGTCATAATACTTCCGATGGCCTGCATGATAATTGTAGGAAGCCCCCACCCGGTAAATATCAGCAACGTCTCGCCACCTGAAATGATAGTTTTTTAGATGGGCATGGATGAGAGGATTTCGGAAACGGTTAAACAATAAAGCAGCGATGGCCCCCCACCATTTGTCCGATGACAGTTGCGATTGCTGCACCACGGATTCCCATTGCAGGGCAGCCAAACAGACCGAAAATCATAATGGGATCAAGAATAATATTCAAAATAGCACCTATGATCAGAGAAATCATAGATAAAACAGTATCTCCAACAGCCTGTAGCAGTCTTTGCCCATAAGTTTGCAAAAAGATTCCACAGCAATACACGAGATTGATGGAAAGATATTGTTTACAGAGAGTTTGTAATTCTGGATCTGTAGCCATTTTAAAGGCAATCGTATCGGACAGAAAAATGCCAGCGAAAGAGAAGATGATGGATGTAAAGAGCATGAGGAAAAGTCCGGTTGTGGCAGCCTGACATGCTTCTTCAGTTTTATGTTCCCCTATTTTTCTGGAAAGCAAGGAATTCAGACCTACTGCGGTTCCGACACCCACGGCAATCATTAAAAATTGAACGGAATATACTAGCGATGCAGCGGTCAGAGCTGTTTCAGACAGTCTGGCCACAAAGATACTGTCAACAATGTTATAAAGCGATTGCACAAGTAAAGAGAGCATCAATGGAATAGCCATTGTGTACACTAAAGGACGGATTGGCATTTCTGCCAGTTTGTTTTTTGAATTCATAAGACCTCCTCGTGGCATTGCAAAAAAGAAGCGTGAAATCTGTAAGGACAAGCAAATCCTCATGATTTCACGCTTTTACAAGCCGGCTTTCGTTATAATTATTGTTTTTCGGGTATATTATAAACGAAAGAGAAGAGAAAATGCAAGAAAAATTTATTTGATTTTGGAAAAACTGGAAATATAATTATAGTAGACGAGTAGCAGGTAAGTGTAAATCCAGTTTAGCAGCTACTCGTTTTTCGCTTTGTTAAAATAATATATTTGTTATGAAAAAGTGTGTAGCTTGTCAGCGTAAGTCCAGCTTATAAGACAAGGTGCGCACTTTTTGTGCCAAAAAGAGAGGAGTTTAAACAAAATGTCAGAAAGCAACAAGATGAAGGAGATGCAGGTGAATAAGCTGATGATCCAAATGGGAATCCCAATAATCTTATATTACAGTCAGCAGAGAATTTGGAAGTGGCGGGCGTTTTATCGGGGGAAGAAGTAGCAAAGAAACTTGGAAGTGCCTACTATGATAAAAATATTATCAGCCAGATTGCAGAAAAGTCCGGTTTAGCACCAGAATATATTCAGGAAAGTGCAGAATTGTCTCCGAAAAAAGGCTTATATTTGAAAGAAATTCCGAAGAGAGGTTTCTGCTAAATACACAATCTTACGGAGAATTGCATTGCTTGCTAATTTGTATTTTTAGCATATCTTAACTTGTGACCTGTTCCGGCATCGGACGTGATCCACATATCTCCCCCCCTACGGCGGTTAAATATCAGGTGACAAGAATTGCAAAAGCAAATAATATGAGTGAAGAAAAAGTCAGAGATATTATTGAAAAATGCACCGACAGTAGATTTTTAGGTGTTTTTGGAGAGAAAAACCGTAAATGTTCTGAAAGTCAATTTGATGTTGGACGGTATCCTATAACTAGCGCTCTCCAAAGATGAGCAGAAGATTTCGGACTTCTGCTCATCTTTATACAATCTTAATTTCAAAACAAACTTACTTACGTCCATTTAATACAAATAAAGATAGAATAAAGAAAATATAAAAAGAAATTAAAATTATGGGGGACATAGTTATGCAACAGAAAAACAGGTCAAGACATCGGCATATGACATCATTTCAAGTGATTAGTTTAGGGTTTTTATCCGTGATTCTCTTAGGCAGTCTGCTTTTGATGCTGCCGATTGCTACAAAAAGCGGTCAGAGTACATCCTTTTCAGATGCTTTGTTTACCGCAACTTCTGCGGTTTGCGTGACGGGACTGGTTATTAAGGATACGGCAACCTACTGGTCTTTATTTGGTCAAGGAGTTATTTTATTGCTGATTCAAATCGGAGGTATGGGAATTATTACGATTGCTATTGCGATTGCTACTGTTTCCGGACGCAAAATCGGGTTGATGCAGCGAAGTACCATGCAGGAGGCAATTTCGGCTCCAACGGTGGGGGGGATTGTACGGAGAACACAATTTATTATTCGGACTACTATTCTTATCGAAATCATTGGTGCGGCTCTTTTAGCCCCCCCTGTTTTTTGCAGGGACTTTGGGGTTTGGAAAGGAATATGGTATTCGTTGTTCCATTCTATTTCTGCTTTTTGCAATGCAGGATTTGATCTAATCGGTATAAGAACCCCCCCTTTTTCCTCGTTGACATCTTATTCTGTACAGCCGATTGTAAATCTTGTGATTATGGTGCTGATTGTTGTAGGAGGTATTGGATTCCTTACCTGGGAGGATATAAAGAATCATAAATGGCATTTAAAAAAATACAGAATGCAAAGCAAGGTGATTTTTATGGTAACAGGACTATTGATATTCTTACCGGCTCTTTACTTTTTTTATTTTGAGTTTTCAAATGTGCCTCTTATGGAAAGAGTGTGGGTTTCCTTGTTTCAATCTGTTACGCCGAGAACTGCAGGATTTAATACAGCAGATTTGACTTTACTCAGTGAAGTTGGGCAAATGCTTATCATTATTCTGATGCTCATCGGTGGTTCGCCCGGTTCTACTGCAGGGGGTATGAAAACGACAACTCTTGCAGTGCTCGTTTCATCGGCATTATCTGTATTTAGAAAAAAGGAACACACTCATTTTTTCGGCAGACGAATTCCGGATGACACTATCAAAAATGCAGCTACGATTTTTTTGATGTATATCGTTTTATTCCTTGTCGGAGGAATGGTAATTAGCAGCACAGAAGATATTCCACTTATGACCGCTTTGTTTGAGACGGCGTCGGCAATCGGGACGGTAGGGTTATCGCTGGGAATAACTCCTGACCTGGGACTTGTTTCTCATATAATCTTGATTTGCTTGATGTTTTTGGGCAGAGTGGGCGGATTGACTTTGATTTTTGCCACCCTTTCTGAAAAAAAGTTTAACGGTTCAAAATATCCTCAGGAAAAAATCACAGTAGGTTAAAGGAGAATAAAAAATGAAATCAATATTACTTATCGGTCTGGGAAGATTCGGACGGCATATTGCTATAAAATTAGATGAATTGCACCATCAGGTGATGGCGGTAGATAAAGAAGATACCCGAGTTGATGCTGTACTTCCCTTTGTAACCAACGCTCAGATTGGGGGGGATGCGACTAGTGAGGATTTTTTAAGTTCGCTTGGTGTTGGGAATTTTGACGTTTGTATTGTGGCAATTGGAGATGATTTTCAGAATTCATTGGAAGTAACGTCCCTTTTGAAGGAACTCGGTGCAAGAATGGTGGTGTCTCGTGCTTCTCGTGATGTTCATGCAAAATTTCTTTTAAGAAACGGCGCAGATGAAATTGTTTATCCTGAAAGGCAGCTTGCCGATTGGGTTGCGATCCGTTATAGTGCTGATCATATTCTCGACTACATAGAACTAGATGAAGAACATGCAATCTTTGAAATATCTATACCGGGAGAATGGATAGGAAAAACTATCGGTCAGTTGGATATACGAAAAAAATATAACATCAATATTATGGCACTGAAAACAAATGATATTATGAATTTGAAAATAAGTTCCGATACGCAGTTATTGAAGAATAGTACCATGCTTGTTCTCGGGGGGGATACAAAACATATTCAAAAGTGTTTTCGTATTTAATTTTTGAAAGAAGTTGGTGATATGAAAGACTTTGTTTTACTTATAGTGGTATTGGCAGCATTTATTTATGGTTATTTTCTTATGGGAAAACTGGATAAATTTCTCGAGGAAAATGAATCCCAAAAACATATTTCAGGTTCTAAGCTTAGGATTGGATTTGAAACACCTGCAATCATAGATTCTATTGCAGATCTATTAGAACAATTTTCAAGCGAATACCCAAACTATGAGTTGAACCTGTTCTACGGTTCTGTAAGTGAAATAATAAATGGGATAGGAAATAATAAACTTGATTTTGGCTTTATAATAGAGGAATCCAATGATATTTTGAAAGATAAGTATTGTTCCTTATCCTTTCAAATAAAGCAAAGCGTCATTACTCCAGACTCTATAGACATTGCGGTACATCCAATCAACACGATTGAGAAACCAGTGAGAGTGATATGGCAAAATAACAGTAATTGTATGGAAGGTTCATTTGTAGAAAAATTGCATGATTTTTCGGAGCCTTTTCTGTTTTCGGCTACACGCCCGAATGGAAAAAAGAAGAAAAGGTGGTATAATCTTTATATAATGTTTTTTGCACAGGGAGGTGACCGTATGGGCGAAAACAGACACAATCCGGATCAGTTATTAAAGGCAATCCAAGCCGATGAAGAAAATCGGAATAAAGGACATTTGAAAATCTTTTTCGGATATGCAGCTGGTGTGGGTAAAACCTACGCCATGTTGGAAGCGGCTCATATGGCAAAACAGCAGGGAATTGACGTGGTAGCCGGTTATATAGAACCCCCACGCACGCCCCCAAAACAGCAGCTCTTTTGAATGGCTTAGAAGTTCTTCCTACAAGAGAAGTTCTCTATAATGGTATGATACTGAACGAATTCGACATTGACATGGCACTGAAAAGAAAACCACAGCTTATTCTTGTGGATGAACTTGCTCATACGAATGCCGAAGGATGCCGTCATGCAAAACGGTATCAGGACATTAAGGAACTTTTGAATGCAGGGATTGATGTCTATACGACTGTCAATGTTCAGCATATTGAAAGTCTTTGTGATACAGTTTCATCCATTACGGAGATTGTTGTACAGGAACGCATTCCGGATTCTCTGTTTGATAATGCAGATCAGGTTAAATTAATGGATATTGAACCACAGGATTTGATTGACCGTTTGAATACAGGAAATGTATACAGACAGACCCAGGCAAAACAGGTGGTAGAAAATTTTTTCACAATAGAAAATTTGACAGCTCTTCGGGAGATTGCACTGCGGCGATGTGCGGATAGGGTGAATATCCTCACAGAAAATGCCCGCATTAAAAATCACGGAGATTATCATACAGACGAACATATTCTTGTTTGTCTATCTTCTTCTCCATCTAATGCAAAAATTATCCGTACCGCCGCAAGAATGGCTTCTGCTTTCAAAGGAAAGTTTACGGCTCTGTTTGTAGAAACACCGGATTTTTCAGTGATGAGCGAGGACAATATAAAACGCCTTCGTTCAAATGTTCGTCTTGCTGAGCAGCTTGGGGGGGCAAAAATTGAAACAGTTTATGGAGAAGATATTCCGTTTCAGATTGCGGAATTTGCCCGTTTGTCCGGTGCGTCAAAGATTGTGATCGGGCGAAGTTCTGCTACAAAACGGCATTTGCTCAGCAAACCGACACTGACAGAAAAACTGATTGATTATGCCCCCCCTAACTTGGATGTGCATATTATTCCGGATACGGTTTCTAATGCTGCAGTGTATCAGTTAAGAGGGGGCAGGAAAAAGAACCATATCGTCTTCTCTGCCACTGATACATTAAAATCTACTGCGATTCTGATTTTATCCAGTTTAGTCGGAATGATTTTCCATAATCTTGGATTTGGCGAAGCAAATATTATTACTGTTTTTGTTTTAGGCGTTCTTGTCACCGCTGTCATCACGAAACATCAGGTATACAGCCTAATTTCCTCGATTGTAAGTGTTTTGATTTTTAATTTCCTGTTTACGGAACCCCCCCAATTTACCTTGCAGGCGTATGATCAGGGTTATCCTGTTACCTTTATTATCATGTTTTTGGCGGCATTTTTAACCGGTTCTCTTGCTATACGGATTAAAAATCAAGCAAAACAGGCGGCACAATCTGCTTACCGTACCAAAGTGTTATTTGATACAAGCCAGCTATTGCAACAGGCAAAAGATAAAAATGAAATTGTATCCACAACTTCAAATCAGCTCATTAAACTCTTGGGAAAAGATATCGTTTTTTATTTAGCTGATGGCGAAGTGTTGGATACGCCGCATATTTTTTCTGTAACTGAGGAAAATTTGGAATCATGTATTTCCGAAAATGAAAAGGCCGTTGCCGGCTGGGTATTGAAAAACAATAAACGTGCCGGATCCACAACAGGAACGCTTTCCAATGCAAAATGCCTGTACCTTGCTGTTCGCAGTAGCAGTATGGTATATGGAGTTGTTGGAATCGTGATGGGGGGAAATACCTCTTGATCCATTTGAAAACAGTATTCTACTGTCCATTCTCGGAGAATGTGCTCTGGCTTTGGAAAATGAAAAAAATGCCCGCGAGAAACAGGAGGCGGCTGTCCTTGCAAAAAATGAACAGTTGCGAGCGAACCTGTTGCGTGCTATTTCACATGATTTGAGGACACCGCTGACATCCATTTCTGGTAATGCCAGTAACCTTTTGTCCAATGGCGATTCCTTTGATAATGATACAAAAAAGCAGCTATATACGGATATTTATGATGATTCTATGTGGCTGATAAACCTTGTAGAAAACCTGCTGGCTGTAACCCGGATTGAAGAAGGACGGTTGAATCTCCGTATAACGGAAGATTTGATGGATGACGTGATTACAGAAGCGTTACATCATATTAACCGAAAGAGTGAAGAACATCATATTTCTGTTGAAAGCAAAGAAGAAATTCTTCTTGCAAAAATGGATGCAAAGCTTATTGTTCAGGTGATTATCAATATTGTTGATAATGCTATCAAATATACACCTAAAAACTCTCATATTGTTATTCGGACAGAAAAACGGGGAAAACAAGCGATCGTATCTATATCGGATGACGGAAACGGAATTGCTGATGAAATAAAGCCACGGATATTCGACATGTTCTACAGCGGTGCAAATCAAATTGCAGACAGTCGCCGAAGTTTAGGACTCGGATTATCTTTGTGCAAGTCCATTATTAACGCCCACGGCGGAGAACTTACTGTTTCAGATAATCTGCCGCACGGAACAGTATTCACATTTACATTACCGGCAGGGGGGGAGGTCAAAGTATATGAATAAGTCACTAATATTAGTTGTAGAAGATGACACATCTGTCAGAAATTTAATTACAACAACCTTAAAAGCGCACGAATACCGATATCTGACAGCGCCCAATGGTCAATCGGCAATTTTAGAAGCATCTTCACACAATCCTGACATTGTTTTACTTGATTTAGGACTTCCTGATATGGATGGTGTTGAGATTATTAAAAAAATCCGTACTTGGTCAAACATGCCAATTATCGTAATCAGTGCTCGCAGTGAAGATACCGATAAAATTGATGCGTTGGATGCTGGTGCAGATGATTATTTAACAAAGCCATTTTCTGTTGAGGAACTGCTTGCCAGACTACGAGTCACGCAAAGAAGGTTATCGATGATGCAAAAAGTATCCCCCCCTGTCGAAACGGTTGTTTTTGTAAACGGAAAACTTCGTGTGGATTATGTTGCGGGGGGGTGTGCCTATTTGAATGAAGAAGAGTTGCATTTAACACCTATTGAATATAAGTTGCTTTGCCTGTTGACAAGAAATATAGGAAAAGTTCTGACCCATACTTTCCTTACGCAAAGCATTTGGGGAAGTAGTTGGGATAATGATATTGCCTCCCTTCGTGTGTTTATGGCGACACTTCGTAAAAAAATCGAGAAAGAACCGAACTCTCCACAATATATCCAAACACACATTGGCGTGGGGTATCGGATGCTGAAAGTTGAGTGAACTTCACAACATTTATTATAATCAGTGAGGTGGCGGATATCTTTTCAAGTAATAATGAATAGAATATATCACTCTGTAAAAGAAGTTATAAGGTAAGCGAACAGATTGGTATAGCTTGTTAAAAATATATCAAAATCACATTGTTATTTTCCTTAAGGTGTGCTATAGTATATTTTAGTTGTGAATCGGAAAAATTAGGAGGAAAAAACAATGAACTTAAGAGAAAAATACGGTGAGTGGGGGGGTATCATCCTTGGAGCAACAGAAGGCGTTGGAAAAGCATTTGCAGAGAAAATCGCATCTGAGGGAATGAGTGTTGTCCTGGTAGGAAGAAGAGAAGAGAAACTTCAGGAGCTTGGAAAGAGTATCAGCGAAACATATGGTGTGGATCACATGGTTATTCGTGCAGATTTTGCACAGTCCGACTGTACTGACAAGATTTTTGAAGCAACAAAAGACCTTGATATGGGATTCATGAGTTATGTTGCATGTTTCCATACATTTGGAAAATTGCAGGATACTCCGTGGGAGAAGCATGAGCAGATGATTAATGTTAATGTTATGACATTCTTGAAATGTTTCTATCATTACATGGGAATCTTTGCAAAGCAGGATCGTGGAGCTGTAATCAATGTGTCTTCTTTGACAGCAATCAGTAGTTCACCATATAACGCACAGTATGGTGCAGGAAAATCTTACATTAAGAAACTGACAGAAGCTGTGGCGGCAGAATGTGAGAGTACAAATGTAGACGTTGAGGTTATCACGTTAGGAACAACAATTACACCAAGTTTGTTAAGCAATCTTCCAGGCGGTCCAGCAGGAGAAGCTGTTATGAAGGCAGCTATGACACCGGAAGCTTGTGTAGAGGAAGCATTTGACAATCTTGGCAAATCTCTTTCTGTTATTGCAGGTGAGCACAATAAAGCAAATGTTCATAATTGGCAGGCAAATAAAACAGATGATGAATATATCCGTTATATGGGTTCATTCTATTCTAACAACTAAAAAATCAGATTTTAGATGAATCATCTTTCAGTGATTATAGTAGCTGTTTCTCTGAGTAGGGGGGGAAACAGCTATTTTGTTTATGGGAAATATATAACTTTAAGTATCTTTAATGATAACGATATGGTAAGATGAAGTTAAGGAATAGGAGTTTTAGCCACATCATTAGGAGTAGTTGCTTTGACAGGATGCGGAGCCGAAAAGACATCCGATAAAGGAAATCAGGGTTATCGAACATTAGATGAAATCAAAGAAAGCGGTGAAATTAATATTGGAGTTTTCTAAATGAAAATTATTATAAAATAAGTCTGGCTTTTTTAAATAGAATGTGATAATATAGTAATGTTTGATAGAGGCGCGGTGATATGAGTATCCGCTGACGAGAGTCTTGGGAAGACTGTCAGTGAGAGAAAGGAGAAGCCGCCGAAGGAATGATATTCCCAGATATGATTCCTGGGCCGGATGTAGAAGATACGCCGGACTGTCACAGGTGTGGAGAGCTATCGATGACGTTAGAATTATTATGCCATGGGTGACTCACCAGCAGAGAGTGCCTATGGCATTTTTTGCGTTTAGAGAATCCCAGGCAAAACCCACTATGCTTACACACAAACTTAACAAACATAAGTTTATAGGAAAGGAAAAAAGAAAATGAGAAACAAAAGAAAAATGGGGGGGTATGTGTTTCTGATGTCTCTGCTCATTCTGTGTTGTAGTTCAACAACAGTATTTGCCGCAGATACATCTGCCGAGTATGTACCTCAGCTCTATGCAACAATCTGGTCTCTGGTGCCGCCGGTCATTGCAATCGTACTGGCACTTATTACAAAGGAAGTTTATAGCTCCTTATTCGTTGGAATTTTAATCGGAGGTGTATTTTGGTCAGGATTTAAACCGGAAGCTACAATTTTACATGTATTTCAGGATGGAGTAGTGGGAGTACTTACAGATTCTTACAATATGGGTATTCTGGTATTTCTGGTAATTCTTGGTGTTATGGTATGTATGATGAATAAAGCCGGTGGTTCCGCAGCATTCGGACGCTGGGCGAAAGAGCATATCAAGACAAGAGCGGGTGCACAGCTTGCAACAATCGCACTTGGAGTGCTGATTTTTATTGATGATTATTTTAACTGTCTTACAGTTGGGAGCGTTATGCGTCCTGTAACAGACAGCCACAATGTATCCCGTGCGAAACTTGCATATCTGATCGATGCTACGGCAGCACCAATCTGCATTATTGCACCGATTTCTTCCTGGGCAGCAGCAGTAACAGGATTTGTTAAAGGGGGGGAGGATGGATTTTCAATTTTTATTCGTGCAATCCCATATAACTATTATGCAATTCTTACAGTTATAATGATGGTAACACTGGTTCTTGCAAAAGAAGATTATGGTCCGATGAAGGCGCATGAGAAAAATGCGATTGAAGGGGGGGATCTTTTTACAACAGGAGACAGACCATTTGAAAATACATCCGAAAATGCGATTTACAATAAAGGAAAAGTAATCGATCTTGTATTCCCGATTCTGTCACTTATTGTATGTTGTGTCATTGGTATGATTTATTCTGGTGGGTTCTTCTCAGGAACAGGCTTTGTAGAGGCTTTCTCCGGAAGTGATGCATCGGTTGGACTGATGCTTGGAAGTTTCTTTGCAATGGTAATTACAATTGTTTTTTATGTAGTAAGAAAAGTTCTTCGTTTTTCGGATTCTATGGCTTGCATTCCGGAAGGATTTAAGGCAATGGTTCCGGCTATCCTGATTCTTACATTTGCATGGACTCTGAAAGCAATGACAGACAGTCTCGGAGCAGCTCCATTCGTAGCTTCTGTAATGAATTCAGCAGCAGGCGGATTGATGAACCTTCTCCCAGCAATCATCTTCCTTGTAGGATGTTTCCTTGCATTTGCAACAGGTACTTCCTGGGGGGGAACATTCGGAATTCTGATTCCAATCGTAGTTGCAGTATTCCAGGGTACGAACGAGACAATGATGATCATCTCAATCTCAGCTTGTATGGCCGGAGCAGTTTGCGGAGATCATTGTTCACCTATTTCAGATACAACAATCATGGCATCCGCAGGAGCGCAGTGTAATCATGTGAATCATGTATCCACGCAGCTTCCATATGCAATGACTGTAGCAGCGGTTTCCTGTATTACATATGTGATCGCAGGTATCTTGCAGAATGCAGTCATCTGTCTCGTGATCGGAATTGCTCTGCAGATTGGAGTTCTGCTTGCAATCAAAGCAATCACAAAAGATCACACAGGTAGGGTGAAAACAACAAACTAAAAACCAGAGAGAAAGCGAGGAGTTGATCCTCGTTTTCTTTTTACAGAAATGTAGTAAAAAAGGACGAAATGAAAAGCTTGTTAAGCGGTTCATTTCGTCCCTGTTTGTTTTATGAAATCTTATTTATCCAGATCTTTTCCTGTCAGCATCTTATATGCCTGAAGGTATTTCTCAATCGTCTTATCTACAATTTCCTGTGGAAGTGTCCAGTCGTTGTCTGGATTTGCTTTCAGCCAGTCACGGGCAAACTGTTTGTCAAAAGATGGCTGTCCATGTCCGGCTTCATAACCGTCAGCAGGCCAGAAACGGGAACTGTCAGGAGTGAGCATCTCATCTCCAATTACCATATTTCCATTTTCATCAAGTCCGAACTCAAATTTTGTATCTGCAATAATGATACCTTTGCTCAGAGCATATTCGGCACATTTCTTATAGAGAGCAATTGTGTTGTCGCGAAGTTTCTCAGCGAGTTCACGTCCTCTTCCAGGGTAATATTTTTCAAGGTGATCAACGCTCTGCTCGAATGAAATGTTCTCATCGTGATCTCCGATTTCAGCCTTTGTGGAAGGTGTATAGATTGGTTCAGGAAGTTTGTCAGATTCCTTTAATCCTTCCGGAAGTGCGATTCCACAAACAGTTCCATTTTCTTTATAGCTTTCCCAGCCACTTCCAGTGATATAACCACGAACGATACACTCGATTGGAAGCATTTCGAGTTTCTTACACATCATAGATTTTCCATCATATTTCTCCTGCTGGAAGAACTCCGGCATATCTTTTACATCAACAGAGAGCATGTGGTTAGGAAGAATGTCTTCTGTCAGATCAAACCAGAATTTGGACATCTGAGTCAGGACAGTTCCTTTCTTTGTAACTTCATTGTTGAGAATCACGTCAAAGCAGCTGATGCGGTCTGTAGCAACCATGATTAAGCTGTCTCCATTATCATAAATTTCACGAACTTTACCTTCTTTGATTGGTTTTAATTCCTGCATTTTTTCACCTCATAGAATTTTCTTAGAATTTACAACGTAACCGTACACTTTTTAGGGGAAACTGTCAAGCGGGCTGAAAACGTGGGAAGAGAGGTGTGAAAAATCATTGAAGAAGGAAAAATGTGGAAAATTGTGTTTTTTGTATAAAAACAACGGAAAAATAAAGAGAGTGATTGTGGAATACGTTAGATAAAAAGTAAAAAAAACAGAATGTTTTTGAGGTATCATAAACAAATCAGATATTATTTAATAAGAAATTATTATAGTAGAAAAGGCAGTTACACAGAAGGTGAAAGAGAATAGTAAAAAGAAATATTGACATCTATGACATATTGTAATTAAATTAGTATGTCTATTTATATAGAAGAAACGAGGGAATAGAATGATGCAGAATCATAATCAACAGAAAAAAATTGCGCTGATCAATGACTTTACAGGCTTTGGCAGATGCTCAATTGCGGTACAGATGCCGATTATTTCAATGCTGAAAGTGCAGTGTTGTGCAGTGCCTACCTCGATTTTTTCAAATCATACCGCATATGAAGATTATTATTTTACAGATTATACATCAAATATGGAAGCATATATTGAACAATGGAAGAAGCTGGATTTGAAGTTCGAAGGAATTTGTACTGGTTTTTTGGGATCAGCAGAACAGATTCGGATTGTCAGTGAGTTTATCCAGTATTTTAGAGACGAGAATACAGTGGCTGTGATCGATCCGGTGATGGGGGGGGACAATGGGGGGGAGGCATATTCGACTTATACGGAAGAAATGTGCAGACAGATGATTCAATTAGTCCGCTATGCGGATGTAGTTGTTCCAAATGTGACAGAGGCATGTATCTTGACAGGAACACCGTATAAGGAACGGTGGACAACGAGAGAGCTGGCAAAGATGGCAGAACAGATTGTGCAGACCGGACCAGAAAAAGTTGTGATTACAGGAATTCCACAGAAAACGTATGTATCCAACTTGTGCTATGAAAAAGGCAAAGGATACGAGATGATCCGTACACATAAAGTAGGACATTCCAGATGTGGTACGGGAGATATTTTCTCTGCAATCATTGCAGCAGATGCAGTTAATGGAGTGGAATTTACAAAATCTGTCCGAAAGGCATCCGCATTTATAAAGAAGTGCATACAAAAGTCAATTGAAATGGAAATTCCGTTGACGGATGGTGTCTGTTTTGAAGAATTAATGGGACTATTGAAATAAAAGAAAATTAAGGAGTAAACAAAAATGAATTTAGAAGAATGCTATGAAGTAATGGATAGTAACTATGATGATGTGATGAGAAGACTTGGAAGTGAAACACTGGTCCGTAAATTTGTATTGAAGTTTTTGGATGATACAAGTTTCCAGGGATTAAAAGAAGGACTTGAAAATCAGGATGCAGAACTCGCATTCCGAAGTGCACATACATTGAAAGGCGTGTGCATGAATCTTGGATTTACAAAGTTATTCGAGGTCAGCTCAGCATTAACAGAAGAGCTTCGAGACAAAGAAATCAAAGAAAACACTACAGAGATGTTTGAAGAAGTAGAACGAGAATATACCCGAACAATAGAAGCAATTAAAGGATTATGTTAAGAAGTAGACAATTGAAAAAATATAAATTTTTTCTGCCAGTAGAAATTTATCTGCTG
Organism: Mediterraneibacter faecis JCM 15917; assembly: GCA_001312505.1. Classification (GTDB taxonomy): domain Bacteria; phylum Bacillota; class Clostridia; order Lachnospirales; family Lachnospiraceae; genus Mediterraneibacter; species Mediterraneibacter faecis. Next base: position 171,593 of record BBDW01000005.1, read on the forward strand.
GCAGTTTTTATAGTTGCACCACTTGCAGCGTATACTCCTTCAGCAAGGCCTGTATCAACGGAAACAACAGGTTTTTTATATGTTTTCATGATAAATTCCTTCAATGCTTTCGTGTATTACATATTATCTAACCACATTATGGAAAAATGTATAGAAATCAAGAAAAATCCTTATAAAGTGAATGACAATTCATCCAAGCAGGGTGTAGAATAGTAAAATAATGGCTGAATAGTGATTGGAAAAGGAGAAAAGGCATGCTTCAGATACAACATATTTGCAAGGAATATCGAACAGGTAATCTGATACAGAAAGCATTGGATGATGTCAGTCTGAATCTCAGAGATAATGAATTTGTTGCTATTCTGGGACCGAGTGGTTCGGGAAAGACAACGCTTCTGAATATCATTGGTGGTTTGGACCGATATGACAGCGGAGATCTGATCATCAATGGAATATCAACGAAGAAATATAAAGACAGAGACTGGGATTCTTATCGTAATCATACGATAGGATTTGTTTTCCAGAGTTATAATCTGATTCCGCATCAGACTGTTCTGGCAAATGTTGAATTGGCACTTACGATTTCGGGGGATTGGCAAGTCCGAGAGAAGGAAACGTGCGACAGAAGCGCTTGAAAAGGTTGGTCTGGGTGCGCAGCTTCACAAGCGACCAAGTCAGATGTCCGGAGGACAGATGCAGCGTGTTGCGATTGCCCGGGCATTAGTGAACGATCCGGATATCCTGCTTGCAGATGAACCGACAGGTGCACTGGACAGTGATACAAGTGTGCAGGTCATGGATCTTCTTCAGGAAGTAGCGAAAGACCGTCTGGTTGTTATGGTTACACATAATCCGGAGCTTGCAGAGCAGTATGCGACAAGAATCGTTACATTAAAAGATGGTGTGATCCGTTCAGATACAGATCCGTTTGAAGTAGATGAAACGACGATGGGAGTGGCAGAACACAGGAATATGGGAAAATCCTCGATGTCATTTCTGACCGCTTTAGCTTTGAGTTTTAACAATCTGAAGACAAAGAAGGCACGAACGCTTCTGACTTCATTTGCAGGCTCAATCGGAATTATCGGAATTGCATTAATTCTGTCTCTATCTACAGGTGTGAATCAATATATTCAGAACGTAGAGGAAGAGACGCTTTCAGAATATCCTCTACAGATACAAAGTACAGGCTTTGATCTGACATCCATGATGGTCGGGATGGACAGTGCCTCTGCGGACGATAAAAAAACAGACAAAGAGAAGTCAGATACAAAGGAAAAGTCAAAGGATCAGGTTAAAGTAATTCAGATGGTGACGAATATGTTTTCCACAATGGATTCAAATGACCTTGGTGCTTTGAAGAAGTATCTTGATACTGGCAAGAGTGGAGTGGAACAATATACGAATGCTATAGAATATAAGTACAGCATTTCTCCGCAGATTTATAAAAAAATAAAGACAGTATCCGTCAGGTGAATCCAGATCAATCCTTTTCAGCCATGGGGTTGGGTTCTTCTATAAGTACGAATAGTATGATGTCATCTATGATGAGTACAGATGTTTTTTATGAGATGCCGGAAAGCAGTAAACTTTATGAAAATCAGTATGAAGTGGAAAAGGGGGGGCGTTGGCCAGAGAAATATAATGAATGTGTTGTGGTTCTGACTTCGAATGGCGGAATGAGTGATTTTATGCTTTATACATTGGGACTTCGTGATCCGCTGGAGCTTGATGAGATGATCCAGTCCTTTATGAAAGAGGAAAATGTTACTACACCGGATGATCTGGGAACTTATTCTTATGATGATATTATCGGAACAAAGTTCAAGCTTGTGAACAGTTCTGAGTATTATGAATATGATAGTCAGTATCAGGTCTGGAAAGATAAGACAGATAATGAAGATTATATGAAATCACTTGTAGCGAATGGGGGGGAAGATCTTACAGTGGTTGGTATTGTGAAACCCGCTGAAGATGCGAAAGCCTCATCTCTGAGTCCGGGAATTGCATATCCTACATCATTGACGAAACATGTGGCAGAACAGGCAGCAAAAAGTGAGATTGTGAAACAGCAGCTGGCAAATCCGGATGTTAACGTATTTACAAATAAAAAATTCGGAGAGAAAGACAGTGAAAATGGATTCTCCATGGATTCTTTATTTACGGTTGACGAAGCAGCACTGCAGAAAGCATTGGGATTTGACGCAAGTGCGATGAACAATTTAGGAAATTCTCTGGATTTTGGGAATTCGTTAAATCTCAGTGAATCTATGAATTTGTCAAAAGCATTTCAGACAGGAAGTAATACGCTGGATCTGTCGGGACTTGTGAATCCAGATTCTCTGAACTTAGATCTTTCCGGAATGCCGCAGATGAATCTGGGAGAGATCGTTTCGAATCTGGATCTGAAGGTATCACCGGATGGTATGAAACAGATGGCTTGTGGACTGCTGACGGGATATCAGAAGTATGCAAAGACACATCCAGAGGCAGATTATTCAGGTCTTGGAGAGGATTTTACAGCATTTCTTAAGACAGATGCAGCAAAAAAGATTATTTCTGATAATATAAAAGATATCATAAAATCAAGCGGAATTGTGACGATTACAACCGAGAAAATACAGGAATTGATCAAAAATATTATGGCCGGATACGAACAGTATATTACGGAAAAAGGATATACAGATCCGGATCAATTTGATGAATATTTGATGGAATATCTTCAGACGGATGAAGCGAAGAAAATAATTTCAGATTGGATGTCAGAAGTTATGCCGGAAGATCCGAAGATTGAGATAACACCGGAACAGCTTGAGAAACTATCAGATGATCTTGTGAAAGGTTATTTGGCATATGCTTCAGAGAATGGTCTTCCGGATCCGTCTAAGATGGGAGAACATTTCATGGCTTATCTGCAAACAGATGATGGAAAGAAGCAATTTCAGGAAGGTCTGTCAGCAATGATCGATATGGATCAGTTGGAGAGCCAGGTGTCAAAAATCATCGGAAACTATATGAATCAGGCAATGGGGGGGCTATGGGAAATACGATTGGTCAGGCACTTGAGACACAGGTGTCCTCTGCAATGACACAGATTATCAGTCAGATGACAACAGAGCTTGAATCTGCAATGAAGCAGATGATGACCAACGTAGGAACGCAGCTTCAGAACACCCTCGGAAATGCAATGCAGATTGATCCGGCAGCATTTGCAGATGTATTTCAGATGAATATGACGGAAGATGATTTGGCGGAGCTTATGATGTCAATGAGTGGGAAAGGCTTGGCTTCTTATGATAGTAATCTGCAGAAACTGGGATATGTAGATTTTGCAGTCCCGTCTGCTATTAACATTTATCCAAAGGATTTTGAAGGAAAGGAACAAGTAGTAAAGGTTCTGGACGATTATAATAGCAGGATGGAGGCAGAAGGGAAGGATGAGCAGGTCATTACTTATACCGATGTGGTTGGAACTTTAATGTCCTCTGTCACAACAATCGTAGATACGATCAGTTATGTGTTGATTGCATTTGTAGCGATTTCTCTTGTGGTATCTTCCATTATGATTGGTGTTATTACCTACATCAGTGTGCTTGAGCGGAAAAAGGAAATTGGAATATTAAGAGCAATCGGTGCGTCAAAGCGAAATGTATCACAGGTGTTTAATGCAGAAACGTTTATTATCGGACTTTGTGCAGGAGTGATCGGAATCGGACTAACATTGTTACTTCTGATTCCTGGGAATGCGATTATTCACAATGTGGCAGATAATGCGAAGGTAAATGCAGTTCTGCCGATTGTTCCGGCAATCATACTGATTTTATTAAGTGTTGTCCTTACATTACTTGGTGGATTGATTCCATCCAAGAAAGCAGCAAAGAGTGATCCTGTGACAGCACTTCGTACAGAGTAGGGCACGGGTGAGAAGAATGGAAAATTTAGTTTTTAGTCTGAATGCAACCGTACCAATCTTTTTGATGATGGTACTGGGAATGCTGTTCAAAAAGCTTGGCTGGATGGATGAAGAGTTTGCAGCAAAGATGAATAAATTTGTCTTTCTGATTCCATTGCCGGTATTGTTGTTTGGTGATCTGGCAAAAGTTGATTTTAAAGAAGTGTGGAATATCAGGTTTGTGATTTTCTGCTTTGTAGTAACATTTATCTGCATTACAATTGCTGCGCTGGTATCTTGCATCTGGAAAGACCGTTCCATCCAGGGTGAATTTATTCAGGCTTCGTACCGGAGCAGCGCAGCACTTCTTGGGATTGCATTTATCCAGAATATTTATGGAAATGCAGGGATGGCGCCACTTATGATCATAGGAAGTGTACCACTTTATAATGTGATGGCGGTTATCGTGTTGTCCTTTTTCCATCCGGAACGAAAGGCAATTGATAAAGCTGTATGGATGAAAACGTTAAAGGGGGGGATCGTGACCAATCCAATCATCATTGGAATCGTGGCTGGTCTGATCTGGTCAGCCTGCAAGATTCCAATGCCGGCAATTCTTAATAAAACGGTGACAAGTATTGGAGGAATGTCTACACCAATGGGGGGGCTGATGGCAATGGGAGCTACCTTTGATTTTAGGAAAGCACTTGGAAAGATCAAACCGGCTGTGACAGCAACAATTATGAAGTTGATCATATTTGTGGCAATTTTTCTTCCGATTGCTGTGAAACTGGGATTCCGTCAGGAAGAACTGATTGCAATCCTTGTAATGCTTGGATCTGCAACAACAGTAAGCAGTTTTGTTATGGCAAAGAATATGGGACATGAAGGAGTTTTATCATCAAGTGTAGTGATGCTGACAACATTGTTCAGTGCATTCACGTTGACAGGATGGCTGTATGTGCTGAAAGCGTTTCAGCTGGTATAGGAATAGGAAATTCACATCTTGTTGCGATGGAGGATAAAAATGGCTGTTGGTCGCACATAGTACGAACAATAACAAAAAATGTTGGAAAATGGGGCGTTGTGGGAAAAAGTTCTTGCAACGTCCCTTGTTTTATGCTATACTACGAACGTTGCTAAAAAACACGTATGCGGATTCCTTCCAAGGTGCCTAAGTCGAGACAGGAGTTTCGTCCGGTTGCGAAGGAGAGTAAAACATACGGAAGAAAAAAACCAAATGGAGGAGAATAACATGAGCGTTATTTCAATGAAGCAGTTATTGGAAGCAGGTGTTCATTTTGGACATCAGACAAGAAGATGGAACCCTAAGATGGCTCCATACATCTACACAGAGAGAAATGGTATCTACATCATCGACCTGCAGAAATCTGTAGGAATGGTTGACGATGCATATAAGGCTGTTTCTGACATCGCTGCAGAAGGCGGTACAGTTCTTTTCGTAGGAACAAAGAAACAGGCACAGGATGCAATCAAAGCTGAGGCTGAGCGTTGCGGAATGTATTATGTAAACGAGAGATGGCTTGGAGGAATGCTTACAAACTTCAAGACAATCCAGAGCCGTATCAAACGTCTGAAAGACATCGAGAGAATGGCAGAAGATGGAACATTCGAAGTACTTCCGAAGAAAGAAGTTATCGAAATCAAAAAAGAGTGGACAAAGCTTGAGAAGAACCTTGGCGGAATCAAAGACATGAAGAAACTGCCAGACGCTATCTTCATCGTAGATCCTAAGAAAGAAAGAATCTGTGTACAGGAAGCACACACACTCGGAATTCCGCTGATCGGTATCTGTGATACAAACTGTGATCCAGAAGAACTGGATTACGTAATCCCAGGTAATGATGATGCAATCAGAGCTGTAAAACTGATCGTTTCTAAGATGGCAGACGCTGTTATCGAAGCAAACCAGGGTGCAGCTGAGGATGAGTATTACGAGGAGGCTGCAGAAGCAGCAGAAGCTGAAGAGGCTGTAGAAGAGTAATATCAGTTCTTGATATGAAAGAAAATGCTTCAGCCTGATTATCAGGTTGAAGCATTTTACTTTATAGAAATAGTTCTATAGAGAAAAGCATATGTTACTGCTTATAGTGACACACACATTATGAATAATGGAGGAAAATTATCATGGCAATCACAGCAGGAATGGTAAAAGAGTTAAGAGAAATGACAGGCGCTGGAATGATGGACTGTAAAAAAGCGCTTTCTGAGACAAACGGAGATATGGACGCAGCTGTAGAGTTCCTTAGAAAGAACGGACAGGCTAAAGCTGAGAAAAAAGCTGGAAGAATCGCTGCAGAAGGTATCGTTAAGACAGTTGTTAAAGATGACAAAGTTGCTGCAATCGTAGAAGTAAACTCTGAGACAGACTTCGTTGCAAAGAACGACGAGTTCCAGGGATTCGTAGAAGCAGTTGCTAACCAGGTAGTAGATTCAGAAGCAGCTGATCTTGATGCATTTATGGCAGAGGCTTGGGAAGCTGATACAACAAAGACTGTAAAAGATGCTCTCGTAGAGAAGATCGCAGTTATCGGAGAGAACCTGAACATCAGAAGATTCGAGAAAGTTGCAGCAGACAACGGTGTGGTTGTTCCTTACATCCACGGTGGCGGACGTATCGGTGTTCTTGTTGTTGCTGATACAGATGTTGTTAACGACGAGATCAAAGCAGCACTGAAGAACGTAGCTATGCAGGTAGCAGCTATGTCTCCGAAGTATGTATCCCGTGAGGAAGTATCTCAGGATTACCTTGATCACGAGAAAGAAATCCTTCTTGCTCAGGCTAAGAAAGAGAACCCGGAGAAACCGGAAAACATCATCGAGAAGATGATCATCGGACGTCTGAACAAAGAACTTAAAGAGATCTGTCTGCTTGATCAGGTATACGTTCAGGACAGCGACCTTACAGTAGGAAAATACGTTGATAAGGTAGCAAAAGAGAACGGTGCAAACGTTAAAGTTACAAAATTCGTTCGTTTCGAGACTGGTGAAGGAATCGAAAAGAAAGTTGATGACTTCGCAGCAGAAGTTGCAGCTCAGGCTGGAATGTAAGCGTCTAGCACAAGCACGGCGTATATAAAAAGAAATCCTCGACACAAGTTTACTTGTGATCGGGGGGGATTTCTTTTTATATGCATCGTGCGACGCACGTATAGCGAGATGAAGCGAAGCGGAATCGAGCTAAGCGTGCTTGTGCGGATGTCTTGGTGCACCTACAATGCACAAGCTGTACCTAGACCAAAACCCCACAAATTTACTTGTGATCGAGGATTTCTTTTTATATGCATCGTGCGACGCACGTATAGCGAGATGAAGCGAAGCGAAATCGAGCTAAGCGTGCTTGTGCGGATGTCTTGATGCACCTACAATGCACAAGCTGTACCTAGACCAAAACCCCACAAGTTTACTTGTGATCGAGGATTTCTTTTTATATGCATCGTGCGACGCACGTATATAATGCCTAAGAAAAGACTTGACTTTCAGATATTACAAGTGTAAGATTTAAGGAAATAAAAGCGTTGAAAGAAAGGGGTATCTATGAAAAAAAGACGGAAAAAACAAAGCACTAAAAAATCTTACACTTGTAGGATTTTTGGATTAATAATGGCTATAACAGTAATTGCTGTTTCAGGAGGTGTTTTATTAAAAAGGACGATAACGGAATCACCAGAAGACACACTTATGGAATATATGAACCATATTGAAAAAAAGGAATATGAAGTAATGTATACTATGATAGATTCAGATGAAAAAGTTTATCTGACAAAAGAAGAATACATACAACGAAATTCTAAGATATACGAAGGAATAGAGGTCAGTGACATTAAAATCAGTCATATAGCTGTGAAAGAGAAAAAAGCAGATACAGTTACGCTTTCGTATGAAACATCATGTAATACAATTGCCGGAACAATACAATTTGACAATATGGCGGAACTGAAGAAGACGAAACAGGGATATAAATTAGTATGGCAGGATAGCCTGATTTTTCCAAATTTAGAGAGTGATGATAAAATAAGCGTTACTACCTCAAAAGCGGAGCGAGGAGAAATATTAGACCGGAATGGTAAAATGCTTGCAGGAAAAGGTATAGCGACATCGGTTGGTATTATACCGGGAAAGCTGGAAGACAGGAATGTATCTCTTGAAAAAATAGCAGAGTTATTGAAGATAGACGTAGAAACAATAAATAACAAACTTACAGCAAAGTGGGTGAAAGAAGATTCTTTTGTACCAATTGAAACTATTCCGAAAGTAGAAGAAATAGATTTAATGAAAATACAGCCAGAAGAAAAGACACTTGAAGAGCAGGAGCGTCAGAATAAACTTCTGGAAATTCCGGGGGGGTTATGCTGTCAGATGTGGAAGTTAGATCCTATGAGTTAGGGGGGAAGCAGCCGCTCATTTAATTGGTTATGTACAATCTGTAACGGCAGAGGATTTGGAAAATCATCCGGGGGGGAAGGATATACAAACGAAAGTGTAATCGGAAGGTCTGGGTTGGAAAAAATATATGAAAAGCAATTAAAAGGAAAAGATGGTTGTGATATAAAGATTCTAGATAGCGATGGGGAAGAAAAAGAAGTTCTTGTAGGCACTTTTAAAGAAGATGGTAAAGATATAAGATTGACGATAGATTCTGACTTGCAAAAATCATTATATGAGCAGTTTAAAGAAGATCCGGGGGGTGCTCTGTTGCAATGAATCCTTATACGGGAGAAGTATTGGCTTTGGTCAGTACTCCATCTTATGACAATAATGAATTTATACGAGGATTATCATCAGAAAAATGGACATCATTAAATGAAGATGAAAAGAAACCTTTATATAATCGTTTCCGTCAAGTATGGTGTCCTGGTTCAACATTTAAGCCAGTTGTAGCAGGAATTGGGTTGAAAACGGAAACCATAGATCCAAAAGAGGATTTTGGAAATGAAGGTCTGGAATGGCAGAAAGATTCGTCCTGGGGGGATCTTATCAAGTGACAACACTTCATGAGTATGAACCGGTTATTATGAAGAATGCAATTATTTATTCTGATAATATTTACTTTGCAAAGGCTGCTCTTAAAATTGGAAGTGAAAATTTTATGAATACTTTAAATGAAATAGGCTTTAATCAGAATATACCGTTTGAGATTGCGATGCAGGAATCAACATATTCAAATACGGATAAAATAGAAACAGAAATACAACTGGCAGATAGTGGCTATGGACAAGGGCAGATTCTTGTAAATCCGTTACATTTGGCAAGTATTTATACTTCGTTTTTAAATGAAGGGAATATGGTAAAGCCGTATTTAACATACGAAGAAGAGGCTGCCGGTGAAATATGGATAGAAAATGCTTTTACCAAAGAAAATGTAGAAGAAATTATGCAAGGTGTAGAAGGTGTTGTAAATAATCCAGAAGGAACCGGATATGCGGCACATCGTGACGATATTTTACTGGCTGGAAAAACGGGGACAGCAGAGTTGAAAGCAACGAAAGAAGATACTTCTGGTAAAGAAATCGGGTGGTTTTCAGTGTTTACAGCAGAGAAAAATGTAGACAGACCAATTCTTCTCATCAGTATGGTTGAGAATGTGAAAGGAATCGGTGGAAGTGGTTATGTTGTTAGAAAAGATGCAACAGTATTGGATGAGTATTTTAAAGAATAAAAAAATTTTTACAAGAAATTATTACAAATGTAAGATTTTGACAGTGATATTGATAATTCTTATGGTTTTTACAGGATGCAGACAAGAAAGAATCACAGAAAAAGTACAAAAGAAAGAAACTGTAGAATCTGCAATGTATGCTGAAGCGAAAGAAATAGCACAAACTTTTCAGAATATCTATATACAGGAGAAGTCAGAGTTAAATACATTAAAAACGAAAAGAAAAATTATCAATTGTCTGAAAATGCAAGGATATGCGGCAGTAGATCGTGATAATCAGATTGATATGGTCAACAGTGAAAAGGTAGAAAAATTTTGCAAAGCAGCGGAAAAAGAAGAACAGGCAGCAGTTGACATTATTGTCGTATTTGATGAAGGGGGGGAAATTATACAATATCATTTAGAGTCAATGGATGGAAAGGTGGATGTTCGATTATGTCAGGTTGAATGGAAAGATAATAATCCACAGGCCGAATATTATGATGAATATGAAGCGTATGCGTGGAAATATACGGAAAAAGGATATTTGTTTATTGAAGAGTACCGTCCACCGGGATTTGATGGAGCACCGGGGGGGGAGACTGGATTCAGAGTACAGCCATTGAATGAAACGTGCAGAGAATTGAATCGGAAATATGTTATGCCGTTAGGGTATACGCTTAATAATCTATTGATTACAAATTGGGATGAGCAGAATTATACGGAACTTGATTTTTATGACCTTTATGAAAAAATGTATCATATGAAATATGGAAAGCAAGTCTCCTATGAAGCAAATTTCGGTGGAGCAGAATATGAAGTTCCAGAAGATGAGTTTGAAGAGGTTTTGCAGACATATTTACCATTTGACAGTACTGAGATTGAAAAGGGAACTTTTTATAACTGTGATGACAAAACTTTTAGATACAGACCGAGAGGATTGTATGATTGTGAATTTCCATATGAGCCATATCCGGAAGTTATTTCATATGAAAAATTGCACGATGGAACATTAAAACTTACGATAGAAGCAGTATGGGAAATTAGAATGTTAGACCAGGCAATTACCAGTGAATTGATTATAAAACCTATGAAAGACGGAAGTTTTCAGTATTTATCAAATAAAGTAATCAAATCAGATCAAAATGCAAATGCAGGGTGGTATATGCCAAGATTGACAGAAGAAGAGTGGAAAGCAAATTATAGCAATAATTAGGGGGCAATATGAAAAGAAAAAGCATCTTGTTAGTACTTTGTATAGGAATGGTTCTGACTTCCTGCAAAAACATAAAAACACTAAACGATTCAGATGTAAAAAATGAGAAGAGTCAGAAAAAAACTGTTATGGAAATTCAAGATAAGGGATATGATTTGCCAATTGATGAAAAAAAGAAAAAGGAAGTAGTGAACGATTGTGAAGAGAATATGGAGGCCATCCGAGATATTTATTCTGAATTTAATGGAATGCAAGAAGCGGATCAGAATGTTGCCAGGCAAATGATGGATCGGATGAAAGAGATTATCAAACAAAATGGAAATCCGGTAAGGGGTTCAGATCATTATTCTGTTATGGAAAATTATCAGAAGATGGAAATGTTTTTGAATGCTGCCAGGCAAGAAGAAAAAGACAACGTAATTTTATATGAAATTGATATAGATGGAGGAATTACCAGAAAAGAATATACATATGATGGGGGAAAACATGTTTGTTATGTCAGCAAAAATGTTGTGGAACGATGATACAGAGCCGATGCTTACCTATATTTCTCTTTCAAAAATAAAGGAATGGAAATACACAGAATATGGGAACTTTTGCTATGAAGTATGTGTACCGGAACCACCGGAAGTGACAGAAATTGTTGATGGAAGTTGTATTATCCGAGTTAGACCATTAAATGAGGAATGCCTGGAATATTCAGAAAAATATGTAGGGCCATTGGGTTATCAGGGAAACAATCTACTGTGCTCAAACTGGAATATAGAGAATATGCAAGATCTGGACTATAATGGGATTTTTGAATATCTTTATAATATGAAATACGGGGAAAAATTTAGCAATGAAACTGGAGTAGCAGGAGTTACGGCAGATGAGTTTGAAAGTGTAATTATGACATATCTTCCTGTTACCGCAGAAGAACTAAAAGAATGGGCGGTGTATGATGAACAAAGTAATACTTATGCGTGGCAACGTTTGGGATGTGGTAATTATGCACCAACACATTTCGGATTATCATTGCCGGAAGTAATTGAAATCAAGTATAATGAAGATGGAACAGTTGTATTGACTATAAATGCAGTTTGTGATTCTGTAGTGTGTAATGATGCGGTTATTACACATGAACTTACGGTGAAATTTCAGAATGATGGATCGGTTCATTATGTTGGAAATAGGATTTTAGATAATGGAATCGATAATATACCAAAATATCAATATCGGTTAGATAAGTTGCAGGATTGATCAGCAACGAAGAAAGGTAGAAGAGAATGGAAGAACAGATAAAAAAGATTTATGAAAAGCAAAAAAATGGTCGCATCAGAATGATACGAAATGTGCTGTTGATTTATGTAGCATTGATTTGTATTGTAAGTATTTTTAAAGGGAATCCATTTCCACATCAAGAGACAGTACTCTTTTTCAATGTGAAACAGTCGGGCTGGATCACAACAGATTCCTATCTTCTATGGGGGGCTGTGCGGTGCTTGATCTGATTGTAGTCATGTTGATTGAAATTTGTAATATTCTCCGAGAGTTTTCAAAAATTGATCGGATGCTGTCGCAGGAATGTGATGCAGAGAAATATTTAGAAATGTTGGAGGGGGGGATGATAAAATACGGAAAGAGTCTGGATTATAAAGGTTTTCAAAAAAATGTAGTATTGATGGCTCAACCTAAGTATATAGTTGCACTTATTGCTAATGGAGAACTACAGAAAGCAGAAGAATATACAAAGAATGAATGGAAAGGAAAAAAAGAGGGACGTTCCTGGCAGCAGGTTGTGACGAATCTTGAACTGGCGAAGAAATATCAGGAGAAAGATGGAGCTGGATATTCTGATAGATTAGAAAAAGCAGGAAACGTATTTCAGAATAATCCGCTGTTTATGGCAAAAAAGTTTATGCTGAAAGAGGAAGATGAGGCAGCAATAAGATTACTGGAAGATGATACAGAAAAGTTGCCATATTATGAGGTTACACGCAGACTTCTGCTTGGAGTATGTTACTACAGAGTAGGGAAAGAACAACAGGGAAAAGAATGCATGGAATATGTAATTGCCCATGGTAATACGTTGGATTGTAAAAAAGAAGCCAAAAAATATATAGGAATGTAAGTGAGGATATACCTTAAAATAATTAGATAACAATATTGAAGAGATTACGAAGAAAAAGAAAGAACTGATAACAGGAAATTAGGTTACCAGTTCTTCTTTTTTATTTCCAAATACCAAAATCAGAAGTATAGCTTCGGTTATTTCAGTAGCCTGACTTCCGGTTGCGTTGGAAGGAGCTTGAATATTTGTGGCAAAGTAGTATGTATTATTATCTGATTCAATGTATCCGACAAACCAGCCATTGACATCTTTACCATTGACACGTCCGGTTCCGGTTTTTCCGTAAAGAGAACCAGAAGAGGTAGTGGAAAGTAACAGGGCATTTTTTACTGCTTGAATATTTTTTCTATCAAAATGAAAATTATTTTGGTAGAAATTCTGTAGTAATTCTACTTGTTCTATTGGAGAGATTTTCAGAGAAAAATCTGTCCAATAGAGATTTAAGTTTGTTCCAGTATTCTGATTCCCATAGTTTATTGTCTGTAAAAATGTCTTTACGGATTGAAAACCTGCCTGTGAATCAATTGCCTGAAAATACCAGTTTACGGAATTATGTATAGCCGAGGTTAAATCTTGATCGGCTTCCCATGAATTAAAAGGATATGGTTCTCCATTCCATGTGAAAGTGGAATGTTCTGGTGTAATAATTCCAGATTCCAAGCCAAGTAATGCATCATATATTTTATAAGTCGAATTCGGTGATACACGTGTGGAAGCATGATCCATATTATAAATATTCCACTTATCAGTAGCCTGATCATATAGAACAAAACTTCCGGTATAGTTTCCAAAATTAGAAGAAAGATTTAGCTGAGCAATATTCTTTTCGGTTGTGTCAAAATGATAGCCAGTCTGATCAGAAGCATAAACAGAAAGTATGGGAATGCATCCAATGATGATAGTAGAGACGAATATGCATATAAGATATCCACGAATTTTTTGTTTAAAAGTAGGTTGGTGGAATGATGCAATATTTAAAATGCGTCCTTTTAACTGTTTTATATTTCCTCTAATTCCCATAGTAAGAGGGAATGGAGACAGAGCTATTGTTTCGGCAAAGTTAATCAGTGTATTTCCATATGACTTGTATTCTGTTTCTTTCAATAATTGTAATACAGCACTGTCGCAGGCAAGTTCCCGTTCCTGTCGTATTCTTTTTAGAAAATACCAGATTAGGGGGGGATTGAACCAGTAGAAAATATTTACTGTATTTATCAAATATCCAATTAGAATATCTTTATGCTTGTAGTGCTGCAGTTCATGAAGAAGCATATATCGAATATCAGTTGTGCTTATAGTTCCAGCGTTAAAATCTGAAATCAAGTGAATTGGAAGATAAATGCGAGGATGCAGGAAACCGGCCAAAACAGGAGATTTCAAAAATGCTGTACTATAAATCGGAATGGTATGCTTGCTGTTCACTTCGTTTAAACATTCTATATAAAGAGTGTTTATTACTTCGTTTTGAAGAGGTAAGGCAGAACTATGTAAGGCTTTTACTTGTTTTGCCGAACGGTAGAGAAGAACAAACATTATGAAAACACCGATGCTCCAGAAAAATATAAGTAATGAGTGAATAAAAGTTGGAATTTGGGTGCTGACCGAGACAGCAAAATCATTTATTTTATTCAAAGTATAACTATTACCAGAAAGAAAAGTGGTTTGAATGTCACCATTGGTATTTGAATTTGGCATTAGTAAATGTCCCCCATGATATAGAAGATGGGGCAGACTTTATTGGAAAAAAAGGAACAATTAGAACGACAAGAAATATAATCGAAAGATTATATTGCATACGTGCGGATAATTGATTTTGTAATAATCTTTTTAATCCCAGTAAAATGCCTAAAAAAATACAGATGATGGCATTACAGAGTAAAAAATGAAAGCTAAAATACGTCAAAATATGCTCCTCCCATGTTTAATGATTGGAAAGAAGATTCCGTAAGCTGGCAATGTCTTCTTCAGACAATTTATCATCCTCAATGTAAGAGGCAAGCATAGAAGTGATATTACCATTATAATATCGCTTTAAAAAAGAATTACTTTCCTGCCGAATATATTCGTCTTCCTTGACCAATGGAGTATAGACAAAAACTCGGCTTTGTTTTTCATAGGTTAGTGCTTTTTTAGAAACGAGACGTTTAATCAATGTCTGAATTGTTTTAGGACTCCAACTGGAAATTTGTGTTAATTTTTCAGTAATTTCATTGGTGCTGATTGGTGCGTATTTCCAAACGATTTTCATAACTTCAAATTCAGCTTCTGAAATTTGAGGCAGATTGCTCATGTGATATTCCTCCAAATCTTACAAATGTAATAAAAATATTATATATCTTAAAAGGTTATTCTGTCAACGAAATAAAAACTTGACTTTAAATCCAGATACATTTTAAAGGTATGTAGAATCGAGCTAAGATGTAAAAGTACAGAACAAACATTCGGTTTAGTTCTGTACTTTTTTCTCCTGAATGATATACTATACAAGTAACAATACTAAGAAAACAACTACTATTTCTAAAATATCACCGCTAAATTAGAGCGCTCAGGAGAAATTACATGGATCATTTTGAATTAGTATCACAATACAACCCAACTGGCGACCAGCCGCAGGCAATTAAAGAGCTGGTCGAAGGTTTCAAAGAAGGAAACCAGTGTCAGACGTTGCTTGGCGTTACTGGATCTGGTAAGACATTTACCATGCGAATGTCATTCAACAGATGAACAAGCCGACATTGATTATTGCACATAATAAGACGCTGGCTGCGCAGCTGTATGGGGGGGAATTCAAAGAGTTCTTTCCAAATAACGCAGTGGAATATTTTGTCTCCTACTACGACTATTATCAGCCGGAAGCATATGTTCCATCTTCAGACACATATATTGCCAAGGATTCGTCCATCAATGACGAGATTGATAAGCTTCGACTCTCCGCAACTATGTCACTGATGGAGCGAAGAGATGTGATCATTGTTGCAAGTGTATCTTGTATCTATGGGCTGGGTAACCCGGTAGATTACCAGAACATGGTAGTTTCTTTGCGTCCTGGTATGATTAAAGATCGTGATGAAGTAATGGCAAAGCTGATTGAGATCCAGTATGATCGTAATGATATGGATTTCCACCGTGGTACATTTCGTGTGCGTGGAGATGTTTTGGAAATCATTCCGGCATATGAGAGTGACACAGCGATTCGTGTGGAATTTTTTGGAGACGAGATAGACAGGATCTCAGAGATTGATATTTTGACAGGAGAAGTGAAGGACGAACTGAAACATGTAGCAATCTTTCCGGCATCTCATTACGTGGTTGACCGTGAGAATATCAAGCGTGCGGTGGCAGATATTGAAGAAGAATTAGAAGAACGTGTCAAAGAGTTTAAGAGAAATGATAAGCTTTTAGAGGCACAGCGTATTGCGGAGCGAACGAATTTTGATATTGAGATGCTTAAGGAGACTGGATTTTGTTCCGGAATTGAGAATTATTCCAGACATTTGTCAGGGCTTCGACCGGGACAGGCTCCGTATACATTGATCGATTATTTTCCGGATGATTTTATTATGATGATTGATGAGTCACATAAGACAATCCCGCAGATTGGTGGAATGTATCACGGAGACCAGTCGAGAAAGCAGACATTGGTAGATTATGGATTCCGCCTGCCATCTGCGAAGGATAACCGTCCACTTAACTTTGATGAGTTTGAAAGTAAGATCAATCAGGTGATGTTTGTATCTGCGACACCGGGAGAATATGAGAAGGATCATGAACTTCTTCGAGCAGAACAGGTAATCCGTCCGACAGGACTTCTGGATCCGGAAGTTGAAGTGCGACCGGTAGAAGGACAGATTGATGATCTGATCGGTGAAGTGAACAAAGAGATCAGTAAGAAGAATAAAGTCCTTGTCACAACGCTGACAAAGCGTATGGCAGAAGATTTGACAGATTATATGCGTGAAGTAGGAATCCGTGTAAAATATCTTCATTCGGATATTGATACACTTGAACGTACGGAGATCATCCGAGATATGCGTCTGGATGTGTTTGATGTGTTGGTTGGGATCAACCTCTTGAGAGAAGGACTTGATATTCCAGAAATCACTCTTGTTGCAATCCTTGATGCAGATAAAGAAGGATTCCTTCGTTCAGAGACTTCTCTGATTCAGACAATCGGTCGTGCAGCACGTAATGCAGAAGGACATGTAATCATGTATGCAGATAAGATTACAGAATCAATGCAGCTGGCGATCGATGAGACACAGCGTCGTCGTGAGATTCAGATGAGATACAATGAAGAGCATGGAATCACGCCGAAGACGATTCAGAAGTCAGTGCGTGATCTGATCAGTATCTCTAAAAAGGTTGCGGCGGAAGAGATGCGGCTTGAAAAAGATCCGGAGTCCATGAGCCAGAAAGAACTGGAGAAACTGATCGCGGATCTGACGAAACAGATGAAGAAGGCAGCAACGGAATTGAACTTTGAGGCAGCGGCAGAGCTTCGTGATAAGCTTGTTGAATTAAAAAAGATGCTCAATGATATGGAATAGGAGATTACAAAATGGGTAAGAAAATGGACGCCAGACAGTACATTAAGATACGAGGCGCGAATGAGAATAACCTGAAGAATATAGATGTAGATATCCCAAGAAATGAACTGGTTGTTTTGACGGACTTAGCGGTTCTGGAAAATCTTCCCTTGCATTTGATACAATTTATGCAGAAGGACAGAGACGTTATATGGAATCACTGTCTTCCTATGCAAGACAGTTTCTTGGTCAGATGGAGAAACCGGATGTAGAAAGTATCGAAGGGCTTTCACCTGCAATTTCTATCGATCAGAAATCAACGAACCACAATCCACGTTCCACAGTTGGAACTGTTACGGAGATTTATGATTATTTTCGATTATTATATGCGAGAGTTGGAATTCCGCATTGTCCGAAATGTGGTCGTGAGATTGCAAAACAGTCGGTAGATCAGATGGTGGATCAGATTATGGCGCTTCCGGAGAGAACGAAGATACAGCTTCTGGCACCTGTTGTACGTGGAAGAAAAGGAACACATGCAAAGCTTTTCGAACGTGCAAAAAAGAGTGGATATGTTCGTGTTCGTGTGGATGGCAATATGTATGAGCTTTCAGAAGAAATTACATTAGATAAGAATATCAAGCATAATATTGAGATTATTGTAGATCGTCTTGTAGTAAAACCTGGAATTGAAAAACGACTGACAGATTCTGTCGAAAATGTACTTGAGCTCGCAGAAGGTCTGCTCGTTGTTGACGTGATCGATGGAGAATCTCTGAATTTCAGCCAAAGCTTTTCATGTCCTGTCTGCGAAATCAGTATCGATGAGATTGAGCCTCGCAGTTTTTCCTTTAATAATCCGTTTGGTGCATGTCCTGAGTGTTTTGGACTTGGATATAAGATGGAGTTTTCAGAAGAATTGATGATCCCGGATCCGTCTCTGTCAATCAGCCAAGGCGCGATTGCAGTCTTGGATGGCAGTCATGTACAGACAAGAACAGCTTTACGCGTGCAATTTTGGATGCGCTGTGTAAAGAATATCATTTTGATCTCGACACACCTTTCGAGGATTACCCGAAGGAGATTCATGATATCCTGATCTATGGAACAGGTGGGAAAGAAGTAAAGGTTTATTATAAAGGTCAGAGAGGCGAAGGGATTTATCCAGTTGCATTTGAAGGATTGATCAAGAATGTGGAACGTCGTTACCGTGAGACAGGTTCTCAGACGATGAAAGCAGAATATGAGACATTTATGAATATTACACCATGCTCAGCCTGTAAAGGACAGCGCTTGAAGCCGGGGGCTTTAGCTGTAACAGTTGGAGATAAGAATATTTCAGAAGTGACAACACTTTCTATAGAACGGCTTCAGAAATTTTTAGATGAACTTCAATTGACAGAGACACAGCAGTTGATCGGGAATCAGATTCTGAAAGAGATCAAAGCAAGAATCAGGTTTTTGATGGATGTCGGTCTGGATTATCTGACGCTTGCACGTGCGACAGGAACTCTTTCTGGTGGAGAAGCACAGAGAATTCGACTTGCAACACAGATTGGATCAGGTCTGGTCGGAGTTGCATATATTCTGGATGAGCCGAGTATCGGACTTCATCAAAGAGATAATGATAAACTTCTTGCGACGCTGAAACATCTGCGTGATCTTGGAAATTCATTGATTGTAGTAGAACATGATGAAGATACGATGCTGGCAGCGGATTATATAGTAGATATCGGTCCGGGGGGCAGGAGAACATGGCGGTCAGGTTGTTGCTGTGGGAAATGCACAGGAAATTATGAAAAATCCAAATTCTGTCACTGGAGCGTATTTGAGTGGAAAAATCAGGATTCCGGTTCCGACAGAAAGAAAGAAGCCGACAGGTTATCTGAAAGTAGTCGGTGCACAAGAGAATAATCTCAAGAACATTGATGTAAAATTCCCTTTGGGAGTTATGACTTGTGTAACAGGAGTGTCTGGATCGGGGGGGAAAAGTTCTCTTGTGAATCAGATTTTATATAAAAGACTTGCAAGAGACTTGAACCGGGCAAGAACAATCCCCGGAAAGCATAAGAGAATAGAAGGGCTAGAACAGGTTGATAAAGTGATTAATATCGACCAGTCACCAATCGGAAGGACACCACGGTCGAATCCTGCCACTTATACAGGCGTGTTTGATTTGATCCGAGATTTGTTTGCAGGAACGCCGGATGCAAAAGCACGTGGATACAAGAAAGGACGGTTTAGCTTTAATGTTAAAGGGGGGGGACGTTGCGAAGCATGTGCAGGAGACGGAATCCTGAAAATTGAGATGCATTTTCTTCCGGATGTTTATGTTCCATGTGAGGTTTGTGGTGGAAAGCGTTACAATCGTGAGACTCTGGAAGTACGCTATAAAGGGAAAAATATTTATGATGTATTGAATATGACAGTGGAAGAAGCGGTAGATTTCTTCGAAAACGTGCCAAGTATTCGAAGAAAGATGGAGACGTTGCGAGATGTCGGATTGTCGTATATTCGTTTGGGACAGCCTTCTACAGAGCTTTCAGGTGGCGAGGCACAGAGAATTAAACTTGCGACAGAACTTAGCAAACGCAGTACCGGAAAAACGGTATATATTCTGGATGAACCCACGACAGGACTTCATTTTGCAGACGTGCATAAATTAACAGAGATTCTCCGCAGACTTTCTGGGGATGGAAATACAGTAATTGTAATCGAACATAATCTGGATGTGATTAAGACGGCAGACTATATTATTGACATTGGACCAGAAGGAGGCGACCGCGGAGGAACTGTTGTGGCAAGTGGTACTCCGGAAGAGGTCGCAAAGAATCCAGATTCTTATACAGGGAAATATATTGCGTCTATATTGGAGAAATAAAGACGAAAAAAAGTCGAAAAAAGTCGTAAAATATATGCAAAAAATGCCTTTCTATTTTAAGCGAAGTCTATTATACTAAAGTATGCGGATGATAAAACATTACTGTTTTGGTTACATAATATTGACAACAGTAATAGTAAAAAACAGTAACGATAAACCCCCCTTCAAGGGACAAAAGACACTTGATTGAGGAAAGAGAATGCTGGAATCAGTAACAGACAAAGTTGTTTATTTGCAGTAGATTGCTGAGAACAGTAAAAGAGCGTTTTAGAAGGGAGATATAGAAATTATGATGTCAGTAGATCTTGGAATAGATTTGGGGACAGCCAGTGTACTGGTATATGTGAAAGGAAAAGGGGTTGTTCTGAAAGAACCATCAGTTGTCGCATTTGATCGTGATACGAATGTGATCAAGGCAATTGGTGAAGAAGCGCGTCTGATGCTTGGAAGAACACCGGGAAATATTATTGCGGTAAGACCACTCAGACAAGGAGTAATCTCTGATTATACCGTGACGGAGAAGATGATTAAGTATTTTGTTCAGAAAGCTCTGGGAAAACGTACATTTAAGAAGCCAAGAATCAGTATCTGTGTACCAAGTGGTGTTACAGAAGTAGAAAAAAAAGCAGTGGAAGAGGCTACATTTGCAGCCGGAGCAAGAGAAGTTCATCTGATTGAAGAACCTGTGGCAGCAGCAATAGGAGCAGGGATAGATATTTCAAAGCCTTGTGGAAACATGATTGTTGATATCGGTGGAGGTACAGCAGATATTGCAGTTATTTCGCTGGGTGGAACAGTTGTGAATACATCAATTAAGATAGCAGGTGATGATTTCGATGAAGCAATCGTACGCTATATGAGAAAGAAACACAATCTTCTGATTGGAGAAAGAACGGCAGAAGATATCAAGATTAAGATTGGAACGACTTATCCACTTGTAGAAGAAGAGAAGATGGAAGTCAGAGGGCGTAATCTGGTAACAGGGCTTCCGAAGACAGTTACGGTGACTTCATCTGAGACAGAAGAAGCTTTGAGAGAATCTACCGGACAGATTGTAGAAGCTGTAATCGGAGTACTTGAGCAGACTCCGCCAGAGTTGTCGGCAGATATCCTTGATCGTGGAATTGTTCTTACCGGAGGAGGAGCACTTCTTCGCGGATTGGAAGAATTAATCGAAGAGAGAACAGGAATTAATACGATGACAGCGGAGGATCCGATGAAAGTCGTTGCAATTGGTACCGGACAGTTTGTGGAATTTATGAGTGGAAGAAAAGAGTTTTAAGAGAAAGACTTCTGAAAAAGAATTTGAAGTGTCAGGTTCTTAGAGAAGAAGATTCAATTACAAGGGGGGGTGTGTATAATAGGAACACACCCTTTTTCTGCATATAAATAGGAAAAGATACAAGAAGAGAGAGGAAAAAGTGTGGAAACAGTTACAGGTATGTGAGTCATATTGTATATAGAAATTCTGATAATGGGTATACAGTATTCCATATTGAACATGATGATGGTGAAGTGACATGCGTGGGAAGTCTGAACTATATTAATGAAGGAGAACTTCTTGAAATTCAAGGAGAATATGTGAATCATAATGTTTACGGTAAGCAGTTGAAGATTTCTCATTATAAAGTAAAAGAGCCGGAGGATATTGTTTCTATTGAACGATATCTTGGCTCCGGAGCAGTGAAAGGTGTGGGTGCGGCACTGGCTGGCCGAATCGTGAAAAAGTTTAAAGAGGATACTTTCCGCATTATTGAAGAAGAGCCGGAAAGACTTGCGGAGATCAAAGGAATCAGTGAGAGAAAAGCACAGGAGATTGCATCTCAGCTTGAAGAAAAGAAAGATATGCGAAAAGCTATGATTTATCTGCAGAAATACGGTATTTCAACAAAGCTGGCAGCCAAGATTTATCAGTATTACGGAATGAAAGTGTATAAAGTGCTAGAAGAAAATCCGTATCAGCTTGCAGATAATATTGAAGGAATCGGATTTAAGACTGCGGATGAAATTGCATCCAAGATTGGCATACATACAGATTCAGACTATCGTATACGAAGTGGTTTATTTTATACATTGCAACAGGCAGTAGGTGAGGGACATGTGTATTTACCACAGAATATATTGCTTCGAAGGGCAAATGCACTTTTAGGAGTTGATCTTGAAGATATTGAGAAGTACATCATGGATCTGTGTATAGAGCGGAAAACAGTTATGAAAGAAGTGGATGAGGAAATTCGCATTTATCCAGCACATTATTATTACTTGGAATTGAATACTGCGAAAATGCTTAATGATCTTGATATTGACTGTCAGATGCCGGAAGACATGATGGAGAAACGTCTGAAAAGAGTAGAACAGAAAGAAAAGATAGAATTGGATCCAATGCAGCACAGAGCTGTTATAGAAGCTATTAAACATGGTTTGCTCATATTAACAGGAGGACCGGGTACAGGTAAGACGACAACG
Source organism: Mediterraneibacter faecis JCM 15917 (assembly GCA_001312505.1). Lineage (GTDB taxonomy): Bacteria > Bacillota > Clostridia > Lachnospirales > Lachnospiraceae > Mediterraneibacter > Mediterraneibacter faecis. Next base: position 194,346 of record BBDW01000005.1, read on the forward strand.
ATCAATACGATGATTCAATTTTTTGAAAGCGAAGGAATGAGTATCCTTCTTGCAGCGCCAACAGGACGCGCGGCAAAGCGAATGACAGAGGCTACAGGATATGAAGCCCAGACGATTCACAGACTACTTGAAGTAAGTGGAAATCCTGAGGAAGAGAACAGTATAGGTGGATTTTTGAGAAACAGAGAGAATCCACTTGAGACAGATGTTATCATTATAGATGAGATGTCCATGGTTGATCTGAATCTGATGCATGCACTTTTATCAGCAGTTATTCCGGGAACAAGACTTATTCTTGTGGGAGATGTGGATCAGCTTCCGTCCGTGGGACCGGGAAGTGTGTTAAAAGATATCATACGCTCAGAAAAATTTCACGTAGTGACGCTTACAAAGATTTTTCGTCAGGCAGGAGAGAGTGATATTGTAGTAAATGCTCATAAGATTAATGCAGGAGAACCGGTTACAATTGATAATAAAAGCCGGGATTTCTTCTTCTTAAAACGCCAGGATGCGAATACGATCATTAGCGTCGTTATTACTTTAATACAGAAGAAATTACCCAGATATGTGCAGGCCGACCCAAATGAAATCCAGGTAATGACACCAACACGTAAGGGATTGCTGGGTGTAGAACGATTGAATGTGATTCTACAGCAATATCTGAATCCTTCAGATTCCCAAAAAACGGAGAAAGAAATTAATGGTAGATTGTTCCGTGAAGGTGACAAAGTAATGCAGATTAAAAATAATTATCAATTAGAGTGGGAAGTTTCTACCAGATTTGGATTAACAGTTGACAAAGGGATTGGAGTTTTTAACGGTGATATGGGAGTCATTGATGAAATCAATGAATATACAGAAACTGTTATCGTGGAATATGATGAGGGGGAGAAAGGTAAAATATGGATACGATATGACAGATGAGTTAGAACTTGCCTATGCGATTACGGTTCATAAATCTCAGGGAAGCGAGTATCCGGCGGTCATTATCCCACTTCTTCCAGGACCAAAGTTACTATATAACAGGAATCTGCTTTATACAGCAGTGACGCGGGCAAAAAAATGTTTAACAATAGTAGGGAGTGAACTAACATTTCAGGAAATGATCGAAAACAAAAGCGAACAGGGAAGATTTACAAGCTTAGACGAGCGAATCAAAGAATTTTAGAAAAAATGTATCCAAAAAGATGTCCGTTTTGTCAGGAAATCAGCTCAAAAGGTATTTGCGATGACTGTAGAAAACAGGTCGTTAAGGTGGGAAGAATAAAATGTATCCATTGTGGAAAGCCATTGGAGGATGAAACGAAAGAGTATTGCAGGGATTGTGAAAGAAGAAAAAGTAATTATGAACAAGGACGCAGCCTCTGGGTTCACATTCCGCCGGTTTCAAATTCAGTATATCGGTTGAAATATCACAATAAGCGATATTATGCGGAAATCTTTGGGAAAGAGCTGGCAGATAAGTTTGAATTTCAGATTCGAAGATGGGGGGGGATCCAGGCAATTATTCCAATTCCATTACATAGATCGAAAATGAGAAAACGAGGATATAATCAGGCAGAACTTTTAGCAAAGCAGTTATCAGAATGCATGGGAATTCCTATGGAAAAAGATGTTTTATATCGGATTAAGAAAACCCGGCCTTTAAAGGAAATGAACGGGGGGGAGCAGAGACATAGAAATCTGAAGGGGGGGGCATTTGCGGTTTCAAAATCGTGGAATCCACGCCAGAACATTCTTCTGATTGATGATATTTACACAACCGGAAGTACAATAGAACGTGCTGCAGGAATCCTGAAAAAAGCAGGTGTTGAAAATGTCTACTTTTTGACTCTAAGCATTGGACAAGGCATCTGAACATATGGTATACTTAGGAGAGAAATCTGGAAAGGTGAATGTCGGATATGTTAGATAAAGACAGGATTCGTTTAATGACAAAAATGTCGATATATGAGAAGAATCACAGAGATGATTTTAAAATTGCCGATTATTACAGAAAAGATTATGCAAGTCTTAAGAGATGGATTACATTGATCTGGGTAACAATGGGTTATGCAATTTTGTTCGTTAGTTTCTGCATTTATTCAAGTGATAGTTTATCTGCTGATCTGACAATTTTAAAACTATTCGTTCTCTTGATTGCAGCAATTGCAGGCTATATAGTTCTTTTGGTTATATATGGGGGGGTTTGCGCAAATAGTTTTTATAAGAGAAAACATGCAGTTGCCAAACAGAATGTAAAACGTTATTATCGTAATTTGTCCCGTTTAGAGAAGATGTGTAAAAAGGAGAAGAATGAACAATGAACAATTTACTGGTTCTTAGAGAAAGATTTAAGCAGATTTATGTTTCTCACTCTCTCTTAGTTCGAAAGGGAGCACAGTTTTTGCTTGCACTTTTGGTGTTTAACCTGATCAATTCTAATATTGGATTTATGAAGATGGCATCATCTGTTCTTTGTACTGTTGGCTTAGCAGTAGTCTGTACATTTCTCCCTCTGGCAGTAATGACGGCAGCAGCAACTGTGTTAATAGTGGCTCATTTATATACATTATCTATGCCAATAGCCGGAGTTGCGGTGATACTGTTTTTGTTAATGTATATTTTCTACTTTCGATTTACCCCGGAGAAGAGCTGGCTGATTCTGCTGACGGTAGTAGCGTTCGGCATGAAAATACCACTGGTGATTCCGGTTATATTTGGGCTGTTAGGTACTACAGTATGGATTGTCCCTGCATCCTGCGGAATTCTTGTTTATTATCTACTTTACCTGATCAAAGCTTCTGCAACAGCATTGAAAGGTACAGATGGAACAACAATGATCAGCACTTTAACCAATTTTACAAAACAGTTTGTAGGCTATCAAGAGATGTGGGTTATGCTGTTTGCAGTAGTGATCGGAATACTGGTAGTGAACGGAATTAAAAATCGGGCAGTCGATCATTCCTGGAAGATTGCATCAGCAACAGGAGCAGCAGTTTGTGTGATCGTAGGTGCATCGGGAAATATTTCTCTTGGACTTCATATGTCTTATACGATGATGATTTTCAGTGGAATTCTTGGTGTTGTAATAGGATTGTTCCTTGAAGTTATTTTTTTCTCTGTGGATTATTCAAGAATAGAGAATGTTCAGTTTGAAGATGACGAATACTATTATTATGTAAAGGCAGTTCCGAAAGTAGGAGTTCAGATGCCTGAGAAGCAAGTGAAACATATTACAGAACATCAGGAACAGGACGCAGAGATGCCGAATGTGTCAGAGACAGAAAACAATACTGCTGTGTCAGAAGTTTCTGATTTGAAGGAAGTTGAACAGAAAGAGGAAAAAAATCAGTCAGAACAACTGAAAAAGGAGTCTGATCTTGCACAAACAACAATTTTTAATGATTCAAACATGACGGAAGATATTCTTTTAACAAGAAGTCTGAGCAAGGAACTGGGTCTGGATCAGAATGAAGAGAAAAAAGAGTGATCGACAGAGCAAAAGATGCAAGAGTGCATAACAACGAGTGATTACATAAGGTGGTGAGACTTGAGATGATAGAGTGGATTCAGAATTTTATAAGAAATTATTCAAATGGAATGTATTTTCCACATATACAGATAAAAGATATCATAGAGATTCTGATTGTGACGATTATTGTCTATGAAATCATGCTCTGGATCAAGAACACAAAAGCCTGGATGCTTCTACGTGGAATGCTGATGTTGGGAGGATTTATTCTTCTGGCATGGCTTTTTCAAATGAATACGATCCTGTATCTGGCAAGAGAGTCAATTAATGTATTAGCGATAGCAGCAATTGTTGTTTTTCAGCCAGAACTTAGACGGGCATTGGAGAAGCTGGGAGAGAAAAATTTATTTAGTAACATTAATCCGTTCGATAAAAATAAAGAAAATCAGAGGTTTTCGGATGAAACACTGGATAGTATTGTAAGAGCTTGTTATGCTATGGGAAGTGTATGTACAGGAGCACTGATCGTAGTAGAACAGGTGATTCAGTTAACAGAGTATGAAATGACAGGTATAGAGCTTGATTGTAAAGTGTCTTCTCAGGTGCTGATCAATATTTTTGAACACAATACCCCCCCACTTCATGACGGCGCGGTTATTATCAGAGGGGGGGACAGAATTACATCAGCAACATGTTATCTGCCACTTTCAGATAACATGACAATCAGTAAAGATCTGGGAACAAGGCATCGTGCGGCATTGGGAATGAGCGAGGTTTGCGATGCTCTTGTGATTGTTGTTTCAGAAGAAACGGGACTTGTTTCTGTGGCTTCCGGAGGACGATTGCTTCGAGCTATTAACGCAGAAGAACTTCGGAGTCAGTTAAGCCAGATTCAGTATAGAAAGACAGAGACAAAGAACAAGTTTTCTATACGGAAAGGATGGCACAGATCATGAAAAAATACAAATTGACAACGAATCTTCCGCTTAAGATTATTGCATTTGTTTTTGCAGCATTTCTTTGGCTGATTGTTGCGAATGTTGCTAATCCGGTTACGAAATCAACCTATACAAACATCAAAGTTACGATAGCGAACGATGATGTGATTACACAGGGTGGGGGGGAAGTTTATACGGTTTTAGATGATCAGAATGTAAACGTAGTTGTTTATGCAAAACGTTCAGTGATTCAACAGATTAAGTCAGATGATATTGTGGCTACTGCGGATATTAAAGAAATGGATTCCAGGACAGGGTTGATACCAATTTCAGTATCAATTCCAAAGTATAGTGGATCTTATCAGTCGGCAGAGTCTGTTCCGAGAAACATACAGATTAAGACAGAACCGACAGGGAAGAATGTATTTACACTGACTGTTAGCACAACAGGAACGCAGCGTGACGGTTATCAGATTGGAGAGATGAAAGTTAATCCGGAAAAAATAACGATTACAGGAGCAGAATCCACAGTAAAATCAATTGATAAAGCCGTAGCGAAGATTAATGTAGATGGAATTTCAAAAGATGAAGAACTTACAGCAGAACTTGTTTTATATGATGCATCGGGAAATGTAATCAATCAGGGACAGCTAAGTAATAATCTTGGAGAAGATGGAATCACTGTAGATGTGACAGTGATGAGGATCAAGACGGTTCCGTTGAAATTTGAAGCATCTGGAACACCGGCAGATGGATATGAATATCTAGGTTGTTCGAGCGAACCGGCGAGCGTGCAGGTCTGCGGAAAAGAAGAGGCCTTATCCAAGATTGAAAGTATCAATATTCCAGCATCTGAATTGTCTATTGACGGGGGGGCAACAGAGAAGATAGAGAAAGCATTTGATATTACAGATTATCTGCCGGAAGGTGTAGAACTGATTGAAGGTGCATCAGGAAAGGTTATAGCAACTGCAATGATCGAACAGTTGGGAAATCGAACAATTGAGTTTATGGTTGCATCCATCAAACAGAATTATCTGGCAAAAAATCTTCAGGTGAGTTATGAGCCAGATGCTGAGGTAACGCTTGTATTCCAGGGCGAGAAAGATACGCTGGACAGTCTGGATATCAGCAATGCAGTATCGGTAAATCTCCAGAATTACACGAAGGAAGGCACTTTTGACATACCGGTAGAAGTAGACCTTCCGGATGGAGTGACATTGACAAAACCAGTGACAGTGCAGCTTACATTGACTGAAAAAGAATCAACAGAGGATGAACAACCGGAAAATGACGCTGAGACAAATTAATGATACTTCATATTAATTAAAAAAATACAGGTCTAAATTAAAAAAGAATTAAGAAGGCTGGCATTGACAGTTTTCGATGCATATTATATGATATTGGAGTTAAAACTTCCAACTATCAGAGAGATAGAATAGGAGAATAACATGGTAAGCGATAAAGTAGTGATCAAAAATCCGACAGGACTTCATCTAAGACCGGCAGGATTGTTTTGTAAAACTGCAATGCAGTACAAGAGCAAGATCACAGTATACAAGAAGATGAAAAATGAAGAAGTGAATGCAAATGCTAAAAGTGTATTAAGCGTACTGGGAGCATGTATAAAAAGCGGAGATGAGATTACAATTATTTGTGAAGGAGAAGACGAAGAAACAGCGCTTTCAGACATGGTTCAACTTGTGAAAGATGGATTGGGAGAATAAGTGGTGTTTATAAACTGGTATATTGTAACAGTGAAGAGACATTAGGAGGAAAAAGAAATGAGCAAAGCAACATTAGTAATCATGGCGGCAGGTATCGGAAGTCGTTTTGGAGGTGGAATCAAGCAGCTGGCTCCGATTGGACCAAATGGAGAGATTATCATGGACTACTCCATCTATGATGCATTAGAAGCAGGGTTTGACAAAGTTGTATTCGTTATCCGCAAAGATCTCGAGAAAGATTTCAAAGAGATCATTGGCAACCGTATTGAAAAAGAAGTAGAAGTAGCATATGCATTTCAAGAGCTTGATGATATTCCGGAAAAATTCAGCGGAAAATTCACAGGAAGAACAAAACCTTGGGGGGGAACAGGTCAGGCAATTCTTTGCTGTAAAGATGTGGTGGATGCTCCATTCCTTGTAATCAATGCAGATGATTATTATGGAAAAGAAGCATTTAAAGAGGCATACAGTTATTTGACAAACCTTCCATCTGCTGATATAATGCAGATTTGTATGGTCAGCTTTGTATTGAAAAATACATTGAGTGATAACGGAGGCGTGACCAGAGGTGTGTGCGAAGTAGACGGACATGGCATGCTTGCAGACATTGAAGAGACACATAACATCGAAAAAGAAGACGGAAAAGCTGTAATCCACAAAGAGGATGGAGATGTATTCCTTGATGTTGATTCACCGGTATCTATGAATATGTGGGGGAATTACACCTGAATTTTTCGAGATTCTTAAGACAGGATTTGATGAGTTCCTTGAGAAAACAGAAAGTACAGATCTAAAAGCAGAATATCTGCTTCCGACAATGATTGGAGATCTGTTAAGTGATGGAAAACTCGAAGTAAAAGTACTGCAGTCACATGACCAGTGGTTTGGTGTGACATATAAGGAGGATAAAGAATCTGTAACAGCAGCGCTTCGTGGATTGATTGAAGAAGGAGTTTACCCGTCAAAATTGTTCTAATTTAAGAAAAGGGATGTAAGATGGCAAAACGAAAAGGATCTGCTGGCAATTCTGCACGCAGAAAGAAAAGTACAAATAAGTATTCCCGCAGATCGGGAAGTAATAAGCTGGGAACTTTGTGTATCATTCTTCAGACGATTGCCAGTATAGCCTTAATGGCGGTATTGTATTTGTTGGGAATGATTCCGGATAAGTATCTGATACTGGCAGCAGCAATACTGTTTTTCTTATGGTGTGTGACACTGAATTCACAGGCGGCAAGGAAAAAACGGGGGGACTTTGGGAAAAGTGTTCAGTTTACTTATGGCAGTTGTGATGTTTACTGGAAGTTATTATGTCGCTCAGGCTAATAATATGATTGGGAAGATTACAGGAAGCAACTATAAAGTGGATAAGATGGTTGTTGCAGTACGAGCAGATGATTCAGCAGAGACAATAGAAGATGCGGCAGACTATACGTATGGTGTACAGTTTGAGAAAGGTGCTGGCAATATACAGACAGCTGTGACCGATATTGAAAAGCAGATTGGCGTTGATACGATCGAAGTAAAAGAGTATGATTCTGTCCAGACACAAGCACAGGCTTTGATTGATGGGGATTGTGATGCAATCATTTATAACAGTGCATATACAAGTCTGATGGAAGAAGCAGTAGATGGTTATAGCGATAAAGTGAAAGTGTTGTATACATTTAATATACGTGTTGAGTTGGATTTCGGAAATTCAACAGGAGCAACAGATGACAGTATTATAAAAGAACCATTTACAGTTATATCAGTGGTATTGATGTTTATGGTGATGTATCAGAAACAAGTAGAAGTGACGTGAATATTATTGCAGCTGTAAATCCACAAACACATCAGATATTACTTGTAACAACACCGCGTGATTATTATGTTCCTATTCCGGGAGTTTCAGGAGGACAGAGAGATAAGTTAACACATGCGGGAATCTATGGTATAGATGCATCTATGAAAACTTTGGGTGAATTATATGAGACAGATATTAATTATTATGCGAGATTAAATTTCACTTCATTAATTGATATTGTTGATACGCTTGGCGGAATTGATGTATATTCCGAATTTGCATTTACGACAAGTAAAGATTCAGAATATACTATGGATGTTCAGGAAGGGTATAATCATTTTAATGGTAAAGAAGCTCTTGCATTTTGCAGGGAAAGACACAATCTTCCTGATGGAGACAATCAGAGAGGAAAAAATCAGCAGGCGGTTATTACTGCAATGCTAAAGAAGTGTCTGTCGCCTACAATGCTTTTGAAGGCAAATGCAATTATGGAACAGGTCAGCAAAGATGTTGAGACAAATATGTCTCAGGAACAGATCAATGCTCTGATCAAGTATCAGTTGAATAATAATGCAACATGGACAATCCAGTCTATAGCAGCAGAAGGAACGAATACAAAAGGTACTTGTTATTCTAGTGGAGATACAGAACTCTTTATTATGGAACCGATTGAATCTTCTGTGCAGAATATTATTGATTTGGTGAATGTTGTTGAAGAAGGCGGCGTATTGACCGAAGGAGAACAATTAAATTAAGAATGGGTAGAGGAGGCGCAGAAATAGTAAGAAGCGTCTCCTTTTTTAAAGTTGATTGGTAATGATTTCAAAAACGTAATGCAGAGAAATATAAAACCTGCACAATTTATGAAAAAAATAAGTATAGACATTGAATAATGGAATGAAATTTGATAATATATAAGTTATGTAAAAAACTTGTAATAATTTGTAACATTGTTAATGGAGAGGATTTCTATGAAAAATATATTCAGCTTAAAAACATCAAAATCAAGAATGATATTACTATTTATTGTAGATGTCATTACAATTATAGTGAATTCTTACCTAGCGTTGATTGTTAGATATAAAATGGATGGGAACACGGTTCCTGTGGAAGATTTGGCAAGTGTTAATACGTATTTGTTGATTAATATAGTTACTACAATGATCATCTTTCTTTTATTGAATTTATATAATAGAGTCTGGTCATATGCAAGTCTTTATGAGGCGCTACTTGTTTGTGCAGCGGCAATTTTATCAACAGCATTTCAGGCATTTGGAATGAGTCTGCTTTATCTGACAGTGCCAAGAAGTTTTCATTTGTTCTATTTCTTTTTCTTGACAATGACAACTTTGATCACAAGATTTTCTTATCGTATTTTGCATGCTCTTCAAAGAGGTATCTCAAAGAACACAAATCGTCCAATCAATACAATGGTGATCGGAGCAGGCGAAGCCGGTAATATAATAATCACCGAGATGAAAACAAGCAAACATTTAAACAGAAATGTTGTGTGTGTAATTGATGACAATCCATCAAAAACCGGAAAATATATTCGCGGAGTACGCATTGTCGGCGACCGTACGAAAATTAAAGAGGCTGCGAAAAAATATGATGTAGATGAGATTATGCTTGCAATTCCATCTGCTGATAATAAAGACACCAGAGATATCCTGCGTATTTGTAATGAAACAACCTGTAAGCTGAAGGTACTTCCAGGCGTGTATCAGCTGATCAATGATGAGGTAAGTGTCTCAAAATTAAGAGAAGTTTCTATTGAGGATTTGCTGGGAAGAGATACTGTGAAGATTGATATTGACAGTATTGCCGGATATGTGAGAGGCAAGAGTGTTCTTGTAACGGGAGGTGGTGGCTCTATCGGAAGCGAACTCTGCCGACAGATTGCTGCACATAATCCAAGAATGCTTATTATTTTTGATATATATGAAAATAATGCATATGATATACAGCAAGAATTAAAAAAGAAATATCCAAAACTTAGATTAGAAGTGCTTATTGGTTCAGTTCGTAATACAAAGAGAATTGAAAGTGTGATGGATCTTTATCGACCAGATGTAGTGTATCATGCAGCTGCACATAAGCATGTCCCGCTGATGGAGGACAGTCCGAATGAAGCAATTAAAAATAATGTTTTTGGAACTTATAAGACAGCACGTGCGGCGGATAAGTATGGGGGGGTCAAGAAATTTGTACTGATTTCTACAGATAAGGCTGTTAATCCAACAAACATTATGGGGGGGCGTCCAAGAGATTATGTGAGATGATCATTCAGACATTCAGTAGATATTCCAAGACGGAATTTGTTGCTGTGCGTTTTGGAAATGTGCTTGGGAGTAATGGTAGTGTTATTCCATTGTTTAAGAAACAGATGGCAGCCGGAGGTCCTGTGACAGTTACACATCCGGATATTATCCGTTTCTTTATGACAATTCCGGAAGCTGTATCATTGGTAATGCAGGCAGGCGCATTGGCTCATGGAGGAGAAATCTTCGTGCTTGATATGGGTGAGCCGGTTAAAATTGCTGATCTTGCCAAGAATTTAATTCGTTTGTCAGGTTATACTCTTGGTGTGGACATGAATATTGAGTATACAGGACTTCGACCAGGAGAAAAATTGTATGAGGAGATTCTTACAAAAGAGGAAGGTTTACAGAAGACGGCAAATAATCTGATTTATGTGGGACAACCGTTAGAATTTGATGAGGTACATTTCTTAAGCGAGTTGAAAAAACTCGAAATTGCTGCATCAGAGGAATCAAGGGATGTGAAAAAAATCGTATCTGGAATTGTTCCGACGTATCATATCAGAGAAGAAGATAAAGAACGTGATGAAGAGATGTACGAAGAATTGTTAAGTCTTGGAAAAGCGAGTCACGAAGAACCAGTTGTGGAGGATAGATAGATGGAAAACAGACATATAGCATTTTCACCACCGGATATTACGGAGGAAGAGATTGCAGAGGTTGCAGATACTTTAAGAAGTGGATGGATAACTACAGGACCTAAGACAAAGAAATTCGAAAACGAAATAGCAGCATTTTGCCATACGAGTAAGGCAGTTTGTCTTAACTCAGCTACAGCATGTGCAGAGATGAGTTTACGTGTTCTTGGAATTGGTCCGGGGGGGGATGAAGTGATTACAAGTGCGTATACGTATACTGCATCAGCAAGTGTTGCAGTACATGTAGGTGCAACACTTGTATTAGTAGATACTCAGCCGGATTCTTATGAGATGGATTATGAAAAGCTGGAATCTGCAATTACAGAGAAAACAAAGGCAATCATTCCGGTTGATCTTGGAGGGGTGATTTGTGATTACGACAAGATATACGACATTGTAGAAAAGAAAAAGTCATTATTCCGTCCGAGCACAGAGATACAGAAAAAGATGGGAAGAATAGCGGTAGTAGCTGATGGTGCGCATGCATTTGGTGCTACAAAAAATGGAAAGCATAGTGGAGAAATTGCAGATTTTACAAGCTTTTCTTTTCATGCAGTAAAGAATCTTACAACAGCAGAAGGCGGAGCAGCAGTCTGGAGAGATATTGACGGAATAGATAATGAAGAAATTTACAAACAGTTTATGCTTCTTTCTCTGCATGGTCAGTCTAAAGATGCTTTGGCTAAGACACAGCTGGGAGCGTGGGAGTATGACATTATTGCGCCGTATTATAAATGCAATATGACTGATATTATGGCATCTCTTGGACTTGTACAGTTGAGAAGATACCCATCGATTTTGGCAAGAAGAAAAGAAATTATAGAAAAATACAATGAAGGATTGAAAGATCTGGATCTTAGTGTATTGAACCATTATGGGGGATGATTTTGCGTCAAGTGGTCATTTGTATCTTGTCAGATTAAATGGAAAGACAAGAGAAGAATGCAATGCAGTAATTATAAAGATGGCTGAAGCAGGCGTTGCAACAAATGTTCATTACAAACCGCTTCCACTTTTGACAGCATACAAAAATCTTGGATTTGATATCAAAGATTATCCGAATGCTTATGCACTATTTGAAAACGAGATTACGTTACCGCTCCATACAAAACTGACAGATGAGGATGTAGAGTATGTGATTGAAACATTTAGGAAATGTGTAAGTGAGGTTTAAAAGATGTGCAGATGGGACGAATTGCCTCAGAATATGCAAGTGAAAGAAGTAAAAAGATATTATGATATTTTGCAGCGGCATAAAGCAAGTTTGATTCTGAAGCGTCTTTTTGATATAATAGTAGCAGGTGTGTTGCTTGTGCTTTTATCACCACTGCTTTTGATACTAGCAGTTTGCATTAAACTGGATTCTAAAGGTCCGGTTTTCTTTCGACAAGTAAGAGTGACGACATACGGTAAGAGTTTTCGGATTTTTAAATTCCGTACGATGGTTAACAACGCAGATAAAATCGGAACGCAGGTTACCACGAAAGGTGATACCAGAATAACAAAAGTAGGAAAAGCATTACGCGGATGCAGATTAGATGAACTACCGCAGTTGCTCAACATATTATCTGGAGATATGACTTTTGTAGGCACCAGACCAGAAGTTGAAAAGTATGTAGCCCATTATACAGATGAAATGAAGGCGACACTGTTATTGCCAGCAGGAGTAACATCAAGGGCGAGTATTGAATATAAAGATGAAGACAAGCTTCTTGAATCAGCAGAGAATGCAGATCAGGTTTATATCGAACAGATTCTGCCAGAAAAGATGAAATATAATTTGAAAGCAATTGAAGAATTTAGTTTCTGGCAAGATATCAAGACGATGTTAGCAACAGTAATAGCAGTTATAAAATAACAAAGGTATGAAGGAGAACTCACAATGAACGTATGGATTGTGAATCATTACGCCATTCCACCGAGTATGGGGGGATTGGTGAGGCATTATTATTTTTCAAAGTACCTTCAGAAGAAGGGACATTCGGTGAAAATCTTTACATCCAGTAAGATTCATAATACAGATATTAATATGATCAGGGATAAATCTCTTTATAGAGAAGAGATGGAAGATGGTGTAGAGTATACCTTTGTTAAAAGCCGTGATTATAAAGGAAATGGAATGGACAGAGTTATCAATATGATGGATCTTCCATTCAAGACCTGGAAAGCAATGAAGCGGTTTTATAAGAAAGAAAAGCCAGATGTGATTTATACATCTTCTCCAGATTTATTTGTTGCATTATTTGCATTATTATTTGGTAGAAAGCATAAAATACCAGTTGTTGTGGAAGTACGAGATTTATGGCCGGAGTCGATTGTAGAATATAATGGTATGTCTCGAATGAATCCAATTATTCAAGTACTGTATCAGCTTGAAAAATGGATTTACGTACACGCAGATCAATTGATTTTTACAATGCCGGGCGGAAAAGAGTACATATGCGATAAGGGCTGGACGAAAAAAGTTAATATCAATAAAGTAAATCACGTAAATAATGGCGTCGATTTAGCAGAATTTGAAGAGAATAAAAAATTATATAACCTTGAGAATAGCCAGATTGCGAATGATAATGCATTTAAAGTAGTTTACATGGGATCTATTCGAAAAGTAAATAATCTTCAGACATTGGTTGATGCTGCAAAAGAATTGAAAAATCAGGATATTCATTTTTATATTTATGGAGATGGCACAGAAAAAGACATGCTTGAAGATGAGTGCAGAAAGTATTCATTGAATGTTAAATTTGAAGGGCGTGTAGAAAAGAAATATATTCCGTATATTCTGAGCAATGCTGATTTGAACATAATTAATGTTCAGGGGGGGGCAGGCTTAAATAAATACGGATGCAGTTGGAATAAACTGTTTGAGTATATGGCGAGTGAAAAGCCGATTTTATGTAATCTTCCGGTGAATTATGATTTAATAAGAGAGAAAAAATTAGGAATTGCAAAGCGATTTGCGAATGGAAAAGAATATGCGGAAGAGATTACAAAGTTTCGTCAACTTACTTCAGAAGAATACGGAGAGTATTGCCAACGTTTAAAAGAATGCGCACAAGAGTATGATTATCAGATACTGACAAATAAAATTGAGCGGATTTTAAAAAAGGCAATTGATAGTTCAAAACGATAAGTTTGTTTTGAAGAGAAGCGAGATAGTAAAACAGAGGAGTCATTTTGATGAAAATAATGTTTGTATCGGCAGCAAATAGTACGCACACTGTTAGATGGGTGAATGCATTAGCAGAGAGAGGACATGAAGTGTATCTTGTTTCAAACAGAGGCCATGAACCGAAAGAAGATGCACTGAATTCGAGAGTAAAATTATACTTGATGAAACACAGTGGTGGCAAAGGCTATTATCTAAATGCCGGTGAATTGAGAAAAATTGCCAAAAGAATAAATCCGGATGTCATTAACGTACATTATGCAAGCGGTTATGGGACATTGGCGAGGAAAGCACGATTACCGAAATATATTCTTTCAGTATGGGGGGGAAGTGATGTATATGATTTCCCATATGAAAGCAGGGTGAAAAACTACATTTTAAAAAGAAATGTGAGAAGTGCTTCTTATTTGGCCTCAACAAGTAATTGTATGGCTGTCCAACTGAAAAAGGTAATGCAGGATGAAAAACTGGAAATTACGATTACCCCCCCATTCGGAGTGGATTTAAATCAGTTTGATCCGAAAAAGTATAAAGAAACAGAAAAAGAAGAGCTGATAATAGGAAATATAAAAGCTTTAGAAGAAATTTATGGTATTGAAGAAATGATTCTTGCATTTCGAGATCTGAAAAAGGAATTGGAGCAGGAGCATTACTCAAGGAAGATTAAATTATTAATTTATGGTTCGGGGAAGCAAAAAAGAACAGTATGAAGATCTGATCAATAAGCAGAACCTGCAGGATTCTGTTTTCCTAAAAGGGAAAATACCTAACACGAAGGTGCCGGAAGCAATAAGCGAATTTGATATTTTTTGTGCATTAAGCCGGAAAGAGAGTTTTGGAGTAGCAGCAGTAGAAGCCATGGCGATGAAAAAGCCCGTTGTTGCATCGGATGCAGATGGATTTAAAGAAGTTATAGAAGACGGAAAAACAGGATTGATTATTTCTCGAAAAGAAATAAATAAGGCAAAAGATGCATTGAAGAAACTTGTGCTTGATGAAAAGATGCGCACAAAGATGGGAAATAATGGACGTCAACGAGTGGAACAACTGTATTCATGGAATGACAATGTAGAGAAAATGCTTAATTTATATGAAAGAGTGAGGTGTGACAATGAACATTAAACAAGAAAAAAGATGTATTGTCCACATCCCCAACCATATTGAAAAAAGCGGAAAATCGGGCTCCAATATCCGTCCAATCAAGATGAAACAGGCATTTGAAGAAAATGGTTATCTTGTTGAATATATTTCAGGATATGGCACTGAAAGAAAAGTTCAAATAAACAAGATAAAACGGAATATAAGGAACGGTATAAAATATGATTTTCTTTATTCAGAGAGTTCTACAATGCCAACTTTGCTGACTGAAAAAAATCATTTGCCTCGTTATCCGTTTTTAGATTTTAGCTTTTTTAAATTTTGCAAGAAAAACGGGATAAAAATCGGACTTTTTTATAGAGATATACAGTGGAAATTTTCTGTATATCGTGATAATGTATCATGGTATAAGAAGTGCTTTTCGATTCCAATGTACAGATATGATTTAAGGCAATATAAAAAATTGCTTAATGTATTTTATCTTCCAACAGATGAAATGCGGGCATACTTAAAAGAATATCCGGAATTGTTGAATAGAAGTGCAATTCTTATGCCAGGATGTGCGGAATATGATGTTGATGCCGTGCAGGCAATATCGGATTTGACTGCAAAAAAACTAGAAATCTTATATGTTGGTGGAATTGACAGAATCTATGATTTGACAGTATTTTTCCAGGCGATGCAGCAGATGCCTGATCAGGTTCATGCTTATGTCTGTTGCAGAGAAAAAGAATGGGAAAATGCAAAGAGCAAGTATTTACCATATATGAGCGAAAAGATTTCCATTATTCATGAGAGTGGACAGGGATTAGAGCCATATTATAAAAAAGCAGATATATGCTGTGCCTTTGCAGGTGAAGGTGATTATATGCGTATGGCAATGCCGATAAAGGTGTTTGAATATTTAGGACATTATATACCGATTATAGCAACCAAAGATACAGCAGCAGGTAAATTTATTGAAAAAGAAAACCTGGGATGGAGTATAGAATATAATCAGGAAGCATTAAAACAATGCTTGCATAATATCTTACAAAACCCGGCATTACTGCAGGAAAAGCGAGAATCGGAAATATCGGCATACGAGGCTAATACATGGAAAGCTAGAGCAAAACAGGTTATTTTAGATTTAAAATAAAGGAGAAGAAAAATGAAAGAACAATTATTGAAGAAAATTGAAAACAAAGAAATCGAAGTTGGTGTAGTAGGTCTTGGATATGTAGGACTTCCACTTGCTGTAGAGAAAGCAAAAGCTGGATTTAAGACAATCGGATTTGATGTTCAGGAAGAAAAGGTAAACCTTGTAAATGAAGGTCATAATTATATCGGAGATGTTGTAGACAGTGATCTGAAGAAACTTGTTGACGAGGGAATGCTGAAAGCAACAACAGACTTTAGTTTTGTAAAAGATGTTGATTTTATCGCTATCTGCGTACCTACACCATTGGATTCCCATCAGGAGCCGGACATCAGCTATGTAAAGGCCTCAACAGAAGCTATTTCTAAATATCTTACAAAAGGAACAATGGTAGTACTT
This sequence comes from Mediterraneibacter faecis JCM 15917, assembly GCA_001312505.1. Lineage (GTDB taxonomy): Bacteria > Bacillota > Clostridia > Lachnospirales > Lachnospiraceae > Mediterraneibacter > Mediterraneibacter faecis. Next base: position 211,014 of record BBDW01000005.1, read on the forward strand.
GAGTCTACAACATATCCGGGAACAACAGAAGAACTGATCAAACCAATCCTTGAAGAAGGATCAGGATTAAAATGCGGAGAAGATTTCTATCTTGGATTTTCTCCAGAGCGTGTTGATCCAGGTAACCTGATCTATAAGACAAAAAACACACCAAAGGTTGTTGGAGCAATCGGTAAAGATGCGACAGAGGTAATTGCAACAATGTACCGTGCTGTACTTGAAGGTGATGTATATGAAGTTTCTTCACCGGCAATCGCTGAGATGGAGAAGATCCTTGAAAACACATATAGAAATATCAACATTGGTCTTGTAAATGAACTGACTATGCTCTGTGACAGAATGGGAATCAGCATGTGGGAAGTTATTGATGCTGCTAAGACAAAACCATATGGTTTCCAGGCATTCTATCCAGGTCCGGGACTTGGTGGACACTGTATCCCGCTTGATCCATATTACCTTACATGGAAAGCAAGAGAGTATGGATTCCATACATCTATGATCGAAGGATCTATGATTATTAACGATCAGATGCCGGAATACTGCGTAGAGCGCGCAAGCAAGGTTCTGAATCGTCATAAGAAAGCTATGAACGGAGCAAAGGTACTTGTCCTTGGTGTTGCATACAAGCAGGATATTGATGATTATAGAGAAAGTCCGGCTCTTCGTGTAATTGAAGTGCTCAAACGCGAGATGGCAGATGTTGATTTCTATGATCCATGGATTTCTGAGTACAAATATCATGGAGAGAAACATCAGGGAATTGAGAAAATTGATCCGGAAATCATTGCTTCTTACGACCTGATTATGGTAACAGCAGCACATACGAATGTAGATTATGACATGATTCAGAAGAATGCAAAAGCAATCTTTGATACAAAGAATGTTATGAAGAATATCGAGAACAGAGAGAATATTGAAGTTCTGTAGGAGGATATAAAGATGAAATATGCATTAATTGGTTGTGGAAGAATTTCAACAAATCATGTAAAAGCTGTTGTAAATAATAAACTCGAATTTGTAGCTGCCTGCGATGTTGTACCGGAACATATCGAAAATGTTCTTGCAAAACATGGACTTGAAAATGATACAAGTATTAAAAGATATACAGACTACAAAAAAATGATTGAAGAAAATGAAATCGAACTTGTTGGTATTGCAACAGAAAGTGGTCTTCATGCAGAGATTGCTTTGTACTGTATTGAGCATGGAATCAACTGTATTATCGAGAAACCGATGGCAATGAGCATTGAAGATGCAGATAAGATTATTAAACTGTCTGAGGAAAAAGGCGTAAAAGTATCTGCGTGTCATCAGAATAGATTCAATGTTGCAGTTCAGGAGATGAGAAAAGCTCTTGAAGCAGGAAGATTCGGAAAACTTTCCCATGGTTCTATTCATGTACGTTGGAACAGAAATCAGGATTATTATACACAGGCTCCATGGAGAGGAACATGGGCTCAGGATGGTGGAGCTCTTATGAACCAGTGTATCCATGGAATTGATCTTCTTCGTTGGATGATGGGAAATGAAATCGATGAAGTTTATGGTGTAACAAAACAGCAGTTCCATCATTATCTTGAAGCAGAAGACATCGGAATGGCAGTTGTAAAGTTCAAAAATGGAGCAGTTGCAACAATTGAAGGAACAACAAATGTCTATCCACAGAATCTCGAGGAAACATTATATCTGTTCGGTGAGAATGGTACAGTCAAGCTTGGTGGAAAATCTACAAATAACATTGATGTATGGAATTTTGCTGATGAGACAGATGATGATCAGGCAAACAAAGGACTTGAAGAGCAGACAAGTAATGTATATGGAAATGGACACACAAGTCTTTATGCAGATGTAATTGATGCAATTAAGAATGACAGAGCACCATATGTTGATGCACATGCAGGAAGAAATGCACTGGAGCTTGTTCTTGCAATTTATAAGAGCCAGAAAGAAGGTCATGCTGTAAAACTTCCACTGGAGAATTTTGCAAGTCTGGATATGACAGGAGAATTTTAATGAGTGATTATTTTGTACATGAAAGCAGCTATATAGATGACGATGTTAAAATCGGAAAAGGCACAAAAATCTGGCATTTTTCTCATATTCAAAGTGGATCAGAAATAGGAGAAAACTGTTCTTTTGGACAGAATGTGAATGTGTCAAATCATGTAAAAATTGGAAATGGCGTAAAAGTACAGAATAATGTATCCATTTATGAAGGGGGGGTTGAATTGGAGGACTACGTTTTTTGTGGTCCTTCTATGGTTTTTACGAATGATTTGACACCACGTGCCAAATATCCAAAAGGAAGTGCCGGATATAAGAAGACACTTTTAAAAGAAGGTTCAACAGTAGGTGCAAATGCAACGATTGTATGTGGTCATACAATCGGAAAATGGGCTATGATCGCAGCGGGTGCTGTCGTTACAAAGAATGTAAAAAATCATGCATTAATGGCAGGAGTTCCGGCAAAAAGAATCGGTTGGGTATGTGAATGCGGAAATGTTCTTGGAAAAGATTTGAAATGTGAATGTTGTCATCGAGAATATGAAGAACATACGGATGGATTAAAATTAAAAAAACATTAATGATCTTTTAAAGAAATATATGGGTTTTTGTGAATATAATGGCAAAGAATGTGAAAATTAGTTAATACATAATGCTGAGTGAATCGGAACATGTGAAAAAGAGGGATAAATAGAAATGCAGTTTAGAGATTTAAAGAAACAATATCAGGTATTAAAAGAAGAAATGGATGTTGCAATTTCTGAAGTATTAGAAAATTGTAATTTTATCAGCGGAAATCAGGTAAAAGAATTAGAGGAGCGTCTTGCAAAATATGTTGGAAGAAAACATTGTATTACATGCGGAAATGGTACAGATGCGTTAACGATGATGATGATGGCATGGAATATCAAGGAAGGAGATGCAGTTTTTGTTCCAGATTTCACTTTTTTTGCTTCAGCAGAAGTAGTTTCATTTGAAGGTGCGACACCTGTATTCTATGATGTTGATCCGGATAGTTTCAATGCAGATGTGACATCTCTGAAGGATGCAATTCAAAAAGTAAAGGATGAGGGAAAACTTATACCGCGTGCAATTATTGCAGTAGACCTTTTTGGACAGCCGGCAGATTATGAAAAACTTGAAGCAATTGCAAAAGAAAACAATCTTCTTCTGTTGGAGGATGCTGCGCAGGGATTTGGCGGAAGAATCGGTGATAGAGAGGCATGTAGTTTCGGTGATGCATCTACAACATCATTTTTCCCGGCAAAACCATTAGGTTGTTATGGTGACGGTGGAGCTATTTTTACAGATGACGATGAGACAGCAGAATTATTAGAGTCTATCCGTGTACACGGAAAAGGACAGTTTAAGTATGACAATGTACGTATTGGTTGGAATTCAAGGCTTGATACACTTCAGGCAGCAATTCTTGGAGTTAAACTTACTGCATTTGAAAAGAATGAACTGAAAGCTGTTAATGAAGTTGCAAAGAAGTATACAGAAGCTCTGTCAGATATTGTTAAGACACCATGTGTTAAGAACGGATTTTATTCAAGCTGGGCACAGTATACAATTCAGCTGAAGAATCAGGAAGAAAGAGATGGGCTTCAGTCTTACTTAAAAGAAAATGGTGTTCCATCTATGGTTTATTATCCGAAGCCGATGCATTTACAGACAGCATTTGCTGATACAAAGAAGTATGTAGATTGTCCGGTTTCAGAGGAACTCTGTAAGAAAGTTCTTGCATTGCCAATGCATCCGTATATGAATGCGGAAGATTTAGAGAAAGTATGTAATTGCGTGAAAGATTTTTTGAACTAGTCTTGTAACAGATTGAAAGGAAGATATTATGAGACAATTTTGTGGAATATTTATGGCTAAATTAAAAGAATACGAACGAAGACATCCAATTTTGATCATAATATGGTCTGTGTTAATTACAGCTCTTCTTGTGGCAGGAGTTATGGTGGGATTATCATTCCGCCATAACACTGCAAAAGAAGATGAGTATATAGTATTTAATAATAAATATATAGAAAAAGAACTACAACAGATTTTAAAAAAAGATAAAATAACACAAGAGGATTTAGACAGTCTGCGGACAATAGATATAGAAGATAATCAGGAAATTACAGAAATTGCAGATCTGGCTAAGTGTAAGAAACTTACTCAGCTTACAATCAAAAATTGTAAGTTGAATGATATTTCGGCAATAGAAGGGTTAAATGAACTCCAGGTGCTTGATTTATCTGGAAATGAAATAAAGGATATAACAGCGTTATCAAAATGTTATTCATTAACTGAATTGACATTAACAAATAATCAGATATCAGATATTTCACCAATTTACGGATTGGAAAAAATACAAAAACTGGTTATCCAGCAAAATAATATCGGAAATATTCAAGAAGGAATCGAAAAGATGAAGAGCCTGACATTTCTTGATCTTTCAAAGAACCGACTTGTGAATATAAATCAATTAGCAAAAAGTGAACGGTTAAATTTTTTGTATGTGTCATCAAATATGCTTTCTGAAACACCGGAGTTAGAAGGCTTGACAAATTTAATTCTGTTAGATTTGGGGGAACAATGCATTTTCTAAATTAGGATATTTGGGAAATCTTGAACAGTTAGAAGAACTCGACATTTATTCTAATCATTTGGAAGATTTTGACGTTTTAAAAAGTTGTCCGAATATAAAAAGATTAAATATTTCATATAATGAGTATTCCAGGTTAAATGGAATTGAGCAGTGTCCGGATCTCGAGTTTCTGAGCATGAAAGGAACGAAGATAACGGATATTAGCGTGTTGGAAAATCTTCATAATTTTAATACAATTTATCTGGATAATGATTTTGACAGATCACAAATTGATTTTATGATAGGCAATTTTAAAAATGGTGATGAAAAAACAAAGCAGTATTTATTGGATAAACAGTACAATTTAAATGATTGAGGGTTATATTTTGGAGATATTACTTATATTGGTGATTTTTGGGATTTCAACGATTTTGTTCAGTAAAGCAGCAGGAACGTTGAATCCTGGTAAGGTAAATGTTATATCATATATATATTATATTTTCATGTTACAGACATTTGCAGGAACGGCTTTGATTTTATTAGGATTTGATAAACACTATACACTGGGATATCTGTTAAATCGTGATAAAAGCTGTATGATTACAGAAGTAGTTGTTTTTGGAATTGCAATTTTTTACCGGCATTTATTTTGCTTTGGGAGAAAATGTTCAGAGTCAACATGAAGAAACAGTATCAGGAGTACTTAAAGAAAGAAATAGAATGTGAAAAAGAAGATTTGATTTTTCCTTATTTTGCATTGCTTTCAATTGGGTGTATCGTCTTGTTGATAGGTCTTTTGGCGAAGATTGGATATATTCCGCTTTTGAAATTGATTCATGCGTCAGCGGATTTTGATTTTGCGACAGAGAGAACCAGAATAGGAGGACTTTATTTTATACATCCATATTTAAGCAACATTTTTGTTCTGATGATGGTACCGCTGCTTTCTTATGTGGCATTTGCATACATGCTGAAAACAAAGAAAATAAAATGGACAATTATCACAATTGCTCTATTTATTTCTTCTGTTATTATAAAGACATATAAATTTGAAAAATCATCGGTTGTTTTTTATTTCGCAGCTTTTATAATTATGTTAATTTATTATAAGGGTGGCATTAAGATGATTTATATGATTATATCTGTTGCATTTATGGCAGTAATTATAGTAGCATTTTATTTTCATACAGGTTTTTCAGGATCGCTTTTTGATATTTATAATGGACCAATGGGAAGGACTTTATTTACACAGGTGGGGACTCTGGCATATTGTTTTGATTTGTTCCCAAAAGTGTTCGGTTTTCTTGGAGGCCGGAGCTTTACTCCGACAATTTTAAGATTAATTGGGATGAATAGCAGTGATTATTTGAGAAGCGCAAAACTGACAATGGCATTTTATGGATCAGAAAAAGTGTATGATGGCTCGGCCGGAGTAATGAATGCTCTTTTTGCAGGTGAAGCATATGCAAATTGGGGGATATAAAGGTGTGATTTTTGCGGTGATTTGGGTTGCTCTTATTTTGAGTCTTGTAGTTCTGTTAATTATGAAACTTAAAAAAACACCTTCAACATTAGCACTTGGAGCTGTTTTAACAATTAAATTAGGAACAGCGTTGGAAGGTGGATTTTGTGATTTTGTATATAGCTTTGATCTTATACTAACTGTACTGTTTTTACTTGCAATTTATTACTTCTTTGAAAGAGAAGGAAAGATACAAAGGTATATCACAGGAATATCAGAAAAGGTGAAAGGCCAGTTCGTTTATGGGAGAAAAAATAAAAAGTAAGTTAAATGGTTTGATAAAAGGAGGCTTTTTTCACATTTTTGTAGGTAATACACTTGTGAAAATGATTGCTTTTGTTTCAAGTATTGTAATTGTACGTTTAGTTGACAAGACAGATTATGCTTATTTAACGTATGCTGATAATTTATATAACTATGTAGTTTCATTTGCCGGTCTCGGAATGACATCGTCGATTCTTAAATATTGTGCGGCGGCAGATACTGAACAGGAAGATAGAGCATATTTTGAATTTGCAATGAAATATGGAACTCTATTTGAAGCTATCTTATCTTTGATTGTAGTACTTTATGTAGCTTTAACTTCGATTCCGTTCCCTAATGCGCGTAGCGTTGTATATGTACTGGTGATTTATCCTGTTTTTAATAATATATTGGCTACAGTACTTAGTTATTTGAGAGCACATGGCGAGAATGAGGCGTATGCACGTGCCGCTGTGGTTCAGACAACAGTTGTATTTGGATGTAGTGTATGTTTTGTTTTATTGATTGGTATCAAAGGAATTGCATTTGCCAGATACGTGGCGATCATAGTTGCAATCATATCTGTATGGGCAGCACTAAAGAGAAATATTTCTAAAGAGAAAGCGGCGAAGCTGAGTCCGGAACAGATAAAGGCATTTATGGTAATGTCTATCTCATTAATGCTTTCTAATCTGTTTTCACTGATTATGCCAATCAACGAGATGACGCTTGTTAATGAATTACTGAGGAATGAAACAATAACAGCAAATTATAAAATTGCTATTATGATTCCCGGTCAGTTGTCATTCGTGACTCAATCAATTATTATTTATTATTTTACTATTATTGCAAAAGCATCAGATGGAAAAGAAGTGTGGAATATTTCAAAGAAAGTTGGTATGATGACAGCAGGAGTTATTGGTATCATAACTGTTGCAGGAGCAGTGCTTAGTCCGTATATCATAAGAATTGTGTACGGAAGTCGTTATGAAGATGCAACTGCTTTATCAACTGTTTTTTGGATAGTATATGCGTTGAATGCAGGAATCAGAATGGTTCCAATGAATTTTCTGCCGGCAATAGGAGTTGCAAAATTCAATGCAATAATGGCAGCAATTTCTTGTGGAGTACATTTAATCATTACTTATTTTGCAATCAGTCAATTTGGAATCTGGGGAGCTGGAATTGCAACAGGATTTGTATATGTAGTATCAGGAGTGGTATACTGGATATATTATCGGAAAAAGTGTTTATATGATTAAATAACAGATTTTATATAACAAGGGGGGGAGAGAACATGTTAGTTTCTTTTTGCGTGATTGCATATAATGAAGAAAAAGCACTTGATTCGTTGTTCAAAGATATTATTGCACAAGATTATCCACATGAAAAAATGGAAATAGTTCTTGTGAATGCTATGTCCACAGACCAAACGAGAAAAAAGATGGAAGAATTCTCAAAAGAGGATCATGGGTTCCGAAGAGTTGTAGTATTGGACAATAAGAAGAAGATACAGGCAGCAGGATGGAATGTAGCTATTACAGCAGCCAAAGGTGATGTGATTTTAAGGATTGATGCACATACAATGATTCCAAGTGATTTTGTATCAAAAAATATACAATGTATAATAAGTGGAGAAAACGTGACAGGAGGCAGAAGACCGAATGTTGTTGAAGAAGAAACCCCCCCTTGGAAACATACATTGTTGTTGGCAGAATCTTCTATGTTTGGAAGTAGTATTGCACCTTATCGTAAAGGAAATCACAAAACGTATGTGAAGTCTGTTTTTCATGGAGCATATCGTAAAGAGGTATTTGAAAAAGCAGGGCTTTTTAATGAAAATTTAGGACGAACAGAAGATAATGAAATGCATTATCGTATTCGAAAAGCGGGATATAAAATTTGTTTTAATCCAGATATTATATCTTATCAGAATATTAGGAATTCATGGTGTGGAATGTTAAAACAAAAATATGGAAATGGGCATTGGATTGGCTTGACGCTTGGAGTTTGTCCGGGATGCTTTTCTATTCATCATTTTGTTCCTTTGGCATTTGTGCTTGCACTGATTCTAACAGGAATTATAGTTTTGCTGGGAAATACAGGAATGTTTGTTTGCTTATGTGTATTATATGTGATTGTCGATCTGTTAATGTCAGTATTAGCTGTTCAAAGGCAAAAGTGGTACAATTATTATTTAATGTTGCCGTTAATATTTCTATCACTGCATTTAGCATATGGAGTAGGAACCTTAATTGGAATTATAGAAATGCCATTTTGGGTAAGGAAGATTAAGAGGGATAAAAATGAGTAAAGAGAAGATGTCATGGAAGCAGAAAGAACAGATTATATTTATATGTGAAATTCTACTATTTGTAATAGGATCTGTGTTATTTTTGGTATCAAGAGTGGAAAATCTCTTTAATCTGGGATTAGTGGCAATCATGATATTATTCTGTATGAATATCCTGTTCAGTATAAAGAACTTTAAAGAAAATTTTTTATACTTTTTCATGCAGCTTACGCTTTTTACATTTCAAATCAGCAGACCTTTTATAGGAATGTGCAGGGGAATGAAATGGTGGAAAGAAAGTTTTCAGAAAGAGGAAAATATCTGGTTTGCATTGACTTTGATTGTTATTACGGAGACTGCGCTTTATATTGGTGCTAATATTATAAAGTTTTCTCGTATAAAAATTAGAGAAAACAATACACATTCTTTAGACAGCATGTTTTGTAAAACAGAATTTGTCAGCAATCTCAGGAAGATTTCAATGGTTGTGTTTTATGTAACAATGCTGTTTTATCTTATTGAGCAATTTGAACCTTTGATTAAAATAGGAACTGGAAATTACTTGGATTATTACACAAATTATTCCAGTAGTCTGCCAGGTTTCTTTCATACGTTGGCCTCTTTTGCACGTTATAGTATATGTGTATTTCTTGCTACACTACCAGAAAAGAAAAAAACGTTTATTCCATTGAGCTTATACGTTCTTTCCACGATTCCAAGTTTGCTGATAGGAGTACGGAATCCGGCAATGTTAAGTCTCTTGTTTGTATTATCTTATTATTTACTGCGAGATTATTTAGTAGATGATAAGAAATGGATCGGAAAAATTGAAAAGGGACTCCTTGCTATATGTACACCAGCTTTAATTATTTTTATGGGAGTATACGCATATATACGTAGTGGCTTAAAGATTGTAACCGGAAACTTTTTAACATTAATTGCCGATTTTTTCTATGGTCAGGGAGTCACATTTAACGTTACAACAATAGCGTATGGATATCGAGAGGGAATCAGACTATCTCCTCATTTGAATTTTACATTTGGAGATATTATAGACTATATTTATAGAGGAAGTATAGGACAGAAAATTTTTCATACAGAAGGTTTGACGTCGGCAAATAGTGAATTTAATGCCCTTCATAGCAATAATCTTTCACACATTCTTTCTTATTTGAGCATGAAAGAAGATTATTTGAATGGTCATGGACGAGGATCAAATTATTTGGTGGAGACATGGTTTGATTTTGGATATGTTGGAGCTTTTATATTCAGCATTATTTTAGGAATTATTTTACTATATATGGTATATGGGTTTGGAAAAAGAGTATTGCTTAGTACAATTATTCTTGTCTCATTACAAAATATTTTCTTTATTCCCCCCCGAGCGGAAGCGACTGGATGGTTAACATTTATTGTGTATATTCAATTTTGGCTTTGCATTGCTGTATGCTATGGTGGAACGGTGTTTTGTTATAAGACAAAGCTATTTGACCGGTTGAAAAGAAAAAAAGCTCTATAATTATTTGCAGGGGGGGAGGAAAAGGTATGAAACGAAGAAAATGGATGGCTTTGATGCTATGTGCGGGAATATTTATGGCAGATTTCTCTGGAATACCGTTAAAAGTGTCAGCAGAACAGGTGGAACAGGCAGAAACGACTTTGGATGATCAAGGCACACAGAAAGATGATGGTGAAAATACAGAACTGATTCAAGAGACAGAAGATGAAAATAATTCAGAAGAATCGCCAATCGAAACAGAACCGGAAGAAAGCGCGGCAGAAGATACAACAACGGAAGAATTACCATCAACAGAAGTGGTGACAGAATTAAAAACTACAATTGTCAGTAATAAAACAGCAAGAGAATATGTGGACAGAACCGTAGAATTGACAACAAATGTCGAGGATGCGGTCGGAAATGTCGAATACCAGTATACAGAAGAATATAGAGGGGAAACAGCTGTTGTTCAGGAATACGCAGAAAATCCAGTCTATTCATTTAAGACATCTAGCGTTGGTGAACATGTATATCGAGTAAATGTAAAAGATGAAAATGGTAATATAGGATCAGCAGAGTATAAGATTGAGGTGGTTGCACATCCATCGAAAGTTCTTTCAGGAAAATTAACCAGTAATAAAACACAAAAAGAATATGTAGATAGAAAGATAACGTTAACTGCAGAAGCAACAAATGGATATGGGAATTATCAGTACAGGTTTACTGAGAAGAAAGATGGTGTAGAAACAGCATTACAGGATTATGGTGACACAAATACCTATTCATTTATAACAAAGGAATGTGGCGAACATACATATTATGTTTACATTAAAGATGCAGAGGGACAGGAAATACAGTTATCCTATACGATGACAGTTGTACTGCATCCGCAAAAGAAATTGACAGCAGAGCTTAGTTCGAATAAGACAAATCGAGAATATATACAAAGAACAGTTGTTCTAACAGCAGCAGCCAAGGGTGGCTATGGAAAGATCAAATATCAGTTTTCTGAAACATATGGATCAACAACGGCAGTAAGACAGGCTTATAGTGAGAAAAACACGTATACTTTTAAAACTTCAGGAACGGGACATCATGTGTTTTATGTTGACATGATTGATGAACAGGGACAGAAATCTAGAGCATCTTATGAGATGAATATTGTTGCTCATCCGGATAATGTGTTGACAGGTAGTGTGACAAGTAACAAGACGACAAAAGAATATATCGATAGAAATATCTGCTTAACAGCAAATGCAAAAGGTGGTTATGGTTCACTTAAATATCAGTTTGTAGAATCTTATAATGGAAAAGTAACTGTTGTTCAGAAGTATGGTGAAAAGAACACGTATGCATTTAAGACAACAGGGCCAGGAACACATACTTATTATGTATATATAAAGGATAAAGAGAATCAGAGTACAAAACTCAAATATTCCATGACTGTTGTAGTACATCCGGATAAAGTAATAAAAGCAGGTCTTAGAAGCAATAAAACAACGAGAGAATATGCAAAAAGAACTGTTACATTAACTGGCAGTGGAGTGGGTGGATACGGAAAACGTCAGTATCAGTTTACTGAAGTATATGGAGCAACTACAAAGGTAAGACAGAGTTATAGTTATAAAAACACATATTCTTTTACAACGACGGGGATTGGAACACATATTTTCTATGTGGATGTAAAAGATGATGAAGGCCAGGTGGTACGTGCAACGTACACAATGCAGGTAGTGGTACATCCGGATAATCAGTTAAGAGGTTCCTTTGTAAGTAATACAAATGGTATAGCAAAAAACGGACAAAAAATACAGTTGACAGCAACTTCCAGTGGAGGTTATGATAATGTTCATAAATATCGTTTCAGAGAAGTATATGGTGGAAATAACAAAGTTTTACAAAATTATTCTACTAAAAAGTCATGTGAATTTATGTTCTCAGGAAATGGAGCACATACATATTATGTAGATATACTGGATTCGGAAAGTCAGATTTTAACATTGAACTTAAGGATAACATCTCCAGCCTATGTGGATAGAATGTCAGTATTCTCTACAGTGTCTACAAATAATGAAAACGGCACATATAATATGAGTAGAGCATTAAAGAGCTTTAATCAGGTTGTCATTCAGCCGGGACAGACCCTTTCATTTTTTGGCGTGGCAGGGCCATGTGGAAAAGCAGAGGGATATAAGCAGGCAGGAGTTGTAGGTGGTGTTGGATATGGCGGAGGTATCTGTCAGGCGAGCACAACGCTTTACGGAGCAGCAATAAGAGCCGGACTTACAATTGTTCAGAGAAGAAACCATTCTGTTCCATCTACATATGTGCCGATCGGTCAGGATGCAATGGTAGATTATGGATCATCAGATTTGAAATTCAGAAATGACTATGATTATCCGGTGAAACTGGTGACATATGTCAGTGGAAAAACATTGTATGCTGAAGTTTGGGGAATCCAACCAGACTGGTATGATTATGTTAATGTACGATCATGGAGTACAGGAAGCAAATCAGCGGTTGCTTATAGAGATTATGTTAAAAACGGAAAAACAGTAAAAACAGAACAGCTTCCAAGTTCATATTACAAATAATTTGAAATAACATGTTATAGAAAAAGACTGATTGGAAAATCAGTCTTTTTTAAACGCATTTTTGTGTTATTATCATAGAGAAATCTATGGGGGGGAGCAATAAGCAAGAGGAGGTTAAGGTATATGAAAAAGCTATTAGTAGTTGTAATGTTGACAAGTATGGTGCTTTTTTCAGTGGGATGTGGGAAAAACAATGTGGATACAGAACAAAATACTACAGTAGAGGATTCAGGCAATAAGGATACAAGTGAAACGATAGATTCTGAAAAAAATAATCAAAAACAGGAGGAAGAAAAAAGCAATATTTCAGAAGAAAAGCAAGAGATGAAGACGTTGAAAATTTACTATGTGAATGAAAATGCTGAAATCGTTTCGGAAGAGATGAAGACAGAAAACATAGATGATACAACAGTTTGGAATCAATTAATAGAAAAAGGTATTCTGACAGAAGGTTGTAAATTGAACAGTTGTAAAATTGACGAGAATAATAAAACAATAGATCTGGATATGAATACAGAAGTTGGTGAACGTATCAGAAGTATGGGGGACCACAGGGAAAGATGAAATACTTACATGTATTGTGAACTCCTATTTGGATACATATAACTGTGAGAAACTTAAATTAACAGAGAATGGACAGGCATTAGATACAGGTGATACAGAGTTAGATGGATACATGAATCACTTCTGATGGAAATAAGAGCAATTGATAAACATAGAAAATAAGTAGGAGGAAAAAATGATATCAAAAATAAGAACGTGTCTGGTCGCAATATTAGCAGCAGCAACTGTGGTTACATCAGTACCGGTTTATGCAGCGGACACAAAAGTGGATACAAATATAGAAACAGTTGAAAATCAGCCATCAGACAGTGAGCAGATAGAAGAAAATCAAGTTCAGAATGCAATAGAGCAGCACCTGAATTATTTGTACATAGAAAGTCCGTACGTAGAAACTCCGGCAACACAGAGAATTGTTGTTTCCTGGGGGGGATGGAACAGAAAATATTGAAGAGATTGATTTAAGTGTAGAACATAATGGGGGATACACAAACATGGACTTCTATAAAATCAGAAGACGGTGTCTTTCTATATGAGAAGGCATATGCAGATGGAGAGGATGGAATTTATACAATAACCAAATTGACAGTAAAGACAGCAGAGATGGAAACAAGTTATTTGCTGTCGGATCTTGGAATGGAAGCAAAATTTGGTGTTAATGAAACATATGAAGGAATGTCAGAATTACAGCCGATTGAAGGACAACCGGATGCAGAAGCAGCAACTGATGAGGAGCAGTATGATGTTGCTGTTATGAGTATTGATGAAGATGGAAATGTGATGGAAGAGTCCAGTATAGAAGATGCATTGGAGAAAGCGGAAGTTGAAGAATATGATTCGGATGAAGATATTCAGACTTATGCAGAGGATAATGCAAGAGCTGTGGATGATTCGAGAGCTGTCAATGAGAATGTTGTGGTTGCTCTTGATCCGGGACATGATTCAACACACACAGGAGCAGGAGCGAATGGTGTAAGAGAGGAAGTTTTAACTTTAAAGATTGCACAATATTGTAAGGAAGAATTGGAAAAGTATGCGAATGTGTCGGTTTACATGACACGAACGACAGCAGCATGCCCATATCCAAGCAATAAGAACAGTGGTGGGGGATATCAGTGACAGAGTATATGCGGCTGCAAAAGCAGGGGCAAGTATATTTGTTAGCTTTCATTTGAATTCTTCTACATCGACTTCAGCAAAAGGTGCAGAAGTAATTGTACCAAATGATAGTTGGAAACCAGAAGTTGCACAGCAGGGAAAAGAGCTGGCGAATGACATTATGGATGAGCTGACTGCGATTGGTTTGCAGAAAAGATCTATTTATAGTAAAGATACAACACTGGCAGATGAAAAATATCCAGATGGATCAAAATCAGATTATTTTTCGGTTCAGATTGCAGCGAAAGAAAATAATATTCCTGGAATTATAGTAGAACATGCATTTGTAACGAATACAGGCGATGTAAATACATATCTGAATAATGAAGCCGGGTTAAAAAAACTCGGTGTTGCGGATGCTACTGGTATAGCAAAGTATTTAGGGGTATCTAAGGAAAAAGGAACTTGGGTAGAGGATTCCAATGGATGGAAATATAAAGAAGGCGGAAAATATGTAACTAATTCCTGGAAAGACATTGATGGAAAGAGATATTATTTTGACGCAAATGGATATCGGGTGACAGGCTGGCAGACAATTGGTGGAAAAAAATACTTCTTCATGCCAG
>BBDW01000006.1 GCA_001312505.1 Mediterraneibacter faecis JCM 15917
TCTCTCATTTTTTTATTATAGGAAACTTCAAATTTTTTTAAAATTATGCAACTTTTTTAATGTTCCATTGTATATATAGGTAACAGGAAGTGTGGGAAATAAAGGAAGTAAAGGAGGTAAATGTTTATGAAAACAATTTTAAAGCGAACGATTGTTTTTTTTCTTTCTCTTGCAATGATAATTTCTGTAGCATGTTCTACGGCGGTCGCAGCAGAGACACCAGAAGATCAAATTTACATCTCCCAATAAGGGGGGGTGACAACAGAGCGGAACCAAAATGTTAGCTGGACTTCTTAAAACCCATGTTTGCAAACCGGTAATTTTGATTAGCTGTCAGCTAACAAAAATCGGATTACGTTAGCTGGAAATTGATCATTTTGAATGGAATTTTATGTCACGAATGTGATTAGAAAATAACAAAAGCGTTCGTTGTCAGCTAATTCAGCTAACATTTTCGAACGCTTTGAACCGTCCCTGGGGGGGGATTCGAACCCCCCGCAAAAACCCGCCTTAGGAGGGCGGTGCTCTATCCAGCTGAGCTACAGAGACACATGACGCAAACCCTTGATTTTACTGGGTTTCTAGGATTTTTCCCTTTGGGGGGGAATGCCTCGGCCTTCCTTAGGAGGACCTCGTTATATCCATTTAACTAAGGGACAATTGTATCTGTATTCCAGACACAGTTAATATCTTATCATAGAACCTACAAATTCTCAACCGTTTTTCATCTATTTGGAAATGAACCGTGTTGATGGAAATACGAGAGAAACTTGATGCAATCGGGATATCGTCTGAACAGATAGACAAGAATCAAGTAGTCGTTAAGCATGTTAAAATAGATGGGAAACACTGTAGATGTATGACGAGACGGGACGATAGTTATATTGTTGCCGTAACAGTGGAGGATTCTGTTTATTTACAGGGAACTCTTTTAGCAATACTGATAGTGGGCACTTATCTGGTATTGGCGACATGCTAGATGATGTATATGCTCTCGAAAGTTATAAAAGAAAGGGATAGAAGAAAATAAAGCCGGTGCAGGATTCATTTCCTGTATCGGCTTTACTGCTCCTATCAAGACTCTCTATGTTTCTCAATATAATACGGAACGCAGGTTGTGAAGAAGTCAAGTAGCGTATCTGCATAAGAAGTATCATCTTTTGGAATCGCATGAAGTACCTGTTGAATCGCGAATCCATCAAGTGTAGCCATAAAGATAGAAGCGAATTGTTCTGCAAGCTTACGATCATCAAGTGCAAATGCAGAAGCAAAAAGCGTAGCAGCCTGATCCAGAATCGACTTCAATCCGGAGGTATATTTCTGGGAAAATTCTGAATCACATTTCATCGCATCTGATAATAGAAGTAAGTATAGCTTTTCTTCCTGAAGGCGTTTGAAACGAATCCGAGCTTCTTTTTCTACATCAGAAAAGAGAGAATCTACGGTGATTTTCTCGTTCTCATTTTCATGAAAAATACGATGTGCAAAATGAATCGAATCAGTGACAATCTCATCAAATAAATCCTGTTTATTCTTATAGTAATAATAAATCGCGCCGGTTGTCATATTGGCTTCGGCAGCAATCGAACGCATACTTGTCTTATCAATTCCGAACTTTTCAATCTGTCGGATCGCAGCTTGTTTGATCTGTGTTTTGGTTGTGTTTTTTTGTTCATTCATGTTCTTTACACCTCGAAATGAATTTGTGTTATTACTCACAAAATCTGCATCATCCGTGTCTCTTGGCAGTGTGGTTGACACGGGAGTGAACAGTAACATGATTATAGCATAAAAAAAGATAAATGTAACATCGATATTTGTTTGACAAAGCACATAACAAATGTTATGTTGGTCTTATAGGAAATTATTATAATTTATGAAAAGATTTATGAAAAAGGAGAGGGAATATGACAGACAAATTTAAAGGCTGGTATCCGGACTATATTGAGAACGAAAAAGAACGTGAACCAATCTTAAAACTTGCCAAGATGATGACAGGGCGTGCAAAGAAAAAGCTCGGATTAGAGAAGATGACAAAGTACGATCCGGAGTATTGGGGGGGACTGGCACTTTTGTGTACAGATGAGCAGGCTGAGATCGCATTGAAGATGGGGGGGGTGCGCCAGCCGAAAACTTTAGATCAGATGGTAAAGGTGACAGGCAAGGACAGAGGTTATCTGGAGAAGCAGTTAGAGGAAATGGCAGAGGTTGCGCTGGTGGAGTATAACTGGGAAAATCCACAGCATGAGAAGCAGTATGTACTGCCGATCTTCGTACCTGGAAGTGCAGAGTTCTCTTGTATGAATGCGAAGATGTTAGAGAAGCATCCGGAGCTTGGACTTTTCTTTGAGAGAATGAGTCGTATTGCATTGGAAGGACTTGCACCATTTATGCCTGAGGGCGGTGTTGGAATGCATGTTATTCCGGTAGAGAAGGCGATTTCAACAGAGAATCAGTCTCTGCCAATTGAGCACATTTCACATTGGCTTGAAAAGTATGAGGGAAAATATGCAGCGAGTCCATGTTCTTGTAGAAGATCTCGTAAAACATTCGATGAGGGATGTGCGGATGATCCGGAAGAATGGTGTATTGCGGTGGGCGATATGGCAGATTATATCGTTGAGACAAATAAAGGTGGACACTATATTACAAAGGAACGCGCGTTAGAGATTCTAAAACAGGCAGAGGACAATGGTTTCGTACATCAGATTACAAATATTGACGGTGAGAATAAGATTTTCGCCATCTGTAACTGTAATGTAAATGTCTGTTATGCGCTTCGTACTTCACAGTTATTTAATACACCGAATATGGACAGATCTGCATATGTTGCAAAAGTTGAGACAGAGAACTGTGTGGCTTGCGGACGTTGTGTAGAGTACTGCCCGGCAGGTGCTGTTAAGCTTGGTCAGAAGCTTTGTAAGAAGGATGGTTCTCAAGTAGAGTATCCGAAGCATGTTCTTCCTACAGAGAAGAAATGGGGGGGACCGGAGATGTGGGACGAAGACTATCGTGATAAGAACCGCATCAACTGTTATGATACAGGTACAGCTCCGTGTAAAACAGCCTGTCCGGCACATATCGCTGTTCAGGGTTATATCAAGATGGCAGCGCAGGGAAGATACAGAGATGCCCTTGCACTGATCAAGAAGAACAACCCACTCCCGGCAGTCTGCGGACATATCTGTAACCGTCGCTGTGAGGACGCATGTACACGTGGAACAATCGATCAGGCAATTGCAATCGATGAAGTTAAGAAGTTTATTGCAGCTCAGGATCTGAATGCTGAGACACGTTTTATTCCGGAGAAAGTAGTTCCGGCAACAAAAGGATATTTCGATGAGAAGATTGCAATCATCGGTGGTGGACCGGCGGGATTATCCTGTGCATTTTACCTTGCCGAAAAAGGTTATAAACCAACTATTTTCGAGAAAAATGAGCGCGCCGGCGGTATGCTCGTATACGGAATCCCATCATTCAAATTAGAGAAGGATGTCGTACAGGCAGAAATCGATATTATCAAAGAGATGGGGGGGGTAGAGATCAAGACTGGTGTAGAAGTTGGAAAAGACATCACATTAGATGAACTTCGTGCACAGGGATACAAAGCATTTTACATTGCAATCGGATGTCAGGGCGGACGTCTTCCGGGAATCCCGAATGATACAGTAAAGGGATGTGCATCTGCGGTTGATCTCTTAAAAGAGGTGAATGCAAATGAGAAATACGATATCAAGGGTGACGTAGTTGTCATCGGTGGTGGTAACGTAGCAATCGACGTAGCAAGAGACTCTAAGAGATGTGCAAGTGACGATACAAAGGTAAATATGTTCTGTCTGGAGTCCAGAGAGACAATGCCGGCTTCCGTAGAAGAGATAGAAGAAGCTGAGTCAGAAGGAATCGTTGTAAATCCGGGCTGGGGACCGAAGGAAGTTCTCGTAGACGAGAATGGTGAGGTTTGCGGTGTTGTATTAAAGAAATGTCTTTCTGTATTTGATGCAGAAGGAAGATTCAATCCGACATATGATGAGAGTGAGCTTATGACAGTAGAATGTAAGCATGTATTCTTCTCTGTTGGTCAGTCAATCGTATGGGGTGATCTGTTAAAGGGAAGCAAGGTAGAACTTGGACGCGGCAATGGAGCAGTTGCAGACGAGCTTACTTACCAGACAGCAGAACCGGATATTTTCGTTGGTGGAGATGTTTATACAGGACCGAAGTTTGCAATCGATGCGATCGCAGCAGGAAAGCAGGGAGCAATCTCAATCCATCGTTTTGTACAGCCAAAGTCCAGTCTTACAATCGGACGTAACAGAAATGATTTCATCGAATTAGATAAGAATGACATCAAGGTGGAGAATTATGATAATTCCAGCCGTCAGATTCCAGGACATAATGATGCAATTGATACAAAACATTCCTTCCGTGATGCAAAGCTTTTATTTACAGAAGAGCAGGTGAAAGCGGAGACAGCGCGCTGTCTTGGATGTGGAGCATCTGTTGTTGATCCGAATAAATGTATCGGCTGCGGACTTTGTACAACAAAATGTGAATTTGATGCAATCAAGTTACATAGAGAACTTCCGGAATGTAGCAGAATGGTTCCTTACGAGGATCGTCTGAAATTTGTTCTTCCGAACATGGTAAAACAGTCCATCAAGTTAAAATTTAAGAAGAAATAAATTTGAAAGAAATTAAAGTAACTGTTCAGAGCCAACCTCCAAAATGCTACGCATTTCGTCGGTGTGGCGTATCCGCCAAATAAAATTTCAAAAACAGTCTTAAAAATGCAAGCATTTTACACCTGTTTTATGAAATTTTGCTTGGCTCTGAACAGTTACAAATTAAAATCTAAGGAAAATTTTAAAAGGAAACAAGGGGGAAAAGTAAATGGGAATACTTTATAATGTACCTGACTTAAAAACCTGGGGGGGAATTATGTTCTTTATCCTCGTAGTCCTGATCGCACTGAATGAATTAGGACGTGAAACAAAATGGGGGGGTGGAATCTTACTGTTTGTGATTGTTCCGGTTGTGCTGACAATCTTTGTATGGCCGACAACCTGTGCGCCGGGAAATGAGTACGGAACCGGAAACTGGTTCAACTGGGCAAAGACTTACTCTGCACTTGCAGGTTGTGTTGGTTTCATGCTGATGCGTTATATTCCGAATGCGACAAAGCATAAATGGGTAATCTGCTTCCCGCCACTGATTCTTGCAATCAATATTTGTGAGGCAGTTTTCCGTGATTTCGAGGCATACAGCTTCCATGCATTTGCAGGCGAGAAGGTAAACAATCTCTGGGTTATGTCAGGACCGTGGAATATCATGAATGGAATTGCAGGTATTTTAAACATCCTGCTGATCTGCGGGTGGACAGGTATTTACATTTCCAAAGAAAAGAGTAAAGATATGATGTGGCCGGATATGGACTGGATCTATATCCTTGGATATGATCTTTGGAACTTTGCATATACATATAACTGTATTTCAGACCATTCTGTATACTGTGGTGTGATTCTGCTGTTATCCTGTACTATCCCTGCATTCTTTATCAAGAAAGGATGCTGGTTACAGCATAGAGCACACACACTGGCACTTTGGATTATGTTTATCATGACAGTTCCACAGTTTGCAGACAGACTGGCGCCTGTTCCGACAACACATAATCCGAAGGCATTCTTTGCTGTAAGCTTTCTTTCTTTAGTTGTGAATGCGGCAGCAGTTATTTACCAGTTCAGCGTAATCCGCAAGAATAAGTTGAATCCGTTTAAGGATGAAATTTATACAGACAAAGCATTTTACAAGAAAATAAATGCAGAGAATAAATAAATTGATAATAAAAAATCCAAACAAGGATTTTTTGCGGCCAAAAACAGAAAGTATTTATCAAAATAAAAATATCCTGAACAAGTTGCAGAGCCAGAAAGCCTTGTAACTGTCAGGATATTTTTGTTTGGTGCTGTCAGCTTTAAAAAACGTTATTTACCGACAGCCCCCCCTTCTTTATGTGAGATACATAACTTACTGGAAAATGTCTTGAAAAAACAAGAAAAATATTTAAATTATAGCGTATTTACAGATTTTGGCTACTTTTCATCTGGATTTGGCAAGAAATGCACCTCCTTTTCGCCTATAATGCAATTGTAAATGAAAAGGAGGTGTTTAGAGATGATGAAGAGAATTAAAAGATGGCTGCATGAGATTTATGAAGAAGATATTAAGTTCTTTGGACAGATGAACGGAATGTACTTTAGATAAGCAATAGAAAAAGAAAATAAAAGAAAAAAGGAGAAAGAAAATTATGAGAAAATTAGCAAAATGGTTTGAAGAATCACTTGAAAGTTATGTAAAATTAATGGGTAATACTTATGGATGGGGGCGGAAGATTGTAAGCCATGGAATATACACAAAAATCAAATCAAATAAACAATAAAAAATAAGGGTAGATGTCTTGAGAGAAGATATCTACTCTTATTTTTATATATAGAAATTCTTCACAAATGTGATTCTATCCGTAAATGATTGTTTTATTTTCTTAAAAAGTATATACTTGTTTCATATACATTTACGTTATTTTGAGAAAGGAGCACCTTTTAAATGGACTCTATATTATACGAAAACTATCTGAATATCCTAAGGCAGGAACTAGTACCTGCTCTTGGATGTACAGAACCGATCGCAATTGCCTATACAGCGGCAAAAGCACGTCAGATTCTTGGAGAATTTCCAGATTCTGTAGAAATGGAACTCAGTGGAAATATTATCAAGAATGTTAAGGGCGTTACAGTTCCGAATTCCGGAGGAATGAAAGGAATGGAAGTGGCAGCAATTCTTGGTATCGTAGGGGGGGGAAATGCGGATAAGGCACTGGAAGTGTTGAGTGAAGTGACTTGTGAAGATATTGCGAAAACGAAAGAACTGATCAATCAGAAAATCTGTTCCTGTTCTTTAGTTGAAGGAGTTGATAACCTCTATATTACAGCTAAAGTAAGAAAAGGAGAGCATTTTGCTTCTGTAACAATCGAACATCAGCACACGAATATTACAAGAATTGAAAAGGATGGTGAAGTGCTGTTGGATAATCCTTATAAATCAGAGGTTAAGACTACCGTAGATAAATCAAACTTACGGTTAAAGATATCCTTGATTTTGCGGATCAGGTTCGTATGGAAGATGTGCAGCCGATCATTGATCGACAGATTAAACTGAATTCTGCGATTGCTCAGGAAGGACTTGATAATAACTATGGAGCGCAGATTGGTAAAACTCTGATGCATGTATGGGGGAAAGAGTGTTACTACGAGAGCCTGTGCAAGGGCAGCAGCCGGAAGTGATGCGCGTATGGGCGGATGTTCTATGCCAGTTGTTATCAATTCAGGAAGTGGTAATCAAGGCATGACGGTGTCGCTTCCGGTTATTGTGTTTGCAGATGAATGGGAAGTATCTCATGAGAAGCTTTGCCGTTCTCTTGTTGTCAGCAATCTGATTGCGATCCATCAGAAATATTATATTGGAAGTCTTTCGGCGTACTGTGGTGCAGTCAGTGCTGCCTGTGGCGCCGGTGCAGGGATTACCTATATGTATGGTGGAACCTATCAACAGGTTTCCCTGACAATCATCAATACACTTGGAAATATCGGAGGAATCGTTTGCGATGGAGCGAAACCTTCCTGCGCAGCGAAGATAGCGACATCTGTTGATGCTGCACTTATGGCTTTTCAGCTTAGTATTCAGAACAAAAGTTTCCTGCCGGGAGAAGGTATCATCAAAGATGATATTGAAGAAACAATTAAGAGCATGGGTTACATTGGAAGAGTTGGTATGCGTGCCACGGATACAGAGATTCTGAATGTAATGATAGACCGTGCGGATATCAATGAGGAGTGCTAGAAATGAATAATTTTATCTATGAAACACCAACAAAAGTATACTTTGGAAAAGACGAGGAATTAAAGGTCGGTAAGATTATTGCAGGATTTCATCCAAAGAAAGTTCTGGTACATTTCGGTGGAAATTCAGCAAGAAAGAGTGGACTGCTTGATAAGGTGGAGAATTGTCTGAGGGAAGAAAACATCAGTTTTGTAGAGCTTGGCGGAGTAGTTGCGAATCCGGAACTTCCGCTTGTAAGAGAAGGGATTGAGCTTGGCAAAAAAGAAGGCGTAGACTTTGTTCTTGCAGTAGGAGGTGGATCCGTTCTGGATTCATCTAAGGCGATTGCAAATGGACTGGCGAATCCGGAAGTGGATGTCTGGGATTTTCATTGTGGTAAAGCTGTTCCACAGAAGACACTTCCGAAGGGAGCGATCCTGACATTGGCAGCAGCCGGTTCCGAGATGAGTTCTTCCTGTGTGATCAGTAATCTGGAAACAGGAGAGAAACGTGGCTGTAACGGACTCTTTAACCGTATGAACTTTGCAATTGAGGATCCGGTTCTTACTTATACAGTAAGTCCTTATCAGACAGCATGCGGAGCAGTAGATATTGCAATGCATACGATTGAAAGATATTTCTGTCCGGGGGGAGGATACCTATCTGACAGATTCGATTGCAGAGGCTGTGATTAAGAGTGTACGAAAAGCTGCAGGAGATTGTCTGAAGAATCCGGAAGATTATACTGCACGAGCAAATATGATGTGGGCATCTTCACTTGCACATAATGGACTCACACAGTGTGGAAGAGAGTTCCAGCTCGTTGTTCATCAGTTAGAGCATGAAGTATCCGGAATGTACCCGGAAGTAGCGCATGGAGCAGGACTTGCAGCGCTGTGGTGCAGTTGGGCAAGATATGTTTATAAAGCAAATATAAATCGCTGGCTGCAGTATGCATCTAACGTATGGGGGGGACTGGATATTGATTTTGAACATCCGGAGAAGACAATTGAAACTGCAATTGATATGCAGGAGCAGTATTATGCATCGATAGGGATGCCAATCGGATTAAAAGAACTTGGTGTAAAAGAAGATGATCTTGCGAAATTGGCACTTGACTGCTCAAGGAACAAAACCCGTTCATTGATTGGATATAAGCCATTGGCATATGAGGATATTCTGGTAATTTATCAGATGGCATATGAGAGAGGTTAATATCGAAAGAGCTGCTTAATGCGGCTGCTTTCGATACTCTCTTGGTGACATATGATACTGCTCCTGGAATACTCGGTTGAATGTCCGTTGACTGTCGAATCCTGCCCGGATGCAGATGTCGAGAATCGTATGGTCGCTGTGAAGCAGGAGACTACAGGCATAATCCAATCTTGCTTCATTCAGATACCGGTTAAAATTAGTATGAAATGTACCGGAGAAGACACGTGATAAAGAGGACTGACTGATTCCAAGGTCATGAGCCATTTTGGAAAGCGTCAGTTTTTCTGTATAATGTGCAGCAATATAAGAAACAGTCTGGTAGATAATGTTATTACTTCCCACACTGCTCTTATCTATCATTTCAAATAAGGGAAGAGTGCGTGCAAGTATAATCTGAATAAATGCCTGATGCAGAACATGCCCTTGTGAAGCGGCTGGATAGACCAGCATGCTTCGCAGGGCATAATTTACGTCTGGGTGTACTTCTTGAGCCAGAATTACCGGATTTACAGGACAAAATTGCTGTAATTCTTTCGTATAACTAGGAGCAAGAAGCGGTGAAGCAAGTGCATAAATCGCCTTACAGGATTCACTGTTGAATACCTGATAGTGGTGGATCAATTCCGGAAATACAAGTGCAAAATCGCCTTTTTCCATATGATACAATTCAGTTCCGACTCCGATTTCCAGTGTACCTTCTGTCACGGATACAAGTTCCATTGATTTGTGAAGATGTGGGGGAATATGGCAAGAAATCTGTTCAGCGATTTCCAGTGTTTCTTCATTTTCTTCGTAAATCGGTTTCATTTTTTCCTGCCTCCGGGTTAATTATTTAGAATAGTTGATCTAATAGTATTATCATGCGTGTATATGACATGCTTCACAGGCAGATGGTGTTGTTGCGCATCCGCTTAATGCTGTCTCACGCAGTTCAACCGGAAGTCGCTTCCCGACTTTGTACATTGCCTCGAGCATTTCATCAAAAGGAATGAGCTGAGAAATGCCGGCAAGAGACATTTCAGCTGCAATCAGTGCATTGGCAACCCCGGCTGCATTACGGTTCTGGCAAGGGTATTCTACCAGACCTCCGACCGGATCACAGACGAGTCCAAGCATGTTCATAAGGACTGTTGAGGCGGCATCCAGACATTGCTTAGGAGTTCCACCCATAAGTTCAACAGCGGCAGACGCTGCCATAGCAGATGCAACACCAACCTCAGCCTGACACCCTCCGACAGCACCGGCAACAGTGGCATTTCGCATGG
Source organism: Mediterraneibacter faecis JCM 15917 (assembly GCA_001312505.1). Classification (GTDB taxonomy): domain Bacteria; phylum Bacillota; class Clostridia; order Lachnospirales; family Lachnospiraceae; genus Mediterraneibacter; species Mediterraneibacter faecis. The sequence goes on from BBDW01000006.1 coordinate 10,353, forward strand.
CGAGGTAACCGACAGCGCCCGCATTGAAGAGAACCTGCTGAATCTCTTTGTCGGAGAAATGGTATACTTCCTGAAAAGCGAGAAGCAATCCCGGAACGATGCCTGCGGAACCGGCGGTAGGTGAAGCAACGATCAGTCCCATGGACGCATTTGTCTCAAGGGTTGCCATAGCATAAGTGATAGCTTTCTCAAGCAGTTCACCGCACAGTCCCTGACCACTGGCAGAATGCTGGGCAAGTTTTTGTGCCTCTCCGCCGATCAGCCCGCCCATGGAACGGATTGGTTTTTCAATCGGAGAGCGGGCAGCTTCTTTCATGATTTCAAGAACACGCGCCATTTTTTGATCCGCTTCTTTAGCAGGACATTCTCCGGTTATGATCTCTCGATTACGCATAACTTCAGAGATAGAAATATTCTGTTCCTTACATAGTGTAAGGAGTTCGTTTGCATTTTTAAAATCCATATAAAAAACCTCCTTGAACACAATCACATCTGTACGACCATAACATCCAGAACATGTTCGTTCTGGCGGATGGTGTCGGCAATTTCTTCCGGAAGTTTTCCGTCGGATTCTACAATCGTGTAAGCAGTGTGTCCTTTCGATTCACGAAACAGACGCATAAAAGCAATATTGACCCGGCGGTCGCTGAGACAGCTGGTGATCCAGGCAACAACACCCGGAACATCCTTTTGGACAACAATGATAGCACTGTATTCACCGGTGAAATCTACTTCTACATGATTGATCTGTGTGATGTGGACTTTACCGCCGCCAAGAGATTCTCCACGGATCGTCATCTCCTGATCGGCAGTATTGGTCATAATAATATCGACGGTATTCGGATGAATATCAGTTTCTTCCTCATTCGGAGTAAAAGAGTATTTCAGTCCGTTTTCTGTAGCAATCTCGAAGGAATTCCGGATTCGCATATCATCAGTGGAAAATCCCATGATTCCTCCAAGAAGTGCGCGGTCAGTACCGTGTCCGTGATACGTTCTGGCGAAAGAGCCGTAGAGAATAAATTCTACTTTTGCAAGCGGTCCGTTGATCATCTTCTGTGCAAGATAAGCAATGCGTGCCGCACCGGCAGTGTGAGAACTGGAAGGACCGATCATATTCGGCCCCATAACATCAAAAACGCTGATAAAAGACATTTTAAATAGCCTCCTGAGTTTGTATATATGAGTTTAGTATAGCAAGTGCGGCGGTGGATGTAAACTATGAGAAACACGATCCGCGTAAATGCTGTTAGGGGGGGCAGTTACTGCAAACAGTAACTGCCCCTAAGTATGATACTTATGCGAATTAGTTCTGATCAAGTACGGACTGGATCTGCTTCATCAGCTGATCGTAGTTTGACTGATCATCGATGCCACCCATGAATGGCTCGCCAACAATATTTCCGTCTTTATCTACAAGAACTGTTGTAGGGAATGCCATGATGTTTCCGGCATATTTTCCAACTGTTGAATTAGAATCGAAAGTCAGGTTCTTGTAAGAAGCGCCCTGTGCTTTCAGAATTTCTTTTGCTTCTTTGATTCCAGCCTCATTGTTGTCTAAAGTGTCAGTGTTGATACCTACAACTTCACCGCCCATTTCTTTGAGCTTCTCATTTAATTCATTCAGTTTGGAAAGCTCTCCGACGCACGGCTTGCATCCACTGAACCAGAAGTTTACAACTGTAACTTTGTTTTTAGCAAAAAGGCTGTCGTCTACATCATTGCCGTCCAGATCTTTTCCTTTGAAACCTTTGAATACACCTGTGGACTCATCTGATTTAGAGGAAGCGTTGTCGGAGGATTCGGATGCAGCGCTCTCTTTCTCGAGTTTTGCAATCTCTTCTTCGATACCGCGAATTGTTTCAATGTCTTTGCTCAAAGTTTCATATTCTTCTTCAGAGAAAGAGTCTTTATTAGATTCAACTGTACTTGCAAGAAAGTCAGCATAGTTTTCGTTCATGGCATCACCGTCAGTGTTCTTGTTCATAAGACCAAAGACTTTGTCCCATGCATCTTTGTGATCAGCAAAAAGCTGGTTTTCCTGCTGGTAAAGGTCGTCCAGTTTTTTGTTCAGCTCGTCAGTGCTGCCCGTTTCTGTTGTGGAAGAAGATTCCTGTTTTGTATTGGTTGTTGAGGAAGAATTTCCGCAGCCTGTAAATGCAAAAAGTACAGAAATGGCAAGTGATGCAGCGATTACCTTTTTTAATTTCATTGCGTTTGTTCTAAGTGTTTTGTTTTTCATGATTTTAAATCTCCTTTAAATTACATTTTGTTTGTTTTAGTTTATTTATTGTCAGCCTTTTTCTTGTTTGAAAACCCATAATGATAGCAGATTGCGTCAGTCGGACAGGCTTTCATACATTCTCCGCAGCGGATACACTCCGGATGGTTTGGTGTGTCTACTACGTTGACATCCATCTTGCAGACACGGCTGCATTTCTGGCAGCCAACACATTTCTCATGATCAACCTGGATCTTAAGAAAAGATACCTTGTTAAACAGTGAGTAAATAGCGCCCAGCGGGCAGATCCATTTACAAAATGGACGGTAAAACAAGATGCTCAGGATGATGAAAAGCGCAAGGATCGTGAATTTAAATGTAAATAAATGTCCAAGCGCGGAACGGATTCCTGAGTTGGCAAGTGCCAGTGGGATTGCGCCTTCAAGTACTCCCTGCGGGCAAATGTATTTACAGAAGAAAGGATCTCCCATACCAAGTGAATTGGTTACAAATGCCGGAAGCAGTATAACAAAGACAACCAGAATCACATATTTCAGATACCGCAGAGGCTTCAGCTTTGCGGTGGAAAGTTTCTTGCCCGGAATTTTATGCAGCAGATCCTGGAACCATCCAAACGGACAGAGAAATCCGCAGATAAATCGTCCTAACAGAACACCTAACAGGATGAAAAATCCTGTGATGTAGTAAGTGAACTTAAATTTGGAGGATCCTACTACAGCCTGAAATGCTCCGATCGGACAGGCGCCTGTGGCGGCAGGACAAGAGTAACAGTTTAGTCCCGGAACGCACATCGTCTTTACATTTCCCTGATAAATTTTCCCTTTAAACAGATTCGGGATATGAATGTTGGTCAGCAGCGTTGCAGCTGCCTGAATCCATCCGCGGAAGCGGACCAGAGGGTTTTTGCTTGATTTCATTTTCTTATCCAATTCCGACACACTCCATACATAATTTTATTGCCTTGCTAAGCACAACCGCAGCTTCTCCGCGGAAGATTCCGACAAGGAAAAATACCAGACCGGCTGCAAGTAAAAGAATCTGTGTTGCTTTTTCAGATTTCATTCATATACTCCTTTCAATGTTCAAAGTCAGTTTATTGTTACTGTTTACTCCCGTGTCAATCACTCCGCTGATTGACACGGAGGATGCATGTTTTGGCTTGAATGCATCTCGCCCCATCGCCAAAGGCGATTTAAAATGGCGAGATGCGTTGCTGGTCGCACATCGTGTGAACAGTAACCGTTTATTGACCTTTCGATGTTTGCATTATACAATAGAGGGTGTAAAATTCCTGTTAAGAAAATGGAGAAAAATAAATTGAGATTATTAGTTGTTGAAGATGAGAAGAAATTATGTGATATGATTGCGAAAAGTCTGCATCAGGCAGGTTATGAGGTAGACACGTGTAATGACGGAGAGGAAGCACTGGATATGATTTATGTGGAAATGTATGATCTGATCGTGCTGGATCTTAACCTTCCGGGGGGGATGGATGGAATGGATATTCTTCGGGAGCTTCGCAAGGAAAATGAAGAGACAAAAGTATTGATCTTATCTGCGAGAAGTCAGATTGCAGATAAGGTTGACGGTCTTGATGCGGGGGGGGCGAATGATTATATGGAAAAACCATTTCATCTGCAAGAGCTGGAAGCCGTGTGCGAAGCCTGACAAGAAGAAAGTTTGTACAGAAAAATGTCTGTCTTGAATGTGGCAGTCTTCGTTTTGATACAAAAGAAAGGACTGCATATGCAAAAGACAAGCCGGTCGCATTGACAAGAAAAGAGAATGGAATCCTGGAGTATCTTCTTTTGAATCAGGGAAGACCGGTCAGTCAGGAAGAGTTGATCGAGCATGTCTGGGATTCTTCTGTAGATAGTTTCAGCGGTTCGATCCGAGTGCATATGTCTTCTCTGAGAAAGAAACTGAAAGCAGGACTTGGTTATGATCCATCGTGAATAAGATTGGTGAGGGGGGGTATAAGATAGGAGATGGAAAGCATGAGAAAAATATCACTCCAGTGGAGACTGACGATTCTTACAACCATGCTGATCACAGTATTGTGTGGATGTCTGACATTTTTCTTATATAAGAATGGTGTCTATTATATCGATACGCTTCAGGAGACCGTCACAGATCAGGCACTACGCCGGAGGCAGTCTACATTGATATTCCGGATAATGAGTGGGATGATTTCGCATCACAATTTTCTACGGAAGTATACAATTCAAAGTCAGATTATAGAAATAGAAGTTTGTTGATCACTGGTGTTGTAGCGCTGATTGGCGGAGCGGTAACTTATTTTGTCAGTGGCCGCGCATTGAAACCGCTCAGAGAATTCTCAGAAACAGTAGAAAAGGTTCAGGCGCAGAATCTGACAGAGTATACGATTGAGGAAAATAAAATCGCAGAGTTGGACCGACTTCGTACATCTTATAATAAGATGCTCCTGCGACTTTCGGAATCATTCGAGACACAGCGTCAGTTTACAGGGAATGCAGCACATGAACTCCGAACCCCCCCTTTGGCATTAATGCAGGCACAACTAGATCTCTATCATGCGGCGGAGAATTCAGAGAACGAAGCAGCTGCACAAGAGACAATCCAGATGGTAACAGAGCAAAATGAACGCCTTAGCAAGCTTGTTAGAACGCTTTTAGATATGAGTGAGCTGCAGACGGTAGCACGTAATGAAAAGATTGAAATGCAGGCTGATAGAGGAGGTGCTGGCAGATTTGGAACCGCTGGCGCAGGAAAAGAATATTGAACTGATACAGAAGACACAGAATTCATCGGATGGAAGAACAGATGGAACAGAAGAGTCGTTGCTGGTCGCATGTAGTGTGAACAGTAACGAAAAGCCAGAGGATGAACTGATATTGACAGGAAGTGATATTCTGATTTATCGGATGATTTATAATCTCGTTGAAAATGCAATTAAATATAATCGGGTAGATGGAACCGTTACAGTATCGGCGAAGAGAGAGAAGAATGAAGTTGTCCTGACAGTTGCGGATACTGGGAATGGAATTGATGAGACATTTCGAGAGCAGATTTTTGAACCATTTTTCCGGGTAGATAAGTCAAGAAGCCGTGAGCTTGGCGGTGTGGGACTTGGACTTGCGTTAGTGCGTGAAATTGTGCGGGTGCATGATGGGAAGATTGAGGTTCGCGGAAATGAGCAGGGCGGAACGACATTTGAAGTGAGAATGGGTATAACAGAATAATGATAGCTGAATGAAAAGAGCCACGATCATGGTAGCTTGATGCTGCGAATGATTGTGGCTCATAGTTTTATGTGGTAGTTTAACGTTATTGTTTCATCATCCGATTCCGCCCAGCACTGCGCCGGCAATCAGTGCAACAAGTGCGAGTGGAACAAGGACATATTTTCCAAGTGGCAAGAACCAAGTTCCGATTTTTTTCTCACGTCCAGTATTTACCGCTTTCAGTGCGAATTCTTTATCTGCGATCCAGAAGAACATGATTGCTGCAAGCATTGCTCCAAGTGGGCAGATATAGATAGAAACTGCGTCCATCCATCCGGAGACGATGCCTGGATGAGAAGTGCGATACAGCAGCCGAATGCTGCAATGATTCCAACAGCTGAGACCCGCTTTAATCCGAAACGTTCCTGTAATGTAGCAACCGGAGCTTCGTACAGATTTACAAGTGAGCTCATTCCGGCAAAAAGTACGCAGATGTAGAAAATGATGCCTACAATCTTGCCGCCGGGCATTCCGTTGAATACATTGACCAGATAGATAAACATCAGTCCCGGGCCGCCAGAAGATAATTCAGCACCGCCGACTGCCATTCCCGGAATGATCACGAAAGCAGCGAGTAAGGCAGCGATTGTATCGAAGATGGCAACATTTTTTGCAGAACTTACCAGGTCTTCAGAATCCTTTAAGTAGGAACCATAGATAACAGTTCCGTTTCCGGCAATGGACAGAGAGAAGAATGCCTGCCCAAAAGCATAGATCCAAAGTCTTGGGTCTAAAAGTCCCTTTGGATTGATTGTGAAGATGTAACGATATCCGGCAGATGAACCAGGAAGGGAGAAAATATATACCCCCGAGTCCAAGAAACAGTACGAACAATAACGGCATCATTACGCCGTTGGCACGCTCGATTCCACCGGCAATCCCCCATTGCCATGATCACAGCAGTTACAAGAACTGCGATTACAAGCCAAAGGTTATTACCAAAAGCAGAAGCAGTACTGTCGAACATACCGCCAATCTGGTTCATATCCTGCTTCATGCCGGCAATCTGTCCGGTCAGTGCAAGGAAGGTATACTTGAAAATCCATCCGACAACAACTGTGTATCCGATCGCAAGTGCGAGAGAGCCAAGAACCGGAAGCAGTCCGATCAGTTCACCTGTTTTCTTATTGTCAGTTCGCATTTCTGTGCAGACACCGAAGCTTTGATCGGGCCACCTTTGGCAGCGCGTCCCAGTGCCATTTCCTCAATTACTCCTGTAGAAGCAATCAATATTACAAATAAAATATAAGGAATCAGAAAGGTCATACCACCCCCCCAGTCTGATACCATGTAAGGGAATCTCCAGATATTTCCCATGCCGACGGCAGATCCGATGCAGGCAAGGATAAATCCAGTCCGGCTTTTGAATCCATCACGTTCTTTTTCATGTTTTCCCATGTGTGTTTTCCTCCTGTAAAAGCACGTATACTTTTGTACACGAACGTATTAATGTATTATAGCATATTTACATAAAGAAAAGAAGCACCGAGATGATGCTTCTTTTGGTGTAATATTTTTTTACAGTACAATGTGAGTGGTGATTTTATGATAAAATCAAATTTTTTATCTAACCATTTTTTAACGGTAGTTGTATCTACCAGTCGGCTCCAAGGATTAATTGTGGAAAATTTGCTAAAAGTTCTAACTCGCCGTGCTGACTGTGTATTAAATCAATTTTGTCATCAAATAAATCAAGAAGCTGTTTTTCAAGAGCTTTTCCTTCTAAAGTCTGTTGCAGCCAAACGTAGACTCTTTCGCAGGTGAGATGAATGTTCGTGCAATAATCAACAAAAAGAGGACTGATTTCTAACATGATAGAACAAATCTCACTGTCGTAGATTTGGATTTCCGGATAAATATACAGAGAGTAATATCGTTTCCAGGCATCAATATTTTCTTTATTTTTCATAAACGCACGGATTCTGTTTTTCATTTCTTCGGCATATTGCAAACAGCCGTCGTGATCTAAAGATGCTACATAGTTGATATGCTTGTCTTTCTTTTTGAAAAGTCTGTCAATGTCAGTAATGTCAAGTGTATGAAGAAACTGACGAATCTTGCGACAGTTTTCATTATACTGAATGTTTGTAAGATGATTTAATTTCTGCCACAAAAATTCCTGGTACTCGGTCAACGGTGGTTCGGGAAGGAAATGAACCCACAAAATCCGGTTAACCTGAAGCTTATCATTTGCATCAAAAGAATCACTTTCCGGATAAGAGCATATTTCAGGAATATGGATCTGAGTTCCTAAGGCATATAGTTTATCAATATCTGTGTTAACCGGAAGGCGTTCGAAAAGATCATTCATAGCAGATAAAATTCCTTCTAAACGTTCCTTTTCTTTATGGAGCTCTTTGATATGCTGATTTAAATATAGTCCGGTGCTGTCAGGCGTATTCATAATAGATCGGATCACGGAAATAGAAAGGCCGGCATTACGAAACAGACGTATTAAAGATAGTCGCTTCACTTCTTCCTCTGAAAAATCATAATAACCGTTCTGAACATCAGAAGCAGGAGAAAGTAATCCTTCCTTAATATAATAGTGAATATTTCTTTTTGTAAATCCGCTGATTTTACAGATTTCCTGCATTCTCATAACGTATCCTCCTTGTCACGTTATCTGTATAATTTCAGTATACTTATTCTAAAGCGTACAGTCAACTGTACAGAGGAAATGGCCCTGTTTTCCGATAAAAGATTTCTCATGGGGATTTTAACTAATGTAGTTTGGAAAAAAGTAAAAAGTAGGGCATGAAGTTTGGCAATAATGTGTCATTGACGTTCATTCATCTGTACAGTGTAAACTATAGGTAACGCAAAACTCGTAGCAAGAATGATGGAGCATTCTTGGAAAATGAAATAAGAAAAAGGAGGCTGATTTTTGTGTTTGAGAAGTTATTTAGTCCTATAAAAATAAAAGATATGGAATTAAAGAACCGTATTATTCTTCCGGCTATGGGAACGAAATTTTCAGGTGACGGAAGTGAAGTTACAGACAAACTGATCGATTATCATGTGGCTCGTGTAAAAGGTGGAAGCGGATTAAACATTGTCGAAGTTACAAGTGTTTACACACCAGCAGCACCAAAACGTTTCTTATCCCTTAGTGAAGACGAGTATATTCCGGGTATGAAAAGATTAACAGATGCAATCCATGCAGAAGGTGGTAAGGCCGGCGTTCAGTTGTGGCTTGGAGCTCTGGCAGTTTCTTCTGACCGTGCAGCGCAGATCATTATCCCAAGTGATATGCCGATCAGTGCAGAAATCACAATTCCGGGAATGCCTAAAGAATTGATTCCGGTTGTAGTAGATGCCTATGGAAAGGCTGCAAACCGCGCAGTTCAGGCAGGATATGACTGTATTGAATTCCATTGTGCACATACCTACCTGCCACACTCTTTCTTGTCCGGTGGAATTAACAGACGAACAGATGAGTATGGCGGATCTTTTGAAAACCGTGCAAAATTCCCATTAGAGTGTATTCGTGCAATCCGTGCTAATATGCCGGAGGGTATGCCATTGTTAATGAGAATCGATGCACATGATGATTATCTTGAAGGTGGACTTACAATCGAAGAAGTAATCAAATTCTGTAAACTTGCACAGGAAGCAGGTGTTGACGTTCTGGATGTTTCCAGAGGAAATATTTTGTCAAATGGATTGAAATTCGAAGTTCCTCCTGTAGATCTTCCACAGGGATTTAATGTTGACAATGCAGCTAAAATCCGCGAGGAAACAGGAATGTTGACAATCGGAGTTGGACGAATTAATACACCTGAACTTGCAGAAAAGATTCTGGAAGAAGACAAAGTAGATATGGTTGTTATGGGACGTGCACAGCTTGCAGACCCTGACTTCTGTAAGAAGGCAGAAGCAGGGCAGACAGACGATATTGATTATTGTATCGGATGCAATCAGGGCTGTTATGACGGATTTGAAAATATGGATATGGAATGTATTACCTGTCTTCGTAACCCGGCTCTTGGACGCGAAAAAGAATGTGAGATCCATCTGACAGAAAAACCAGAGACAGTACTTGTAGCCGGTGGAGGTATTGCAGGACTGGAAGCTGCAATTATCCTGAAGAAGAGAGGACATGATCCGATTCTCTGCGAAGCGACAGACACACTTGGTGGTCAGTTCTTAACAGCAGGTGAGGCACCGCGTAAGAAAGAAATGAAAGCGGCGGCAATCTCAATGGCTAAGAAGGCGGAACGACTGGGCGTTGATATTCGTATGAATACAAAAGTTACACCGGAAATGATTGAAGAAATCAAACCTCATACTGTTATGAACGCAATCGGTGCAGAGTCAATCATTCCTCCGATTCCGGGCGTAGATAAGGCATTTGTAAAAGATTCTCATGATGTATTAGACGGTAAAGCAGAAGCTACAGGAAATGTTGTTGTGATCGGTGGCGGTATGGTCGGCATGGAAACAGCAGAATATCTGGCAGAAAAGGGAGCGAAAGTAAGCGTTCTCGAAATGCTTCCGGATATCTGTTCTGATATGGGAACAACAAGAAAAATATGTATGGGTGAAGAAATCCAGAAATCCGGCATTATCCCGGTTACATCCATAAAAGTAACTGAAATCGGTGACAATGTTGTGATCGGCGAAAAAGACGGAGAAAAAGTTGAATTCCCATGTGATACGGCAGTACTTGCAATCGGTGCTAAGAAACGTGACGGAAGTGCTCTTGCAGAGACATGTTATAAAAACGGAATCGGCTACTTTGAGATCGGTGATGCAGCAATGGCAAGACGTGCAATTAATGCAACCAGAGAAGCAATGGATGCAGCACTTACATTTGACCGTGAAGATGTGCACAGAGATGTATCAAAACCGAAAAAACTTGTTTTCATAACAGGTGCGAGCGGAATGATGGGAGGCCAGACACTGAAACAGTTGCTGGCAAGACCAAACAGATTCAAAGTACGTGCGCTGCTCAGACCATCCGATAAGAATCGTGTATTTGCAAAGAAACATATGTGTCCTGCACTTGAAGTTGTATGGGGGGGAGACATGTCAGATTACGACACAATCAAAAAATGCGTAGATGGTTGTGATTATGTATTACATATTGGCGCAATGGTATCTCCGGCAGCGGATAAATATCCGGAAGAGACATTGTATACAAATATCGGATCAACATTAAATATCATAAAAGCAATTAAAGAGCAGCCAGATCCGGATAAAGTTCATTTGGCATATGTCGGAACAGTTGCTATGACAGGAAGCAGACTGGAACCGGTACATTTTGGTAGAGTTGGAGATCCGATGAACCCGTCTATTCACGATTACTATGCATTGTCAAAAGTATTTACTGAGGCAGCATTGTATGATTGCGGATTAAAATACTGGGTATCCATTCGCCAGACTGGTCAGCATCCAAGTGCAGAGACGGCAGCTCAGGAACCAATCATGTTCCATCAGCCACCGAACAATGTATTGGAGTGGAGCACACAGATTGAGTCTGGTATCTGTATGGCAAACTTATGTGAAGACTGGGTAGATGAAAGCTTTTGGAGAAAAGCATATAACTTAAGTAGTGGAAAAGAATTCCGTAAGACTACATGGGAATTCATGAATCTTAATCTGAATCCGATGGGTTATAATTTTGAAGATATTTATGAACCACAGCAGATGGCAAGATTTAACTTCCATGGACAGTACTATACAGATGCAGATGTTTTGGAAAATTATCTCCACTTCCGCTGCATTTCCGGAAAAGAGTATTGGGAAAAAGTTGAAAACACAGCAAGACGTCTTTTCAAGAACCCAATGGTTGCGGCAATGCTTCCGAATATTGAGCAGTTAAAGGAAAAAAATAAAGCGATAGCTTCAAAAGAAATGGGACCAAGATGGGCAGAAGAAAATAATAAAACCGAATGGATTCAGGCATTCTACGGATCTTTGGAAGAAAAACACAAATTGATCGGAACAAAATTCGAACTTCATCGTCCAAGCGAAGAAGAAACATTCCTTGATCACGGATATGATGAAAGCAAAGATCTTGAGAATCTGACAGCTGAAGATCTGCAGAAAGCGGCAGAATTCAGAGGAGGCGAGTATCTTGGCGGAGAAATCGAAGATATCTATACTCCTGTAAAATGGAAGTGTGCGTTCGGACACGAATTTGATTTATCTGTAAATGCGGCTCTTCAGGGAGGACACTGGTGTCCAGAATGTATGAAGAAGAGTTGGGCTTATCCAAAGATTGCAAGAAAGAACCCATTCTATGCACAGGTATGGGATCCACAGCACAGTAAAGATGAGACTTACGAAATTCCAATGAGATTCAGCGCATATGAGATTCGTGAAGAATTGAAGAAAAAACTTGATTTATAAACACAATAATAATCTTTTCTGATGAAAGGGCTGTCGTATGACAGCTCTTTTAATTTACGCGGGCAACGAGCCAAAGTCCGTGCTTGCACGAGACCTTGGCGACTGCCGCGATAACTTGAGAAACTCGCGGAGCGTGTTTCTCATAGTTGGTAAGAGCATTAGGGAAGAATATTATGCAATATGACAGAAAGAAGAGTCCATCCCTTTTTCAAGCAATCCACTTTCAGTAATTGTTTTATAAACAGCATCCGCAAGTGCTGCATGACCGGATTCATCCAGATGTTCCCGGTCAATTTCACTTGGAAGAGCGATTTTTGAAGCGTCCAGAAAACCGGCGTGATAATGAGTGGCAACTTTCCGATATTCCTGTGCAAGCTGTCTGGAAACCTGTTCAGACGCAAGATCGAATTCAGGATCAAAGCCGTCATCTCCGACTCCATTGCCAAGATGGATCGGAGAGATGATCAAGAGTTCAAAGGGCTGAGGACTATATTTCTTCGCTTTTTCAATAACCTGAATCAATCCTTTGGCAATCGTTTTGGAAGAAGCGTTAAAGCGCGTTTTACAGTCATTTGTTCCTAACATGAGAACCAGAAGATCTATAGGATTGTGAGTCTCTATTGTGATTCCAATCTGGTCTAATCCGCGGCGGCCTTCGCGAAAAGCGTCCGAAAAAATAGTTGTGCGGCCGCACAATCCTTCTTCGATAATGCGATGTCCGTTGCCGAATTTCTTCTGAAGCAGGCAGGTCCATCTTGTTTTTTCATCAAAGCGTCCGGTTCCATCCGGGCGGTATCCGTAAGTATTCGAATCTCCAAAGCATAAGATATTCATAAGCAAATTCCTCACTCAAACAAAATAACATATTAAACAGGTATGAAAAGTATGATAAAGCATTTCAATGAGAAAGTCAATAGAAAAACCAAATAAACATATAAAAATAGTAGGAAAATAGAAGACGATAGGGGAATGCTCGGGTTATTGTTCGTTACTGTTCACTCCGTTCACAGTAACGTAGCCAAAATTCATTCCAAATTGCCTGCGGCAATGGAATTTGGGCTTGTATGTCTCGGGATAGTGGTATGTGAACAGTAACTATTGTTCAGTAGTGAGATGTCACAGGCAGGAAGTAAGCATTGTTTTTGAGAAAATAATTTTGTATAATGAAGTGCAAAGCTGGTTACGATAAGAGATAGTAGCAAGAATGTCGAGGCATTCTTGAATATACGACTTGGGAAGTGAAAGACAAACTATGAAATGTAAATGGATAAAGAAGTTAACAGCAGGAATTATATTTCTTGCGGCAGTTGGAAGTCTGAGTGGCTGTCAGAAAGCAGCGACATCGGAGAATCTGTTCCGCGATATTGAGGTTAATATGACATCGGTAGAATCGGCAGAAGAGAATCAGATCGTAAAACTGCAGATGGGTAATGGCAACAGTGCAATCAGCCAGGAGAGCAATCTGGATATCGAGATGACACGGGATCCGGCAGCAGTACACAGAAAAGGTCAGCAGAAGACGAATATGGCCGGAACGAAAGAGACACAGGAGATGGAATCTTATCAGGTGGAAGAAGACGGGAAGACTGTGATCTACAGTGGAACGGATGAAGCCTGGGAGAAGAACGCTGTTGAGGAGAAAGAGACATCTTCACAGCAGACGGTATTGTTCGATGGACTTCAGAATCTGTCCGGAGCATTCAACGTTTCACAGGATCTTGCGACCGTGAATAAGGAAGAGTGCTTTGAGCTGACAGGAACGATCAGTGGAACACAGTTCCAGGAGACATTTGCAGATACGCTGAAAGCTTTACTCGGAGAAGATTCCTCTGATCTGTCAGGCTGGAATCTACAGGCTTCCGAGGATGAGGAAAACAACGAGGAGCTTCAGCAGAAATTGAACAACGTAAAAGTGGACTGTGTGATTGATATTTATAGAAGTAATATACTTCCGGCAAAGATTACCTTTGATCTGACAGATTATTTGAAGGCAGCAGGAGAAGAGAATGCACAGGTGACATCCTATACACTGGAAGTGACATTTGTGTCCTATAATGATACAAAGAAGATTAAAGTGCCAAAGGCTGTAAAGGAATCTGCGAAGGATAACGGTGAGGACGAAGCGGAGAATAATACAGATGAAATGCTGGAAGAAGAGAATCAGGAAGCAGCGGCAGAAGCAGAAGCCGCTAAGGGAATCCAGTCGGATATAGAAGGTGCCGCACCACAAAGTGAAGAACTTGGAGCAAGCTGGAATTCTTATACCGTTCAGATTAACGGTAAAGGACTGACGCTTCCGTGTACAATCGCAGACCTGGAAAGCACTGGACTTACGCTGGATGAAAAAAGCCTTCCGCAGGAGTATGAGATTGAAGCAGGAGATTATCAGAATGCCTGGTTTAAAGATGCTTCCAAGAATACGATCATGGTGGATCTGATCAATACAGGGAATGCTGTAAAAGAAGCGAAGGATTGTCTGGTCGGAGGAATCTATGTGGAACAGTATTCACTGAGAAACGAAGACTTGACAGTAATATTCCCGGGAGGAATCCAGTTAGGAACGGCAATTGATGTCGTTCAGGCAGCATATGGAGAAGCATCCCAACATACAGAATCCGAGCTTGTAAATGTATATAACTGGTATGAAGACGGAAGTTTTTATAATAGTTGCGAGATCGATACGAACAGCACGGATGGAACAGTGAGCATGATGGGAATCAGCAGGTTCGAAGTGAAAAAAGGTGAGTAACTGTTACATTCTTGAATTGTGATGAAAAAAATAAAAGAAAATTTGTAAAAACACTTGCATTCCACAAAAACATATGATATTATATAAAACGGTCACGCGAGAAAGTGATCGTTGAGGCCCCGTGGTCAAGCGGTTAAGACATCGCCCTTTCACGGCGGTAACACGGGTTCGATTCCCGTCGGGGGGGTCATTTTACAGAAAGCATTGCTGGCTGTAATAAAATTTAAGATATGGCGCAGTAGCCAAGCGGTAAGGCGTGGGTCTGCAACACCCTGATTCACCGGTTCAAATCCGGTCTGCGCCTCTTAGAAAGTCTGGAAATGATTGTTTCCGGACTTTTTTCTTTATGTGAAAATAAGTATTAGATACAACAAAATCCCCCCCCATGAGAAGAAGTAAAGGTTCTGTCTTCCCATGGGGGGATTTTGCGTGCAATATTATAGGGCTTATCAGTTAATAAACAAAACTTATGAATTCGCAAGTGCTGTCTGTTTTACATCCGGAATTGCAATCAAAATCGGATAAAGTACAGCAGAAAGGATCAGTCCACCGATTCCCTGGACCAGGTTCGCCGGAACGCTTGCGAATGCGCCGGCTCCGTAGATAAAGTACTCGCACAGGCAGTAACCGCCGGCAACGAGAATGATATCAGCAACACCGCCGAGGATGACTGCTATGTAACGGCTCTTGGAATTCTTACCTACTTTACGGTAAAGAAGGGCGGAGCAAAGGGATACCAGTCCTTTGATCACAAATGTGATCGGAACATAGACAAAATATCCTCCGAGCAGGTCTGCCATAGCAGATCCGATACCGCCTGCGAGGAATCCCCATGCAGGTCCGAGAACAACACCAGCAAGGATAACAATCGCATCACCCGGGTGAATATATCCGCTTGTTCCGGGAGTAGGAATCTTGATTGACATCGTAGCAACACAGGCAAGCGCTGCGAACAGTGCAGCCATGACAAGTTTCTTTAATGTTACTGTTGACTTAGAATTCATAACAAAAACCTCTTTCCTTTAAGATTTATCATACTATACAACAGAAGTGGACTATAAAAAAGAGCCACTTTTACAAAAATAAACCATACCAGTTTTAAACGAAAAATAAATTTATAAAATCTTAAGAAATGTAGAGAGTATGCTTTAAGATGTTGATGAAATAATAAAAAAGATTTAAATCAGAACCGTTTGTACCTGTATAGATACGTTGCCAGGGAACACAGTTCACAAAAGAAGGAGAACTACAAAAGATGGGATATCATTCGATCATATATATCTTTTTATTTCTTCCGGTCTGTCTGTTCGTCTATCAGCTTGCACCGGAGAAATGGAGAGGAAGAGTCCTGCTGGGATTCAGCTGGATTTTCTTTTATCTGCTAAGTGGGAAATTACTGGTTTATCTTTTAGGAACAACGCTTCTGACCCATTGTATCGGCATTTGGCTGACTGTGATCCGGATGCAGGAAGCGAAGGCTGTAGAAGGTCTGGAACGGAAACAAAAGAAAGCAGTGAAGATGGAATATCAGAAAAAAGGACGAAGAGTTTTTGCACTTGGCATCTTCATTTTACTTGGAATTCTCGGCTATCTGAAATATTTTGATTTCTTTACGGTGAATTTAAGTCATCTGTTTGGACATCCGGTTCTGGAAGGATGGAGACCGGAAAATCTATTAATGCCAATTGGAATATCATTTTATACATTGCAGGCTATTGGTTATATGACAGATGTGTACTGGGGGGGAACCATACAGGCAGAGACAGAAATCTGGAGAACCGCATTGTTTCTTGGATTCTTCCCACAGATCATGGAAGGACCAATCGCAAGATATTCTGATGTGGCAGACACATTGTATACAGGAAAATCATTGGAATATAGAAATGTGGTCGATGGTTATGTAAGAATCTTCTGGGGACTCTTTAAAAAGATGGTGATAGCTGACCGTATGGCACTGATGGTAAATCAGGTATTTGACCATTATGCAGACTATCATGGTGCGGTGATTCTTGCAGCAGCGATTGGTTACGTGATTCAGCTTTATATGGAATTCTCCGGCTGTATGGACATCATTATAGGAAGTGGAAAGTTGTTTGGTATCTGCCTTCCGGAAAACTTCCGACAGCCGTTCTGTGCGAAGAACCCTTCCGAATTCTGGCGCAGATGGCATATTACACTCGGCGCGTGGTTCAAGGCATATATTTTCTATCCGGTATCGGTATCCGGATTGGTTAAGAAATGGAACCAGTATGGAAGAAAGCATTGCGGAAAGCATATTACAAGACTGGTGACTTCTGCAATCGCCCTGTTCCCAGTGTGGGTTGCGAACGGAGTCTGGCATGGCGCACAGTGGAACTATATTTTCTATGGAATGTATTATTTTGTATTGATCATGCTTGGGATTGCTGTGGAGCCGGTTCGAGACCATATTTTAGAAGTGTGTCATATTGATCCGGAGACGAAAATCTGGAGAACAATCCAGATTGCAAAGACATGGGTGATTATTGTAGTTGGAGAGTTATTTTTCCGTGCAAATGGATTGAAGGCCGGATGGTATATGTTCTGCAATATGATAAAGCATTTTGATGCAGGACAATTAACAGATGGGACACTGTATACACTCGGGCTCGAGCGGGCAGATTATCTGGCAGTGATAGTGGGATGCCTGATCGTCGGAATTGTGGGTTCTATGAAAGAGCACGGAATCCATGTGCAGAAGAAAATGGGAGAACTGGCTGTACCGGTGCGTTGGGGGATTGTATTATGCTTTGATTATAGGTATTTTAATCTTCGCAGCGTATGGGGATGGATATCAGATTCAAGATCTGATCTACGCCGGTTTCTGAGGTGATAAGAATGAGTAAGATAAAAAGAGGAGTTCTCTTTATTGTAATACTGGCAGTATTTCTGTTGGCAAGTTCTGTCGGGATGGAATGTTATGTGGTGCATCAGCTGAATGGAGAAGTGACCGGAAGAAACCGTCCGTTTGCGGCTCTTACAGTTGAGCCGGAAGATACACTGGATCTGCTGGTGGCCGGTGACAGCGAAAGCTATAATTCCGTATCAACAATGCGATTGTGGGACGATAAAGGGATTACAACTTATGACTGTGGACAGGGAGCACAGAGAATTCCAGAGACTTATTACATGCTGAAACATGCATTTAAGAAACAGTCTCCAAAGATTGTGATACTTGAGACAAATACATTGTTCCGTGATATTGGAGCAGTAAAAAGTACACAGGAGATATTAACGCAGGCAGGACAGTATTATCTGCCGGTTTTCCGTTATCATAATCTGTGGAAGACAGTAGTAGATGAGCCGGAAATGCATACGAATTACAAGGGGTTTGTGATCAGGGATGAGGTTGATCCATATGAAGGAAAACCGGATTATATGAAGAAAAAGAAAAAATGTGAAACAATGCCTGAGTATGTAAAGGTTTATCTGGAGAAAATTGAAGAACTGTGTGAAAAGAATAATGCGCAGTTATTGCTTGTAAGTATGCCATCACCAAAGAACTGGAATCATAAACGGCATGCAGAGATACAGAAATATGCGGATGGAAAAGGAATCACATATTTGGATCTGAATAAGAAGGTGGAAGAATTAGGGCTGAACTGGACAGAAGATACACAGGATAAGGGCGATCATCTGAATGTTTATGGGGGGGCAGAGAAGGTGACTTCGTATCTTGGAAATTATTTAGAAGAGAATTATGAACTGGAAGATCATAGAAATGATCCGACGTATGAAGCATGGAATCAGCTGGCCAAACAGTATAAGCAGAACCTTGCAAGAATACAAGGAAAAATAGAAGTGGCAAAAGAAACGGGTGTAGGAAAATGATAGCAAAAGAAGAGTTGAATATTTTGTGGAGCCTGGAGCAGACAGCGAAAAAGTATGAAGACAGGGTTGCTGTTTCGGATGTAAATCAGGAGCTGACTTGGAAAGGACTTGTGAAGAAAGCTCAGGTGATAGGTGCAGAATTAAGTAAAAAGGTTCAACCGGGAAATCCGATTCCGGTTCTTTTAGAGAAAAGTTCAGAAACACTGGCAGTGATGCTTGGAATCGTTTATGCAGGATGTTTTTATGTTCCGGTGAATCCGATGAACCCGGCGGAACGTCTGCGAAAGATTATGGAGAAGCTGGAGCCGGAAGTGATCATTCTGATGAGAAGGGAAAAGAGCAGCTGGAAGCAGTCGGAGTAGGACTCGAAGAGAAAGTGATCGGACCGGAGACACTTCTACCGACAACAGGAACGGATTTGTCAGAAGAGCAACGCAGTAAACTTGAACAGATCCAGGGACAATGGAAAGAGACAGATGCTTTGTATGGAATTTTCACTTCTGGGTCTACAGGAACTCCGAAGGCAATCGTGGTAAGTCATGGTGCTGTCAGCCGGTTTGTCCGTCATTTTACAGAAATCTTTGAGATTACATCAGAAGATGTGATTGGAAATCAGGCACCGTTTGATTTTGATGTGTCTGTGAAAGATATTTATTCCAGTATCATGACAGGGGGGGCACAGCTTGTTTTGATACCGAAAGAATACTTCTCGACACCGCCGAGACTTCTGGATTATCTTTGCGATAAGAAAGTGACCAATCTGACCTGGGCTGTTTCGGCATTAACACTTGTGTCTGCGCTGAAAGGATTGAATTACAGAGTGCCGGAATCAGTGAAAAGAGTTATGTTCAGCGGAGAAGCAATGCCGCCAAAACAGCTGCGTATCTGGCAGGAAAAGCTGCCAGATGCAAAATTTGTAAATTTATATGGACCAACTGAGATTACTTGTAACTGTACCTATTTCCCGATTGAGCGACAGTATGAGGACAGTGAGAAAATACCGGCCGGTAAGGCATTCCCGGGAAGAAGAGTAATCCTTGTAGACGAGGAAGGCAAACGGGTGACAGAACCTGGTGTACAGGGGGGGGAAATCTGCTCGGCAGGAGAATCTCTGGCGAATGGCTATTATAAAGAACCTGAGCAGACAGCGGAGAAGTTTGTGCTGTATCCTGTAGATGGAACAGAACAGAGAATGTATCGAACCGGAGATCTTGGAAGTTATGACGAAGAAGGAAATATCGTATTTGCAGGAAGAAAAGATTTCCAGATCAAACATATGGGACACCGGATTGAGCTGGAGGAAATTGAGCGTTCTATGACAGCACTTGATGGAGTGGAGAAGAGCTGCTGTGTCTTTGATATGGAGAAAAATCGTATTATGGGATTTTATCTTGGAGAGAAAGCAGCCTCAGATGTCAGAAAACAGATGAAGGAAAAACTTCCGGTCTATATGGTTCCGACAAAATTGATTCAGGTAGATGAGATGCCGTTGAACAAGAATGGCAAGACAGACCGTAATTATTTTAAGAATTATGGAAAAAATAAAGGCTGTACATTGGGGGGGTTTGAGAGGAGCAGCATAAGAAAGGAGAAAATATTGTGAAAAAAGAAATGCTGTTTAATGCTGCAAAAAAATATGAAACTCCGCTTTACGTGTTTGATCTGGATATCTTAAAAGAACAGACAGAACGTATTCGTGCAGGCTTTGGTCCGGGGATCAGCCTTTGTTATGCAATGAAGGCGAATCCATTTCTGACAGGATATATGGCTCAGTGGGCAGACCGCATCGAAGTCTGCTCCATGGGAGAATTTCGGATTTGCAGGAAACTGCAAGTTCCACCGGAAAAATTATTTATTTCAGGTGTTATGAAAAAACGGGATGATATCCGGGAGATACTTTCATATTGCGGAAATAAATGTGCATATACAGTGGAATCCCCACTGCATTTCCAATATTTTGCAGAATGGAGCGAGGAACATCCGGAGGATGGTGTGCTCCGGTTATACCCGCGACTTACAAGTGGAAATCAGTTTGGAATGGACGAAGATACGGTATTAGAAATTCTGAAAAAGGCAAAGGAACTTCCGGGAATCGAGGCTGAAGGAATTCACTATTTCTCAGGAACACAAAAGAAGAATCTGAAGCGCCATCAGAAGGAACTGGCATATCTGGATGAATTTTTAAAGAAAGCGGCAGAAGAGCAGATCGATGTGAGATGTCTGGAATACGGCTCTGGAACGGCAGTTCCGTATTTCCGCGATAAAACGGCAGAGACCTTTGAAGAAGCTGGATTAAAGGGACTTCAGGACGCTGTGAAGGGCATGCAGTGAAGGGACATGTAACAGTAGAGCTGGGACGCGCGCTGGCGGCGATGTGTGGCTACTATTTGACCAAAGTGGAAGATACCAAGACGAGTGACGGCATTCATTATTGTATTGTTGACGGGGGGCTGTCATCAGCTCAATTATGACGGGCAAATCAAGGGAATGTATGAACCGTATGTGAAGGTACTTCCAAAGGAAGTTTCAGTGAAGGTTGCGGAAGTTTCCAAAAATAAGAATGCAGAAGAAAAGACCTGGAAAGTCTGTGGATCCTTATGTACACTGAATGATGTTCTCTGCAATGAAATCACCTTGAAAGGTTTGGAAAAAGGCGCCATCCTTGTATTCGAGAGAACCGGTGCGTATTCAGCAATGGAAGGAATGGCATTGTTCTTGAGCCATGAACTTCCGGGGGGTTGTACTTTACAGCGAGGAAGAAGGATGGATCCAGGCAAGAGTACAGCAGGAAACTTATGAATTGAACATGGTAGAACAGTTACAGATTCAAAATGATAGGAAAAGAGGAAGAAAAAATGGAAGAATTATTAGAAATTTTAAATGAGATTGATGATAGTATTGACTATGAGAACGAGACAGCTCTGATCGATGATCAGCTTCTTGATTCTTTCGCGATCATCACACTTGTATCAGAGCTGGAGGATGCATTTGATATCAGCATTGAAGCCTCTGAGATGATGCCGGTGAACTTCAATTCGGCAAAGGCAATCTGGGCAATGGTACAGAGACTTCAGGAAGATTAAGATTTCAAAAGCCTGTCAATGATCCGGGAGGCTTCGCTTCTTGTCAGCGTAGTTGTATCCCAGTCAGGTATCAGTTCTTTCTGTTCCGTCAGGCGTTCTAAGAGTGCAATCTGCTTTGGTGTGGCAGGCTGCACTTTTTTAATTTTATATTGAAGTTGAAGAGGCTGGAACACTTTCGGATCCTGTGGCTCAAAATAGTGTGCCAGTGTCTGATAAAGCTTTGCGGTTGCGAGTGCATCATAGTATGCGCGGTGAGCAGCAGGATTCTCAATATGATAATAGTCGCATAACGCACCGAGACTTTTAGACTCAAAGTCTTTATGTACTTTGCGGGCAATTTTTAAAGTATCGATTCCCATTTTTTCAAATGTAAGACCTTCTCTGACTGCACTGCATTTTACAAAGCTATAGTCAAACATGACGTTGTGTCCGATCAGCACGTCATCTTCACAAAAGGAGAGAAAATCGTGGATGACTTCCGGGCAGGATCTTGCTCCTGCAACCATATCATTTGTGATATGTGTGATGTTGGTGATCATCGGTGTGATCGGTTTGTCTGGATGGACGAATTCCATAAAACGGTCAACGACCTTTCCTTCCCGGACTTTGAGGGCACCAATCTCTATAATTTCATGTTCCTGAGGACTTAGCCCGGTTGTCTCCAGGTCAAATGCAATATATGATTTCAGCATAGAATGCTCCTTATCTGTAATGTTAATAACTTAATATCACTATACTAACATTACAGATAAGAGAAAGCAAATTTTATAAAAATGATTCTAATTCTCGTATCATTTCTTCTTCTGTTTTGATAATTTTTCTTGCCAGCGCATCGGCAGATTTGTCAGCCCTGTTCAATGTATTGGCACGTTCTCCGAGTGTTTTAATTCCCATGCTGCATCCATCAATCAGAAGTTTTGCAATTTTGGAGTTATCATCATTCAGATTCAGTTTAAGTTCTGTGCTGAACCAGGAAAATGCGGAAGCCATCATTCCCGGAGCTTTAACTTCATTTCCCGAATCAATCAGGTGGTCTTTTGCATTACCGCCTAATCGAGAATGACGATCAATGTATTTTTCAATTAATTGGAATAAGGTTGTATCTTGGGTGAAATCTTTGATTTGCTGCATACTTTCGATTGCCATCTGACATCCAGTGTTGCATTCTTCATATAGTTTTCGTGTTTGTTCATCCATGATGAAATCCTCCTTTTTATGGTGCATTATTTGTGACGAAATAATATCAAAGATGGAATACGTGCATCAGTTATAAGAAAAGAATGTGGGTTTCTTTATATAGAATGTGGATAAAATACAAAATTATACGGTATTTTGTGAAAAACATAACGGTAAAGGACTTTTCTAAGAATATTTGTTGTGCTAAACTAAAAAAAGAGTTTAACAGAAAGGAAAAATGTACTCATGTTAAAGGGAAAAACTGTACTTCTTGGAGTGACAGGAAGTATTGCAGCATATAAAATTGCGTCACTTGCAAGTGCGCTGAAGAAATTGCATGCAGATGTGCATGTGCTTATGACAGAAAATGCGACAAATTTTATTAATCCGATCACATTTGAGACACTGACAGGAAATAAGTGTCTTGTAGATACATTTGACCGGAATTTTCAATATAGTGTAGAACACGTATCATTAGCGAAGAAAGCGGACGTAGTTATGTTGGCACCGGCAAGTGCGAATGTGATTGGGAAGATTGCTCATGGCATTGCGGATGACATGCTGACAACAACAATCATGGCGTGCAAATGTAAGAAGATCGTTGCTCCTGCAATGAATACGAATATGTTTGAGAATCCAATCGTTCAGGATAACCTGAAGGTACTGGAGCATTATAATTATGAAGTGATCAGCCCGGCGGTTGGTTATCTTGCCTGTGGAGATACAGGAGCAGGGAAAATGCCGGAACCGGAGCTTTTGCTTGAATATATTTTGCGGGAAATCGCAAGAGAAAAGGATATGAAAGGACTGCATGTTCTGGTTACAGCAGGTCCTACACAGGAGTCCGTTGATCCTGTACGCTATATTACGAATCATTCTACCGGAAAGATGGGGTATGCGATTGCAAAGGTATGTATGCAGCGTGGAGCGGATGTTACACTTGTCACAGGACCGACCTCTATTGAGAAGCCACATTTTGTAAATGTTGTTCCAATCACAACGGCGAGAGAAATGTTTGAAGAAGTGACAGGACGGGCCGAAGAACAGGATATTATTATTAAGGCAGCAGCAGTTGCGGATTATAGACCACGCTATGTCAGTGATGAAAAGGTGAAGAAAAAGGATGACGATCTGGCACTTGAAATGGAACGCACAGATGATATTCTTGCGTATCTTGGAGCGCATAAAACAAAAGATCAATTCCTCTGTGGATTTTCTATGGAAACAGAAAATATGCTCGAGAATTCCAGAAAGAAGCTGAAGAAAAAGAACCTGGACATGATTATAGCAAACAGTTTGAAAATGGAAGGCGCCGGGTTTGGCGGGAATACGAATGTGGTCACAGTGATTACAGAAGATTTTGAAAAAGAGCTCGGCAAGCTGACAAAAGAGGAAACAGCAGATCGAATCCTTGATCAGATTCTGGCACAGAGAGGGGGGGAAGTTTAAAAGATGATACTGACAATAGACATTGGAAATACAAATATTGTATTGGGCTGTATTGATGGAGATAAAACTCTTTTTGTAGAACGTTTGTCAACTGTTCGTACGAAGACAGAGTTAGAGTATGCAATCGATATTAAGAATGTACTTGATATTTATCATATTCATAGAGATGAAATCGAAGGCGGAATCATTTCTTCTGTCGTGCCGCAGATTACAACCATCGTGAAGCTGGCGGTAGAGAAGATCCTGAAGAAGAATGTTCTTGTTGTGGGAGCCGGAATTAAGACAGGATTGAACATTCGAATCGATAACCCAGCACAGTTGGGAAGTGATCTGGTGGTCGATTCTGTTGCAGCAATTGTTGAGTATCCGGCTCCACTTCTAATCTTTGATCTTGGGACAGCAAATACAGTCTGCGTGATTGATAAAAATAAGAATTATATCGGAGGCATGATTTATCCTGGAATCGGAGTTTCTCTGGATTCTCTGACAGCTCATGCATCTCAGCTTGGCGGAATCAGTATTGAAGCACCGGAGCATATGATTGGAAAGAATACTACAGAGTGTATGAAGAGCGGTCTGATCTACAGTAGCGCTGCCGCAATGGATGGAATTATTGATCGTCTGCAGGAACAGCTTGGCGGAGAGGCAACTGTGATCGCGACAGGCGGACTGGCGAAGAAGATTGTTTCTCATTGTAGAAGAGAGATTATCCTGGACGATGATCTGCTCCTGAAAGGACTTGCAATCATCTATAAAAAGAATCGCAAATAAAAATGCTGCAAGTAAAAATATAAAACGCATTTGATACAGAACTGAAAAACAGGAGATTGAAAGATTCAAAATATATCTTTCAATCTCCTGTTTTATATATTAGGAAAATGATTCTCCCATAAGATTCTTTAAAAGTGATTTTAAACTTACAGTTTGTCACCACGCTTGATGTATCCCGGTTTATCAGGAGATGCAATGATACGTTTTCCACGGATCAAACGAGCATGTTTGTCGATTACGAGATTCTCAGCGTGAACACCTTTTCCGATAACAACGTCTGCACCGATGACACAATTCTTAATAACAGCGCCCTCTTTGATTGTACATCCACGTCCGATAACACAGTTCTCAACAGTTCCTTCAATCAGACATCCGTTGGAAATAACAGAGGATGTTACCTTGCTGCCTTCAAAATACTGTGTCGGGCAGGAGTCATTTGTACGTGTATAAATTGGCCAGTTATCATGGAACAGATCTGTTGCTTTTTTCAGGTCGATCAGTTCAAGGTTTGCTTCATAGTAACTATTGAAGTCTGAGATTGTTGCAAAGTATCCACGATGTGGATATGCGCGAACATCAAGTTCCTCACAAGACTCATTCACGATATCAGCCAGTGTGTACATGGAGGAAAGTTTGTGTGCCTTCTGAACCAGGTCAAGGAACAGATCTTTCTTCATTACATAAGTATCCATGAAGATGTTTCTGTTCTTAGCATTTCCAAGGTTTGGCTCCATGGAGAGAACACCTTTCTGTTTGTTGATGTTCAGTGTCTGACAGTTCGGGAAATGATCCTTCGCATTGTCAACAGAGTGATACATCAGAGTGATGTCTGCACCTGATTCAATATGTGTCTTGAGAAATGCACTGTAATCAGCTGTGTAAACCATGTAGCTAGGCGCGATCACAACATACTCAGAGTTGATCTCATCGAAGCAGTCAAGGTTTTCCATGTAAGCAGCGATATCTGTGTTGTAAATACCGTTGTCAATGTTGCTCTCCTGGAAGAGAGTAATCAGTTTACCACGTTTGGAGTTGATATTGTAATGACGTCCTGTTCCGATGTGTTCTACGAGAGAACGGGGGGGTTTTCTGCGAACATAAACCTGCATTACATCAATTCCACTGTTACTCATGTTAGAAATCGGAAAGTCGATCACACGATATCTTCCGAGGAAGGAGAAGGCACCGATCGGACGGTATGCCTGCATGTCATTTACCTGTATGTTGTTTCCTGCAAAGTTGATAATTCCAAAAGCTTTACTCATTTTATTCGTCCCCCCCTTTACTCGTTTTGCAACGAGCTCGATATTCTCGCTGGCTGCGTCTCCGACAACAGCGTTCTTTCCAATCTTAATGCCATCGGCAACAAGGCACGTGTAACAACGGCACCTTCTGCAACCTCAGCACCCGGCATGAGGACACTATCAATGACTTTTGCACCGGCAGCAACTTTCGCACCAGTGAACAGAACAGAATTCTTAACTGTACCATCAACGACACATCCCTGTGTAATGAAGGCTCTTTCTACAACTGCATCAGCTCCGATATACTGTGGAAGTGCAGTTGCATCTTCTGTATAGATCTTCCAGTTTGGGTCATTCAGATCAAGCTTATTGTTCTTATCAAGAAGGTCCATATTAGCTTCCCAGAGTGAATCAATTGTTCCAACATCTTTCCAATATCCTTTGAACTTGTATGCATACAGACTCTTTCCGTCATTAAGCATAGTAGGAATGATATCTTTACCAAAGTCATGGCTGGAATCTGCATTCTTCATATCTGCGAGAAGCATCTTACGAAGAAGTTTCCAGTTAAAGATATAAATACCCATGGAAGCGAGGTTGCTCTTTGGATGCTCAGGCTTCTCTTCAAATTCAACGATATGTCCTGTCTCATCTGTATTCATAATGCCAAAACGGCTTGCTTCCTTCATAGGAACTTCGATAACGGCAATCGTTGCATCTGCGTTGTTCTGTTTATGATATTCGAGCATCTTGTCGTAATTCATCTTATAAATGTGGTCTCCAGAGAGGATCAGCAGATAGTCTGGGGGAGTATGTATCTATAAAGTCAATATTCTGGGAAATAGCGTCAGCTGTTCCTCTGTATACATCAAGGTTCGCATCAGCTTTCTCACGTGGTGGGAGCACATAAACTCCACTGTCCTTCGCATCAAGTCCCCCCCATCTTCTTCCTGCTGCTGCATAGCTGTTCAGAAGTACGGATTCGTACTGTGTCAGAACACCTACAATGTCAATTCCGCTGTTTGCGCAGTTACTAAGTGGGAAATCAATAATGCGGTATTTTCCGCCATATGAAACGGCTGGTTTAGCCACTTTTTTTGTCAAATCATGGAGGCGGGTTCCTCGACCTCCGGCTAAGATCATAGCCAACATATTATCGTGTTTCATAAAAAGCCCTCTCTTTCATAATACTACTTCTTTAGTATACTCTTTTTTGTGCGATATTGCTAGGATTTTACATAGAAAAAATAAAAAAATAGCAAAAATAATGGAAAAATTTATCGAAAATCATTTGTCATTTTTCACAAAAAAAGAAAATAAGGAAAATCAGACAGATTTTTAGGCATTATTATATACAAGTGAAAAGGAACATTAAAAAAATTCCTTTAATATAGAAAGAATTGATTGATTTCAAAGCAGGAGTGTGGCAAAATACAAATCACAGTATTCATGAAAATGGTAGGTGTGAGATGAAAGCAAATGTGAAATCAGTTTTAATGAAAAAATATTGCAGAGTATATCAGGCGGGGGGCGAAGCTTTTGATGGCTGCACTTCCGTGGCGTTCACCGAAAATGCTCAGTGGATCAGGAGCAGTGAAGAAGCTGCCAGAGGCGGTTCGAGATAGAGGATTTCATAAAGTATTAATTGTAACAGGACCGAAGATCCGTGCGAGGGGGCTTCTTAATGAACTGCTGGAAGAGATGAAAGAGAAGAAGTTGAAATATGTTATCTTTGACGGCATTTCTCAAAATCCTACGGATGAAGAAGTTGAAAATGGAGTAGGAATATTTCTTGGAGAAAAGTGTGACTGCATGATCGCATTTGGTGGCGGAAGTGTGATGGATTGTGCAAAAGGGATCGGAGCCAGAGTTGCGAGACCGAAGAAAGCAATTCGGAACTTACAGGGACTTTTCCGTGTGCTACGTCCGATTCCTGTAATCTTCGCCGTGCTACAACTTCAGGCAGCGGGTCTGAGACAACGATTGCAGCGGTGATTACCGAGGTTCAGACACATCATAAAGCATCAATCAATGATTTGCAATTGATGCCACGCTTTGCAGTACTTGATCCGTGCCTTACAGTAGGACTGCCACCACAGGTAACAGCACAGACAGGAATGGATGCGCTGTGTCATGCAGTGGAAGCATACACGAATGATACATATAACAGTGATTTTGAGCGTCTGATGTGTAGTAAGGCAGTGCGATTGATTCATGAAAGTCTTCTGACAGCATATGAAGACGGGACAAATCTGCAAGCGAGACAGGATATGCAGGAGGCTGCATTTCATGCGGGACGCGCATTTACAAGAGGAAGTGTGGGTTATGTTCATGCAATTGGCCATGCGCTCAGCGGGCTTTATGGAGTGCCTCACGGGCTTGTGATGGCAATTCTGCTTCCGCATGTGATGCGTGCCTATGGCTCTTCTGTGTATGATAAGCTTGCGGATTTGTGTGATATCTGTGCGATGGAAGTAGATACACCGGACGGTATGATCTCAGCCGAAGTTCGTGCCGAAACATTTCTCCAGTGGATGGAAGAGTTAAAAGAGAAACTTGGAATTCCGAAATATCCGGATATGATCCGGGAAGAAGATGTGAACCAGATTGTAAAATGGGCACAGAAAGAGGCGAATCCGGTTTATCCGGTTCCGGAGATCTGGGATGCACAGGAGATGAAAGAGTTTGTTCTGGCCATGATGGAAGGTGCGAGACTTGAAGGTGCAGAAAAGAATGAATAACCGACAAAAATCGGTGAGGGATGTAATGAATTGGAGGAAATAATGACAGTATGAGTGACAATGCAACAATGAAAAACACAACGATTCATGACATGACGACCGGAAGTCCGGCCCGCCTGATCATGCAGTTTATGATACCAATGTTTTTGGGAAATATATTTCAGCAGTTTTACAACATTGCTGATTCAATCATAGCAGGACAGTTTCTTGGTGTAAGAGCACTGGCTGCAATTGGAAGTACGGGATCCTTGATGTTCTTTGTGACAGGCTGGCTGAACGGTCTGAGTAGTGGATTTGCTATTTTGGTGTCACAGTGGTTTGGCGCGAAAGAATATGAGAGGATGCGGCATTATGTGGCGATGTCTATTTACCTTTCTGCTGGCTGGGCTGTGCTTATGACGATTGGTCTTGGAATTGCAAATGAGCCAATCTTACGTTTGATGAATTATAAGGATAGCATTATGCCGGACGTAAAGGCATATATGGGAATTATTTATGCGGGTCTGATTGTAACGGCAGCGTATAATGCGCTGGCTGCATTTCTGCGTGCACTGGGTGATTCGAAATCCCCCCCATTGTATTTTTTGATTATTTCAGCGGTAATCAATGTGGGACTTGATGTGGCATTTATTATTTATGGCGGTATGGGTGTAGAAGGATGTGCCTATGCGACAGTTATCGCACAGGGAATCTCAGCAGTACTCTGCTTTATATATATCGTGAAGAAGTTCCCTATTCTGCATCTTAAAAAAGAGAATTTCAGATTTTCTCTTCCAGCTTGCGGAAAATTGATGGCTCTTGGAGTTCCGATGGCATTACAGTTTTCTATTACAGCGATCGGAACAATTATTGTACAGGGTGCTGTAAATGTTTACGGGGGGGAAGATTATATGGCTGGTTTCTCTGCGGCAGCAAAGATTCAGAATGTAATCTGCACAGTATTCGTTGCTTTCGGTGCAACGATTGCAACTTATGTGGGACAGAACTGGGGAGCTGGAAAAGTAGACCGTGTACGACAAGGTGTGCGCTGTACACAGATTATGATTCTGGCTTACAGCGTAATTGCGATGATACTGGTATTTTTCTTTAGTAAATATCTGACCTACCTTTTTATCAGCCATCAGAGACGAAAGTTATTGAAGTATCAGTGCTGTATTTCCATACGGTATTCTGGTGTTATCCATTCCTGGGAAGTATCTTCCTATATAGGAATACCCTGCAAGGACTTGGATATGGACTTGTGCCGATGCTCGGAGGAGTGTTTGAACTTGCGGCGAGATCTGCAATTGTAGTTCTTGTGGCAGGAAAAACAAGTTTTGCGGGAGTTTGCCTGGCGGATCCGGCAGCATGGATTTCTGCATTGATTCCACTGATCCCGTATTATATCTATGTGACACGGAAGTGGAAGAAACAAGGGAAGATAGCGATGTAAAAGTGAAAGCAAAAAACAGGCGCAGAGAATCAATTATGAAGCTCTGCGCCTGTCGCTTGTTAAGTTAAAATTATTCTGCGGCTTCTTCTTCCTCTTCATCTGAAGTAAGATCAGAAGCTTTTACGTGTACTTCTGTGATAGTAACTACTGTTGCATCAAGATCTGTCATAAGATCAACATCTTTGTCTTTGGCAATTGGAAGATCAGCAACACGAATTGTGTCCCCGATTTTCAGAGGTCCAACATCAACTTCGACTTTCTCTACCAATGCGGCAGGAAGAGCCTTGAAGGAAATCTCCTGAAGCATCTGCTGTGGTACTCCTGAAGACAGTTTCTCGAGGTTTACAAGGTGAATCTCTGCTACAGAGTGAACCTTCTCAT
This sequence comes from Mediterraneibacter faecis JCM 15917, assembly GCA_001312505.1. Lineage (GTDB taxonomy): Bacteria > Bacillota > Clostridia > Lachnospirales > Lachnospiraceae > Mediterraneibacter > Mediterraneibacter faecis. The sequence continues at coordinate 41,093 of BBDW01000006.1, forward strand.
TGCTTACCAGTGCCTGAAAATCTATTTCATCTACATAACCTTTCAAAGGATTGTAATCAACTTCCTTGATCAGAGCGTCATAAGTCTCGCCGGCAACTTCCAGCATAACCTGACCACCTTTGCTCTCGACTTTCAGAAGTTTTTCTATTTCTGCTTTATCAAATTTCAGTGGAATAGAATCTTCCAGTTCACGACCAAACAGGTTTCCTGTTACGAATCCTTCGCGTCTTAATTTTTTTGCTTTGATTGACATGTCTCTTTTTTCAGCTTTTAAAGTATTCATTTATCTTTTCCTCCAAATTACTGAATTCGCTTAGCAGCCTTCAACTTGTCAAAATAATAAGTAGGTTTTGTTAAGTGTTCTTTTTCTTTGCTACAGTTACACTATAGCACCCGGTGTCAAGGGGAAGGGAAAAGCAGGGAAAATTGTATGGTGAAAAATTAAGGTTTTGAAGGTTTAAAAAGGTGTGATAAATGAAAAAATTAAGGTTGTATAACGGAAATATTCAGAGAATTATTGTGAAAATGGCGGAAATGTATGGGACGGGATATTTATTTAGAAGAAAAGTGACGAAATTAAAAAGGAATCAAAACATGTGTAACATTATTGAAAATGCAAATCCTTTATGATAAAATTTCAAACAGAAACTACTGATATTAGTCGAAATATCGGTATAGAAATGGGGGGGAAGAAACAATATGGATTTACAGACATTGATCGTTTTGATCATCGAGTTGATCGGAACGATCGCATTTTCAATTTCGGGGGGGGCAATGGTTGGGATCCGGCGAAAGATGGATATTTTCGGTGTGTTGGTGCTTGGTGTGGTGACCGCGGTAGGAGGCGGAATGATGCGTGATGTGATTTTGGGGGAAGACACCGAGCGCATTTGTGAAGCCGATTTATGTAGAAGTGGCAGTGATTTCTGCATTAGCGCCATTTCTCTTACTTTCTATTAATAAGAGACTGGTGCATAGCAAATACCAGGCACTCTATGCAGGACTAATGTTCCTGATGGATTCGGTCGGACTTGGGATCTTTACAGCAGTCGGAGTATCCACAGGATGGACAGCAGGATATCATGATAATATGTTTTTCTTAAGTTTCCTTGGAGTACTGACAGGAGTTGGAGGAGGACTTCTCGAGATGTGATGGCAGGGGTTCCACCATATATTTTTGTAAAGCATGTGTATGCCTGTGCATCGATCGCGGGGGCAATCTGTTGTGTACTGGCATATAGAAGCTGGGGACAGATTCCGGCGCTTGTGATCGGAACAGTAGTTGTGCTTGTGATTCGTATCGGAGCAGCGCATTACAGATGGAATCTGCCGTGCGTGAAGCTGGAGGATGAAGAATAACGAATAGGAAAATTCAATTTGGTGACAAGACACTGATAGAAGTAGTGGTATAGTGTAATAATTTAGAGACACCCGTTATTTTATCTTGAGAAGGATGAAAATAGCGGGTGTTTTTATAGTCTTATTTATAAAAACAGTTCATTTTCTTTTCGTCCGGAACAAGCTTTTTTTAACTTCTGGGAAGCAGCAGCCAGCATTAGTGGATTCAGCTTGCGGGAATGTGTTGGACAGACGCTGATACAGCGCATACAGGAAATACATTTGTCCTTATCAGTCTGCTTAGGATTGTCAGATGGAATTGCTCCTGACGGGCATTTCGCTGCGCACAATCCACAGGAACCACAGGTATGTGAAGCACCAGGGATAAGCGGAATCGTACCGTATTCGCGGTAAGGTCTGTTACCCGGAACATGTACTGGTGGAAAATCAGTTTTTACAGTGTTGTTTGTTTTCTCTTTTATCTTCTGTGCAAAGGAAGCGAGTTCTGTAAGATCATTCTGATCAGGTCTTCCAGTTGCAAACTGATGCATGATGGAATGTTCTGCGATAGCCGCAATAGCTGCCTGGCAGGTGAAGTTCTTTTCAATCAGAGTATCTTCAAGTTCGATCAATGTATCTTCATAAGCACGGTTTCCGTAAACGGTGATTAGAATCGCAGTTGCATTATTTCCGCTCAGGGCTTTGATTCTCTCTAATGCAATGGCAGGAACACGTCCACCGAAGGAAGGAACTCCGATGATACAGAGATCTTCTTCGGAAAAATCATTTGTTAGATCAGAAGTCTTTTCGCATAAATCAATGCTCTGATATTCACCAAATTGTTCAGCTATAAATGTAACTATTTTTTCAGTTCCACCGGTTGGACTGAAGTAAATTGCGTATATACTCATAAATTTTCTCCCTTAATTAAATGTTTTGGCAGATACAATAATTTTAGAGGTTTTAGAGTTATTTTGCAAGTGCCCGGTTGATATTAAAAGATAAAAGTGATATGATTCAAATAGATAAAATATTATCTAAAAATGCATAAAATAGTTAAAAATAGATAAAATATTATCCATAGAGTGAGGTGGATGAATGCAACAGTTAGTATGGGAAACAGCAGAAGAACTTGATCAAAAGCTTGCGCAAAGAGTGCGCAATATTAGAAAGAGACGTTCAATTTCACAGGAAAAATTAGCATCTATGAGTGGTGTGAGTTATGGTTCGATTAAAAGGTTTGAGACGACAGGGATGATTTCATTACTTTCCTTAACGAAGATTGCGATGGCATTGGATATGGCAGATGAACTTAGAGATATTTTTACAAGTGTGCCGTATAGGGATATCCAAGAAGTTATAAATGAGACATAATATCAAAGAGAAAGCAGGAGAAAATTATGAGTTACATCACAACATACACAGGAAATCATTTTGATCCGATAAACCCAGATCCGGAACTAATCAACATTGTAGATATCGCCCATGCACTTCCGATGATCTGCCGGGGGGAACGGCCAGGTCAGTACGTTCTGGTCGGTGGGAGAACATTGCATTCTGTGTGCGAAGGAAGCCGCAGCCAGAGGATATAGTAATCGTGTGATTGAGGGTGCACTTTTGCATGATGCAAGTGAGTGTTACATGTCAGACGTGCCGCGTCCGCTGAAGCAATTTATGACAGTATATAAAGAGCAGGAGAATCATTTGCTTGATGTTTTGTATACCAAGTTCCTGGGTTCACCACTTGATGAGCAGGAAGAGAAGCTGATCAAAGAGATTGATGATGCGGTATTGTGGTATGATATGAAATATTTACTGGGTGAAGACTCAGAAGGAGACAAGCCAGAGACGTGTATGGTACCTGATTATACGGTGAGAGCATTCAAGGATGTTGAGCAGGAGTACTTGGAAATATTTGAAAAATATAAGGTCTTATAAATATCAAAATGATGAAAAAGGACAGAGAGCTCTGATTGAAAAAATGTCAGAAATCTCTGTTCTTTTTGTAAGTATCAGTATAGTTCGCAACTTTGTATTCTGCGGATTGTTTATCTCAGTCGAGAAGACTCCCACTCCTTCAGGTGGTGAGTAACAGAAAATGGATGAAAAAACGTAAGAAGTGTTACGGTTTTAAATGGCTCCGGTAATCTGTTGGCGAAACATTATAAAACTTTTTAAATGTACGTGAAAATGCCAGCTGGTCTTCAAATCCAAGTGAATTGGAAATAATCGAAACAGGAAGTTGTGTAGTTGCAAGTAACCTTGCAGCTTTTTTGAATTTCAGTTGAAGTAGATATTTTTTGGGTGAGATTCCAAACTTTTCATGGAAAGCCCGTGTAAGGTAATTCTGATGGATGCCGAAATAGTCAGCTACATCTTTTAACTTCAAATTCTCAGCATAATTGATATCAAAGTAAAATTTAATTTCATCGATAATTGACAGTTTATTTGTGTCTGCTTCATGAAAATCAACATCTGAAAAAAGCATGGAAATAATATGAAGCAGGATACTATTTCCTTCAAAATAATGACTGGTCAATGAGGCGTCTAATTGCATGATCCTGGAAATAGAATCGTAATATTTTCGGGTATCCAGACCATGGATCACATAAATATCTTCTGTTGAAGTCATAATCTGATAGAGATAGCTTTCCGAGCTGATGCCGATAAAGCTGATCCATGCATAAGACCAAGGGTTTGTTTTTGAGGCTTCATAATAAGTGATCTTACCTGCTGGAATGAGAAATGCATCTCCTGCTTTTAGGTGAAACACATGCTCATTAATACGAAATTCTCCCTCCCCCCCGTTGAGTACAAAATGAATTAGCTGATATGATCTCAAAGTCGGACCATAACTGTAGCCAGGTGTACATTCTTCATAACCGGCACTGTACAGAGAAAGATCACTATTGGCTTTATATACCAGAGAATGTTTGGTTTCTTTATATTCAATCATAAGTCTATCATAATACAAAAAGTTAGTTTTTTCCATATATTCTTCTGAAAATGCTATGTTCCAAAATAGAAAAATATAGTTTAATATAGTCAGGCGCCAGAAAGTAAGGACGGGAGGTCATTTAGAAATGATAAAACGGCAGAAATATCATCTGGAACCGGACAGAGGTCTGCTAAATGATCCTAATGGGTTAGTTTTTTACAAGGATATGTATCATGTGTTCTTTCAGTGGAATCGATTTGAAAAGAATCATTCTTACAAGGAATGGGGACATTTTACATCGAAAGATTTACTTCATTGGAATTGGGAAGGAAGTGCTCTTTTGCCGGACCAGTTTTATGAGCAAAATGGAGTTTACTCAGGTAGTGCATTGATAAAGGATGGTCAGCTTCGCTTATTTTATACAGGAAATAATAAGAGCGGCGGTGTGAGAAAAAGCAGCCAGTGCCTTGCAGTTACTGAGGATGGCAAGACATTTCAGAAAAAAGGCATTGTGGTATCAACACCTACGGAGTTTACCGAGCACTTCAGAGATCCGAAAGTATGGCAGGACGGCGATGACTATTATATGGTGATCGGAGCACAGATGAAAAATGGAAGAGGTTCTGTCGCACTATGCAGCTCCAAGGATGCGGAAAATTGGAAATTCGAATTAGTGCTTGCAAAATCCAAGGAGTATGAAATGGTTGAATGTCCGGATTATTTTCAGGTAGATGGACAAGGAATTTTGCTTTATTGTCCGCAGCACAGAGATAATGAAAGTGATAGTTCACTTTGTAGTTTTTCGGCTTATAAAGAGTTTGATTTTAATGACATAGTTTCAGGAAAAATAGAAGATAGCAATATGCAGAATCTGGATGAAGGGCGTAAAAAGATGGATCAGGGATTTGATTTTTATGCGCCGCAGACATTTACATCACCGGATGGAAGAAAAATTCTGTTTGCGTGGATGTCAAGAATGGAAGAGGAAGAAGAGAAGCTGTTTGGTGCAGGAGAATCCAGTATCCATTGTATGACATTACCAAGAGAGCTTTCTTATCGAAACGGAGAACTGTGTCAGCTTCCGGTAAGAGAATTGGAAAAAAGTTTGTGCATACATAAGATTTCCGAGCAGGAAAGACAAAGTGGAGAAATAATTCTTAAGAACAGAGTATACTGTGCAAAACTATCTAATCTTCAGAATGAAACTTCTTTTAAAATAGAATTTCAGAACAGAGAAGTTATTCTAGAATACAAAAAAGTAGAAAAAATAATTTCTGTAAAGAGAAAAAATTGGGTTACAAAAGATTATGATGAGAGAAACTGTAAGATTGATTCGTTGGAAACGATAGAATGTTGGTCTGATATTTCCAGTATGGAAATTTTTGTGAATCAGGGAAGCAAAGTGTTTTCTATGAGAATGTTCACAGAAGAAGAAAATGGAAAAGTAAAAATAAGTGGATTCATGAAAGAAAGAGTCATGGAAATGTATGATTTAATGGGAGAAGGAGAGGAGAAAAATGAGTGATAAAGAATTAGCAAAAAAGATTCTTGAACTGGTTGGTGGTACGGAAAATGTTGTGTCAGTAAGACATTGTGCGACAAGACTTCGTATTGTAGTAGCTGATAAAGAAAGGATTCAGGTAAAAGAGATTGAAAATCTGGAGAAAGTAAAAGGAAGCTTTTTTAATTCTGGACAGTATCAGATTATCCTTGGAACAGGTCTGGTTAACCGAATCTATGACGAAGTTGTAAAAGTTACAGGAACAGGCGACGAAGAAAAGTCAGAGGAAAAAGAAAAGGTGGTTTATGGAAATAAATTTCAGAGAGCAATCAGAATGTTTTCTGATGTATTTGTGCCAATTATCCCGGTGCTTGTAGCTACTGGTTTGTTTATGGGACTTAGAGGGCTTCTGACTCAGGAGGCAGTACTTGCAGTATTTGGTCTGACAGCTGATAGTATTCCGCAGAATCTTCTTACATTTACACAGGTATTGACAGACACGGCATTTGCATTTCTTCCGGCTTTAGTGTGCTGGTCAACCTTCCGGAATTTTGGCGGAAGTCCGGTAATTGGAATTGTATTAGGATTGATGCTTGTAAACAGCAGCCTGCCAAGCGCTTATGCAGTTGGATCAGGAGAGGCACAGCCGTTGATTTTCTTTGGATTCTTAAAAGTAACAGGATATCAGGGATCAGTATTACCGGCATTTGTGACAGGAATTGTCGCTTCCAAGTTTGAAAAATGGCTGCGAAAGAAAGTTCCGGATGCAATCGATCTGATTGTGACACCGTTCTTAACATTGTTGGTTGGATGTGTTCTGGCATTGTTCGTACTTGGACCAATCTTACATACAGTAGAGTCAGGAGTTCTGTTTGCAGTAGAACATCTTCTTTTCCTTCCAATGGGAATAGGCGGATTTTTATATGGATGTTTCGGACAGCTTCTTGGTATTTTTGGTATTCATCATATTCTGAATTTCTTAGAGATCAGTATGTTGGCACAAGATGGATGGAATTATCTGAATCCAATCGGAACTTGCGGAAATGTTGCTCAGGCAGGAGCAGTTCTTGCAGTTGCAATCAAAGCAGCGTCTAATAAGACAAAGCAGGTGGCATATCCGGCATGTCTGTCTGCATTACTTGGAATTACAGAGCCGGCGGTATTTGGAGTCAACTTAAAATTTATGAAACCGTTTGTAATGTCAATGATCGGTGGCGGTGTTGGAGGATTTCTGGCATCAATCTTCCATCTGAGAGCAACAGGAATGTCAATTACAGGTATTCCAGGAACATTGCTGTATCTTAACGAGCAGCTGCCACTCTATATTCTGGTAAATGTAGTTGCTTTCGGTGTAGCATTCGGACTGACATGGATGTTTGGTTTTAATAAGAAAATGGAGCAGTAAGTATGAGTATTCTATTTCATAACAAAGGACAGATCGTGCAATTAAGTAATGATACAATAAGTTATGTGATGGAAGTTGTGGATGGAAAGTATCTGGTTCATCGGTATTTCGGACGAAAGATCCGAAATTACCGGGGGACCGGAAATCCCCCCCTGTATTTCAAGAGAGGGTATAATACGGAACATGACAGCTCTGTCGAAAATATATCCTTTGATGATTTCCCGTTTGAATATCCGGTCGGAGGACATGGAGATTTTCGTATTCCGGCTTTTGCAATCACACAAGAAGATGGAATAACATTTTGCGAACCGGTGTTTAAAAGCTGGAGTGTGGTATCCGGTAAGCCTAAATTACAGGGTATGCCACAGATTCGTGTTAATGAAAATGAGTCGGAGACACTGGAAGTGATCTGTGAAGATGACAGAGCAGGGATCCGACTTTTTCTTTATTATACGATTTTTGAAAATTACGGAATTGTTTTACGGCATCAAAAAGTAGAAAATTATGGGAAGCAGACCGTTTTTCTTCAGAACATTCAGAGTATGTCTCTGGAACTTCCGGCAGAAGAGTATGAACTTATGACATTATATGGAACACATGCTAAAGAGGCAAATATGCAGCGTTTCCCGATTCATTATGGGGGGGTGCAGAAAACGGAGAGTGTCAGGGGGGGAAGCAGCAGTCCTCAGCATCAGCCATTTTTTGCGGCGTTAAAACCGGAGACGAATGAATGCAGCGGAGAAGTCTGGGCAGCGCATCTTGTATATAGCGGAAATTTCCTCGCACAGGTGGAAAAGGATCAGTTTGGAAATGTACGGGCACAGATTGGAATTCATCCGGACAGCTTTAAATGGGAATTAAAACCAGGAGATACATTTGCTTCTCCGGAAGCGGTATTGAATTATAGCAATACGGGTCTGAATGGAATGCGCCACAATTTTCATTGGCTGTACCAACAGCATCTAATTCCTAAACGATTTGAGGAAAAAATACGACCGGTTCTTTTAAACTCCTGGGAATCTATGTACTATGATGTAACAATGGAGAAGATTGATGAACAGGCAGACCTGGCTAAAGCTGCGGGAATTGAATTATTTGTGTTGGATGACGGTTGGTTCCGTAAAGGAAATGACAGCAGATCTTCAATGGGAGACTGGATATGTAATGAACAGAAACTTCCGGGTGGAATTGCAGCAGTTGCAGATGCGATTCATAAAAAAGGTTTACAGTTTGGACTTTGGTTTGAACCGGAGGCAGTCAGCGAGGATAGTGAGTTGTTACGTCAACATCCGGACTGGGCGCTTCACATTCTGGGGGGGTATCAATCGGTAAAAGGAAGACATGAATATCTGCTGGACCTTTCAAGAGAAGATGTCCGTGAATATTTATTTAAAACATTAGATTTTTATTTAAAAAATGGAAAAATCAATTACATAAAGTGGGATATGAACCGACCGCTGACAGATGTGAATTCTGCATGTCTGGGAGTACAGCAAAAAGAAGAGATCAGTCATCGGTATGTGCTTGGATTATATGATATTTTGGAACGCATTACAGAAAAATATCCGGATGTTCTGATTGAAGGATGTTCCAGTGGTGGTGCGCGATTTGATCCGGGAATGTTGTATTATGTGCCGCAGAATTGGACAAGTGACAATACAGATGCATTTGACCGTGCGACGATCCAAAGAGGGTATAGCCTTTTATATCCGCAGATAACAATGGGGGGCTCACGTAAGTATTGTTCCGAATCATCAGACCGGAAGAAGTACTTCTCTGGATGCAAGATATCAGGTAGCAAGATTATTTAATCTGGGATATGAACTTGATCTTACGAAATGTTCCAAAGAAGAAAGAAAAGAAATTGCTGATCAGATTCAGGAATATAAAGAACAGAGAGGCTGGTTGCAAAAGGGAGTGCTTAGTTATCTTGAAGTTCCGAATGAGAATTATATTGCATGGTCGGTTGTTTCCGTGACGGGAGAAGAATGCGAAGTTATTATCATGCAGAAACTGTTTGATCCGAGATATTCTCATGGAAGAATTCATCTCTGTGGTCTGCATCCGGAATGGGATTATAAAGATGAAAGTACCGGGCAGATTTTGGGTGGAGATGAATTGATGGAGATCGGAGTATCGCTACCATTAATAAAACGAGATTTCCATACATTTGCATTTCATTTTTCAAAGGTAAAGGAGAATTACGGTGATCAGATTAATTGCAAGTGATCTGGATGGGACACTTCTAAATGAGGAAGGCATGTTATCAGAGAAAACAGCGGAGTGTATAAGGACTGCACAGCAGGCCGGAATTCTGTGGGTTGCGGCAACAGGCCGTTCGCTGAAAACGGCATCTGAGCTTATGAGAACAGCGGGAGTTTCACCGGAATATCTTCTGCTAAATGGAGCTGAATTTCGAAAGAGTGATGGGACTTTGATTTTCCAAAAATCAATAGAAGAATCCTGTGCGCAGGAAATTATACAGATGCTCATGGAAAAGAAGTTTGATTTTGAAATTAATACATCATCAGGAGATTTTTCGACAGACTGTGAGTTTTGCGATACGGCTTGCCCAATGCCCGCAGTGGAAAAAAATTTTGATGCGCAGATTAAAATTCAAAAGATATTTATTTTCTCAGAAGAGCAGGATAAGTTGAAAAATATAAAAGAGTTTTTGAAGAAGAGACACGATATCACAATTACGTCATCTGCAGCCTGGAACATAGAGATTACAGACCGGCAGGTGAATAAGGGAACTATGCTTGAACAGGTCGCTGAGTATTATGGATATAGTAAAGAAGAGGTATTGGTATTTGGGGGATGGGAAGAATGACATTCTAATGTTTGAAAAGTTCCCGCATTCCAGAGCCATGGGAAATGCAGTAGAAAGCTTGAAAAAATCGCAGAGAAAGTCATCGAATCTAATAAAGATGATGCAGTTGCACAAGAGGTATGCAGATTGTTGCAACATCTAAGTTTGTAAGCGCTTGGTTGATATCAGAAGAAAAAATGATAAAAAGGACGGAGAGTTCTGATTGAAAATGTCAGAACTCTCCGTCCTTTTATCCATTTATTTTACAACAGCTGTCACGTTCAATCAGCTGATGTGGCACGATAATCTTTGTTGCAACAAGATTCGGATTCTCAATGTGATTGATCATCTGTGATGCCGCCTCGATACCCAACTGCTTAGAATTAATATCAATTGAAGTAAGCTGTGGAGATGTCGATCTTGCAAATAGAGAGTTGTTGAATGATATAATCGACAAATCATCAGGGATTGAAACATGATTCTGAAGACAGACTCTTTCAAGTGAAATGGCTAGAATATCATCACTTACAACGATTGCAGTTGGCGGTTCATCCTGCTGTAACAGAGAAGAAATTGCTTCTGTGTTATCTCCTGATACATTCAGAACTTCCGCACAGTATTCCGGACGGAAAGGGATTCCGTGTTTAGTCAATGCCATCTGGTAACCGGTTTTTCTGTCTGCGGCAAAAGTCAGTGAACTGTCGGAACCCAGATAAGCAATCTTGCGATGACCGAGCTGATAGAGATATTCGGTCGCGTCCTCTCCGGCAAGAAGATTATCATTGTCAATATATAATGTCTGATTCGTGTACTGTGTTGCTTTTCCAATCAAGATATAAAGAAGCCCTTCGCTGAAGAGATAATCAATAATCGGATCGTCCTTTCGAGAATAAAGAACGATGAACCCATCTACTTTTCCACTTCGTGACATAGACTGAATCGCTTTTAAGATCTCATCTTCATCTTGACCTGTCACAACAGTAGACATGTATTGTCTCTGGTTACAGTAGTGGCTGATGCCGCGAATTGCTTCAAGATAGAAAGCATTCTCATATACTTCACGGGCGGATGCCGGAAGGATAATCCGATTGTGCGGGAATACTGAGAAGCAAGATTGCTGGCCTGAAAGTTTACTTCGTAACCAAGTTCGATCATCGCTTTACGAACTTTTTCTTTTGTTTCTGTGCTGATGGATGGGTTATTCTTACAAGTTCTGGAGACAGTGGAAGGTGATACACCTGCCAAAGCGGCCACATCTTTAATTGTTACTGCCATATTTTCCCTCCTGTGAGGAAATGAGGATGTCAGGCATCTGACACCTATTTTCCTTTATTTTCACGTAACTGTTCAGAGCCAACCTCCAAAATGCTACGCATTTCGTCGGTGTGGCGTATCCGCCAAATAAAATTTCAAAAACAGTCTTAAAAATGCAAGCATTTTATACCTGTTTTTTGAAATTTTGCTTGGCTCTGAACAGTTACATTTTCACAAAAAATTCGTCACCTACTATTTTAGTGAAAGAACGCAATGATGTCAAATCTGTTGCATAGTTTTTTGCATAGAAACTGTTGTGAGAATGTACAAAAACAGAGCATATAAATTGTGCAAAAGGCAGAAATAGAAAATAGATCTATAAATAGAATTGCATTTCGTGCAAAACGTGCATATAATTAATGCAAACGGTTGCATGGAACAATGCAACAAAAGGATTTGGATAAAGTAGCAGAGCTTGCCGCATGGAAGTCAGAGGGAGCACGTGGACTGATTAAGAAAGATAATGGAATCCAGGCTGTCTATGGGCCAAAAGCAGATGTATTAAAATCAGATATTAATGACATCTTATGATACCAGGATTGTGAGAGTGCATTGCACGAAACAATCCTTAGGTATCATAGTTGGGGGATTTTAGTTCATAACAGACAATAGACTGGAGAAGGTATGTAGAAATTTCTCCGGTGTTTTTACAGGAGTGAGAAGAGAATGAAGTTAATGACATTAAATACGCATAGTCTTGTAGAATCATCTTACGAAGAAAAAAAAGAAAAGTTTATAGAGACGTTAATAGTTGAGCAGCCGGATGTAGTTGCTCTTCAGGAGGTGAATCAGACTGCAAGTGCCGGAGAAATTCCGGATGTAATGCTGGCCGGGTATAAGAGATGTATGGATTTCGGACTTCCTGTAAGAGAAGACAATCACGCGAAAGAAGTTGTTGAAGCACTCAGAGAAAAAGGAGTGTATTACTATTGGACCTGGCTGTCTGCAAAGATCGGATATGGAAAATACGATGAAGGAATGGCTCTTTTATCAAAGAAACCGATTATGAGAGTAAAGCAGTTCCTGATCAGCCAGACAGATGATTATGATAATTGGAAGACAAGAAAAATTTTAGGAATGCAGACAGAAGGGAACGATGACATTTTCTTTACAGTCCATATGGGCTGGTGGAACGACGAGGAAGAACCGCTGAAGAAACAGTGGGAGAAAATGGAAAAGCTGACGAAAAGTCTGGAAAAGAAAGATCGCACCATCTGGTTGATGGGAGATTTCAACAGTCTCGATAATGTAAAACAGGAAGGATATGAACTGATCTGCGAAAGCGGATGGAAGGACAGTTACTGTCTGGCAGAACAGAAAGATTCCGGTGTTACAGTGGAAGAAGAAATCGATGGATGGCGCGATGGAGAAGGCGGTGGAGCAGTGAAAGATGCCAAACGTCTGGATTACATTTTCTGTAATACGCAGAAAAAAGTAAAGTCATCGAAAGTGGTATGTAATGGTAAGAATTACCCGGTAGTATCCGATCATTATGGAGTAATGATTGAGGTAGAAGATTAAGAGGAGGAAGATAAAATGAGCGAAAGAGCAGCAGGTATTTTAATGCCGATCAGTAGTTTGCCGTCAGAGTACGGAATTGGTTGTTTTTCAAAAAGTGCGTATGAATTTGTAGATTGGCTCAAAGGAGCAGGACAGAATTATTGGCAGATTCTCCCGCTTGGACCGACCAGTTATGGAGATTCTCCATATCAGTCCTTTTCTACATTTGCAGGAAATCCGTACTTTATCAGTCTTGATGAACTGATCGAGGAAGGTGTTCTGACACGTGCAGAATGTGAGAAAGTAAACTGGGGGAAAAGCAAAGGGTTCCATTGATTACGAGAAGATTTATAATGGACGTTATCCATTACTTCGCAAAGCTTATGAGAGAAGTAAGATCAGTGAGAATCCGGAGTATCAGAAATTCGTGAATGAGAATAGCTGGTGGCTGTCAGATTATGCACTGTTCATGGCTGTAAAAGGACGATTTGACAATGTAGAGTGGACAAAATGGCAGAAGATATCCGTCTCCGTTGGAAATGGGCAATGGATTATTACAGAGAGGAACTGTATTATGATATTGAATTCCAGCAGTACATGCAATTTAAATTCCACGAGCAATGGATGAAATTAAAGGCATATGCAAATGAAAATGGAATCAAGATCATTGGAGATATCCCGATCTATGTTGCAATGGACAGTGCGGATACCTGGGCGCATCCGGAACTGTTTCAGTTAGATGAGGAAAATGTTCCGACAGCTGTAGCCGGATGCCCGCCGGATGGATTCTCTGCGACAGGACAGCTGTGGGGGAAATCCGCTGTACCGTTGGGACTATCATAGAGAGACAGGATATTCATGGTGGATTTCAAGACTGCATTATGTATTCCAGATGTATGATGTTGTCAGAATCGATCATTTCCGTGGATTTGATGAATACTTTTCAATTCCGTATGGGGCAGAGAATGCGATCGGAGGACATTGGGAGAAAGGTCCTGGAATCGATCTGTTCCGCAAAGTGGAACAGGCACTTGGATGGAAGCAGGTTATTGCCGAAGATCTTGGTTATGTGACAGATTCTGTTCGTGAGCTGGTCCGCGAGAGTGGTTTTCCGGGAATGAAGGTTCTGGAATTTGCATTTGATTCCCGTGACTCAGGTTGTGCGAATGATTATCTTCCACATAACTACCCGGTGAACAGTGTGGCTTATACAGGAACTCATGACAACGAAACAATCGTTGGATGGTGGAGCAGTATCACAAAAGAGGAGCAAAAACTGGCGAGAGATTACATGTGTGACCAGTACACACCGGAAAGTGAACTGTATAAATCTCTGATCAGCCTGATTATGCGAAGCAGTGCAAAGCTGTGTGTTATTCCGATGCAGGACTATTTAGGACTTGGAAATAATTGTCGTATCAACACTCCGTCTACGGTAGGAAAGAACTGGAAATGGAGAGTGAATACGAGACAGTTATCATTGAAATTGCAGAAGGAAATCCAGGAGATGACACTCAGATATGGAAGAATGAACTGGGAGACAGTCGAGTAGGATTCTAAAAAATAAGATTTTATGAAAAAGAGACGGAGGTTTCTGATTACAAAATGTCAGAAACCTCTGTCTTTTAATTCTCTTTAAGTAGTTGTTTTTAAGCTACAGTTTTTTCCTCAACGTCCAAAGTGCAACAATCAGTGTCAATATCTCAGCTGCCGGAACTGCCAGCCAGATTCCATTTAATTCCAAGAACCTCGGAAGAACTGTCAGGAAAAGAAGTAGCAGAGCAAAGGAACGAAGGAAAGTAATCATACCTGAGATATATCCTTTGCCATATGTCATCATACGGATTGCTGCGAAGATATTGATTCCTGAAAATAAGAATCCGAGTCCATATAAGCGCAGTCCGGAAACTGCCATGTCAAAGACTGTGCTGTCGGGAGATGCAAAGAAACGTACCCCAATTGGTGACAGCAGATAAGTGCATCCGTAGAGAATGATCGGTGCAATCGCAAAGAAGCGATAAGCGTACTTTTCTAAAACACGACAGACAGAGAAATTTCTGTCTCCGTAAGCATATCCTAGTGGCGTTGATAGTCCCATAGAAAATCCAAAATAAATTCCGATACATAAGAACTGTAAATACATGATGATCGAAACAGCAGCAACGCCGTCTTCTCCGGCGAAAAGTAGGGCACTTCGGTTAAAGACAACGGTTGTGATCGCAATCGCAAGCTGGTTTACGAATTCAGAAGTTCCGTTGACCATGCTATGAAATGCTTCCTTTATAGATAATCCGTGGAATGTAAAATGAAGGAAGTTCGGATGTGTTACAAAGTAAACCACTCCCATTACAAAAGAAAGCAGCAGGCCGAGGAAAGTTGCAAGTGCGGCACCTGTAATTCCCATATGGAGCTGTCCGATAAAAATGTAATCGAAAACAATATTAAAAATCCCTCCGGAAAGTGCTGTCAGAAAACTGTACGTCGGAGAACCGTCAACACGGATGAAATAAGTGAACATCTCTTTTCCAACCACGATCGGAGCACCGAACAGCCACCAGTAGATATAAGCTTTACAATCTGCCATCAGCAGTGAGGTTGCACCAAGCATCTGCAGGATGACCGGCAACCGGAAAAGAATAAGTGCAGAAACAAGAGCGCCAATGACAATGGCAGCAGTCATGCTTACCGAGAAAGTCCGGCTGGCTTCATCATTTCTCTTTCCACCGATATGAAGAGCGGCAAGTGCACTTCCTCCTGTCGCAAAGGCAAGTGCGATACCGTACAGAATATTTACAAGCGGATAGACAACATTGATCGCGGCGAGTGCATTTGTTCCAACATAAGCAGAAACAAAGATTCCATCAACGATTGTATAAACTGTAGTAAATAATGAGGTCAGATAAGTTGGAATGATAAAGCGTAATAATTTCTTTAATCGAATCTCATCTACAGATTGAAAAATAAGAGTTTTTTCCATTGGGAACCCTCCTTGTTAAAAAAATCTCTTAGTATATAATAAACCTTAAAGATACATGAAGGTCAATAAAAAGATTTTCTGATCATTATGAATAAGAAGAAACGATACTAGCGTGGAAAAATATGCAAAACATAGAATTCACAAATAAATCAAAAAATGGGATTGATATTCGCAGAAACAGTGACTATAATTTTTTAGTTGGTAAGAGAAGTAATGAGTGGATGAAAGACGTCTAAGGAGGAGTTAGATATGAGCAATCAGGAGAATGTATTTGAAACAATTTTAGCACCTATGACCGGTACAGCAGTAGCAATCACAGAAGTGCCGGATCCTATTTTTATAGAGAAGATTCTTGGAGATGGAATCGCAATCGTTCCGACAGAAGGTAAGGTTGTAAGCCCGGTTGACGGAACTGTATCAAAAGTAGCAGAGACAGGTCACATTTATGCTGTTACTTCCGATAACGGAGTAGAAGTTGTGATACATGTCGGACTTGAGACAGTCGCACTGAATGGAAAATGTTTCCAGATCCATGTAAAAGAAGGGGGGGACAAGGTAAAAGCAGGAGATCTTCTTGCAGATGCAGACCTTGAGTTTATCAAAGAAACAGGACGTAATTCCATCACACCGATCGTCATCGGTTCAAGCCTTGAAGGGAAAGAGCTTGTATGTGAAGAGGGAGAAGTTCAGGCTGGAAAAACAGTTATTATGGAAATTAAGCAGAAATAAGAAGTCTGAAGATATTGTTCCAGAATCGGTTTAGCTTAGAAGGAAGGTTATAGTATGAAAGAAGAAAGATACTCAATCATATTCAGCAGCAAAACAGGAAATACAGCAGAGCTGGCAAATGCGATTCGTGATGCATTGCCGCAGGAGAATTGTGATTATTTCGGAACAAGCGAAATCGAAGAACCGGTATCGGAAATGCTTTACATTGGTTTCTGGACAGACCAGGGAAATGCAGATAAATCCGCATTGGAGTTATTGCAAAGAATAAAGAATAAGAAAGTCTTTCTGTTTGGAACAGCCGGGTTTGGTGAGAATGAGGCATATTTTCAGAAGGTTCTGAATAATGTTAAGAGTTCTATGGATGAAAGCAATCAGGTAGTTGGTGAGTATATGTGTCAGGGAAAGATGCCGCAAGCGGTGAGAGACCGTTATGTGAAAATGAAAGAGCAGCCGGATCATATGCCGAATCTTGATCTGCTGATCGCAAATTTTGACCGTGCTTTATCACATCCGGATAAGAAAGATCTGGATAAGTTGAGAGAGCTGGTTAGAGGATAGAAAAGTAAAGAAAATTTTGTTTGACTTTTAATAAAACAGGAAATATAATAACTACAAACGAGTAGCAAGTAAGCGTAAATCCAGTTTACCGGCTACTCGTTTTTTATTAAAATAGAAGTAACTGTTCAGAGGCAACCTCCAAAATGCTACGCATTTCGTCGGTGTGGCGTATCCGCCAAATAAAATTTCAAAAACAGTCTTAAAAATGCAAGCATTTTACACCTGTTTTATGAAATTTTGCTTGGCTCTGAACAGTTACAAATAGAATATCGCCATGAAAAAGTGTGTAGCCTGTCAGCGTAAGTCCAGCTTATAAGACAAGGTGCGCACTTTTTTGTGCAGAAAAGAGAGGAGTTAAAACAAAATGGCGGAAAGCAACAAAATGAAGGATATGCCGGTGAATAAGCTGATGATCCAGATGGGAATCCCGATGATCTTATCTATGGCATTGCAGGCGGTCTACAATATTGTAGACAGTGCATTTGTAGGAAATATGAGAGTGGGCAGTGAGGCAGCATTAAATGCATTGACACTGGTATTCCCGGTTCAGATGCTCATGGTAGCAGTGGGAATCGGAACAGGTGTCGGAACTAATGCACTTTTGGCAAGGACACTTGGACAGGGAAACAATAAAAAAGCAGCAAAGGTAGCAGGAAACAGTCTGTTCCTGGGAGTGATCATTTATGTGGTTTGTTTATTATTTGGCATCTTTGGAGTGAAAGCATACATTTCATCCCAGACAGTAGATGCAGAAGTTTTTCAGATGGGTGTCAGTTATCTGCGGATATGCTGCGTGATCTCTTTTGGAATTATTTTCTTCTCTTTATTCGAAAAGTTATTACAGGCAACTGGACGATCCCTTTATTCCACAATCGGTCAGGTGGTCGGAGCAGTTGTAAATATTATTCTTGATCCGATCATGATCTATGGTATTGGACCTTGCCCGGAAATGGGAGTGAAAGGCGCGGCCTATGCAACGGTAATTGGTCAGGTAGCGTCCGCAGTATTGCTGTTCATTTTCCATATAAAATTGAATAAAGAGTTTGAGCATGGAGCGAAATATATGAAGCCAGATGCAGGTGTTATAAAAGAAATCTATGCAATCGGACTTCCGGCGATCATTGCACAGGCATTGATGTCGATTATGGTTTATGTAATGAATCTGATCCTGAAGTTCAATCCGTCAGCACAGACAGCATATGGTTTGTTCTATAAGGTGCAGCAGTTTGTTCTCTTCCTTGCATTTGGTCTGCGTGATGCGATCACTCCGATCCTTGCATTTGCTTATGGAATGAGAAGTAAGAAGAGAATAAAGGATGGAATCAAATATGGTCTGATCTATACGATTACATTAATGATTCTTGGAATTGCCATTACAGAGATTTTCCCTGGGGGGGCGTTCGCAACACTGTTCAATGCAGGACAGTCAAGAGAATATTTTATCGGAGCAATGAGGGTAATCTCAGTCAGCTTTCTGTTTGCCGGAATCAATGTTGCTTATCAAGGGATTTATCAGGCATTGGACGGTGGTATGGAATCGCTGGTTATTTCACTTTTGAGACAGCTTATCATTATCCTGCCACTGGCCGGAATTTTTTCGATATTTGTCAGAAATGTCCAGATGGGCGTTACATTAATCTGGTGGGCATTTCCTATTACTGAAATAGTTTCATGTTTTGTGGGATATATGTTCTTAAAGAAAATCAGAAAAAATAAAGTTGATGTTTTAAGTTAAGGAGGAATCAGAGATGACAAAAAGAATTATTACAATCAGCAGAGAATTCGGAAGCGGCGGACGTTTTATCGGAGAAGAAGTAGCAAAGAAACTTGGAATTGCTTATTATGATAAAAATATCATTAATGAGATTGCAGAAAAGTCTGGTTTATCTCCGGAATATATTCAGGAAAATGCAGAATTATCGCCGAAAAAAGGATTATTCGCATATGCATTTGCCGGACGTGACGTCACAGGAAAATCAGTAGAAGACCTGGTGTATGAGGCACAGAGGAAAGTTATTTTAGAGCTGGCTGAAAAGGAGTCTTGCGTGATCATTGGAAGAAATGCAGATTATATTCTGAAAGACCGGGATGATGTGCTGAATGTGTTTATTCATGGAGACACACCGGAAAAAATACAGCGTATCACTCGCTTATACAATGTAGAAGAACAGAAAGCCGTCAAAATGATGGTAGATATAGATAAAAGACGTATGGCAAATTACAATTTTTATACAAACCAGAAGTGGGGGGGAAAAGCTGACAATTATACGCTGTGTTTGAACAGTTCCCAGCTCGGGTATGACAGATGTGAGAAGATAATTATGGAATGTATATGACTGTGAAAATATATTCCGAAAAAGCTTGCTATTTGTGAAATTCTATTTCCTACAAAAGGAAAAAAGGGTGCTTTTCAGGATCATGCTTTTTTTGAAGCAAGTTCTATACGAAAAGTGGATGGAAAATATTGTTTTGTATATTCATCAGAACACAATCATGATCTTTGTTACGCAATGGCAGATTCACCTAAAGGTCCATTTACTTATGGAGGCGTTCTGGTAGATATTGGTGATCTTTATTTGAATGGAAATGAAGATGAGACACATGCCTCTAATTATTTAGGAAATACACATGGAGGAATGCTTCAGATAGAAGATCAATGGTATATCTTTTATCATCGACAGACAAATCGTAGTTCTTATGCAAGACAGGCATGTGCAGAAAAACTGGAACGTAGAGATGACGGAGGCTTTCAGCAGGCAGAAATTACAAGCTGTGGCTTAAATCAAGGAGCGTTGAAAGGGATAGGATCTTATGAAGCAAGAATAGCTTGCAATTTGTGGTCGATAAATGGAACAGGACGATATGATGGAAAGTCACCGAAACAAAAATTGAAAGATCATCCTTATTTCACGCAGAGTGGAAAAGATCGAGAAAATAATGGAGATCAGTACATTGCAAATATGAAGAATGGGTCGGTCGCTGGTTTTAAATATTTCGAAATGGGAGAGGCAAATCAGATCGGAATTACTATACAGGGGAATGCAAAGGGAACAATGCAGGTTTCTGACAAATCTGATTTTGAAAATATTTGTGCAGAGATTGAAGTGAGTAACAGAGAGAAAGAAATGCATACTTATAAAAGTGCCTTAAACATCCCAAGAGGAAAAAGAGCATTATTCTTCAGATTTCAGGGAGAAGGGACAGTAGACTTTCATTCTTTTGAACTGATGGAAGATTAAAACTGGAAGAAGGAGAAATGCCAGAGATTTTTATAAAAATCCAAAGGCATGGAACCAGTAAAATAAGCTGACGGATGGCAGCACCAACCATGTTAATAATGCCATTTCCAAGCCCGGAGGAGAAGTATCCGCAAAGAATCGTAATTGCAGACATCACAAAGGAAATGGAAATAATCCTCAGTGCCGGAATGCCGAGCAGCAGCATTTCTGAACTTGCAGAAAATAATTGCAGCAACTGTCCGGGAAAACACCAGAATATAACAGTTCCGCACAAGGCAATGATTGCTCCGGTAGGAAGTAAAATCTTCCATGTCTGATGTACACGTTGGTAGTTTTTATCGCCGTAATTATATCCTACAATAGGTATGGCAGCCTGTCCCAGTCCATTGATTGGCATCATCAGGAAATTTTGCAGTTTGTAGTAGATACCAAAAAAGGCAACGGCTGTTGCGGAAACATCAAGAAGAATACGGTTTACTACAAATGTCATAATGCTTCCGATTGCCTGCATAATGATTGTTGGAAGCCCCACCCGGTAGATATCAGCAACATCCTGCCACATGAAATGATAGTTTTTCAGACGGACGTGGATGATTGGATTTCGGAAACGGTTAAACAGTAAGGCAGCGATAGCACCAGCTATTTGGCCAATGACAGTTGCGATCGCTGCACCACGGACTCCCATTGCAGGACAGCCAAGCAGACCGAAAATCATAATAGGATCAAGAATAATATTCAAAACAGCACCAATGATCAGAGACAGCATAGATAATACAGTATCTCCAACCGCCTGTAACAGTCGCTGAGCATAAGTTTGCAGAAAGATTCCCCCAGCAATATACAAGATTGATGGAAAGATATTGTTTGCAGAGTTCCTGAAGTTCTGAATCAGCAGCCATTTTAGTGACAATCGTATCGGACAGAAAAATCCCGATCATTGAAAAGATAAGAGACGTAAAAATCATCAGGAAAAGTCCGGTTGTGGCAGCACGACATGCTTCCTCCGGCTTATGCTCCCCCCCAATTTTTCTGGAAAGCAGAGCATTCAGACCTACTGCAGTTCCGACACCTACGGCAATCATTAAGAACTGAATGGAATAAACCAAAGATGCAGCGGTCAGCGCCGTTTCAGACAATCTGGCGACAAAGATACTGTCAACAATGTTATAGAGTGACTGTACGAGTAAAGACAGCATCAGGGGGGGAACCGCCATCGTGTACAGTAAAGGACGGATTGGCATTTCTGCCAGTTTGTTTTTGGAATTCATAAAACCTCCTTATGGCATTGCAAAAAATAAGCGTGAAATCTGTAAGGACAAGCAAATCCTCATGATTTCACGCTTTTACAAGCCGGCTTTTGTTACAATTATTTTTCTTCGGACTTATTATAAACGAAAGGGAAGAGGAAATGCAAGAAAAAAATTAAAGCAGCTTGTATCACTCAGACATTGTGTTTTTCCAATCATGACGGAGAAACGACAGAGTATGCAAAAAAAAGCGATTGTACAAGAGTATGAGAAGTATAAAGCACAGTTGGAAAAGGGTGGTACAAAGTACAAAATTTGGTTGCTTAACCAGGTAAAAGTGATATACTGAATGCATAAGAAAAGAAACCGTGTGGAATTACAGTTTTGTTTTCACACGGTTTTTTAGAAAATGAGAGTTAGATATCACTAACATGAGCGCTGGCAGTTTTTTGAAAATGAAAAAGAGGACGGATTTCTATGAGAATATTGATTTATGGTGCAGGTGTGATTGGATCCTTGTATGCGGTCTTATTTGCAGAAACTGGTTATGATACGAGTATTTATGCCAGAGGTAAAAGACTTGAGTTTTTAAAGAAAAATGGACTGCTTTATAAGAAAAACCAGAACATAAGGCGGGCAGAAGCCACGATTCTTGGAGAATTGTCAGATAATGATGCTTACGATTTTATTTTGCTAACTGTCAGGGAAAATCAGCTATATGAAGCACTTGCTGAATTAAAAAATAATAAAAGCAATATAATTGTTACAATGGTAAATTCATTGGACAGTTATAAAAAATGGGAAGATATTGTTGGAAAAGGGAGAATATTGCCTGCTTTTCCAGGAGCGGGCGGAAGTATAAATAATGATGGTATCCTTGATGCAGCACTCACTCCAAGAATGATTCAGCCGACAACATTTGCAGAAATATCAGGAAATAAATCCGAAAAGACAAAGCAGTTTTCAAAGATATTAAGGCATGCTCATATACCATATCAGAAAGTAGTGGATATGCATATGTGGCAATTATGTCATCTTGCCCTGGTGGTGCCGATTGCAGATGCATATTACGAAGCAGATTGCCCGGAAAGAGCGGGAAAAGACTGGAAGATTATGAAGAAAACAGCAAAAAAATTGAAAAGAAATTTTAGCTTTTGCGAAAACAGGCAGGTAGGCTGTCACCTTGTAAAATGAATATTTTTCGTTTTTTACCACTGCCAATTATGACGATTATGCTTGCTGTTACATTCGAAAGTAGCTTTGGAGATAAATTTATGTATCAACATGCTAGGAAGGCACCAGATGAAATGAGGGAGCTGCATAAGCAATTTTATGCTTATATGAAAAAACTAAAGGAGGCCAGATATGAAATTTTATGAAAGTGGAGACAGTAGTAAACCAGTGATATTTTTATTTCCTGGTACCTGTTGCCTGTATAGTAGCTTTGATCATATACTGGATAGATTACATTCTTATTTTTACACGGTAACAGTTTCTTATGATGGATTTGATCCAAATGAGAAAACAGAATTTTATTCAATGGAAGATGAATGCGAAAAGATTGAGCAGGAAATCAAGAAAAAGTATGATGGAAGAATTAAAGCAGCGTATGGGTGTTCCCTTGGAGGAAGTTTTGTATCTCTTTTGATTCAGCGAAAAAGAATTCATATAGAACATGGCATCATTGGGAGCAGCGATATGGATGAAGCAGGTAATCTTGTGGCAAAAATTCAGGCATCCATGGTAGTGCCTTTCATGTATAAAATGGTACATACAGGTGC
Source organism: Mediterraneibacter faecis JCM 15917 (assembly GCA_001312505.1). Taxonomy (GTDB): domain Bacteria; phylum Bacillota; class Clostridia; order Lachnospirales; family Lachnospiraceae; genus Mediterraneibacter; species Mediterraneibacter faecis. Next base: position 64,432 of record BBDW01000006.1, read on the forward strand.
TCTTCCGAAATTTATGCAGAAAAAGCTTAACAAGACAGACGGGGCTAAGAAAGAATTATATAATGGATTTTTAAATATGTTTGGAATCGGTAAAGGAGGAAGTCCGTGGATTACAAAACAGAGTATTTATAATCAGTTCTATTCGGATCAGGTTACAAAAGTCCAGCATGGAATTGATGTGCCGGGAACAACTATCCATGTGTTTTACGCTACAAAGATGGGCAGAAAATATGAAAAGAGATATTGGACTTATTTCAAAAATCCGGATATTCGGAGACATAACATGCAGCATGAAGAACTGTTTTGCTGTCATAGTGCAGAGTGGGTGGAAGAAGTAAGAAAGGCAGTGGAAGGCGACAGATAATGAAAGAAAAAGTGAATGTGACAGGTGTGCCGGAAACGATGGCACAGACTCTGTATGCAAGAGCAAAAGAAACAAGAAAGAAAAATGCTAAAATAAACGACGAAATTGCAGTAGAACTTGTGAAAAATCTTGAGTATGACTTTTCCAAAGCGGATAAAGATAAAGCCATGAACTATGGCGTGATTGCAAGAACAATTGTATTAGACCGGATGGTTGAGCAATATTTGGAGAAAAATGTAAATACAATTGTTATAAATATTGCATGTGGACTGGATACCAGATGTTATCGAATGGAAGGAAAATATCTGCGTTGGTACAATGTGGATTTGCCGGAAACGATGAAGATAAGGAAACGGTTTCTTACAGAAACAGGTCCGATATATCAGATTGCAAAGTCTGCAATGGATGATTCCTATATAGATGATATCGATTATCATGGTGAAAATGTTCTGGTAATAATCGAAGGGCTTACAATGTATTTGTGTGAAAAAGATATCAGAAAGATGTTTCTTATTATTGAAAAATCATTTCAGGAAGTAACCGTAATGGTTGAAACCATGTCACCTTTTGTTGTAAAACATGTGAAAGAAAAATCCATAGAGGGCAGCAATGCAAAATTCACATGGGGGAGTTAAGAACGGAACAGAACTGCAAAGAATTGTGCCGGGATTTTCTGTTCAACAGGAAGTCAGTCTGGTTGAAGGAATGAAAAAGCTTATGCCGATTTATCATGTGATAGGAAAGATTTCAATCGTTCGGAATATCTCAAACAAAATAATAGTTATGGAGAAACATGGCTGATATTAAGGAGATGATACAAATGAAGAAAAGACATTTTGATGTGGAAACAGATGGATTTTATGGTGCATACTGGAAATGCAAAATGTGAAACTGGCTTTTCAGGCAGCAAGAAAACATCCGAAAGAATGTCGCAGAGCACGTCTGGATATTGACTGGCGGGTAAGAAATGCTGTTGCAAAATGGAAGAGAGTAGATAGATAAAAGATAAAGAAAATCTAAACAGTAGACTTGACAAATTTCTGTAATGAGTTAAAATATAACAGTGCTATATAGCACTGTTATATTTTTGAAAAGAACTTTAGAGGATACGAAAAGAATGTCGACGAAAGCAGAAGATACACAGAAAAACATATTAGATACGGCCAGAAAACATTTTCTGAAAGATGGTTTGACAGGAGCATCTTTAAGAAATATTGTAAAAGATGCAGGGCTTACTACTGGTGCATTTTACAAATATTATCCGACGAAAGAGGCACTTTTTGACGCACTGACGGATCCTTATATGGAACATATTTATCAGATTTATGACCAGATCGTTGAGGAGTTTGAAAAGCTTTCTGCCAGTGATCAGACAAGGAATATGTCGGATACATCCAGTGATGGGATGGAGCAGATGGTTGATTATATCTATGATCATTATGATAATTTCAGATTATTGTTGAAATGCGGAGACAGTGGAAAATTTGAATTATTCATACACAATATGGTAGAGCGGGAAATGAAGTCCAGCTTGAATTATATGGAAAAGATGAAAGAGAACGGTGTGAAAATACCGATTGTAGAGGAAAGCCTTATGCATATGATCTATACGGGATTTTTTCATCAGTATTTCAGATCATTGAGCATGATATAGATAGAGAGACTGCAAAGAAAAATGTGCATCAGCTGAAAGAATTCAATACAGGTGGCTGGGAACGATTGTGGAATATTGAATTTCCAGTATAACTGATGCAGGAATTCTGAATAGGTTATGTGTGTTGCAGGTTCTGGATTTCTAAATAAAGTTCAGACAGGATAATAATATCAGGTGGTTGATGCCAGTAGACCACCTATTTTATTATATGTTGGTTAGTGCGAACTAACAGAAGGTAAAACAATAAAACGAAACAATAAAACGAACGTAAGGAGTGAAAAGATGTGAAAGAAAAAAAGAAGTCGGCAGTCAGCTGGATCCTGACGTGGGCCGGACAAAAAAGAATTGCCTATGTGTGGAGTGTGTTACTTGCAATAGGAAATGTGATTTTTAAGATTTTGCCGTATTTTATTATTGCAGATGTAGTAAAGCTGTTTTTAAATGGTGAAAAGGAGTTTGAAATATATCTTGCAAAAGCGATTCTGATTGCATTATCGTTTATCATTGCAGAACTGCTTCATTCACTTTCGACAGCATTGTCACATAAAGCAACGTTTGCAGTACTTGCAAATATAAGAAAATCCTGCTGTGACAAGCTGGCGCGGGTACCTCTTGGCTATGTGAAAGACACACCTTCCGGTACATTTAAAAATATTATGGTGGAAAGAATCGACAGTATCGAGACAACACTGGCGCATATTGTCCCGGAATTCACGTCCAATCTGCTGGCACCGATTATGATTTTGATTTATTTCTTCCTGACAGACTGGAGACTGGCACTCTGGTCATTAGTGCCGGTTATAGTGGGATTTCTTTCCTATTTTGGAATGATGCTGGATTATAAACCAAGCTTCGAGAGAACGGTTCAGACAACAAAAGATCTGAACGATGCGGCAGTGGAATATATTGACGGAATCGAAGTGATCAAGGCATTTGGAAAGACAGAAAGTTCTTATGCAAAATTTACAAAGGCGGCTATGGCTTATGCAGATTCCTTTATTTCCTGGATGAAACGGTGCTCGATCTTTCATGGACTGATGATGGTGGTCACACCTTATACGCTTCTTACGGTATTGCCGTTTGGGGGCACATTATGTAGCCAATGGAACACTTGCGATTTCAGATTTTGTCATCTGCATTATTTTATCACTTGGAATCGTTGGACCGTTGATCACAGTGGGTTCCTATACAGATGATCTTGGCAAGATCGGAGTGATTGTTGGTGAAGTGGCAGGAATTCTGGAACAGCCGGAGCTTGAACGTCCAGAGAAAAATAAAAGTGTTCCAAAAGATAACTCCGTTACTCTTGAAGATGTCAGATTTGGTTATCACGACAAAGAAATCCTGCACGGAGTAACTATGGAGCTGAAAGCAGGAACGGTAAATGCAATCGTAGGACCTTCCGGAAGCGGCAAGTCGACCATCGCAAAGCTGATTGCGTCCCTGTGGGATGTGGATTCCGGAAGCATCAAAATCGGTGGAGTTGATGTCAAAGAACTGGCATTTGCAGATTTTAATCGGAAAATTGCATATGTTGCACAGGACAATTATCTGTTTAATGAAACAGTCCGTGAAAATATCAGACAGGGAAATCCGGATGCTACAGATGAACAGATCATCGAGGTGACAAAGAAAAGTGGATGCTATGAATTTATCATGCAGTTGGAGAATGGATTTGATACGGTTGTAGGAGGTGCAGGAGGACATCTGTCAGGTGGCGAGAGGCAGCGTATCTCCATTGCAAGAGCAATGTTAAAGGATGCTCCGATCGTGATCCTTGATGAGGCAACTGCCTACACAGATCCGGAAAATGAGGCAATTCTGCAGAATTCTATCGCAAAACTGGTAGCAGGGAAGACCCTGATCGTAATAGCACACAGACTTTCTACTGTTAAGGACAGTGACCAGATCTTTGTTGTAAATGATGGAAATGTAACAGCACATGGCACACATGAGGAACTTCTGGTGTCATGCCCGCTTTATAAGGAAATGTGGAATGCCCATATTTCTGTAAAAGATACGGTGAAGGAGGGAGAATGATATGTTTGGGATTCTGGCAAAATTCTTTCGTTTTTCAGGCAGGGAAAATGGCAATAAATTTAAACTGTCGATAGTGATCGGACTCATAGAGGCTCTTGCCTCAGCAATGAAGATTCCGGCTATTATGTACATACTGATTGGTCTGCTGAGTGGGAAACCGACAGGAAAATATATTGGAGGCTCCGTTGCGATTATGGTTCTTGCAATTGTAGTCGACGTAATCTGCAAGAGATATTCTACAGTGCTTCAGACAGAGGGAGGATATAATGCAAGTGCTTTTATGAGAATCAAGATTGCAGAACATCTGCGATATCTGCCGATGGGGGGGTATTTCAATTCCAATAGTATTGGGGGGGAAATTTCTTCCATTACAACCAATACAATGGAAATACTTGGCGATGTGGCTGCGAGAGTGGTCATGCTGACCATGCAGGGAATTCTGGAAACATCAATGATCATTCTTATGCTGTTTATTTTTGACTGGAGAATCGGACTGATTGCCGCAGCAGGAGTACTTATTTTCTTTGGAGTCAATTCTGTGATGCAGAATGCGGGTAAAAAAGATTCAGAGCGAAAAGTGGTATGCGATACGGAGCTTGTAAACCAGATCATGGAGTATCTGCAGGGAATATCAGAAGTTAAATCATATAACTTGCTTGGGAAACAGGCGAAAAGATTAAATGATGCAAATGAAGCATGTGAAAAGATCAATACAAAGATGGAAATGCTGTTTGTGCCCTATCATTTTCTGCAAAGTGTGATAACCAAAATTACAGGTGCTGTGATCGTGGCTTGCAGTGCATATTTTTATATTAATGGAACTATGAGTGCGGTCTATGCAATCGGTATGACAATTTCAGCATTTATGCTTTATGCCAGTCTGGAATGTGCAGGAAATTATTCATCTCTTTTACATGTGGTAAGCGTATGTGTAGATAAAGCAAATGCAATACTGGAGCTGGACACCATGGATATCGACGGCAAAGAGATCCAGCCGGAAAATTACGATATCAGACTTTCTAACGTTTCATTTTCCTATGACAAACGGAAGATCATTGATGATATATCGCTCTCTATTCCGCAGAAAACGACGACAGCAATCGTTGGACCGTCTGGTGGAGGAAAATCAACACTTTGCAATCTGATCGCCAGGTTCTGGGATGTGGATTCCGGGGGAAGTGACACTTGGAAGCGTGAATGTAAAAGACTACAGCATGAACAGTCTGATGCGTAATTTTTCATTTGTATTTCAGTCTGTGTATTTGTTTGCAGATACCATTGAGAATAATATTAAATTCGGACGTCAGGATGCAAGCCATGAGGAAGTGGTGGAAGCGGCGAAGAAAGCATGTTGTCATGATTTCATCAGCAAACTTCCGAATGGATATGACACAGTGATCGGAGAAGGAGGAGCCACACTTTCCGGTGGTGAGAAGCAGCGTATTTCGATAGCCAGAGCGATTATGAAGGATGCGCCAATCGTTATATTAGATGAGGCAACGGCCAATGTTGATCCGGAGAATGAAAAGGATCTGATGAATGCAGTAGATGCACTTACAAAGGAAAAAACGATTATTATGATTGCCCATAGATTAAAAACGGTCAGACATGCAGATCAGATTGTAGTTGTTGAAAAAGGAAGAATTGCACAGCAGGGAACACATGAGCAATTAATGAAACAGGAAGGTATTTATAAGAGATTTGTGGATGCAAGGCAGCAGGCGGTAAGCTGGAAACTGGTGCACTGAGAAATAATCCACAGTTGGTGAATATCCAAATTGAATTGTCTGAAAGAGATTTAATTTAAGTTCGCTAAGTTTCACTTATATAGGCAGAATGAGGGATATTCAATAATGTAATATGAAAAAAGCACTGAAAACCGTTGGATTGCAAAAAAAATCTCAAAAAATTAGCACTCACCTCTTGTTATTACAGCGTAGCTTTTGTCTTAGTTCATAGAGTGCCGTAAAGTGCCTATTTACAGGCTTTTCACGGGTTTTATGAATTTATCACATTTCATCAAAAATCGTCAATATACAAAAAATTGGTGTCAAAATTGGTGTCAAATAACCTTAATTTGAGATTTTGATGAGCAACACATCAGTATAAAAAATTGAATATTTTATAGATTATGGAACGCCTAAAATGACGTTCCTTTTCTATTTCCAGCCGTTCTTATTGGACGGCTATTTTATTATCCAAAATGAAAGGAGCATTAGATTTATGAAAAAGACATGGAAACGATTGTGTACGGGCTTCTTAGCTTTTGCAACTGTCGTTACTGCTTTACCGACTATACCCGTCCATGCAGAAAGTAAGCAATACTGGACGGAAAGTGCAGAGCGTGTCGGTATCATTGAAAAAGTAATGAATGATGGTTCTATCGGTTCGACATTCAATGAGGGCTATATGAAAGTCGAGGGCGAAACTGCCTATTGTATTGACATCAATACAGATTTTAAGAACGGTTACAAGACCAGAGCTGACGCAAGCTCACGCATGAGTGCCGACCAGATTTCAGATGTGGCGTTATCCTTAGAGTATGTCAAACAGTATGGCGAAGCTCACAAGGAATTGAACTATAAACAAGTCTATCTGTTGGAACAATGTGTAGTTTGGCAGAGATTGAGCGTACATCTTGGCTGGCAATGTGATAATGTGCGAGCTTCTTATGATGAAATTCCAAAGGCAACGCAGGACGAAGTTTTCTCTGGTGCAAAAGCCTTTGTCAAAGAGAATAAAGGACGCTATGAATGTGGCGGTTATATCTACTCTGGCGAGGGGCAGGAATTGGGACAATTCTGGGCGAAGCTGAATGTCGGAAATGCGAAACTGCAAAAGACTTCCAGTAATACCAGCATTACAGACAGTAACGGGAATTACTCTGTCGCTGGTGCGACCTATGGTGTCTTTTCTGATAAGGACTGCACGAAACAGCTTGCCACCCTTACGACTGATGAAAACGGAAATACAGATGTTGTAGAGGTAAAGGCTGGCACAGTTTATATCAAGGAATTATCTGCACCAGCAGGATATAAAGTAGATAAAACTGTATATTCCTTAAAGGTTGAAGCTGGAAGGACAGCGACCTTGAAAGTATCAGATACACCGAAAGTAACAGACACTTTGATTAAGCTTTTCAAGATTGATATGGAAACACAGAAAGACAATCCGCAAGGGAACGCTTCTCTAGCCGGTGCGGAATTTACATGGAAGTATTATGCAGGCTTCTATAACAAAGACAATCTTCCTGCCGAAGCTACTCGTACATGGATTACAAAGACAATCGCTGAAACAGACAGCGACGGGACAACTCATTACATCACAAAATTAGCGGACGCATACAAGGTATCTGGCGACAGCTTCTATATGCAGGACGGCAAAGCGGTTCTTCCACTTGGAACGCTAACCGTTGAAGAAACAAAAGCTCCAAACGGCTACTTGTTAGAGGGTGCATATATGCAGACTGGCGATAAGTCCGAACAGATAAAAAGCTTATACCTTACACAGATTACCGAGGACGGCGACCTTGCCGTATTATCTGGAAGTAACCAGTTTTCCGTATCTGACAAGGTTATCCGTGGCGGTGTGAAAATTCAGAAACGAGATTTAGAAACGGGCAATACAAAGCCACAAGGAAGTGCTACCTTGAAAGATACTGCTTTTGACATCATTTCCTTAAATGATAATGCGGTATTGGTTGAGGGCAAGTTATACAAGAAAAATGAAGTGGTAAAGACAATTCGTACCGATATTGAGGGTGTCGCTTCTACTTCTTCCGACCTTTTACCTTACGGAAATTTCCGTATCGTTGAAAGTGAAGCTCCCGACGGTTACTTAACTGACGGTGCAAAACCGATTGATTTTACAATCACAGAAAATGGAAAAATCGTGGACTTAACCGACGAAGCCCATTCTATCTACAATCAGATTAAGCGTGGGGGGGATATTGAGGGTGTAAAAATCGGTGCAGGCACACACAAGCGTCTTGCTGATATTCCCTTTAGGATCACAAGCAAGACAACGGGCGAAAATCATGTAGTGGTAACTGATGATAACGGGCAATTCTCCACTTCTGCTGACTGGGCTTCTCATAAGCACAATACCAACGCAGGAAAGACCAGCGAGGACGGTGTGTGGTTTGGAACTTCTGAACCAGACGACAGCAAGGGTGCATTACCTTATGATACCTATATCATTGAAGAATTACGCTCTGATAGTAACAAAGGCTTTGAACTTATCCCACCTTTTGAAATCGTGGTATCAAGAAATAATCTTGTGATTGATTTAGGAACGCTGACTGATGAATACGAAAAAAAAATCTCTATTCATACCACAGCGGCCAGTAAGGACGGCAAAAAGACTATCCTTGCAGGAAAAGAGGTAACAATCGTTGATACTGTCAAATTAGACGGACTTACAAAAGGCACAAAGTATCAGTTGAAAGGCTGGCAGATGTTAAAAGAAGAAAATGCCGAGCTTATCATTGACGGAAAACGTGTGGAAAATGACTATACTTTTGTCGCTGATGATAAAGAAATGAAAGTAGAAATTTCCTATACATTCAATGCGTCTGCTTTAGGTGGCAAAAACCTTGTTACTTTTGAAGAATTGTATGATTTCAGCAATCCAGACGAACCCGTGAAAGTTGCAGAACACAAGGACATTGAGGACGACGGGCAAACCGTACTTATCACAGAGCGTATCATCAAAATTCATACGACTGCTACCGACAAGGACGGCAACAAAGAGATTGAAGCTGGAAAAGAGGTAACAATCATTGATACCGTAACTTTAGAGGGCTTAGAAGTCGGTACACAGTACAAACTTGTGGGCTGGCAGATGTTGAAAGAAGAAAACGCCGAGCTTCTTATCAATGGAAAACGTGTGGAAAGTGATTATACCTTTACTGCTGACAGCGAAACTATGAAAGTGGAAGTTGCTTTTACCTTTGACGCTACTTCCCTTGACGGCAAACAGCTTGTAACTTTTGAAGAATTGTACGATTTAAGCAATCCAGACGAGCCGAAGAAAGTTACCGAGCATAAGGACATTGAGGACAAGGGACAGACGATTACCTTTAAGGAAAAACCAGAAGTCCCAGAAGAACCCGAAACACCACCGACACCAGAAAAGCCTAACAGACCTAGCGACAGTCCCAAAACGGGCGACAGTACAAATGTAATAGCATTTGTCGTGATGTTGCTTGCGTCTGCTGGTGGACTGGCTGGAACATATCTTTACAAACGCCGTAAAATGAAGAAATCATAAGGCGGTAACGGTATGAGGAAAGAAAAATCACGCTCTCCGCCGAAGCTGTCAAACGGCAGACTTTTGCTTATTCTGGCTTGTCTGCTTACGACCTGCAAGAACACGGATAGTCAAGGGTGCGAAGCATTGATTTTACCCTTTACTATCTGTGGGATTGCTGGTACTTCCCAAACTGCCAGAATAAGAAATCACAATCAATTTATCAAAAATAGAAAGAAACGAGGTAAAACAATATGGAAATGAAATATGTCGTGCCAGATATGGCACAGTCTTTTGGAACTCTTGAATTTGCAGGCGAAAGCGACCATGTTTTTGACAGAGATAAAGATAACCGTAGAGTTTTCGCAAGAAGAAGCTACAACCTTTATTCAGATGTGCAGAGAGGGGAAAATGTTGTCGTGGAAATTCCCGTGCAGGCTGGCGAAAAGAAGTTCAAGTATGAGCAGAAAGTAAAACTTGTCAATCCGAAGTTATATGGCAGAGGTTACGCAATCGGGATATGGACATACCGATTATGTGTTGCTTGCTGATGATATTGTAGCAGTTGAAGAAAAGTAAAGGAGTGAAGAATTTATGAGATTATCAAACGGGTTTGTTATTGACAAAGAGAAAACATTTGGAGAATTAAAATTTACAGCGGTGCGTGATGTGTTCTTGCAGAATGAGGACGGGACACCGAGTACCCAGCTTAAAAAGCGTATCTATGATTTGAAGTGCAGTCTGCATGGTGGAATTATCCCCGTGTCTGTACCGCCAGAAGTACCGTTAAGGGAATTTCCGTACAATGCAGTTGTGGAGCTTGTCAATCCAGTAGCCGATACGGTATCACGAAAGACTTATACGGGTGCAGATGTGGACTGGTATGTAAAGGCAGAGAATATTGTGTTGAAAAATAAAGGCAATCAGAACGCAGGCAGTCCACAGAACCATACACCGCAGGGACAGCCGAAAAAATAGGCTTACTGAATAGATTTTCATTGTAGCGGATATATGGAACTGTTATAATATGGGTATGAAGAAACGGACAAATAATAAGGTGTAAAGGAGACCAGCTATGAAAGATAAAAACATTTTAATTTGTGTGGGAATAATTATTTATATTGCTATGTCTGGAATTGATAGATTTGTTTATCATATACCTAATATTATTTATATACCAGTTGCAATTCTTGGTATTGCTTTAATTTTAATTGGCTTTTTCAAAGATAAATTTAAACAAGAAAATTTCGATTTATAGAACTGAAAATTAAAGATTTAGAAAAGGTGGTAAATATGATAGGGCTAATACTAGGTAATATAATGGTGGTTTTAGGGGTATTCAGTATTATCAAAGGTAAATTGCCCCTTATCAAAAGATATAATGGGGTAAAAAACATAAAGCTACATTCAAGAATTGAGGGAACAGCTATATTATTAGTAGGAATTATGCTGATTTTTCAATGTTTTATATCACTAGGAAATGTTGAAATAGTTATCATTATTTTATCAATTTGTATTTTTTCGTTGATACTAGAAATTGCATTAAAAGTAATATAAAATTCCCATTTGCAAAACTTCATATCCATACACACAAAGCAGTTAGTCTTAGGATTGACTGCTTTTTTCGTACCCAGAAAGGAGTGATTGATTTATGCGTAAGATTTGGAATAAAGGACACCGTATCAGAGCCAGCGACAAGCACCTTGTCTACCACTTTTCCATAGGGATGCTTCTGGTGGTATTCGTGGCGGTTCTTTTGCTACTCAATATCAAACAGCTTATGCGTACTGATTGGGAGCATTTCAGCTTGTTAGAAAACGGCTTGACGCTCTCCCCCCCTTACAACTTCATAACCATATTGATAGCGACGGGTGTTTGTGCATTGGTCGCTTTTCTATATTACCGCTTCTGTTACGACAGTTTCAAGAAGCTCCTGCACCGTCAAAAGCTGGCAAGAATGGTACTGGAAAATAAGTGGTATGAAGCCGATACCGTACAAGACAGCGGTTTTTTTACTGACCGGCAAAGCAGATCAAGGGAAAAAATCGTCTGGTTTCCAAAGATTTATTATCAAATGGAAAAGGGACTGCTTCATATCCGCTGTGAAATTACGCTGGGGGGGAAATATCAAGACCAGCTTTTACGGTTAGAGGATAAATTGGAAAGTGGCTTGTATTGTGAACTGACCGACAAGACCCTGCACGACGGCTATATCGAATATACCCTGCTTTATGATATGATAGCGAACCGTATTACCATTGATGAAGTACGGGCAGAAAACGGCAGTCTTAGGCTGATGAAAAATCTTGTCTGGGAATATGACGCACTCCCTCACGCTCTTATCGCTGGTGGGACGGGTGGCGGTAAAACTTATTTTCTGCTGACGCTCATTGAAGCCCTACTGCATACCAACGCTGTCCTTTACGTCTTAGACCCGAAAAATGCGGACTTAGCAGACTTGGGGACAGTTATGGGAAATGTGTATCACACCAAAGAAGAAATGATTGATTGCGTCAATGCCTTTTATGAGGGCATGGTACAGCGAAGCGAGGAAATGAAGCGACACCCGAACTATAAGACGGGCGAAAACTACGCCTATTTGGGACTGCCACCCTGCTTTCTTATCTTTGATGAATATGTGGCGTTTTTTGAAATGCTGGGGACGAAAGAAAGCGTGAGCTTACTTAGCCAGCTAAAGAAAATCGTTATGTTAGGGCGACAAGCAGGTTATTTCCTTATCGTTGCCTGCCAGCGTCCAGACGCAAAGTATTTCTCGGACGGTATCAGAGATAACTTCAATTTCCGTGTGGGACTTGGGCGTATCAGCGAATTAGGTTACGGTATGCTGTTTGGTTCAGATGTGAAAAAGCAGTTTTTTCAGAAGCGTATCAAGGGGGGGCGTGGATATTGTGATGTGGGAACAAGCGTTATCAGTGAGTTTTACACGCCTTTAGTCCCGAAAGGACATGATTTTTTGCAGACTATCGGCTCTCTTGCACAAGCAAGGCAGGACGGGACGGCGACGTGCGAAGCGAAAGGCGACGGCACGGACTAGCCGTTGCTGGTGTGGCGTTAGCCACGCCAGCAGGTAAAACCCCCCCTCGGTATCTAACAGAGGGGTACGTTTGCAAATAGACAATAGACAAAAAACATAGGAAACATAAGGCTTCTGGCATGATTTCCTAGCAAAAATCGGTTGTGAAGTCGCCTTAAAAAACTTCACACTTGACAGATTGGGGGGGGTATGGTTCTGAATGAAGAACAATGGATAAAAGAATTACGGGAGAAACGGGTTGCTTACGGTATCTCGCAAGGCAGGCTGGCGGTGGCTTCTGGTATCACAAGGGAATATCTCAACAAGATAGAAAGCGGAAAAATGAAGCCGTCAAAGGAACTTCTGGAAACTTTGCATAAAGAACTGGCAAGGTTCAATCCAGAAGCACCGCTTACTATGCTGTTTGATTATGTGAAAATTCGTTTTCCCACGCTGGATATACAGCACATCATCAAAGACATATTAAAACTGAATATCAATTATATGCTCCATGAAGATTACGGACATTACAGCTATACGGAGCATTATTCTTTAGGGGACATCTTTATCTATACGTCGGCTGACGAAGAAAAAGGTGTCCTTTTAGAGTTAAAGGGGGGGCGTGGTTGCAGGCAGTTTGAAAGTTACCTGCTGGCACAACAAAGAAGCTGGTATGACTTTCTCATGGATGCACTCGTAGACGGTGGCGTGATGAAGCGTATCGACCTTGCTATCAACGACCATACGGGCATTTTGGATATTCCAGAGCTTGCAGAAAAATGCAGAAAACGGGAATATATCGGAAAATCCAGAAGTTATAAGTTTTACCAGTCGGGCGAGCTTATTAAGCACAGAGAGGACGACAGAGAATATATGGGACATACCCTTTATCTTGGTTCGCTGAAATCAGATGTGTATTTCTGTATCTATGAAAAGGACTATGAGCAGTATGTCAAGTTAGGGACACCGCTTGAAGAAGCCGACATTATCAATCGTTTTGAGATACGGCTTAGAAATGAACGAGCCTATTATGCAGTACGAGATTTGCTGACCTATTATGACGCAGAGCAGACCGCCTTTTCTATCATCAACCAGTATGTGAGGTTTGTTGATGAAGAACCAGACAAGCGAAAAAATGACTGGAAACTCAATGAACGCTGGGCTTGGTTTATCGGCGATAACAGACAGAGCTTGAAGCTGACGACAAAGCCAGAGCCTTACACCTTAGACCGTACATTGCGGTGGGTACAACGGCAGGTAGCACCGACCTTGAAAATGCTGAAAAAGATTGATAAAGGAAACGGTACAGACTACATGGAAACAATCGAACAGCAGGCAAAGCTCACAGAAAAGCATGAAATGATAATCAAACAGCAGACGACCCCCTGCAAAAGATTTGGTGGAAAGTTAGGAGTGATAAAAAATGTGGGTATTATTAAAAGACTTCCTGCTGGTATCTATGGGAATGGGTATCGGCGTAGTCTTGATGTGTATTTTGAATGTCGGCAAAGAAGCTGACTATGAAATGAAATAATTAAAAGAAAGCGAGGACAATTAAATGAATTTCGGACAAAATTTGTATCAATGGTTTTTATCAAATGCACAGAGCTTGGTGCTTATGTCGATCGTGGTTATCGGTATCTACTTAGGTTTCAAGCGTGAGTTTTCCAAACTTATCGGCTTCTTGGTAGTTGCCTTAATTGCTGTCGGCTTGGTATTCAATGCTGGCGGTGTGAAAGATGTACTGTTAGAGCTGTTCAATAAGATTATCGGTGCATAAAATATTGAAATTATCTTTAATTGCAGAGCAAAAAATGATATGATAACATAAAATCTTTCATAAAAACAAAATACATTCTTTCGTGCTTTTTAAGATTTTTACTGTATCATTTTATTTAAAATTACTGTGAAAGGACGATTACTATGTTATCTACAATTTATGCTTTGCTATGTATTATAGTTCCTTGTTCCTTATACCAGCTTATTATTTGCAAGCGTCAAAACAAAAAACAAGAAAACAAAGCAATTCATTTTGTATGGGTATATATTTTTCTGTTATATATCTACTTGACGTTCTCTGTTGCAGGTATAGGTAGTATTTGGGATATTGGACATTATGATACGATTATAAGATTAGAGGAAATCAATTTATTACCGTTTCAGTCTGAGGGGGGGATAATGACTTATGTTTTAAATATTATAATGTTTTTACCTCTGGGCTTTTTAATTCCTTTAATTTGGAAACGATACAGAAATCCTCTGAAAATTTTTATGATAGGCTTCGGTTTTTCATTATCCATTGAACTTTGCCAGTTATTCAATCGGAGAAATACAGATATTGATGATTTAATGATGAATACGCTAGGGGGGCAGTTATTGGATATTTTATTTGGAAATTGACAAAAAGGTTATTTAAAAATATTAACCATAAATCTATTTCTCTTTCTAAACTAGAACCTATTGTATATTTAACTCTTGCAGTTTTAGGAGAATTTCTATTATTCAACTGGAGAATTTTTCTCTAGTGCTAACAAAAATATTTACACAAAAGGCAGTTAGTCTTAGGATTGACTGCTTTTTTCGTACCTAAATTTCAGATTGGAGTGATGAAATGAACGATGTTTTTAAGGATATGCAGGTAAAAGTTGGTTGCGATTATCTTTCTGACCTGCCCTCTTACAAGCGTAAGGTGTGGCATGAAATGAAACGACTGAACCCTGCCAACTATGAAGAAAGACAGTTAGAAGATTTTTCAAAGTATGTGTTTGGTATGTCGTACCAGACCATAAAAGATGTGATGAAACAACAGAAAGGACGTGAGGAACAATGCAGGAAACAAGGGTACTGGTGGAAACGAGAGGAACAACTGGCGAAGAAACAATATCATACTGGTTCGACTTGCCGATAGATGTTGCCGAGTTTGAAGAAAAGTTAGGTGTCGGTGCAGAAAGTCAAGATTACCGTATTATCGAAAAGGTGTTGCCTTATGCTGATGAAGTCCACGAACATACAAGCGTGTACCAGCTCAACGAATTAGATTTTATGTACCGCCAGCTTTCAAGCGATATGCAGGAAGAATATGTATCACTACTTAAGGTGTTTGAGAATTTAGAAGCACTTTATATTTGCAGGAACGTGATTACGGTTTATCCCAACTGCAAAAGCATGATTGATGTTGCAAGGCAAAAGTTGATGAACGACCCGACATTTAAGCATTTATCCGAGGACTGTCAAGAATATTACTTTGACTTTGAAGCCTATGCTTCTCACTTGCAGGAACACGGGAAATTTTTAGTAACAGAACACGGTATCTTTGAACTGCCAGAGTAAGAAATGAGGTGGTGCTTATGATTGATGATATGGCGGTTTACATTGCTAATCTTGGCAAATACAATGAGGGCTATTTAGTCGGTGCTTGGTTCACGTTCCCCCCATTGACGAAGAAGATGTGAAAGAAAAAATCGGCTTGAATGAACAGTATGAGGAATACGCAATCCATGATACCGACAACTTCCCCCCCATTGCGATTGGCGAGTATGTTTCCATTGAAGAACTTAATGAGATGTATGAATGATAGAGGAACTTCCCGACTATATCGTAGAGTGTCTGGACGAATTTATCAGCCACTACGGGACGCTGGAAGAAGTCGTGGAACACAAGGACGATATTTATTATTATCCCGACTGTGAAACCATGACAGACGTTGCTACTACTACATAGACGAATTGCAGGCACTTGGGGATATTCCACCCAGCTTGCAGAACTACATTGACTATGAAGCCTACGGGCGAGATTTGGATATGGGCGGTTGCTTTATTGAAACAAGCCGAGGTATGTGCGAGATACCATATTAACGCTGGAAGATCAGCGACAAGCATTGTTGCTACTGACAGCGTATTTCTCTTTTAAGGGACAGTCTGAAAATGGCTGTCCTTTTCTCTTTGAAGAATTTACGAAAGGAGCTGAAAGAACTTGAAAAAGATTAAATCTTATACGGGTATCTGGAACGTGGAAAAAGTCTTGTATGCAATCAATGACTTTAACTTGCCCTTTCCCGTTACTTTTACACAGATTACATGGTTTGTGATTACAGAATTTATCATCATTCTGTTTGGGGGGGATATTCCCCCCACTTTCCATGATTGAGGGAGCATTTCTCAAATACTTTGGTATTCCCGTTGCTCTCACTTGGTTTATGTCGCAGAAAACCTTTGACGGAAAGAAGCCGTACAGCTTTTTGAAATCACAGATAACCTATGCCCTGCGACCTAAAATCACTTATGCAGGAAAAGCCGTAAAACTGCATAAGCAGATACTCAATGAAACAATCACGGCAGTAAGGAGTGTGAACTATGTTCCCGATAAAATATATTGACAATAACCTTGTCTGGAATAAGGACAATGAGGTGTTTGCTTATTATGAGCTGATACCGTACAACTATTCTTTCTTATCCGCAGAGCAGAAATTTATCGTGCATGACAGCTTTCGACAGCTCATTGCACAGTCCCGTGAGGGTAAAATTCATGCGTTGCAGATTGCCACAGAAAGCTCAATACGAAGTATGCAGGAGCAGTCAAAGAAACTGGTAACGGGAAAATTAAAGGAAGTTGCCTACCAGAAGATAGACGAACAGACCGAAGCGTTAGTATCTATGATTGGGGGATAATCAAGTGGACTACCGCTTTTTTCTTGGCTTTAAGCTCATGGTTACGGAAGAACAGCTCAATCTGAAGAACATCAAAAAATCGGCGTGGCTGACGTTCACGGAATTTCTCCATGAAGTGAACCATACGCTGATGAATGATTTTGTTTCCATGCCGAATGATGAAATCAACCGTTACATGAAAATGGAAAAGTTACTGGAAAATAAAATCTCCCGTCGCTTTAAGGTGCGTCGCTTGGAAATCAATGATTTTGGGTATCTCATGGAACATCTTTACGGCAGGGACGGTATCGCTTATGAAGATTATGAGTACCAGCTACCAAAGAAAGAATTGAAAAAGGAAACGCTGATAAAATACTACGACCTTATCCGTCCGACAAGGTGTGTGATTGAGGAATGCCAGCGGTATTTACGATTGGAGCATGAGGACAAGGAAAGCTATGTGTCTTATTTTACCGTCAATGCGATTGTCGGGGAGCTCGATTTTCCGTCAAGTGAAATCTTCTATTTCCAGCAACAGCAATTTACTTTTCCCGTTGATACTTCCATGAATGTAGAAATCGTGGAGAACCGAAAAGCATTAACGACAGTTCGCAACAAGAAAAAGGAATTAAAAGATTTGGATAACCACGCCTATCAAGCAGGAAGTGAAACCAGCTCAAATGTGGTGGACGCATTAGACAGCGTGGACGAGCTGGAAACGGACTTAGACCAGAGCAAAGAAAGTATGTATAAGTTAAGCTACGTCATACGGGTGTGTGCACCCGATCTTGACGAGCTGAAACGCCGTTGTGATGAAGTCAAGGACTTTTACGACGACCTCAATGTAAAGCTGGTGCGTCCTGCTGGGGGGGATATGCTGGGGGGGCTTCATTCTGAATTTCTTCCTGCCAGCAAGCGATATATCAATGATTATGTGCAGTATGTAAAATCAGACTTCTTGGCAGGGCTTGGGTTTGGTGCTACCCAGCAGTTAGGGGAAAACACGGGTATCTATATGGGTTATTCCGTTGATACGGGAAGAAATGTGTATCTGCAACCGTCCCTTGCCAGTCAAGGTGTAAAAGGTACAGTAACAAACGCCCTTGCTTCTGCTTTTGTCGGTTCGCTTGGCGGTGGGAAGTCGTTCTGCAACAATCTTCTGGTGTATTACTCCGTTCTCTTTGGGGGACAAGCGGTTATTTTAGACCCAAAATCAGAGCGTGGCAACTGGAAAGAAACACTCCCAGAAATCGCCCATGAAATCAATATCGTAAACCTTACCAGCGACAAGGACAATGCAGGACTTCTTGACCCATTCGTGATTATGAAGAATGTAAAAGACGCTGAAAGTCTGGCAATCGACATCTTGACATTCCTTACGGGTATTTCTTCTAGGGACGGCGAAAAATTTCCCGTACTTCGTAAGGCGGTGCGTTCCGTTACCCAAAGCGAAAAAGGAGGACTGTTACACGTCATTGAAGAATTGCGAAAAGAAGATACACCAGTATCAAGAAATATCGCAGACCATATCGACAGTTTTACGGACTATGATTTTGCACACCTGCTGTTTTCGGACGGTACGGTAGAAAATGCTATCAGTCTGGATAATCAGCTCAATATCATTCAAGTAGCCGACCTTGTACTGCCAGATAAAGATACCACTTTTGAGGAATACACGACCATTGAATTATTGTCGGTGTCTATGCTGATTGTGATTAGTACCTTTGCCCTTGATTTTATCCATTCGGACAGAAGCATTTTTAAGATTGTCGATTTGGACGAAGCGTGGGCGTTTTTTAAATGTGGCACAAGGCGAAACCTTATCAAATAAGCTGGTGCGTGCTGGACGAGCTATGCAGGCAGGCGTTTATTTTGTTACCCAGTCTGCCTATGACGTGTCAAAGGAAAGTCTGAAAAACAATATCGGCTTGAAGTTTGCATTTCGTAGTACCGACTTGGGCGAGATAAAACAGACCTTAGAATTTTTCGGTATCGACAAGGACGACGAGAACAACCAGAAACGGCTTCGTGATTTGGAGAACGGACAATGCTTATTGCAGGACTTATACGGGCGTGTCGGTGTGGTGCAGATACACCCAGTCTTTGAAGAACTGCTACACGCCTTTGATACCAGACCGCCCGTACAGAGAAATGAGGTGGAGTGATGAAAGAAAGGATAAAAGGTGCGTTCACAAAAAAGAAGATTTTCCACTTTCTCAAAATGGCTCTGTTCGTGGTGGCACTCTCCCTTATCCTGCTTTCACTTCTGGGGACGGTGGCTCATGCGACGGGGGCTTGTGGACGATACCATAAACGCAGAAAATCTTTACTCAAAATATCCCCCCCTTTCCAACTACCAGCTTGATTTTTATGTGGATAATAGCTGGTCGTGGCTTCCGTGGAACTGGCTGGACGGTATCGGAAAATCGGTGCAATACGGGCTTTACTGCATTACCAACTTTGTCTGGACGATAAGCCTTTATTTAAGCAATGCTACGGGCTATGTGGTGCAGGAAGCCTACAAACTTGATTTTATTAACGATATGGCAGACAGTATCGGAAAAAGCATACAGACCCTTGCAGGTGTAACACAGAACGGCTTTTCTTCTACGGGCTTCTATATCGGTTTTCTGCTTCTCATTATCTTAGTGGTGGGACTTTATGTTGCCTATACGGGACTGATAAAAAGAGAAACCAGCAAGGCACTTCACGCCGTTATCAACTTTGTGGTGGTATTCGTGTTGTCTGCTTCATTTATTGCCTATGCTCCCGATTACATCAAAAAGATAAATGAGTTTTCATCAGACATCAGTACCGCTTCACTTGACTTGGGAACAAAAATCATGCTCCCCCCCAACTCTGACAGTGAGGGCAAGGACAGCGTGGACTTGATACGGGACAGCTTATTTTCCATTCAAGTGGAACAGCCGTGGTTACTCTTACAATTCGGGAACAGCAACGCAGAGGAAATCGGGACAGACCGTGTGGAAGCTCTCGTATCGGCAAGCCCAGAGGACGAGGACGGCAAGACCAGAGAGGAAGTCGTGAAAACAGAAATCGAGGACAACGACAACAACAATCTGACGATACCGCAGGTCGTGAACCGTTTAGGCATGGTGTTCTTCCTATTGTTTTTTAACCTAGGGATAACGATATTTGTATTCTTGCTTACGGGCATGATGTTATTTAGCCAGATACTTTTTATTATCTTCGCTATGTTTCTGCCTATCAGTTTTCTACTCTCCATGATACCGAGTTATGAAAGCATGGCAAAGCAGGCAATCGTAAGGGTGTTTAATACCATAATGACACGGGCAGGAATAACGCTCATTGTAACGGTGGCGTTCAGCATTTCCAGTATGTTTTATAACATATCTACGGACTATCCGTTTTTCATGGTGGCGTTCTTGCAGATAGTGTGTTTCGCTGGTATCTACATGAAGCTGGGCGACTTAATGAGTATGTTCTCTTTGAATGCTAACGACAGTCAAAGCATGGGACGAAGAATTTTCCGCAGACCATATCTATACTTGGCACATAGGGCTAGACGTATGGAAAGACGGCTTGCTGGTGCGGTTACTGCTGGCGGTGTCGCTGGTGCGGTGGCAGGTAGCACGATTTCAAACAGAAAACCGACAAGGAACACAGCTACAAAAGACAGTCGGGGGGGCAATACCACTTCCAGCATGGGACAGCGTGCAGGCTCAAAGGTGGGTGCTGTCTTAGATACGAAAAATAAAGTGAAAGACAAGGCAAATGCTGTCAAAGAAAATATCAAGGATATGCCGACACAGACCGCTTATGCGGTGTATTCCGCAAAGGAAAAGGCAAAGTCCAGCGTGTCCGACTTCAAGCGTGGCATGGTGCAGGAACAGCAGTCCAGACAGACGGGACGATTGGAAAAGCAGGAACAGCATAGACAAAATATCGCTGACAAGCGTATGGAGCTTCAAAAGGCACAAGAAACAAGGCAGGCACAGCGAAAGGCTGACGGATCAGCGACAACGGGAGCTACCCGTCCCCCCCATGAGCGACCAGCCACAGCTTCAACCATTCCAAAGCCGAGTGTTGAAAAAACGCAGGAAGTCAAACGTCCTGCCACAGCGACCACTTCAAAAGCAAGCGAGCCAGTCAAGACAAATGTTATCAAAGAGCGTCCATTATCTTCTGGTGCTTCTGATAGGAAAGCGACCCAGTCTGCACAGCCAGTACATAGGCAGAATGTAGAAAAAGTGGTATCGCAGGAAACACGCCAGAATTACACAAAAGACCGTAGGACAAAGGTTCAGCAGACGCAAACCGTCCAAAAGAACCAGCAGACAACAGAGAAAACTCGTAACCTTGTGATGAAGAAAGGACAGAAGAAAAAATGAAACTGAAACATATCGCTATCATTGGCAGTCTGTTTCCTATCCTCTTTTCTATGGTGCTTTTCTTTGGTGTGTTGATTAGTGCGGACAGCGACGACGAGAACAGCAACTTTTCTTCTGGCATTACGGGTATGAATTTGTCCGCAGAAGTCTTGAAACATCAGCCTATGGTAGAAAAATACGCCAGAGAATACGGCATTTCCGAGTATGTCAATGTGCTATTGGCTATCATTCAAGTAGAAAGTGGCGGTACGGCAGAAGATGTTATGCAGAGTTCGGAAAGTCTTGGCTTACCGCCCAACTCTTTAGATACGGAAAGCTCAATCAAGCAGGGGTGTAAATATTTTGCGTCCCTGCTTTCTTCCTGCAAAAATCAAGGTATCGACGATTTGAATGTAGCGATACAGTCCTATAATTACGGCGGTGGCTATGTGGGATATGTGGCTGGAAACGGGAAAAAGCATACCTTTAATCTTGCAGAAAATTTTGCCCGTGAGAAGTCGGGCGGTAAAAAAGTAACCTACACCAACCCGATAGCCGTTGCGAAGAACGGGGGCTGGCGGTATGGCTATGGAAATATGTTCTATGTGGAATTAGTCAATCAATATTTGACTGTGGCACACTTTGATAATGCGACAGCACAAGCGATTATGAATGAAGCGTTGAAATATCAAGGCTGGAAGTATGTGTATGGTGGCAGTAACCCGAACACTTCCTTTGATTGTAGCGGACTTGTGCAATGGTGCTATGGAAAAGTTGGTATCTCCTTACCGAGAACCGCACAAGCACAGTATGACGCTACCCAACATCTTCCGCTTTCGCAGGCAAAGGCTGGGGGGGACTTGGTGTTTTTTCATTCTACCTATAACGCTGGTTCGTATGTAACCCATGTGGGAATATATGTGGGAAATAACAAAATGTACCATGCAGGCGACCCGATAGGATATGCAGACCTAAGTAGTAGTTACTGGCAACAGCACTTAATCGGTGCAGGACGAGTAAAACAATAGAAAGGACTTGAAAAATATGTTTAAGAAGAATAAGAAACAGACAGAAAATGTCAAAGAAAAAAAGGTGCGTACTGTCAAGGTAGGCATATATAAGAAAACCGTGATTGCGTTATGGGTGGTGCTTATCGCAAGCGTGAGCTTTGGGGTATATAAGAATTTTACCGCTATCGACCAGCACACGACCCACGAAAAAGAAATCATTGAGCTTCGCTTGCAGGACACCAACGGGATTGAAAATTTTGTGAAGAACTTCGCAAAGTCCTATTACATATGGAATAACAGCAAAGAAGCGATTGAAGCAAGGACGCAGGCAATCAGCGGTTATCTGACAAAGGAATTGCAGGACTTGAATGGTGATACAATCAGAACGGATATACCGACCAGCTCCACAGTTACAGATGTGATTGTGTGGAGTATCGAACAGTTGGGAACGGACACTTTTTCTGCTACCTACGAAGTAGATCAGCAGATAAAAGAGGGAGAACAGACAAGCAATGTGAAAGCAACCTATACCGTAAAAGTCCATATAGACGCTGACGGGGGGGATATGGTAATCGTTCAGAACCCTACCCTTGCACCAGCAATCGAAAAATCAGACTATGAGCCTAAGACATCAGAAGCAGACGCAAGTGTAGACGCTGATACTGTAAACGACGCTACCGCATTTCTGGAAACATTCTTTAAGCTGTACCCAACAGCGACGGAAAAAGAGCTTGCTTACTATGTATTGGGAAATGTGATTGAACCTATCGGCAGGGACTACATTTATTCTGAACTGGTAAACCCTATCTTTATAAAGGACGGCGACAATGTGAAAGTCAAGGTTGCGGTAAAATTCATTGATAATCAGACAAAAGCGACGCAGGTATCGCAGTATGAGCTTGTGCTACATAAGGATAGTAACTGGAAGATTGTAGGATAAATGATATAGCGTGCATTTCCTATCAGATTTGCACGCTTTTACAAAACGACAAGAAAACTGTGCAAAAATATTGACTTGTAATGACCGAATGCTATAATATAAATGACAAGTGTACTTGGTATTATTTGAAAGGAGCGTTATATAATGGATAAAGAAAAAATACTATCACAAAACAAAAAAGAGAATCTATATCTTGATGAATACGAAAAACATATTAAACTTCAAGGGAAATCTTTTGGCTTAATGTTTGTTTTATTTATCTGCATTTTAATTCTTTTCATTAAAGCAGTTTGTAAAGAACCTTACTATGACATAATGACAATTATTGGGTCTGTGGCATTTGGCTCTATGGGTTATGAAGCACATATTTCAAAAAATAAATCCAAATTTGTTATTGCTTTATTCTTTCTTCTATTTATGGGGGGGTATTACTTTTATAAATTTTTAATGATAGGTTTATAGAATGGACGAACATTTAATTTTGCGAAACAGATTAAAAACTGTACGAAAAGAAAAAAAATTATCACAAACAGAATTAGCTGAACTAGTCGGGGGGGTTTCTCGGAATACAATTAGTTCTATTGAAACTGGACAATTTAATCCAACAGCAAAATTGGCATTAGTGCTTTGTATAGCTTTAGATAAAAAATTTGAAGAATTATTTTATTTTGATTAAAGGAGAGAACGATTATGGAATTAGAGGAATTGATTGTTGAAATAGTTATAGGATTGTTTTTACTTTTTACATCTTATCAAATAGGAATAAAAGAGAATATTACTTTATTACATGGTTATCATTATACACAACTTGACCCTAAAGATAAAAAGGTGTTTACAAAAAAATAGGAATAGGCACTTTACTGGTTAGTATTGGTATTCTTGTTATGCCGATTATCAATTTAATCTCTCATTCTGAATTAGGCTATTACATAGGTCTTATTTTGATTGTTGTAGGAGTGTTTTATATCATATTCATCATTGTAAAATACAACGGAAAACTTATTAGCTTTAAAAAGTAGAATTGAGGTATGAATATGATAGGACTGAACAAAAGAGATATAAAAAAGGCATTGAAAGCTGGTGCAAAGGCTGGCGGTGTATCATTGGCTGATGTTCGGGCGGATATAGAAGCTACGATTGATGAAGCTATTAACAGCACCGACCCAGAAGTGCAGGCAAATTTCAAAAAGTATTTTGGAAATAAACGCCCTACACCAGAGGAATACATTTATACCATTACGAAAAAGACAAAGGTAAAATTATAATAAAAAGGGTCGTGGAAATGCTTCACAGAATTGTGATCTGCATTATCACGGCTCTTTTACTCTCTGTTTACTTTCAAAACTGTAAGTGTAATTGAATACTGCCCTTGCTATAATTTAATTGTATTCCAAAACAAATAAATGTGGCAGGAAGAAAGGAGCGATTTTTAATGGAACACATTTTAAATTTAGAGCAAGTAAAAAAATACTATGGGGGGGGTAATTCTGGAAATATCACAAAGGCAGTAGACGGTATTTCTATGTATGTAGACAAGGGCGAATTTGTCGCAATCATGGGAGCTAGTGGTTCTGGAAAGACTACCCTATTAAACTGTATCTCTACGATTGATACTGTAACCAGTGGACACATTACAGTCAATAATCAAGATATTACAAAAATCAAGGATAAAGATTTTGCTGATTTCAGACGTGAAAATCTAGGTTCATTTTTCAAGATTTCAACCTTTTAGATACTTTAACGATTGAAGAAAACATTTCTTTGTCATTGGTAATCAACAAACAGAACCCTGCTGATATTGACAAACGAGTTCATGCTATCGCTGATAAATTGGGTATTCGTGATATTTTATCGAAATTTCCTTATGAAGTTTCTGGCGGACAAAAACAGCGTTGTGCTTGTGCAAGAGCCTTAATCAATGAACCGAAACTGATATTAGCTGATGAACCGACGGGAGCTTTGGACTCAAAAGCTTCCAGATTATTACTGGAAACAATGTCTGAAATCAACAAGAAAATGCAGGCTACTATTTTAATGGTAACACATGACCCGTTTAGTGCGTCTTTCTGTGAACGTATTTTGTTCTTGAAAGACGGTAAAATATTCAATGAAATTTTCAGAGGGGAAAAAAGCAGAAAAGATTTCTTCAATGAAATACTGGATATATTAACCTTGCTTGGAGGTGAAGTGGGAAATGTTAGGTAAGTTAGCGTATAGAAATACAAAAAGAAATATTAAAGATTATTTGATTTATCTGATAACCGTTACTGCATCCGTTTCTCTTATATTTGCTTTTAATTTGGTGGCAAGCTCTGATGAAATTGTAAAGTTATGTTCCAGTATGGATGCATTTAAGAATTCATTGTTCGCTGTAAATATCCTTATTATTTTTGTGATATGCTTTTTGATCAACTATACAACGAAATTTATGTTTGAAAAAAGAAGTAAAGAATTAGGAACATATATGCTTCTTGGCATTAAGAAAAAAGAAATTGCCCACTTAGTTATAATTGAAAATATACTGTTGGGAATTTTAGCATTTGTATTAGCTATTCCTATTGGCTTTTTATTCAGCCAGTTTGTGTCGTTAGTAATTGTAAACTTACTGGGTATTCCAAAAACTCTCTTTATTTCTTTGAATTTTGTTTCTATTGGACTATTGATAATTTGTTTTTTAACTATTTATGTTTGGTTTTACTTAATCTATTAAGAAGAATAAGTAAAATGACGATACGTGATTTTCTTTACTTTGATAAACAAAATGAAAAGAAAATGTTCCGTGACAGTAAAAAAAGAAATGTCATTTTTGTTTTAAGTATTATTCTTGGTGCGATTTCTCTTTTTCTCTGGAATTCACGTTGTACTATGGATAATTTTAATAAGCAAGAAACACTTACCTATTTGATGGTGAGCGTAATCATGTTGATTATCAGCATTTATGGTATATCTACAACTTGTGCAGATATGTTCTTGACTGTTTTGTTAAAGAATAAAAAAATGAAATATCAAAATGACAATCTGTTTGTAGCAAGAACATTTGCTTCTAAAGCAAGAACAATGAGCTTCACATTTGGTACATTGTCTATGTTGATTTTAACTTCACTGCTGGCTCTGAATTATTCTAGTATCAACAAAGCTTCGTATGATATCAGCGTGAATTTAAATGCACCATATGATGTACAACTCTTTGATGATAAGCAGGTATTTGATGAATATATTCGAGTAATTGAAGAAGAATATACGATTGATAATACCATTGAGTACGACATTTATAAAGAGCCGAATCATCAGGTACAAAATTTCTTCCAATCAGAATATTATGATTTTGACCCAGTCTTGAAGTTAAGTGATTATAATAGGTTACTAGAATTAAGAAAGATGCCGTTGCTTTCTTTAAATGATAACGAATACTATATAGTTACAAATAGCAAGTTTGCATATGAGGTTGAAGATAACAAAGACATTGAAACTATAACAGTAGCAAATAAAAATTTGAAATTAAAAGGATATGACACTAAGTCTTATTGGAACTCTATAACTAATACTGGCAGATTTGTTGTTGTACTTCCAGATAAATATGTTCAAGGACTTGAAGTATCAGAAAATCATTTGATTATAGATACAAAAGAAGAAACAGATGCAGAATTAGAAAACAAGATAAAAGAAGATATGCAACATCAATTAGTAAAGGTTGATAAAAATGGAGAAATAAATGACGAATCGTATAGAGTAAATGTAAGAGGTGCAGAAATAGAACAACAAAAAGCAATGGTTGCAATAGTAGCCAGTCTGTTTATGTACATTGCATTTATCTTGATTTCCGCAGTAGGGACAATTTTGGCAGTTCAATCATTGAGCGACTCTACTAAATACAAATATCGCTACTTGACCTTGCGAAGATTAGGAATAAATGATAAGTCGCTATTTAAGACAATCAGAAAACAATTATTGATATTATTTTGTGTCCCTGCAATATCAGCAATATTATGTTCTTTTGTGATGATGTCGTCATTGAATAATGTGTATCAACAAATTTTGGGAGATAAACACCTTTATCTAATCTACTTTGGCTTGAATTTAATTATCTTCTTCCTAATTTATAGTATTTACTGGATTGCAACGTATATTGGTTTTAAACGAAATATCAACGAGGAGAGTTAGACTTTTCTAGCTCTCCTACTGTGAAATTATTATAATGATAAATCAAGGGGGGTGTTGAAATGAGAATAGCAATTATCGAAGATGATGAAATCACTCGTTTGGAGCTTTCTAAATTATTGAACACACAAGGATATGAAACAGTTTTATTGACTGACTTTGGAAACCTGACAGATGAATTAAAGCAATATTCCATAGAACTGGTTCTGCTTGATATTAACCTGCCGTATGAGAATGGCTATGAAGTATGCAGGAAAATAAAACAAGTCATGCCAGTACCGATTATCTTTGTAACAAGCAGAGATACAAATGCTGACGAATTGAAAAGTATTCAAGTGGGTGGGATTGACTTCATAACAAAGCCGTATGACACGCTTATTCTTCTTGAGAAGATCAAGCGTGCATTGCAGTTGTCAAACCCGAATAATTTCCGTGAGCTTGTCAAAAAAGATTGTACCCTTGATTTACATTTATCCATTTTGAAGTATCAAGAGCAAAGCATTGAACTGACAAGAAATGAATTTCGTATTTTGTACTACTTCTTTATGAACGAAGATAAAGTTATTAGCAAAGAAGAACTATTGGAAAAGCTGTGGAATGACAAATATTATATAGACGAAAATGTATTATTGGTTAATATGACCCGTCTAAAAAAGAAAATGAAAGAAATCGGTATTGTTCATTTATTGGAAAATATACGAGGAAAGGGTTGGAAACTGTGAGTTTTTTTACATTCTTAGAAGAAAAAATAACAGAGATATTGTTTCAGCTTTTCTTTCTTGCCGTAGTAGCATTTCTCTTGATTTTCTACGGTGTAGATACGCTGTTTGTTGTATCGTTGGTAATTCTGTTCATCAGCATACAAGGGCTTTTTCAATGGTGTTTGTATCGGAAGAAACGTAACGTTTCACAACATATTATTGATTTAGTAGACGGACTGGAAGAAACCTATTATATTGCAGACGTTTTACCAAAGCCAAAAGAATTTCAAAATAAAGCCTATGCTACGCACTAAAAAAAGCCTGCAAATCTATGAATGATGAAATCGGCAAAATCACAGAGGAAAAGCAGGACTATCAAGAATATGTGGAAAGTTTCGTCCATGAAATTAAAATACCGATAGGAGCATTGTCTTTGACGTTTGACAATACAAAAAATTACACATTAAAAAAAGAAACAGACAAAATATTTCAGTTAGTGGAACAAATGCTCTACTATGCAAGAAGCGAAAATACGGAAAAGGACTATTTTGTAAAACAGTTGCAGTTAGACGAAGTGATACATAATGTCATTCTGAAATTCCGTCATTCGCTTATGGAAAGAAAAACAATTATCAATATCCATGACATAGAAAATGTCATTTATACTGATGAAAAATGGCTGACATTCATTCTATCTCAAATCGTGCAAAATGCGATTAAGTATTTTGATAAGCAAGAAAATAAACTGACGATATACAGTCAAGACAATGGTACAAATATATTGTTTGTGATTGAAGATAATGGTTGTGGAATAAAAGCGTCTGATTTATCCCGTGTATTTGAAAAAGGTTTTACGGGTTCAAATAGAAACAAGGCAAATGCAACGGGTATGGGACTGTATCTATCGAAAAAATTATGCGATAGGTTGGGCTTGAAATTGGATATTGCTTCTACGGAAAAAGAATATACAAGACTGACCATTACATTTCCAAAAGGAACAGTTCATAATTTTTCAGAGTAATTTGAAAACCATGCCAACATTGATACGGTGCTTTAAGGGGGGGGCTTGCATTATGGAAAACTTTAAGTACAATTATTTGCAATCAAATTCCACCTAATAGCACACTATTAAAAATTGAATATGTTTTAGCTTTAAAGGCTCGTACAGACTATATGTTTTGTGCGGGCTTTTTTCATACCCGAAAAAATTTAAAAATTTTTCAAAAGAGGTCATTAAATCACACCTTTCATTCCCTATATGGTGCGGAAAGAGGGATAAACACTTTTCAAATCATAGTGGAAAGGGGGTGAGATTGATGAAACCGTCTGACTTCCAGAAAACAGTTCAATGTCGCTTTGAAAGTTGTTTGAAGAAAGTTGTCCGTCATGTTGTAAAGGACTACCAACAAGGATTGAAACGACGAAAAGATAAAGAAATTCCATTCTGTGAACTTCCAGAAATTTTCGTTGAAAATTTTGCTGTGAGGGACGACTACGAAACAGATTATACAATCTTTTCAGTATGTGGCATTGATATTCGTGTCCTTGATGATGAGCTGGCAGAAGCCTTGAAAAAACTTCCAGAAAGAAAGAGAAATACTCTGTTAATGTATTACTTCTTGGAAATGACAGAAAGTGAAATTGCCAACTTACAAAAGATTACGCAAAGCGGTGTATTTAGAAACCGACATCATGCTTTGGAAACTATGAAAAAAATACTAAAGGAGAAGCAGTAAAATGAAGCAAACATTTAAGAAGCCGTCCTACTATTTGCTTTCGCAAGCAATGGACGGGGACGAAAAAGCGATTGAAAAAATACTGGCATTTTATGACCCGTACATATCAAAGTGCTGTTTGCGCCCACTTTATGATGAATACGGCAATGTCTATATTGTTGTAGATATGGAGTTAAAGGGACTTATCCGAGAAGCACTTATCAAAATGATTTTAGGGTTTGATATTGCCTTAGAAATCGAAGAAGAATAAGCAGTTTTTAGCAGACCATGGTTTAATGTCCCCCCCCTCTTTCCTGCTCTGCCCTGCTTTTACATGAAAGCAACACGCTTTCGCCACAGCTCTTTGACAACTGAATAAAGCAGACAGATACGTTTGTGAGATAGCGAGCCACGGGGACTGTACGCCACGACCTTTCCAAAAGAAAGCGAGCGACCCACGCAGTGATCCGAGAGCGACTGTTGGAAAAGTCGTTTTGCCATGACCTATCCTCACAGAATAATGATACGTCCGCATGGTGCGGTTCTGCCCACAAGAATGGGAATAGTTGAGATACTAATGGAGCTTTCCAAAGCCGTCTGTCTGCTTATGTAACTTATAAATAGACACACAGTAAAGGGGGTGTTACATTATGTTAAATACTGATGTGTTAAATGATGTGATGTTCCAGCGAGGTAAGGTGTTGGAATATGAATAAAACGAAGATAAGAGCAACGGAAC
Organism: Mediterraneibacter faecis JCM 15917; assembly: GCA_001312505.1. GTDB lineage: Bacteria > Bacillota > Clostridia > Lachnospirales > Lachnospiraceae > Mediterraneibacter > Mediterraneibacter faecis. The sequence goes on from BBDW01000006.1 coordinate 95,035, forward strand.
AGCCGATTGCTGTTGATATAGAGGGACTGTCTGCTATGTTATCTTGTGGTCGTGCTACTGCAAGAAAGATTGGCGAGCAGGCAGGAGCAAAAATTGTGATAGGTCGCAGGGTTCTTTATTCCATAGAAAAAGTCAAGAAATACTTGTTATATTTGGAAGAATAGAGCGATTTTCTATTTATGTTCTCTGGCGTGTGTAGTATAATAAGAAAGGACAAAGCACGCTGTGAGAACAAGAAAAGAGGCTTTTTCAGAAAGGAATGGTTCTCATGGCAATTAGTAGAAAAGACCCAAAAGGAAGAAAATTAAGAGAGGGCGAAAACTGGCGTAATGATGGAAGATACAGTTATCGTTATACAGATGTAAGAACAGGCAAGAGATTGACAGTCTATGCACAAGATTTACCAGAGCTTCGAGAAAAAGAGAAGCAGATTGCAAAAGATATGGAAGATAACATATTGACAGACGGAGCAATCAAAAAATGACGCTCAACACGTTATTTGAGCGTTATATGGAAACTCGTGAGCTGGCTGATACTACAAGAGTTAGTTATGTTCGTGCTTGGGAAAACAGAGTAAAAGACGAGATTGGAAATATTAAAGTTGTTCAGCTTTTACCCTCACATATTAAAGCGTATTATGCGAAACTTTCCAAAGCTGGATATGCTTATTCTACAATCAAGTATATTCACAACCTGCTTTATCCTGCATTAGAAATGGCTGTTGATGATGATATTATCCGAAAGAACCCTGCAAAAAGTTCCATTAGTGATTATGGAAAAACAGCAGAGGAAAAAGAAGCCTTAACAGTTTCTCAACAAGAAAAGTTTATGGAGTTTGTAAAACAGAGCAATGTCTATAACACATATTATCCTATGTTTACCATAATGATTGGTACGGGGTTAAGGTGTGGGGGGGAGCTTATTGGTCTTACATGGAAAGATATAAACATCAAGGCAAAAACGGTTAATGTAGACCACCAGCTCATTTATAAGAATTTAGGCGACGGTTGCAAGTTCCATATCTCTACACCAAAAACGGAGTCGGGTATTCGTATTATACCTATGACACAAGAAGTTGCAAAAGCTTTGAGGAACAAAGGAAAATCAATTTTATGCTTGCAAAGGATAAGAGCATTGAGGTGGACGGGTATTCGGGGTTTGTCTTTACAGCAAAATCGGGCAGACCGCTTATGCCGAATGGCGTAAATAGTGTTTTATACAACATTGTAGACGCATATAACAAAACCGAAGTAGAGAGAGCAAAAAAAGAGCATAGGAAAGCAGAGCTGTTACCAAAGTTTTCAGCTCATGTAATGCGTCACACAGCTTGTACCAGAATGGCAGAGTGCCGTATGGATGTAAAAGTTCTTCAATATATTATGGGACACGCTCATATAGATGTAACAATGGAAGTGTATAACCATATTGGAGAGCTGACAAGGATTGAAAATGAGATTGCAAGACTAGATAGTATGGTGTTAAATGCTTGACACCACAAAAAGAGAAATTGGTGTCAAATTGGTGTCAAAACAGAAAAAATCACAATTTCAAAAGAAATAAGATACTGCAAACCATTGATTTTAAAGGGTTTGCAAAAAAAATCTCAAAAAATTAGCACTCACCTCTTGACATGGCTAAAAACTGCGTGCTATATAATAAGTAGAACAAAGGAAGACAGAGAAAAAGAAAAGAAATGAACTTCTGAAATCCTCCGAATGTTCTGACAACAACTGCGAAAGCAGCTTATATAAATTGTGAGATCTTCTCACAAAAGGCAACAAAGTTAGTTAGCATTGAAAGGAGAAATGACTTATGATGATGCCTAGTATTTTTGGAGAAAACTTATTTGATGATGATTGGATGAACTTCCCATTTGAGCAGGACTTTTGGGGAAAGAAGAATCCGTTATACGGTAAACACGCTAAGAACATGATGAAGACAGATATCCGTGAGCATGACGCAGGATATGAAGTAGATATCGATCTTCCTGGATTCAAGAAAGATGAGATCAGCATTGAGCTTGAGAATGGTTATTTGACCGTATCAGCTGCTAAGGGTCTTGATAAGGATGAGGAAGACAAGAAAGGTAAATACATCCGTAAGGAACGTTATGCCGGAGCAATGCAGAGAAGCTTCTATGTAGGTGAGAACCTTACACAGGAAGATATCAAAGCAAAATACGAGAATGGTATTCTGAAACTGTCAGTGCCGAAGAAAGAGGCAAAACCAGTTGAGACAAAGAAAACAATCGCAATTGAAGGATGATTTGAACACTGATGTGAGTCAGGTGTCAAATGTCGAAGGGGCTTATGTAAGCCCCCCCTTCTTTTTGTATATAAATAAGATAAATATGAATCATAAACGCACAAAAATCAGCCGTAAATATTTACGACTGATTTTTTGACTTTATAATACATTTGTAATTTACGCGAGCAACGAGCCAAAGTCCGTGCTTGCACGAGACCTTGGCGACTGCCGCGATAACTTGAGAAACTCGCGGAGCGTGTTTCTCATAGTTTATTCAGTTTCCGCTTTGATTCCCTGATCGAAGATTTCAACAGCTTTTTTATTTGGTTCAGCAGTAAGCTTTGCTACAATAACAGCAATCAGAAGACTTGCAAAGAATCCAGGGACAATCTCGAAGATACCTGTGGCATCTGTCATTCCTGTGAGCAGCCATCCGAGATCTACAACGAATCCGGAGATTACACCTGCTACAGCACCCTGGTAATTAAAGCGTTTCCAGAACAGTGACAGTAGAATCGCAGGTCCGAAAGAAGCACCGAAAGCGCCCCATGCATTTTCAACCATATCCATGATAGCCTGAGCACCGCTTCCCTTGGAGTTTGCGATACCAAAAGCAATCAGGGAGAGGATCAGTACGAGGATACGTCCAACCATCAGAGTCTCTTTTTCAGAAGCATTTTTTCTGAAGAAAGGCTTGTACAGATCTGCTGTGAAGGAGCTGGATGCTACCAACAGCTGGGAATCAGCAGTGGAGATCGAAGCGGCGATGATCGCTGCAAGCAGAAGTCCACAGATGCCTGCCGGGAAGAATCTTCGCGCCATAGCAATGAATACAAGTTTCTGATTTCCCTGAGTGAGCAGTTCAGCGCCCATAACCATTCTGCCTAAGTAAGCAATCAGGACAGCAGAGAACAGTGAGATGATTACCCATACAATTGCTACGATAGAAGATTTCTTGATCATGGATGGTTTCTCGATAGACATAAAACGCACCAGGATATGTGGCATACCGAAGTATCCTAATCCCCCCCAGCCAAGTCCGCTGACGATATCCTGCCAGCTGGCATCAAAGATACCGCCTCCGAAAGCACACTGTGTTACAGCGCCTGTAGCAGCATCAGTATACTCATATACTGTAGTAAGAGCAGTAGGATCCAACAGATCACTGTGACCGATGCAGACTACGAGAGGTACAAGCATCAGTGCAAGCATCATCAGTAATCCCTGGAAAAAGTCTGTCCAGCAAACTGCAGCAAAGCCACCAAAGAATGTGTAGGCAACAATGATCAGCAAGAATGCGAACATAGCAATCTTAGGAGAAACTGTCGGGAACAGTGTTGTGAATACAGAAGTACCGGCTACCAGTGCAGATGCTACATAAATTGTATAAGCAAATAGGAAGATCAGTGCACATGTCAACTGCAGTGATCTGGAGTCTGTTGCAAAACGATTTGTCAGATACTGTGGTAATGTGATTGCATCATCTGCAGCTTTAGAGAATGTACGCAGACGTTTTGCGCACAGAATCCAGTTAGCAGCTGTTCCTAATGCAAGACCGATACCGATCCACATCTGTCCGAAACCGAAAGCTAAGATCGATCCCGGAAGTCCCATCAGCAGCCACGCAGACATATCGGACGCCTGTGCGGACAGTGCTGTTACCCAAGGCCCCCCCATAGATCTTCCACCAAGGAAGAAGTCCTCGGAGTTCTTATTGGTACCGTTAAAGTAAAATACTAATGCTACGCCAAGCAAAATGACGAAATACGCAATAAAAGTAATGATTTCCCAATTCATATTCTTTTATCCTTTCCTTATGTTATTTTATATGATGATATCGGGCAGGATTGTAAGAAGGCATAGCATTTGTACAATCCATAGGTATCAAAATCATAATTGAAGGCATTTTTAACCCACAATAACATTTAATTTACCGCAATTAGGCAGATATTGTCAATAGTTTGGGGGGGAAACTACTATTGTTTCAGGTGTTTCTTAGTTACTGTTCACTCCCGTGTCAATCACTCCGCTGATTGACACGGGAGTGAACAGTAACGTTTCTTATAGTTCTGCGGTTAGTGGAAACGGACAGAGATTTTTTGATAAATTATGAAATATTGATGGAATCTCACTTTGTATTGTGAGATAATAAAAAAGTAAGAGTTGTATTGCTGCTCGTAAGTCACTACGAACAGTAATATATCCGTATCTGTTCAGTATCTTCACAGATACCAGTATTCTAAAAAGTAGAAAACGAGGTAGAACAACATGAAACTGATCAAAGAGAAGAAGATTTATACTGGGGACGGTGTGATCGAAAATGGCTATATCCGCTTCGATGAGAAGATTGAAGAAGTCGGAGATATGACAGGATTTGAGCCGAAAGAAGATGATCTTGAGGTGAACTGTGCCGGGACGATGGTGGTTCCGGGATTTATCGATATTCATAGCCATGGTGGTTATGGAAAAGATAATATGGATGCTACACCGGATGAGATTGATGAGATGGTTAAGCAGATGACAAAGCAGGAGGGAATCACAACTTACTTCTGTACAACTATGACTCAGACCTATGAGAACATCGAGAAAGCAATGCAGAATATTCATGATGCGGCACAGAAGAACCCGGTGATCAAAGGAATCCACGTAGAGGGACCATTTATCTCAACTGTGTTTAAGGGAGCACAAGATCCTTCTTATATTAAGAAACCGGATGAAAACACACTGGAAAAATGGAATGAGATCAGTGGTGGACTGATCCGTATTGTTACCTATGCACCAGAAGAGGCTGATCCGTCATTTGAGACATGGTGCAGGGAAAATGGAGTTGTCTTAAGCGCAGGACATTCGAATGCATTATACGGGGGAATTGAATGCAAGCGGAGCAACACATGTGACTCATCTTTACAATGCACAGCGAGGACTGAATCACAGAGAGCCGGGGGTGACAGGATATGGTATGCTGGCAGAAGGGTACATGCAGAGCTAATCTGTGACGGAAAGCATATTGTACCGGATATGGTGAAACTCGCATGCAAAGTAAGAGGGTATGATGGAATCGAGCTGATCACAGATTCCATGCGTGCGAAAGGAATGCCGGAAGGAAAGAGCGAACTGGGCGGACAGGTCGTAATCGTAAAAGATGGTATGGCAAAACTGGAAGACGGAACAATCGCAGGAAGTATCCTTACATACATTCAGGCATTTAAAAATGTTATGGAATTTACAGGTGCTACAGTTGAAGATGCAGTAAAGATGACCTCTGGAAATCAGGCGAAAGAGTTCGGACTTGATTCTAAGGGGGGGCTATTGCAGCAGGAAAAGATGCAGACATGGTTGTATTAAATGAGGACTTTGATTTAGTACAGACAATCAGCTATGGTAAACTCGCATAAGGAATAAGAAGTTATAAAATATATCTACAGAAGCAGGAAGCAAATAGATTTGATCTATGAAAATATGGGGTGGCTTCCAAAGCACTCGATATAAATATAATGAAATGAGAGGGTATTAAAATGGAAGTAATTGTAAAGAAGAATTATGAAGAGATGAGCAAGGCAGCGGCAACATTGTTTGCAGCAGAGATCATGGAGAATCCAAAGACAATCCTTGGAATGGCAACAGGATCCACACCGGTTGGTCTGTATAAAGAGCTTGTTAAAATGTATGAGGCTGGAGATCTTGATTTCTCTCAGGTTACTACATTCAACCTGGATGAGTATATCGGGCTGGCACCGGAGCATGATCAGAGCTATCATTATTTCATGAATGACAATCTTTTCGATCATGTAAATATCAATAAAGAGAATGTACATGTACCGGATGGGGGGGTTGGATTTGAAGCTGGAGAGGCAGGAAAAGCTTACGAAGAACTGATGGCAAAGACAGGACAGGTAGAAATCCAGTTGCTTGGACTTGGATGTAATGGACATATTGGATTCAATGAGCCGGCAGATGAGTTTACAAAGGTAACAGGAGAAATCGACCTGACAGACAGCACAATTGAAGCGAATAAGCGCTTCTTTGAGAAGAAAGAAGATGTGCCGAGAAAAGCTGTTTCTATGGGAATCGGAACAATTATGCGTGCAAAGAAGATCGTACTTCTTGTAAACGGAGAGAATAAAGCAGAGATCCTGAAAGAAGTAGTAAACGGACCGGTTACACCGAAGGTACCTGGAAGTATCTTACAGTTCCATCCACATGTAACAGTGATCTGTGACGAAGAGGCAGCAAAGTACCTGTAAGATGCATTCAAGCCAAAACATGCATCCTCCGTGTCAATCAGCGAAGTGATTGACACGGGAGTGAACAGTAACAAGCTTATAGCAGCTTGTGTCCAGAGAGATTTCTTAGTAAACGATAAGAACCATGAAGAAGCTGCCAACGGCAGCTTCTTCTGATATGTAGAACTTTAACATAGAAGGAAAACAGAACATATGAAAACAAAAATATTAGAAGCATGCACAGATTGTGTACAATCAGCGATCAATGCGCAGAAAGGTGGCGCAGACCGAATCGAGCTTTGTAGTAACCTTGTGATTGGAGGACTTACTCCGGGAAAAGCATTATTTGATCTTGTAAAAAAATATACAGACATCAAGACGAGAGTTCTTCTTCGTCCGAGATATGGAGATTATTGCTATAACCAATATGAATTTGAACAGCTAAAAGAGGAAGTTCAGATGTACTGTGAGATGGGAGCTGATGGAGTTGTCATCGGAATGCTCAATCCGGATGGTACATTGGATACAGAGCGAATGGCAGAACTTATCAAGGTAGCAGGAAATAAAGAGAAAGCGCTTCACCGTGCATTTGATGTCTGTATAGATCCGACGAAAGCACTCGAAGAAGCCATTGAACTTGGATTTGATACGATTCTGACAAGTGGACAGAAAGAAACTGCGTGGGAAGGAAAAGAGATGCTGAAAGCACTTCAGGAAAAAAGCGCAGGAAGGATTGAGATCCTTGCGGCAAGTGGGATTGGTGCGGAATCAATAGAAAAATTACTTCCGTATACAGGAATTACTTCTTATCATATGTCTGGAAAGATTGTAGTGGACAGTATGATGAAATATAGAAAAGAAGGAATCGGACTTGGATTGTCGGAACGTGGAGATTATGCGCTCTGGCAGACTTCGGAAGAAGAAATCGTGAAAGCAGTAAAGGTTTTAAAAACAACAGGTTAACTTCAACAGACGTGTCTTGCACAGCTTCACAAAAACAGTTATACTCATAGGCAAAGGCAAAAAATATATTTATAAGACAAGAAAGTTTTAACAGGAGAAAGCGGATTATGATCAAAGTAATAGCAAGTGATATGGATGGAACACTTCTTGGAGACAATCACAAAGTAGCACCGGAGACAGTAGAAGCGATCCGTGAAGCACAGGCGGCGGGAATCCGCTTTATGATAGCAACCGGAAGAAGTTATAATGGAGCAATGGAAGAATTAAAAGGTCTGGATCTGGGCTGTGATTTCATTGTGGGCTCAGGCGCAGAGATACGCAACCCAAAGGGTGAAATTCTAAAAAGCATAGGATTTACATATGAGATCTGCAATGAGGTGGCAAAGGTATTGGAAGAATATCCAATCTCGGTATTGTATTGCGCCGGACCTTATGAGTATCGTGTGGGAACACCGGAGGAAGTAGAGGAGAGTATTGTTCGTCAGATTCAGCTGTTCCATTTATCTGAGTGCAGAGATCAAATAGAGCAGTCAGAACTTTATAAGCGAGTGAAGGCAAATTCAAGACGAATCGATCTGTGGACGAATTAGAGAAACAGGGAATTATAATCCATAAGATTTTCCTTTTCACAGGCGATCTGGAGATGCTTGATAAGATCAAGCGCAGACTGATGCAGAATCCAGAACTCGCAGTTGCGTCTTCTTTCTATAATAATCTGGAAATCACGGTAAAAGGAGCGGAGAAAGGACCTGCGATTCAGGAATATATTGAATCTTTAGGTTATACAAAAGAGGAAGTGATGGTGTTTGGAGACAGCCTGAACGATTACTCTATGTTGTCTATGGATTTTGGCGCAACTGTCGCGATGGAAAATGCAGATGAGGAAGTGAAGCGGGTTTCAAAATATGTTACAAAGTCAAATGAAGACTTAGGGGGGGTGGCATATACTATTCATGAACTGTTGAAAAAGCAGGGGGGGAAAATCAATTCAAATCGTGAATAACTTTTCAAAAAATGAAACTGTATGTTGATAACACAAAATGAAAGCGAGGCAATTAAGATGGATGTAAGACAGAAAAGAAACAAAGTACTTGGAGAACGTGTGGTGAAAGCACTTGAATCCAGAAATATGGATGCTTATTATGCTGAGACAAAGGAAGAAGCAGTGCAGAAAGCACTGGAGTGGATTCCGGAAGGAAGTACGATCAATATGGGAGGTGCCTCTTCCGTACACGAATGCGGTCTGATTGATGCGATAAAATCCGGAAACTATAATTTCTGTGACAGAGATAAAGCAGCTACACCGGAAGAGAAACAGGAAATCGCGAGAGCAGCTTTTTCCTGTGACTGGTTTCTTGGAAGTGTGAATGCGATGAGTGAAGATGGAGTGTTCATCAATATTGACGGAAATGCAAACCGTGTAGCAGCATATGCATTTGGACCAAAGAATGTACTTCTAATTGTTGGTATGAACAAAGTTGTAAAGACACAGGAAGATGCAATGAGCAGGGCAAGAAATGAAGCTGCACCTGTAAATGCACAGCGTTTTGGAATTGATACACCATGTTCCAAGGCTGGAAGCTGCTTTGACTGCAAGAGCCCGGAATGTATCTGTTGTCAGATTCTGGTAACAAGATTCAGCCGTCAGAAAGGTCGTTTCAAAATTATTCTTGTAGATGAAAATCTTGGTTTCTAGTAGCTGGAGAAGGGAAAAAGAATGGGAAGAAATAGAAAGAAGCCGGTGCGCCACAGATTAGAAAAGCGACAGAAACGAAGCAGGCAAAAGAAAAAAAGCGGTTTATTTGATAAAGTAACAATGGTGATCCTGGTTGTGGCAGTCTGTGTTTTTGCATTTTCGCTTTATCAGCTGGTACGCACAATGGTGCCATATTATTCTGGTGGAAAAGAGTATGATAAGCTCAAAAATAAAGCAATCACTGTACAGGAGCAAACAGATGATCCGGGAGATGTATCGGGAGACACATTTAAAGTAGATTTTGATGTGCTTTTGCAGGAAAATCCAGATACGGTAGCCTGGATCCGGTTTGATGAACCATCAATTATCAGTTATCCGGTTGTAAAAAGTGCAGATAACAAAGAATATCTGACAAAGACGTTTTCCGCAAATGATAATAAACTGGGTGCAATTTTCATGGACATGAAAAATAAGAGTGATTTTTCAGATAGAAATACAATGATTTATGGACATAACCTGAAAGTTGGCGGAGAAATGTTTTCGCAGCTGAAAAAGTATGAGGAAGAATCTTTCTATAAAGAACATCCGAATTTCTATATTTATACACCGGATGGAAAAACAAGGACTTATACCGTGTTTTCAGCAGCTGTCGTGAAGGATACTGCAGATCAGTATAATCTGACTTATGCGACAGACGAAGCGTTTGAGAGTTATTTGAAAATGTGTAAAGAAGATTCAGCATATGACACAGGAACAGAAGTGAATGCGCAGTCTCAGATTGTCAGTCTTTCAACTTGTACCAATGTAAAAGAAGATGAGAGATTCCTTTTGCAGGGAGTATTGACGGCGACAGACGGAGGAGAAAATTAGAATGGCAGACAGATTTGATGTAGGCGACATTATTAAGATGAAGAAACCGCATCCATGCGGAAGTCAGGAGTGGGAGATTCTCCGGGTCGGAGCGGATTTTCGTCTCAAATGTATGGGCTGCGGGCACCAGATCATGGTGCCAAGAAAATTGGTAGAAAAAAATACAAGACAAATTACAAAAAAGGCTTGAAACAACAAATTCTTTATGGTATTATAAGAAACTGTGACATGCTGATGGAACAATTCCAATCAGTCATTCAATTTCCTTGTTCCCGGGAGGAACCGGGGGCCAAGAGACCATAAGGAGGTAAAATAAGATGAATAAGTATGAATTAGCTGTTGTTGTAAGCGCAAAACTCGAAGACGAAGCAAGAGCAGAAGTAATCGAGAAAGTGAAAGCAATGATCACTCGTTTCGGCGGTAATGTAACAGACGTTGATGAGTGGGGGGGCAAGAGAAGATTCGCTTACGAGATCCAGAAAATGAAAGAAGGATTTTATTACTTCATCCACTTCGAGGCTGAAAGTACAGTTCCAGCTGAAGTAGAGCAGCGTATCCGCATTATGGACAATGTACTCAGATATTTATGCGTGAAACAGGAAGCATAAGCGGAAAGAGGTATATATGAATAAAGTAGTTTTAGTAGGACGGTTAACAAGAGACCCAGAAGTGAGATATTCACAGGGAGACAATGCTACAGCGGTTGCAAGATATACACTTGCTGTAGATCGCAGATTCAGAAGAGACGGTGAGCCGACAGCGGATTTTATTCCGTGTGTTATATTCGGACGTTCCGCAGAGTTTGCTGAGAAGTATTTCCATCAGGGAATGCGTGTCTCTATTTCCGGACGTATCCAGACAGGAAGCTACACGAACAAAGATGGTGTGAAAGTATACACAACAGAAGTGATCGTGGAAGAGCAGGAGTTTGCAGAGAGCAGAGCCGAGGCAGAAGCTAACAGAGCAAGTTTCCAGCGTCAGTCTGCACCGAGTCCGGCACCTAGCGCAGATGCAGGTGATGGCTTCATGAATATCCCGGATGGTATCGATGAGGAGTTACCGTTTAACTAAGTCGGAAAGGAGATAACCATCATGGCTTACGAAAAAGGAAGCAGACCAGAGGGTGGATTCAAAAGAAGAGGTCCAGCTCGTAGAAGAAAAAAAGTTTGCGTGTTCTGTGGTAAAGAGAACAACGAAATCGATTACAAGGACGTTGCAAAATTAAAAAAATATGTTTCTGAAAGAGGAAAAATTCTTCCTAGAAGAATTACAGGAAACTGTGCTAAGCACCAGAGAGCTCTTACAGTAGCAATCAAGAGAGCTAGACACATTTCTCTTATGCCTTACGTTCAGGACTAATTGAGATAATTAGCTAATAGCAAGATCGAATTTTTGGAGAAATTCAGAAATTCGATCTTTTTGCTTTTTCTAATTCATTTTTGCGTGTTTTTTTGCATAATACAACCTATAGCATCTTAGGGGGGGAAAAGATGCTATAATAGATTAGCTATATTGTAATTAGTCACAGATGATGGTGATTGATAGTAGTCCCAGGTGAGGTATTAGTTATGAAAAGGAATAAAATGCAGCTGAAGGGACAGCTCAGAATGTACATGCGATGGCCGCTGATCATGACACTTCTCTTGATTGGCATGGATGTATGGATGTACATGGTGGACAAGAAAGCCGGACTTTTGATGTCAGTGATCATAATTATATATGTAGGAATCGCTTTTTCGCTGTATTTCTATAACAGATCTTTGATCCTGGCAGATCTGATCCAGTTTTCAGTACAGTATAAAGGTATTGAAAACCGGTTGCTCAAAGAACTGGCAATTCCCTATGCGATTGCGCTGGAGGATGGGAGGATTCTGTGGAAGAATGATTGCTTTTTGAATCTGACAGAGGGTCAGAGAAAAGAACGTTATCTGAACCGTATGATTCCAGAATTACATCCGGGTGTATTTCCAAAAAATGATGTGGATCATGTAGAATTGGAAGTAACCTATCGTGAAAGAAGTTATCAGGCAGAGCTTCGAAAAGTATCATTGGAGGGATTCAGTGAGAAAGAAGAGTTGCTTCAGATTCCGGAAGAGCAGGAATATTTTGTTGCAGTTTCTTTAAGAGATGTAACAGAACTGAATGCCTACATCCGAGAGAACGAAGATCAGCGAATGATTGCCGGATTGATTTATATTGATAACTATGATGAAGTTATGGAGAGTGTTGAGGAAGTCAGACAATCCCTTCTTGTGGCATTGATTGACCGTAAGATCAATAAGTATATCGGAGATGTAGATGGTATCGTAAAGAAACTGGAGAAGGATAAATACTTTATCGTACTTCGAAAGGATGCTTATAAAAAGCTGAAAGAAGACAAGTTTTCTCTTCTGGAAGAGGTAAAACAGGTTAATATCGGTAATTCAAGATCGGCAACACTGAGTATTGGTTTGGGATTGAATACGGCAACGTATGCGTTGAGCTACCAGTATGCGCGTGTGGCAATCGATCTTGCACTTGCCAGAGGCGGAGATCAGGCAGTTATTAAGGATTGTAACGGAATAACTTATTTTGGTGGTAAGAAGGAGCAGACAGCGAAGAATACACGGGTGAAGGCGCGTGTTAAAGCTGAGGCACTTCGAGAGTTTATTGTGACCAGAGACAAAGTTATTGTTATGGGTCATAAGATTGCTGATCCGGATTCTTTTGGTGCATGTATGGGTATTTACCGTGCAGCAGTAAGTCTGGAAAAAAAGGCACATATTGTGATCAATGAAGTTACAGGATCTGTTCGTCCGTTGTATGATGAGATTTTGGAGAGCCCTGCATATGAGGATGATATTTTTATTACGTCAGAACAGGCATTGGATTATGTGGATGACAATGCAATGGTCATTGTAGTAGATACGAACAAGCCACAGATGACAGAGTGTCCGGAACTCTTGAAGAAATCAAAGATGATTGCAGTGCTGGATCATCACAGGCAGAGTAGTAATATTATTGAGAACGCGGTACTTTCTTATGTGGAGCCGTATTCTTCTTCCACTTGCGAGATGATCGCAGAAGTTCTACAGTATATGGTAGATGACATCAAATTCCCGGCACTTGAAGCAGAGTGCATGTATGCCGGAATTATGATCGATACGAGAAACTTTATGAACCGTACAGGTGTGAGAACCTTTGAAGCAGCAGCATTTTTGAGAAGATGCGGTGCAGATATTACACGGGTACGCAAGATGTTCCGTGATGATATGGCATCTTATCAGGCCAAGGCTGAGGCAGTCCGCAATGCAGAAGTTTATCGTAAGGAGTATGCGATTGCAGTATGTCCAAGCGATATTGACAGTCCTACAGTGCTTGCAGCACAAGCGGCGAATGAATTGCTGGATATTAGCGGAATAAAGGCTTCTTTTGTATTGACAGAATATGAAAATAAGATTTATATGAGTGCGCGTTCCATTGATGAAGTGAATGTTCAGATTATCGCGGAGAAGCTCGGTGGAGGCGGTCATATTAATTCTGCGGGAGCACAGTTTGACCACACGAATATGCATGAAGCAGTCAGTGCATTAAAAGAGACCATTGATAAAATGATAGAAGAAGGAGATATTTGACAATGAAAGTTATTTTATTACAGGATGTAAAATCTCTTGGAAAAAAAGGAGAGATCGTAAACGTAAATGATGGATATGCAAGAAACTTTATCCTTCCAAAGAAGCTTGGACTGGAAGCAACAGGAAAGAATCTGAATGATCTGAAGCTTCAGAAGAATAACGAGAAAAAAGTTGCGGAGGAGAACCTGGAGGCCGCGAAAGAACTTGCAGCTAAGATCGCAGAAGCTAAAATTGTAACACACATCAAAGTTGGAGAAGGTGGAAGAACTTTCGGTTCTGTATCAAGCAAAGAGATTGCAGAGGAAGTAAAAGCACAGTTGAATCTTAATGTTGATAAAAAGAAGATCCAGTTAAAAGAAGCGATCAAGACACTCGGAACACACAACGTGTCTGTAAAGCTTCATCCACAGGTTACAGCAGAACTGAAAGTAGTTGTACAGGAAGAAGCATAAGGAGACGAAATCTTTATGGATATGGAAGCAGCAATGAAACGAATTCCTCCGCACAGTGCGGAGGCAGAGCAGGCAGTGCTCGGTGCGATGCTGATGAACAAGGAGGCCATCACGGTGGCCTCCGAGATATTATCAGGGGGGGATGATTTTTATCAGACAGCATATGGAATCTTGTTTAATTCTATGGTGGAACTGTTTCATGCGGGAAAACCGGTCGATCTGATCACCTTGCAGGAATATCTGAAAGAAAAGGATGTCCCGCCAGAGATCAGCAGTATGGAGTTTGCAAGAGATTTGCTGATGGGAACACAGACTTCTGCGAATATCAAGAGCTATGCTGAAATTGTACGTGAAAAATCAATCATGCGTCGCCTGATCAAAGTAAATGAAGAGACGGCAAATGCCTGTTATCTGCAGAATCAGCCATTAGAGGAGATTCTGGAAGATGCACAGAAGCAGGTTTTTGCACTTGCAGAGACTGGGAATTCAGAAGAGTATGTACCGATCAAGCAGGTTGTACTCAATGCATTGGATGTAATCGAGCGTGCGTCTAAGACAAAAGGAACAGTAACAGGAATTCCGACAGGATTCATTGATCTTGATTATAAGTTGTCCGGTCTGCAGCGCTCAGACCTTGTACTGATCGCAGCCCGTCCTTCCATGGGTAAGACAGCGTTTGTATTGAATATCGCACAGCATGTGGCATTTCGTCAGAATAAAGCAGTAGCAATCTTCAGTCTTGAGATGTCCAAAGAGCAGTTGGTAAACCGTCTGTTCTCATTGGAGTCTCATGTGGATGCACAGATACTAAGAACCGGTAATCTGTCAGATACGGATTGGGAGAAGTTGATCGAAGGAGCCGGAACAATAGGATCATCAAGAATGATCATTGATGATACGTCAGGTATTACGATTTCAGAGATGCGTTCAAAGTGTAGAAAATACAAGCTGGAGATGGGACTTGACCTGATCATTATCGACTACTTACAGTTGATGAGCGGAAGCAATTCAAGAAAGAATGAGAGCCGTCAGCAGGAGATTTCTGAGATCTCACGTTCTTTGAAAGGTCTTGCCAGAGAATTGAATGTGCCGGTGCTTGCACTGTCACAGCTGAGCCGTGCGGTTGAGCAGAGAACAGATAAGCGTCCGATGCTTTCAGACCTCCGAGAGTCCGGAGCAATCGAGCAGGATGCCGATGTCTGTATGTTTATCTATCGTGATGATTATTATAATCCTGACACGGAAGATAAGAACATTGCAGAAATTATTATCGCAAAACAGAGAAACGGCCCGATCGGTACCGTGCGTCTTGCGTGGATGCCACAGTACACTCGTTTTGGAAACGAGCTGCGTCAGCAGGATCAGGAGATATAAAAAAGAAAAGGACAGGCACTTGTTGGAGAGCGCCTGTCTTTTTTCGGTATACAAATCCAATAAATCTACCGGTATGTGCAGTGTGCAATTAGAAATCGCAGAAATGCTATGTAAATCTTTTTTTGAATCTCAGTACCGGACTATTCTTCACACTTTCTCTTCGGGTTGCCTGTTGCTGGCGAATCAGGCTGTCCAGTTTACGGAAATGTTCTTCTTCCTGCCGTTCTTTCGCCTGGAAAAGAAAATCCATCTCACGTATGACATCTGCGGTGACCTGAGTGCTGATTTCTTTTTCTAATGCTTTGTTATTTTCAGTAACGACTTCAGTCAGCACTTCTCCGATGAGTGAATGTACATGTTCCAGCTGGGTATTTGTGATGACTTCGACCGGAGTAGTGGTGGTGGCCGGTTTGCACTCAGATGTCAGGTCGGGTGCGGGTGTTTTGGCAATGGCATTCTTTTCCTTGTTTTCAGCGTGTCTCATTATCTGACGTGTAGATTTCAACTCTGGGATCAATGGCTTCAGATCGCGAAGCAGAACCCCTTCATTCTTAAGTTTTTTAATACAGCAAAAGAGCTGGATATCATCCTGGGTATAATATCGATGTCCCATCTCTGTGCGGCCGATCGGAATATGAAGTTCCTCTTCCCAGTACCTTAAGACATGGGATTCTACCTGAACCTTCTTGGCAGCTTCAGAGATCATAAATCTGACTTCACCCATTGATTTTCTATCCTCCTGTTAGAATCATTGCGATTACTGTTCTGATTTCGCTACATTTATTATAGCATAGAGAAATTATGAAAGAAGTGCTAATCGTTCGTCAAATTATGGCAAAAAATGGTAATTGAAGAAAGGTATGGAATACAAGAAAAGAAGTTGTAAAAAAAGAAATCCTGCCGCATCTGAATCAATCAGACGGGCAGGACTTCTGCGTTTTGTGATCACTTAGCGTTTATAAATTATGCTTCAGAGATAGCGCCTGTAGGACAAGCAGCCTCACAAGCTCCGCAATCTACACAAGCATCAGCATCGATCTCATATTTGCCATCTCCTTCAGAAATAGCGCCTACTGGACATTCGCCTTCGCAAGTACCACAGCTTACACATTCATCACTAATTACGTGTGCCATTGTATGTACCCTCCTTTTTTGGATTACGATAGGTTTTTCCCTTTTCGTTATCCTCATTTTAATACAAGATGGGGGAAATATACAAGAGTTCCTGATGTATTTATTTGAGTAATTTATAAGTTAGTCTTATAGAACTTATAAACGTAGAAAATAGAAGATTTCTATCCTAAATTAGTAAAAAACAAAAATTCACGAGATTTTAAGAAATTATCTCTTCCATTTTTCGAGGATTCGTGTATCATAATGGATTGAGAGTTAAAAAGTAGAAAACATAGAGATAAAATTGCGTAAATGAAAAGAAGGAGAAAGTTATGCGGAAACGAAATGTAAGAGCAGCGATTGCGGCAGCACTTTGTATGACGGTACTTGCAGCCGGCTGCGGAAAGAAGGCAGATGATCCGGTTTTTACAGGAGATAAGACAGAAGCACCGGTATATCAGGCAAATCTGGATGCAATTAAATCTTCTGCATATGCATCGGCAGACAATCTGGATCTGGAACCTGGAACTTATATTTCTGTAATCGGAAGGGGGGGATCTTCAACACCATATTGGAATCAGGTAAAGGCAGGGGGGGTAGAGCAGGCAGCAACTGACTTGAATACAGCACTTGGCTATTCAGGAAATGATAAGGTGAAAGTATTATACAGTGCACCGGATGAGAATGATAATATCGATCAGCAGGTGAATATTCTGGATGAAGAGCTTGCACGTTATCCGGATGTGATCGCAATTTCCAGTGTAGATGCAAGCGCATGCTCCGTCCAGTTTGATCTTGCGATTGAGAATGGAATTCCGATCGTAGCATTTGATTCAGGAAACAGCTATCAAAATATCCAAAGTACTTGCAAAACGAATAATATAGAAGCGGCAACAACAGGAACAAAGAATTTCTGTGAGAAGATCGGTGACAGTGGGGGGGAGATTCTGTTGCTTGTGCATGATACAGTATCAGATACGGCGAAAGAGCGTGAGGCAGGAATCAAAAATGAACTTGCAGCAAATCATCCGAATGTGACTGTTACAGAGACAATTTATCTGGATCAGCTGGAAATGTTGAAGAAACAGATTGTAGCTGAACAGGTCGGGGGGGTAACACCAGAAGAACTGGCAGCCGCAGAAGCAGGAGAAAAGAAGGAAGAGACAACAGGAACAGGTGATGCTTCCGAGACAATTGCAGATGCAGCATCGAATGCGGATTCTTCATCAGCAGACGAAAGTGCGAATGAGACAGCACAGGAAGTGGACAATGAATTGTCCGAGAAGATGCAGCAGGTCAATGATGGCGCGGCAAAGATGAGTGATGAAGATGCAATTCAATATTATATGGAGAAACATCCTGATTTAAAAGGATGTATTGCTACGAACGAGACAGTAACCCAGCTTGCAATTAAGACGATGGATCAGCTTGATGCAGAAAAACATATTACATTAGTGGGGTTTGATGCTGGAAAAGAGCAGGTCAAGGCATTGAAAGATGGAAAGGTGGATGGACTTATTGTGCAGAATCCTTTTGGAATGGGATATGCGACAGTAGTTGCAGCGGCACGTACAGTTCTTGAGATTGGAAATGAAGCTGAGGTCAACACAGGATATGTGTGGGTGACAGCAGACAATATGAATGATGATACGATAACACCGTTCCTTTACGAATAAGTTGAAAATAAGTCGAACAATTTCATAAAAGAAAAGAGCTTGTCAGGTAAAATAAAAACATCAGGTTTTATACTTCATTCTGAAATTCAGAAATATAGAAGTAATAAAATCCTGATGTTTTTTATTTTATATTAGGAAAGTCCTTTCCTAATAAAAAAACGCTCCGCTCAGGATGCGCACTGCGGCGTACAAGGTAGGTGTCGCAAGCGACCGCCGCAGGCGCAAGAATGTGCCTTGGCACATTCTTTGTTCTGTTCACGTTGTCCTTTAAGCTTTGCTTAAAGAAAAAATAAATTCGGTGCCAACCCCCCCTTCTGTACTGATCACATTGATATGTTCATCGTGAGCCTGTATGATTTCTTTTACGATCGAAAGTCCAAGTCCGGTTCCTTTCTTATCCTTTCCACGGGAAAGATCTGATTTGTAGAAACGCTCCCAAATCTTATTGATTTCCTTTCTTGAGATTCCGATTCCATGATCTTTTACGGAAACAAAGATTTTATCATTTTTCGTTGTTACTTCTACTGTAATAGAAGAGTCATTCTCACTGAATTTAATCGCATTATCCAGAAGATTATAAAGAACCTGTTGGATTTTGCGTCGGTCCGCCATTACATTGATCTGTTCAGACAGTAGAAAGAGCTTAATGGATATATGCTTCTGAGTACAGACACCCTCGAAAGACTGGGCAGTATGTTTGATCATCTCCTGAATATCAAAGGAAGTCTTATTGAGCAGGAGCTCTTTTGTATCAAATTCGTTCAAAGTAAGAAGATCCGTTGTCAGGTCAGTCAGTCGTTCCGTTTCGAAGAGAATGATATTTAAGTATTTCTCATGAAGCTCTGGTGGGATTGTTCCGTCTGCCATTGCTTCTACATACCCCCCCCTAATTGAAGTCAACGGGGGGGAACGGAAATCGTGGGATACATTTGCTACGATCTTTTTCTGATAATCATCAGAGTCTTTCAGTTGTGTAGCCATATAATTCAGTGATGCGGATAAATATCCGATCTCATCATGCCTGTTTACCGGAATCTCGTAATCCAGATTACCCATGGCATATTGCTTCGCAGCTTCTGTGATCAGCAACAATGGTCGATGGACGAAGAAATGGAACCCAAGCAGGAAGATGAAGGACAACAGGAAAATAACTCCAAGAGAAATATAAACCGGAACCATCAGCGTGCGGCATCTTTCGTTGATCAGAGAGACCGGGCTGTGAATGATCAGATATCCCTTTGTATAAAATCCCTGTGTGACAGGAGCCATTACAGTAATCATATCTTCCTGAAAATAATTATGATAGGTTCCGATCATGTACTGGTTGCTCCCGATTTCGGCCGGATCAAAATTATTGACGGATTGTGGCGCAGTAGTATCCTTCAGGTTGGCAGAGGTGATCATTGTACCATCTTTTTCAACAAACCACAGAGAAGAATTAAGATACGTCTTCATAGCAGATAACTGAGAATGAACAGCCCAGCTGGAAGATTCGTTTGAAAAATAGGAAGGCAGATAATTATCCGCAATCATGGTTGCTTCTCTGTATAATGTCTGCGAAGTATCTTTTTCCAGACGTTCGGTGATCAGTTCTGTGGTTAATGTTGCTGTTGTGAAAACACATAAAAACCCGAAAATAATATAAAGTACAATAAATTTTAAATGCAGAACTGCTTTCATAATTTCTCCCTAAGTACTCATCGGTCACCAGATGCTGTTTACAGTATCCAGGACCGATGATTTAAATCTATTTTGTCTCAAATTTGTAACCAATTCCCCATACAGTACTGATATTCCAGTGAGGGTGGTCTTTAATCTTTTCGCGCAGACGTTTAATATGAACATCAACGGTACGAGTGTCTCCGATATATTCATAGCCCCCCCAGATACGGTCTAAGAGCTGCTCTCTTGTGAATACCTGATTCGGTGATGCAGCAAGACAGTAAAGGAGTTCTAATTCTTTTGGCGGCATATCAACAGGATGTCCGTCACACACAACAGAGTAGTTTGTAAGATTGATCGTCAATCCGTCAAACTCTGCACATTTTGTTTTTTCAACAGAAGTATCATTCTGTTGTCCAACCTGATATCTTCTCAGGACAGCTCTTACGCGGGCAACCATTTCCTTAGGGTCAAATGGCTTCATGATATAATCATCCGCTCCGAGTTCCAGTCCGAGAACTTTGTCAAATACTTCACTTTTTGCAGAAAGCATGATGATCGGTGTGGCAGCTTTGGAACGAATCTCACGACAAACCTGATACCCGTCAATTCCCGGAAGCATCAGATCAAGAAGAATCAGATTTGGTTGATAGCTGTCAAAAGCTGCAAGCGCATCTTCTCCATCATATACTAATTTTGTATCAAAACATTCTTTTGTGAGATAAAGAGAAATCAGTTCAGCGATATTCTCATCATCATCTACGATTAGGATTTTCTGTTTTCCAAACATTCTTTTTCCCCCCATTAACCATGATAAGGTAGTTGGTAACTGTTTAAAATAATTAGCCAAGTTCTACAATTGTTACACCTGCGTCACCTTCACCAAATTCGGCAAGGTGATAGGATTTTACATGTTTCTGACGACGCAGATATTCATGAATTCCCTTTCTGAGTGCTCCGGTTCCCTTTCCGTGAACTACACGGACAGTATTCAGGTGAGCGAGGATTGCGTCATCCAGGTATTTATCCAGCTCAGCAACGGCTTCATCAACAGTACGTCCGAGCAGATTGATCTCAGGCCGGACAGAAAGAGATTTTCCCATTTTGATTTTGCCTTTTGAAGTACGGTTCATTTTCTTCGGTGCATATGGAGAGACTTCCTCGATAATTTCCAGATCAGAAATGTTGACCTGGGAACTGAGGATTCCCATACGTACGGTAAGATTCCCTTTGGCATCAGGTAGAGAGCTTACGGTTCCTGTCAGGTTCATGCTGAGAACTTTGACAGATTCTCCGAGCTTGAAGTCAGATGCTTTATGCTCTTTCTTTGGTTTCTGTGCTTTCATTGCAGATGCAGATGCTGTATCTTTGATCTTCTTACGCAGCTTCTCGCGTTCCTTTTCCATCTCGGCAGCAGAAATGTTTTCCTTGCCGAATTTACGGAAATCCTTGATCGTCTTGTCTGCAATTTCTTTTGCTTCACGCAGAATGGCGTTTGCTTTTTCATTTGCCTCGCGTAAAATGCGGTCGCGCTGATCATCTAATTTCTCCTGGCGCTGTTTTGCCTGGGCTTTCAGGTCTTCCGCTTCTTTCTTCAATCGTGCGATTTCTTCCTGTTCCTTTTCAATCGTCCGTTTGCTTGTCTCAAGATCAGTAAGAAGATCTTCAAAGGAAACGTCCTGTTCACTGAGCCGTTTCTTTGCATCTTCAATAATATAATCCGGCAGACCTAATTTCCCGGAGATTGCAAATGCATTACTTTTACCAGGAATACCGATCAGCAGACGGTAAGTTGGACGAAGACTTTCTACATCGAATTCACAACAGGCATTCTCCACACCCGGAGTGGAAAGTGCATAGACTTTTAACTCGCTGTAGTGTGTGGTAGCCATTGTACGGATTCCTCTCTGGTGAAGATGGGACAGAATAGAAATTGCAAGTGCGGCACCTTCCGTCGGATCTGTACCGGCTCCAAGTTCATCAAAGAGAACCAGCGAACGTTCATCTACTTTCTTAAGGAAAGAGACAATATTGGTCATATGAGAAGAGAATGTACTAAGGCTCTGCTCAATACTCTGTTCATCTCCGATATCTGCATAAATCTGATGGAATACAGCCAGTTCACTGCGGTCTCCGGCAGGAATGTGAAGTCCGGACTGTCCCATCAGACAGAACAAGCCGACCGTTTTCAAAGAAACAGTTTTACCGCCGGTATTTGGTCCGGTGATGATCAGCAGTGTGAAGTCTTCCCCCCCAAGTGTCACGGTGATCGGAACAACTTTTTTCGGATCGAGCAGTGGGTGACGTCCCTCGCGGATACGGATGCGTCCCTCTTCATTCAGAAGCGGCCGGCTGGCGCGCATGGACATTGCCAGAGCACCTCGTGCAAAAATGAAGTCAAGATCCGTCAGAGAATGGTAATCCGCACGGATTTCCTCGATATATTGTGCGGCTTCTTCACTTAGATTCGCAAGAATCACCTGAATCTCTTCCTGTTCCTTTGCATAAAGTTCTTTTAAGTCATTGTTCAGTTTTACGATTGCCATAGGTTCAATAAAAAGAGTAGAACCTGTTGAAGACTGATCGTGAATGAGTCCCTGTACCTGTCCACGATATTCCGCTTTAACAGGTACACAATAACGGTCTCCACGCATGGTAATGATTGCATCCTGCAGATAAGTGCGAAGGGAACCGTTGACCAGTGTAGTTAAAGTGGCGTGTACTTTGTCATTGATGTTATTAATGCTTCGACGAATTTGCTTCAGTGTGGAACTGGCATCATCACTGTATTCATCTTCGCCGATAATACAGCGGTCGATTTCATTTGAAAGTGGTGTCAGTGGTTCAAGCAGGTTAAAATATTCATCCAGGCAGTCGCAAGCGTCCTCTTGTGTATCATGTCTTCCGTAGGCCTTTACCCTGGCTGCATTTACAAGCAGGCGGGAAATACGGAGAAGTTCTGTGCTGCTGAGTGAGCCACCAATCTCCAGACGCTTCATGGACTCTTCAACCGGTGCAGCGTCACCAAACGAGATACGTCCTTTTTGCACGATTCGTGTATAAGCGGCAGCAGTCTGTTCCTGATAAGTGTTGATCTTATGAAGGTCGGTCATTGGCTTCAAACGACGGCAGAGCTGTCCTCCACGGAAAGATGTCGCTTCTTTTTCAAGAAGAGCAATGATCTTATCATATTCAAGTTTAAATAATGTTTTTTGATTCATTTATTTTCCTCTGTCATTTCAACTTAATACTAATTTTTTAATCATGTAGCTGTTCACAATACATGTGAACAATAACTATTTCCGAGTCTTATTGTACCTTATTATTTCATTAAATAAAAGGCTTTTATAGATATTGAACAATCTATATGAATCAGTTATACTAAGTAATGGAAATGTCCGTGTCGGTTGATTTTGTAGTTGACACGGAAGTGAACAGTCACGAATGAGGTTCATGTCAATGTCAGAAAAGAAAAGTAATGGTCAGGTTCCGGAAGAGGGTCCTGACGGGAAAAATTTAGAACAGTCAGAGAAAAAGGAATCTTTTGCATTTCTCGAAGAGACGATAAAACCAAAGAAGATCAGCAGACAGCAAGGAATGAAACAGCTCATCCGGATTGCAATATGCGGACTGGTTTTAGGAGGCTCTGCATGCCTGGGATTCTTTGCATTGCGCCCGCTTGCACAGCATTTATTTCCTGAAAAGACACAAGTTGTGACAATCCAGGAGGACAATCAATCAGAGGAAGATTTAGCAGAAGGTGACGACACAACAGAGCAGAATGACGCGCAGAATCAGCAGGAGATCAGTTATGTACAGATGATGTCCAAAGCATATGAGAAAGCACTGACAGCGAAGAAGAGTGTGGTATCTGTTACGAAAGGAGCAGAACAGGAGAACTGGAATGCAGAAGCGACCGGAATTGATGAGAGCGTATCTGGTGTGATCGTTGCGGATAACGGACCGGAGATACTGATTTTGTCCTATGCTTCGATCTGCGAAGATGCAAAAGAGTGGTGCGTTACATTTTCAGATAAATCAGAATATAAGGCAAGCCTGAAAAAAAAGGATAAAAATAGTGGATTTGCAATATTTGCGGTAGATAAAAAAAGCCTTTCAGATGCCACATGGAGTGCTTCAAGTGTAGCATCACTTGGTAATTCGAATCTGACAGAACAGGGTGATGTTATATTCGCACTGGGAAATATTTTCGGTTATGCCGGAGGAAGCGGTTACGGAATTGTCAGTTCGTCAAACTATAAAGAAATCGGACGCGATGGAGAGTATAGTGTGATTGCGACCGATATGAGCAGTGCATCCGAAGGAACAGGTATTTTATTCAATCTGGATGGAGAAGTGATCGGAATGATTTCTTCTGATATCTGGAAAGAACGTGGAATACGTACTGCGAATGCTTATGCGATCTCAGATCTGAAGTTGGTTATCCAGCTGTTAGCGAACGGTGCAAGTGTACCTTATATCGGTGTGTCAGGAACAGCAGTGACAAGTGGAATTCAGAAAGAAGAGGGCATGCCGTCAGGAGTCTATGTGATTGACGTGGCAGCAGATTCACCTGCAATGGCAGCGGGCATACAGAGTGGAGATGTGATCTGTTCTGTGAATGGAGAGAAAATTGTAAGCATGAGTGCTTACCGTAAACTGATGTTGACACTGAAAGTAG
This sequence comes from Mediterraneibacter faecis JCM 15917, assembly GCA_001312505.1. Lineage (GTDB taxonomy): Bacteria > Bacillota > Clostridia > Lachnospirales > Lachnospiraceae > Mediterraneibacter > Mediterraneibacter faecis. Next base: position 119,606 of record BBDW01000006.1, read on the forward strand.
GAGATCAGATCAAAGTAGAAGGGAAACGCCGAGGATCTGAAGGATATGTAGATATTAAATTTGATGTTACGATTGAAAGTAAAGAATAACAAGTGAAAGAGGCAGAAAATGAGATTTATAGATGGATTATGCGAGGGAGAAACAATTAGGAATGTATATCTTTGTAAAGGAAAACGTTCCGCAGAGACAAGAAATGGAAAGCCGTATGATAATCTGATCCTTCAGGATAAGACAGGAACATTGGATGGAAAAGTATGGGATCCGAACTCCCAGGGAATCGCAGATTATGATGAGAAGGACTTTATCGAAGTTTTTGGAGATGTGATTAATTATAACGGAAATCTTCAGTTGAACATCCGTCAGATCAGAAAGGCGGAAGAGGGAGAATACAATCCGGCAGATTATATGCCGACAACAGATAAGAGTGTAGACGGAATGTACGAGGAACTGACAGCTTATATTCGTCAGATTTCTAACAAATATTTAAGACAGGTGTTGGAATTCTACTATATAAAAGATGAAGCATTTATCAAAAAATTCAAGGCACATTCCGCAGCGAAGACAGTACATCACGGATTTTCCGGAGGATTGCTTGAGCATACACTCAGTGTAACTCGTATGTGTGATTATTTTGCAACAAACTACTCTATTTTGAATAGAGATCTGCTCCTTAGCTCTGCAATTCTCCATGATATTGGAAAAGTGAAAGAACTTTCTGATTTTCCGGACAATGATTATACAGATGAGGGACAGCTGATCGGACATATCGTGATCGGTGTCGAGATGATTGATGATGCGATTCGTTCTATCCCGGACTTTCCGGTGAAGCTTGCTCATGAACTCAAGCATTGTATCGTGGCACATCACGGTGAACTGGAATATGGTTCTCCAAAGAAACCGGCACTGGCAGAGGCAGTGGCACTGAATATGGCAGATTCAACAGATGCAAAGCTTCAGACATTGACAGAACTGTTTAAAGGAAAAACAGGAACAGAATGGCTTGGATATAATCGTCTGTTTGAGTCTAATTTAAGAAGAGCATCTGAGGATTAAATATAACAATAGGAACAACAAGTGTCACTGTTTGCAGAATCTATGTGAGCAGTGGCTATTTGTATAATTAAGAGTAAAATAGAAGAGAGAAAAGAATGAACAAGAATGATATTGTAACAGTTGAAATAACAGATATCGGAGTGAGCGGGGAAGGAATTGGCCATGTGGATGGCTACACGCTCTTTATCAAAGACGCAGTGATCGGTGATGTGATTGAAGCGAAAGTCATGAAGGCAAAGAAGAATTATGGCTATGCCAGATTGATGAAAGTCATCACACCGTCAGAATATCGCGTAGAACCAAAGTGTGCATTTGCCAGAAGATGCGGAGGCTGCCAGATCCAGGAAATGTCTTATGATCGTCAGCTTGTGTTTAAAGACCAGAAGATTCGTGGCAATCTGGAACGAATCGGTGGGTTCACAAAAGACCAGATCGATACAGTGATGCAGCCGGTTGTTGGAATGGAGCATCCGTTTGGTTATCGTAATAAAGCACAGTTCCCGTTCGGAACGGACAAAGAAGGCAATCCGATCACGGGATTCTATGCCGGAAGAACACATGATATCATTGCAAACACAGATTGCGCTCTTGGCGTAGAGCAGAACAAAGAGATTCTCGAGATTATTTTACAATATATGCGTGAAAACAAGATCAAATCGTATGACGAGAAGACTGGAAAAGGTCTGATCCGGCATGCATTGATCCGCTATGGCTTCAAGACAAAAGAAATTATGGTCTGTCTTGTGGTCAACGGAAAGAAACTTCCGAAAGCAGAGCGTCTGATTGAAAAGCTTATTCAGATTGAGGGCATGACAAGTATCACGATCAGTCCGAATACACGAAGAGATAATGTAATTATGGGAAATTCTTATGAAATTCTCTGGGGGGGGCAGGGATATATTACAGATTATATCGGAAATGTAAAATATCAGATTTCCCCCCCATTATCATTCTATCAGGTAAATCCGGTACAAACAGAGAAACTATACGGACTTGCACTTGAGTATGCAGACCTCAAAGGTGATGAAACCGTGTGGGATCTGTACTGCGGAATCGGAACGATTTCCCTCTTCCTTGCCCAGAAGGCAAAACAGGTTTACGGAGTTGAGATTGTGCCGCAGGCAATCAATGATGCCAAAGAAAATGCAAAGATTAATGCGATTGATAACGCAGAATTTTTCGTCGGGAAGGCAGAAGAAGTTTTGCCGGAATATTATGCAGAATATGAGCGAGAGCATAATGGCGAGACAGCTCATGCAGACGTGATCGTTGTGGATCCACCGAGAAAGGGCTGTGACGAGACACTGCTGGAGACGATTGTGAAGATGCAGCCGGAGAAGGTCGTGTATGTAAGCTGTGACAGTGCGACATTGGCGAGAGATCTGAAGTATCTGTGTGCGAATGGATATGAGATCAGGATGTGTAGAGGTGTGGATCAGTTCCCACAGAGTGTGCATGTGGAGACGGTAGTTCTTTTGTCCCAACAAAAAACCAGATGATTATATTAATGTCACGATTGAACTTGATGATGTGGATATAACATCTGCAGAGACTAAGGCTACATATGATGAGATAAAGAGAGTGCAATTGTGGAGGCATTGAAGCATTTTAAGATGAATAGTTAACAAAGAGAGGTGCAGATGCTATGCCAGGTATACTCGTGTTGAAGATGATGAAAATTTAAATCGTGGAATTACATTCTCACTGAAAAAATCCGGATATGAGGTTTTTTCAGCAGAATCAGTGAAAAAAGCGAAAAGAATTGCAAGTGATAATAATGTGGATGTTACCATTTGTGATGTGAATCTTCCGGATGGGAATGGACTGGAATTTGTAAGGTGGATGAGATGCAATTATAATACATACATTATTTGTCTTACAGCACTAGATCAGGAGATGGATCAGGTCATGGGATATGAAGCAGGGGGGGCAGATGATTATATTACAAAGCCGTTTAGTCTTTCGGTACTTCTTTTGAAAATAGAAGCACATTTCCGCCGCAGACAGGAGAAAACGGAAGCCGGAAAGATGATTTCGGGAGATATCGTATTTATCGCAGGAGAAATGAAAGTCCTGATAAAGAGTCGTGAAATCAGTCTGACAAAAACGGAGTTGAAAATGCTGACTTTTTTTCTGCAGAATCCGAAACAGATTCTTTCAAAAACACAAATATTGGAAAATGTGTTTGATCTGGAAGGGGGGGATTTTGTGGATGAAAATACAATCGCTGTCAATATCAGAAGACTCCGTGAGAAAATCGAAGACAATCCGGCTGCACCGGTCTATATAAAGAATATCAGAGGCCTTGGGTATATATGGAATCAGGAGGTAAGGCAGTGACAAAGAGATATCGCAAGAAGATTACAGTAGTGCTCTCCTTGGTATTACCTGTCATATTATTGTTTGCAATATTAAATTGCTTTACCACGTATGTGTTTTATGAAGATTATAAATATAAAATGAATCTTATGACAGAGATTGCTGCAAAGGAAGAATTTTCCGGGCTGGATGCTGTTTCGGAACTGCTTAAGGATAAGGATATTGAAACTAACGAACAGGGAAGACGATTATTGGAGCAATATGGATACTGGGGAAATAAAGGGAATGCATTTTATATGCAATTCCGGCATCAGGTTATGGTGACCGGTGCTGTAAGCACTGTGATATGCGTGCTTCTTTTGACTTTTTTACTTTATTGGAAGAAAAAAGAAGATGCGTGTCATCAGAAAATTTTAGACCAGTTGGAAGAAATTCTGATCAGATTCCGTGAAAATAAATTTGATGATTTACTGAAAACGGAAAATCATGCAGAACTGGAAAAATTGAATGACCAGCTTGAAGCAATCGGACATCATATTCAGTTGATAAAGGAAGAAGCAAGGGCAGAAAAGGAGAACACGAAAGAAATGGTTTCTGATATTTCTCACCAGTTAAAGACACCGGTTGCAGCTTTGGATACATGTTTTAGTGTGCTGATGCAGAATGACTTAAGTGCCACAGAACAGGAGGAGTTTCGTATCCGTTGTCGGAGTGCTCTGGATGGACTGGAGACATTATTGCAGTCGCTTCTTGAAATATCCAAGATGGAAACTGGACTGATTCAGATTAATAAGAAAAAACTTCCGCTTATGGATACTGTCATATCTGCTGTGAACCGCACTTATCCTAAAGCGGATGAGAAAGAAATTGAATTCGTTTTTGACTATGAAAAAGAGCTGGAAACATGCACGATTATGCAGGATAAAAGGTGGCTTGGTGAAGCTGTGATCAACGTTCTGGATAATGCGGTCAAGTACAGTCCGTGTGGTTCAAAAATATTTATCCGGTTACAAAAAAGAAACGATCTTGTAAGAATGGAAATTGAGGATCAGGGAATTGGTATTCCGCAGAATGAGTATCACAAAATTTTTCAACGATTTTACAGAGGAAGTTCCAAGGAGGTCATGGAAAAGAGTGGTACAGGAATCGGACTTTTTCTATCGAGAGAAATTATCGAAAAACACGCAGGTACGATTACGGTAACCTCCGGCAAAAAGAAAAAAGGAAGCACGTTTGTGATTCAATTACCATATGTTGGTTAAATTTTAAGTGAGCAGAAATCTTACAGAATTGTAAGATTTCTGCTCGTTTTTTGAAAGTGAAATGAAAGATTGTCCTGATACAATTTGGATGTAGGTTGAAAAATGACCAAATATATAAACAGGCAAAGAAAGCGTGCTGAAAAGGTACGCTTTACAGAATTGAAAAGGAGGCAACACATGAGTGTGATATTAGAAACCAAGCAGCTTTGTAAGTTTTATGGCGCAGGTGAGAATCAGGTCAAAGCGGTCAATCAGGTGGACATTCAGATTGAGCAGGGAGAATTTGTCGCAATTGTTGGAAAGTCAGGTTCCGGTAAAAGTACATTACTTCATATGCTTGGAGGGCTAGACACCCCCCCGACAAAAGGCAGTGTTACTTTAGCAGGGAAAGATTTATACAGGATGAAGGAAGATGCCCTTGCTGTTTTCCGCAGAAGAAAAATCGGATTTATTTTTCAGGCATTTAATCTGGTTTCATCTGTTAATGTCTGGGAAAATATTGTACTGCCACTGGGGGGGCTGGATGGAAGAAAAGTGGATGAAGCGTATGTAAATGATATTATTGCAACTCTGGGGATTGAAAAGAGGATTTACAATTTGCCAAATCAGTTATCCGGAGGACAGCAGCAGAGAGTAGCAATTGCAAGAGCACTGGTGAATCGTCCGGAAATTATATTTGCAGATGAGCCGACAGGCAATCTTGATTCTAAGACCAGTGATGAGGTGATCGCCCTGCTTAAGATGACAGCAAAAAAATATGGACAGACAATTGTAATGATTACCCATGATGACGAAATTGCACAGGTCGCTGACCGTATTCTGGTGATTGAGGACGGACAGGTGGTGGATTTCAGATGAAGACAATAAGCAGGATTGCATATAGCAATGACAAAAAGAACAAGACAAGAAGTATACTGATTATGATGTCCATATGTCTGACTACGATGCTGCTTGTGATTATCAGTACTGTGGGAAATGGAATGATACGTTTGCAGAAAAGTCAGGCGGCAGGCTCATATGGAAGCAATTATGGTCTGTTTGTCGCAGCAGATGCCTCGCAGTTAAAGGAAGTAAGCCGCCGTGCAGAAATAGATGCAATAGGAATTATGTGTACAGAAGGCATCATAAAAGGCAATGAAAAAGGCGGGTTTGTCTGCATGGATGAGACTGCAAGAAAAATGCTTCCTTATAATAAAGAATATGAGTTAAAGGAAGGAAAGTATCCGGAAAAAATGCAGGAAATTGCCGCCGGAAGAGCTTTTTTTCGTGCAATGGGATATGATGATGTAACGGTCGGAGATACGGTTACACTGGATTACCGTGCAGGGATGCGGTCAGAATATAAGCCGGAAGAGTTTGTTGTCAGCGGAATCCTATATGATCGGGATGAATATACCATCGAGGCATCTTATGTTGCTTTCGGGTCACAGGAGTTTTATGATGAGCACGTCGCAGAGAATGACAAACAGTATAATATATATTTTACTTTAAATGATTCTGCAAATGTATCTATGAATAATATTGAACCGGTTATAAAGCAGATTGCAGCATCTTGTGGAATCGAAGAAAAAAACGTTATAGTCAATGATCTCTATTTGCAATGGGTCTTGCAGCCGAGTTATGAAACGATTGCGGTATGTGGAATTCTGATTCTTGCAATTGTACTTTTCTCTGTTGTGGTCATTTATAATATTTTTCAGGTCGGTATTGTCAACAAGATACAGGAGTATGGAAAAATCAAGGCTCTGGGAGCAACAAAAAAGCAGATGAAACAACTGATCTTCAGAGAGGGCATTTTTTTGACAATTTTTTCAATACCGGTTGGATTGCTTCTTGGTTTTCTGATTGCAAAATGCGGTTTTAACTGGCTGGTAGAACAGGGAAACCTTGTATCAACCGGAACGGGTTCTATGGGAGTCCCAAATCAGCAGGTGCCACTGTTTTCCCTGCCTGTTATACTTCTATGTATTTTCGTATCATTTCTTACCGTTGCTTTGGCACTGCGCAAACCAATGAAAATTGTTTCACGGATTTCACCTATCGAAGCAACACGGTATTTAGAAAATGCAGAAACACACAAAAAAGAAAAACGAAATGGCAGAAAAAATGTCACCGTGTTTTCTATGGCAATGGCAAATATAACGGGTAATCCAAAAAGAACCATTGGTACCATCCTCACACTGGGGGCTTTCCTGCGCATTGTTTGTGATTATCTCTAATTATGTAGGAAATATTGATACGGAGCATGAAGCACGTCTTTCCGTTATTCATGGACAATTTGAACTGCAGCTTGACTATTCTGCTGAGTACGATGAAAGATATCCGGAGAATAATCTGGATACGATTCTGAGGGATAATCCATTGAATGATTCGCTGATTGAAGAAATCAAAAGCATTCCGGGCGTGACAGATGTCATGACGAGAGAGCTTGTCTCTGTAAATCTGAACGGAACAAGATTTCCGGCTGCTATTGTGAGTAAAAATGATTTTGATTTTATGCGCCAGGACGGGGGGGATATTGGCTCTATGGACTATGATCAGGCGGTAAAGAATGGTGAAATTTTCTTTGGCTGGTCGATGTGGATGGAACAAGATGGATATGCTCCGGGTGAATCCATTGCATTTGACTTTGAGAATGGAAGTGGAACCTATACCTATCAGGGAAAGATTGCAGGATCTTTTGTAAGTGCGGACACTTATCTTGTCATTCCGGAAGGTGTATACCGTTCCATGAATCCGAGGGGAACAGCCTATGGATATCTGTGGGTGGACTGTGATAAAAAAGATGTGGCATCTGTGGAACAGAGTCTGAATACTTTGATTTCTAATACTTCGCATATAAAAATGGATACCTATCATGCACAGTTACAATCTGCAGAATTCGCAGCCCGCATGATGAAGCTCGGCTGTTATCTGTTTATGGCGGTTGTGGGGGGGCTCATCGGTTTTATGAATATGGCAAACACCATGATCATGAATATTACGACAAAAAAGCAGGAATATGGTGTATTACAGGCTGTGGGTATGACAAATAAACAATTAAATTTATGTCTGCAGTTACAGGGACTGATTTTTACGGTTGGCACCATATGCGTAGCTTTGATCATTGGTCTGCCGCTCGGCTATGCACTTTTTTCCTATGCAAAACATAATGGAATATTTGGAATGAATATCTATCATGTTCCAATCGTACCAATTTTTATTATGATTTTTTGGTCGGTCTGTTGCAGATTGTACTTTCCTGCGTTTTAAGCAGTAATCTGAAAAAGGAAACGCTGGTAGAAAGAATAAGGTATCAGGGATAGCAAGTAATATGTAATGAACTAGGTTTTAACGAAGAGGAGAAATAGATAACTTCCATTTTGTATGTATGATAAATCTAAACAGTATTTTAGCAACAGCCTCTTGCTGTTTATAAGATAATTTCTGCTAGAGATTTTGATTTAATGATTTGATTTATAAAACTGGCAATGATACAATTAGCGTAATTTGAAAGAAAGCAGAGAAAATATGAGTGAAAAGTTACTGATTGTTGAAGATGACAAAAAATTAAATGATGGAATACGTCTCGCATTGAAGAATGATTCCTATTTCTTTTATCAGTGCCAGACTTTGCAGGAGGCTAGAGACATCTTGAAAAAGGAAGATATCACATTGGTTTTATTAGATGTGAACTTGCCGGATGGGAATGGGATTGATTTTGTAAGAGAAATAAGGAAAAACAGTCAGGTGCCGATTATCCTGCTTACAGTAAATAACATGGAAGTAGATATCGTAACAGGATTGGACGCTGGGGGGCAAATGATTATATTACGAAACCGTTTAGTTTGATGGTTTTGCGTGCAAGAGTGTCTGTGCAGCTTAGAAATAAAGATGCAGTAGTTAAGAATTCTATGGAGTTTGATGGATTCGAGTTCTATTTCGATAAAATGGAATTTTTCAAAAATGGAGAACTTATTGAACTGAGTAAGACAGAACAAAAACTCTTGAAAGTGCTGTGCGAAAACAGAGGAAAAGTAGTGAAGCGAGAATACCTGATTGACGAGGTATGGCAAGGAGATACAGAGTTTGTGGATGCTCATGCTCTGACTGTTGCAGTCAAACGCCTCAGAGACAAATTAGAAGATGATACGCAGAAGCCTGAATATGTCAAAACGGTTTATGGAATTGGTTATACATGGGCGGTGAATGGATGATAGAAACAAATATGTTGATTGTAGTTATATTTGTCCTGAGCGGAGTTTTTTGGTACAGCTTTTTTATCAGAAAGAAAAAAAGCTTTTGAACCGGCTGCAGCGAATGCTGGATTGTGCAATAGATGGAGAACTGGAACGGACAGAAATATCAGAAGAAAAGTATTCTGCTCTTGAAAACAGCATGAAACAATATATAGACAGTAGTTTTCTGGCAAAAAAAAATCAACAGGAACAGAAAGAAGTGATACAAAAACTTATTTCAGATATTGCGCATCAGACACTGACTCCCATTTCAAATCTGAAAGTCTATGGAGAAATACTCTCTGAAGTGAGTAATGAAAATCAAGAGGAGATAGCTACCATTTTGGAGCAGACGGAGAAATTGGATTTTCTGATACAATCACTGGTCAAATTATCACGAATGGAAAGCGGAATTATAGCAGTACATCCGGAGGATACTGCTATTGCACAGATGTTTGCATCCGTACAGCAGCAGTTTAATGTAAAAGCAATGGAGAAGGATATTTCCCTGAGTCTATTTGATACGGATTTACATGCTATGTGTGATGCAAAATGGACCGTGGAGGCACTCGGAAATATTGTAGACAATGCGATTAAGTATACATCATGTGGGGGGAAATGTTCAGATAAAAGTCGAGCAGTATTCTTTTTTTGTAAAGATCGATATCATTGATGATGGCATTGGAATAGAAAAAGAAGAAATACCAAAGATATTTGGAAGGTTTTATCGGAGTCTGTCAGTGGCAGACCAGCCAGGAGTAGGAATTGGCTTATTCCTTGCAAGAGAGATCATTCAGGCACAAAAGGGGGGGTATATAAAAGTGACATCAAAGAGAGGAAAAGGTTCTACATTTTCTGTGTTTCTTCCAATAGCAAAGAAGGAATAGTATCAAAACTGTGACATTTCAGAAACCAGATGGAGACATTGTCATGATAAAGTCTGTATTGTAAAGATCAATACAGGCTTTTTTGATGGGAGGATGGCATGAATATATTAAAAGCAGTAAATTTACGAAAAATATATGGGCAGGGAGAAACAGAAGTCAAAGCCCTTGATGGTGTAAATTTAGAAGTGGAAAAGGGGGGAGTTTGTAGCGATTGTTGGAACTTCTGGAAGTGGAAAGTCTACATTGCTTCATATCATTGGTGGTTTGGATAATCCAACATCCGGTCAGGTCATTGTTGACGGACAGAATTTAAGCCATATGACAGATGAAGAGCTTACTATTTTTAGGCGTAGAAATATTGGATTTGTATTTCAACAGTATAATCTGGTTCCGATGCTGAATGTATGGGAAAATATTGTTCTTCCTGTAAAACTGGATGGAAAAAAGGTAGAAAAAGGTTATGTAAATGAAATCATAGATACACTGGGCATTCGGACAAAACTGGAAAATCTTCCAAGTGCACTGTCAGGGGGGCAGCAGCAAAGGGTGGCAATCGCAAGAGCATTAGCGGCAAAACCTGCTATTTTGCTGGCAGATGAACCGACAGGCAATCTGGACTCAAAAACGAGTCAGGATGTATTGGGACTTTTAAAAGTCACCAGTAAGCGTTTTCATCAAACGATTGTAATGATTACTCACAATGAGGAGATTGCCCAGATGGCTGACAGGATTTTACAGATAGAAGACGGAAAAATTGTTTCAGACAGTGGTTTGGTATAGTGAGGGCGATTATATGGTAAAAGTAGAGAATAAAGAAACGTTACGATTATTGACGAAACGTTTTATGAAAATGAACCGAGCAAGAAATATTATTGCTGTTATTGCAATCATGTTGACATCACTGTTATTTACAAGCCTCTTTGTGGGGGGGAGTGTATCCATGATACTTTCCAAAAGAGCAACGGAAATTAAGCAATTTATGGATTCATCCCATGCTATTGCGCAGAATTTGTCAGAAGAAGATGCGGAGAGATTGCAAAAAACAATAGAACAGGATGAAGATGTGGAACGATATGGTTCCGGTATTTTTCTGGGAGCTGGAATGGACGAACGGTTTGGTTTTTCCGTAGAGGTCCGATATGCAGATGAAAATATGGCAGAAAGTTATAATTGTCTGCCAACTACAGGAAGACTGCCGGAGAAAGAAAATGAAGTAGCACTTAGCAGCACGATATTGGAATCTCTGGGTGTTACACCAAAGATTGGGGGGGAAGAAGTAACGCTGACCTGGGAAGTAAATCCAATGCTGAAACAATATAAGACAGATACGTTTCGGATATGTGGATTCTGGCAGGGGGGGGATAAAGCTGTTTTAGGTCAGATGGTCTGGGTATCCAAAGCCTATGCAAAGGAGAATCGTTATCCCGTTACGCAGGAAGAATTAGAAAATGGCATCTACAATGGAGGGAAAGAGTATTCTGTCTGGTACAAGAACCTTTGGAATCTGGAAAAGAAAACGGAAAAGATATCTAAAGCAGCGGGATTTACGAGAGCTGGGTCAGGAATGGAAGTCAATCCGGCATATAATCTCTTTGAAGAGGATTCATTTTCATTCACTTCCCTTATTGTAATGGTATTGTTTGTGATATTGGCTGGTTACTTAATTATTTATAATATTTTTAATATATCCGTGAAAACGGATATTAGAGCCTACGGATTATTGAAGAACGTGGGGACAACGGGAAAGCAGTTGAAGAAAATTGTACGTATGCAGGCGTGGAGATTATCAGCTATTGGTATTCCAATCGGATTGCTTTGTGGTTATCTTGCAGGTCTTTGCATGGCTCCGTCCTTGAATGCAGATGCTGCAATTAGTGCACAGACAGGAAAAACGGCTCAGACAGTAGTATCAGCGAATCCTTTGATTTTCCTTGCAGCGATACTTTTAACGCTTTTGACGGTGTATCTCTCTAGTTTGCAGGCTTGTAAAATGGTGGAAAGGGTATCTCCTGTGGAAGCTCTGCGTTTGGCAGAAGGAGAGCAGTCACATAGGAAAATAAAAAAGAATACTTCTGTAACCTGGTGGGGGATGGCAGTTCAAAATGTGTTACGAAATTGGAAAAAGGGATTGATTGTTATGCTTTCTATCGCTCTTTCTATGGTGGTTGTCAACTGTATCGTGATGTTGGTGCAGGGATATGATTTTGATTCTTACCGAAAAGTATTTTTAGCTTCCGATTTTCAACTGGATCAGATGACGGGAAGTTTGTCAAATACGAATTTCAACGGTATTACACCTGAAATCAAAGAGATTTTGGACGAATGTCTGATAGTGCTAAGACAGGATATGTGTATTATTCTGAAGAAACCCACAAGATGGAGCCGGAACTTCTGAAAACATGGGAAGCATTCGCAGATAAATATGAAAAAAACTGGACTGATTATGAAGAACAGGTTTGGGAAGATGCAAAGGCTTCCAATACAGTAAGTGTTCATTTTCTCGGAATCAGCGAGTCGGTGTTTGACAAATTAGAATGGAGAGGGGAAAAATGCTCTTGGGATACATTTAAAAGCGGAAATTATGTGCTTGTAGATTATGGTGATAAATATGCAGAGCATCCGGTTTCTTATTATCAGACTGGGGATGTTTTTCAGATGGAGTACAAAAATGGGAACCAAAAAGATTACGAAGTCATTGGAGAAGCACTGATGCCATATGCATTGGATTATCCGTATGCAGACCTTATCTATATTACGGTATTAGTTCCAGAAGATGAGTATATTACCCAGACGGGAAATGAATCAGCCATGTATGCTGCCATCGATGCAAAGAAGGGCGAGGACAAGCAGATAAAAGAATACATTGATGAAAATATTTTGAAAGAAAATGATATGATCAATGTTTTTTCTGTATTGGATATGGAGGAGAGTTTTCAGCAGTTTGTCAGCAAATATTATATGATTGGTGGTTTTCTTGTCGTTATTTTAGCATTTATCGGTATTATGAATTTCTTTAATACAACAGCAACCTCTGTAATCAGCAGGAAAAAGGAACTGGCACTTTTGGAAGTTGTTGGAATGACGAAAAAACAGATATCGAAAATGCTAGTGGCTGAGGGATTCCTATATTTGGGAGGCGCATTTATGATTGCAGTATTGTTAGTTGTGGTTGGAGCAAAGCAGATTTTAATAAATACGCTTGGTACGGCATTTTTCTTCCGGCTGCATCTTACGATAGTGCATGTGTGCTTATGATTCCGATTTTGGTTGGGATTGCGTATGTGATACCAAAGTATCAGTTTGAAAAGATGAGTCGGGAAAGCATTGTTGAAAGGATTCGGAAAGAATAATAACAATATGTAAATTAGGCGTATGGATTTGATGAATCCATGCGCCTTTTTAGAAAAATATAAATAAAAACAAAAGAATCCTAACTTTTTTAATAGTAGGATTGTTATATTATTTAGAAAATAGAGGGAGGCAAATTCGCGAATGGAATACAAGACAGATTCTTTGTTAGTACATCTAGCAAGAGCAGGAGATGAAGACGCGTGTGAAAAACTGGTCAAAAAATATTACTCAAGTATATATCAATATTGTTTGCTACATATCTATGATCCTATGAGGCAGAGGATTTGACACAAGAAGTATTTACACGTTTCTTTTCCAATTTATATAGATATAAAGAATATGGAAAAGTTAAGAATTATCTTTATACAATTGCCGGAAATACCGTTAAAAATTATTACAAAAAGAAAAAAGATATTCCATCAGAGGAACTGCTAAAATCAGAGGACAGAAGTAAAAATCATGTAGAAGAGATAGGAGTCCGATTAACTATTGAACAGGCAGTGAGAAAGTTACCGGAAGAAATTAGAGAAACGGCAGTTTTATATTTTTTTCAAGAATTGAAGCAAAGAGAAATTGCAGAATTACTTCACATAAAACTTTCGCTTGTAAAATATCGAATTGGAAGAGCAAAAGAACTTTTGATGAAAGAGTTGGAGGTGGAAAACTATGATGAAATATAAGCAACAAATAAAGGAATATAAAGAGGAGATTGAAAAAAAATATGTAAGGATTGAAGCAGAAAACAGAACAGTAAAAGCATGTCAGAATATTTTGTCAAAGTCAATTTTATCGAAACAATCGCATAGAACATCTTATTTTGAATTTTTGTATGAGCAGACAAAATTCATAAAAAAAAGATGGTGGATTTTACAAGGTTGTATTCTTATGTGTCTATGGATATGGTTGAGTAATTATACATCAGACATAAAAGATATGATGAGGATTATGGGAATATCTGCCACAATATTTGTGGTTCTGATTGTCCCGGAAATTTGGAAAAACAGAAGAAATGGTGCGATTGAGATTGAGCAGGCGTCTTATTACACACTGCGTCAGATTTGTACAGCAGAATGTTAATGTTTGGAGTAGTGGATCTGGTGATCGTTATGGTGTTTTTGGCAATTACATATCAAACAACAATACTCTCGTTAAGTGATTTGGTGGTTAATTTTTTGCTTCCAGTAAATGTTTCATGTTGTATATGTTTTCGTGTATTGTACAGCAGATGGGAAAAATCAGAATATATAGCAGTGCTTTCCTGTCTGGTATGGGTTGGTTTATGGATGATGATTGTTGCAAATGATGTTATTTATCAGAAAATTGTAACTCCGGTATGGGTGGCTATGCTGATATTGACTTTTGTATATTTTATTTTTTGTGTTCAGAAGTCATTGGTATTTGATGAAAAAATTTTGGAGGAATACATGTATGAAATTAGAAATTAAAAATGTAACAAAACAATACGGAGAAGTAAATGCTGTCAATAAAGTGAATTGTGTTATGAAAAAAGGAATTTATGGACTGCTTGGAGTAAATGGAGCAGGAAAGACCACATTAATGCGTATGCTTTGTACGATTGTTCAACCATCAGCAGGACAAATATTATGGAATGGTAAAGATATATGGAAACTAGGAGGTGAATACCGAGAAGTTCTGGGATATTTACCACAGGATTTTGGATATTATCCAGATTTGACCGTATATGATTACATGATGTACATTTCTTCTATAAAAGGGTTAAAAATACCGTTTGCCAGAAAAAAAGTGAAGCAATTATTAAATCAAGTAGGAATGGAAAAATTCAGTAAAAGAAAAATGAAGAATTTGTCTGGAGGAATGGTTAGACGTGTAGGAATAGCACAGGCGATGTTAAACGATCCGCGAATTCTTGTCCTGGACGAACCTACCGCTGGATTAGACCCGAATGAAAGAATACGTTTTCGTAATTTAATTAGTGAATTGTCGGAAGAACGTTTGGTGCTCTTGTCTACACATATTGTATCGGATATTGAGTACATTGCGAATAACATTATGTTAATGAAAGATGGAGAACTTTTTTATGCAGGTACTGCGGAAGATTTAGTATCTTCTATGAAAGAAAAGGTATGGCAATGTAATGTTTCGAGAAGTATGATAGACAAATATATGAATGAATATTTGGTTGGAAATATAAAAACAACAAAAACCGGAGCAGAGCTTAGAATTATTTCAATAGAAAAGCCAACAGAAGATGCTGTGGCTGTAGAAAAAAATCTGGAAGATGCATTTCTATTTTATTTTGGAGAAAAATCGGAGGAAAAACAAGATGCTTAAATTAGAATTAAAACGAATTTTTTCAAAGAAAATTAATGTATTTGCAATCGGATTGGCATTGATACTTGCTGTCATTTTTAGCGGATTTGCAGTTACAAGTAATCGCTATGTGGATGAGAATGGAAATGCTAGTACTGGAATTATGGCAACAAGAAAACTTACAGATAACAGACGAGCATGGAAAGGTACATTGACAGAAGATGAACTTGGAAAAGTTATAGAACAAAATAAAAATGCGGTGACACAATCCTCAGAAGAAGAAAATGCGATTTACGGAACGACATTACAACCGATAGATGATATTAGGAGTTTTATAATATCGGTATTAATACCGGATGCAGAATATGATGAAAGTGTTCTGAATCAAATTACAGAAGAAAATATACAAGAGTTCTATGACACTTATCATAAAAATATGGAAAAGATGGCAGAAGAATATGGAAAGACTGCTGTTCAGAAAAAATACTTGGAAAAGAAATATAATGAAATAAAATTACCAGTAGAATACGAATCTTATAGTTCATGGGATACGATGATTATGTATGTAGAAACGAATTCTATTATTCTGGCAATCATAGTTGGTTTTATTTGTGCTGGAATATTTGCAGATGATTTTCAGACAAAAGCAGATGCAGTATTTTTCTCTACAAAGTATGGACGTACAAAAGCTGTTAAAACAAAAATACTGGCAGGAATAGTTACGACAGTTATGATTTATTGTATGGGAATTATATTACTTAGTGTGATTTGTTTTGGAATTATGGGAACCAGTGGTATGAATACACCCTATCAAATGTATCAGGCATATAGTATTTACATTATGTCATATGGACAATACTATTTGTTGACAGTTGTATGTGGATTTATAGCCAGTATGCTGGCGGCTTCAGTGTCTATGTTAGTAGCGGCTAAAATGCATACAATTAGTGTCGCTGTTTGCATTCCGTTCTTTTTATATTGCTTATTGCCATTTATAGGACGGGCACTTTCTGTGTATACAACGCTTTTCAATTTGATACCAACAATTTTGACAAATGTACAGGCAAGTGTAAAAGTCCCACTTATTTATCAGATTGGGAATTGTGTATTTCGACAAATTCCGCTTGTAATGGTAATGTATACAGTGATGGCAATAGCCTTACTGCCTTTTATTTATAAAAGTTTTCGCAGATATGGAAATAGGTAAAAATTGTATTTATTTTGTTAAAAGACCGGATAGAGTTTTTCCAATGGAAAATCCAATCTGTGGATATAACTTCTGAATTTCCTGTACTTTGGCATAATCCAGACAGTCATCGGAATGGTATAGCTTCCCCCCCCGAGTACTCTTCAAGCTAAAGTAGAAATAGTGCAATTTTCACATGATATTATACAAGAATCACATAGAAATATATCGTATTATTGATAGGGTAGTCTTGAATTGTATGTGAGGAGAAAAACATGGAAGCTAAAAGAAAAACATTAACACAGCTATCTGTGCCAATATGCTTAGAAACTTTATTTTATATGCTTTCCGGTATGGTAGATACGCTTATGCTATCATCTGTAAGTGACCAGGCTGTGGGAGCAGTGGGAACAGCCAATACATATATAGGCGTTTTTATTATTATGTTTGGAGTAATATCATCGGGTATGATAGCTGTTATGTCACAAAATATTGGAGCCGGAAGACCGGGGGATTGCATATCAGGCAAGACAACTTGGACTTATATTCAACGCATTGATAGGTATCATAATGTCTATCATTCTTGCCGCATTTTCTGGTGGGATGCTTAGAATCGTAAGTATTGCTCCGGCTTTGCTTGAGCCGGCTGAAATATACCTTAGAATTGTCGGTGGCACATGTTTTTTAAATGCACTTATTCCTATTTTCTCCAGTTATTTGAGAGTGTTTGGATATACAAAGCATTCTTTAATAGGAACTGTTGTTGGAAATGTTTTTAATATAATACTTAATTCAGTATTCTTATTTGTATTCAACTGGGGCGTAATGGGAGTTGCCGTTGCCACAGTTATTTCGAGAGTTGTAAATCTTATTATTGTAGCTGGCATGGGGGGCTGTCCTTATAAAAGCAAAGCAGAGTCCTGAGCGGATTGCAGCAAGAAAGATATTTGCGCAGATTGTTAAGATTGGTTTTCCTTCTGCACTTGAAACTGCACTTTACAACATTGCAATGACCCTGATTGTGCGTTTTATGAATCAGATGGATGCGGATGGAATGAATGTTACAGCTCGCTCCTATGCTGTACAGATTGCAAGTTTCTCGTATTGTGTGGGAGCTGCCCTTGCTCAGGCAAATGCAATTATGACCGGCTGGAGAATTGGAGCAAAAGAGTTTGAGAAATGTAACAGGGGAACGAGAAAAGCTGCGATATACGGAATTATCACAGCGACATGCTTTTCTGTAACATTTGCATTAGCCGGGCATTTTATAGTGCATATATTTACGGATGATATACAGATGATAAATCTTGTGGTAAAGTTGTTAATAGTAGATATATTTCTTGAATTTGGAAGGGTAACAAACCTTGTATATGGTCAGGCATTAAAAACGAGTGGAGATGCAGTTTTCCCGGTTATGCTAGGTGCGATATTTATGTATTTATTTGCAGTTGGCGGAACGTATTTTCTTGGAATACACATGGGACTTCTGGCTGTGGGAGCATATATTGCTATGGCAGGTGACGAATGTGCGAGAGCTGTGGGAATGGTACTTAGATGGAAGAGTGGAAAATGGAAGAGTAAAAGTCTTGTAGAATTATCTGATATGTCGTAAATCCTCTGTTTCGCCTGTAGGGAATATTAAAGGAGAGATTATGTACTTTGAATTAAAAGAAAATAAACCACACGGTACAAAGGATGATCCGTTTAGTACATATCATATAAAAAATGGGGGGACGATCATTTCAGATACCGGTACATTGGCATGATGAACTGGAAATTATATATGTAAAAAGTGGTTTTTTGACTGTAAGTATATCAGGAGAAAACTATATTGGAACCCCCCGGTGATGCTTTTGTAGTGTCGCCGGGTAATCTGCATTTTATGGGTTCACAGACTGGTACAGTAGATTATTTTACTTTCCTTTTTCCGGTAGAATACATATCTTTTTGCATAAATGATATGTTAGATGATAAATTACTGAAGCCGTTAAAAAATGGTCACCTGATGATAGGCCCAAGAGTAAAAGATACAGCAAAAGAACTGTGTGAGCAGTTGGTTGAGACATATATGGCAAAAAATAAGAAAACTGAGTCCGAAATAACTGCTCAGATAAAGACAAAAAGAATTCTTTTACAATTTATTCTTGAAATGTGGGAGAAGGGCTTTGTGATTGAAAATGATAAAAGCGGGAGAAATATTGTAGAAAAAGAAATGATTTCATATATACAGCAGAATTTTAAAGAAAAGATATCGTTGAAAGAATTTGGTGAGCTGTTTCATCTTTCGGAAAAATATATATCGCGATATTTTAAGGAACACTTTCATATTACACTTTCGCAATATATAACACATTTACGATTAGAGTATGCAAAACAGCTGTTACAAGATACGGATATTCCTGTTACAGAGATTGCAATGCAGAGTGGATATCAGAATGTAAGCTATTTTATCAGAAGCTTCAAAAAAACATATGGAGTTTCTCCGTTAAAATATAGAAAAAAATAAGCCAGGTATATGGTTAGAAAGGAGAGGATATGCATATCTTACCAGTATTATGGATCTATATTTCAGAAAAATCATTTCCTGGGTACTAAGTGAGACGTTGGAGGCATCTCATGTAGTAAAATGTTCGGTTTTTACAACAGTCTGTTTCGTGTGTAATTCAATTTTAGGTGTAACTACCCAAGGCAAATTGTAGCAAAGACGATAGGAAAGTGAGGGGGGGGATTTCGCCTGTGTCATGACACAGGCAGTGCTTGCTATTCTTGCTATTCTTGATTAGTTAAAGGTTTTTAACTTCCCTGATTTTAAAATAATACCGATCAATAATATCCTGCAATGTAATGGATTTCATTTTTTCATCTACTATATTTTGAATTTCATGATAGAAGTCCCCAATAGCGAATTGAATGTTGATACCGATTCCACAATCGAAATGTCTCTGTTATTCAGGACATTGACGGCAATAATATTGTTATGATTAACGATATACGATTTAAGGGAAAACGTTCTGTAGATTGGAAAGATGTCAGGGAATACTTAAAAGAATACGTTGGCGAGTTTTATACTATTGCTGCAACAGGAGATGTTATTTTCATTGGTTCCGATCTTCCTAAGGAATACAGTGGATCAAAATATACCAATAGTATAAAGGGAACAAATGCAAAGGCAAAAGCAAATGCTGCGACTGGAATTCCTGAAATGATAGAGATAGCAGTAGGAAAGCATTTCAGAGAGAATCATGAGGATAAACATAAAAGAGATGCTAAAAATGGATGGTACAGATATGATTCAAGATTTGCACTCCCGGTTTATGACGACAAGGGCGAATTAGAAAGATATAATGTTTTTCATGCCTCTATGCTTATACGTCATTCAAATGATGGAAAGTTGTATTTGTATGATGTAATAGATATAAAAAAGAAACGAGCAACTCTCTCGGCGAATAAACGCTTATCAGACAAAAAACCCATTTCCTTTAGGGAAGTATAATACTACAGGAAATGACAGATGTCAATCCGAATATTCGAAAATATTCCTGCATACAGAAGGACTAGAGATGGTTATGCTTTTACGGTGATAAAAATAGAAATTTCACAAAACTGTCCGCGTCACGGGAAATGTTGTGCCTGTGTAGCTTATCATCGTGATCACAATGAAGGCGTGCCGGGATGTTTCTTTTCGAAAGAAGCAGAAGCAACTTATGATCGCAGTATTAAAGCATTGGCGAAGGATCACGGTATCATTTAATATGTGTTTTAATCTTTATTCCCCCCCCTGTGTGTATGATAAAATAGTAACAGGAATTTTATCGACAGACAGGGGGGAAAAATTATGTCAAAAATTGTGAATGAACCAAAGATCAAAAACAAGTTTGTAGTCAAGATCAGAGAGCTTTTAGAGCACCGTGCGTTCTGACTTTATCTCTTGGTGGATGAGGCAGAAAGCCGGATGTAGTGACGAAGAGATTGCAAGATTGTGTGATATTGCAATGTGTGGAGATCATGGAATCGGAAAATGCTTTGGCACTCGACTATTTCAAAGAGAATCAGATCAGTTTTGAGTGGATCGTGGATGAAGGCGGTGCGTGATTCGATTCGCTCCAATCGATATAGATAAACAGCAATACGCATCTGTGCACGGAGAAAATGAAAATATATCTGTGGAAAAGATTCATCTGACGGTGGATTTTTATAGAGAATTGATTGGAAAATATAAGTAATAAGTGGAGAGAATATGTTAAATATTATAGAAATCAACAACTTTAACGCACCGGAACTGGACGTCTACGCACGTTATACGGAAGCACAGCTTCTGAATAAAGACCGTCCGGAAGATGGACTTTTTATTGCAGAAAGTCCGAAAGTGATTGGACGGGCGTTGGATGCCGGATATATTCCAATATCTGTTTTGGTTGAAAAGAAGCAGATGGAAGAAAATGAAGAGACGCAGGAAGTTCTTGCAAGATTTGAGAATACAGGCACTTCTATTTTTACAGCCGAGTTTGATGTTTTGACGCAATTGACAGGATTCAAGCTGACGAGAGGAATGCTTTGTGCATTGAAACGCCGACCACTGGAAGATTTCAGGAAACTTTGCGAAGGAAAGAATAGAATTGCCATTTTGGAAGATGTGATGAATCCAACGAATGTCGGAGCAATCTTTCGATCGGCAGCAGCAATGCATATGGATGCAGTATTACTGACTTCAGGATGCAGCAATCCATTGTATCGAAGAGCATCCAGAGTGAGTATGGGAACGGTGTTCCAGATTCCATGGACATTTATTCAGGATGATAAAGAACGCAGATGCGACAGGAAAGAGATCTGGCCGGTTCAGGCAATCGAAAGCCTGAAAGCACTTGGGTATAAGACAGCAGCACTTGCATTAACCGATGATTCCGTAAGTATTGATGATCCGCAGCTTATGAGTGAAGAAAAACTGGCAGTGATTCTTGGAACAGAGGGGGACGGACTTATGCAGGAGACAATTAAAGCTTGCGATTATACTGTGAAGATTCCGATGTCACATGGTGTAGATTCTCTGAATGTGGCAGCAGCAAGTGCAGTGGCGTTCTGGCAGTTGAGAAAATAAAGATTTATCGTAGGGATTCTTTTTCAAGTTCGGACGAAATCAGATAGCGCTTATAAAGTTTCTTCTAACAGACATTGAGGGATTGATGCAGGCTCCGGTTCTGTATACAGAACAGTCACCTGAATCAATCCCTCAATGTCTGTCTATCGGTAAGTTTTCAGCGCCATCTGATTTCTACTCTCTCGAAAGAAGAACTCTACTTGAGAAGCAGACGTACCGGATGTTCTATAGAATGATTCCCATTTCTTAAGCGTATTTACTTTAATAAAATTTAGCGTAGAAGACGATCCTTTTCAGTAAACAGAAAACAGAAAATATGAACTTCGAGAAGTTTCATGTTAGAAGGATGGTACAGGGACGAAGACGAATGTGGAGCATGCTTGCTCATACTTGAAAAACAATGGATTGCGTTAAAGAAAGGATTGACAGCTGTCTGAGCGGCAGCGAGTTTGTCAATCCTTTCTTTGCTCTTAGCAGTCTGTTGTTTTTCCTAGTATGAACAGTATGCGTAACCCTGAGTCGGCGTTCCTGTACCATTCTTCTAACAAGCGACTTTCTAAAATAATATTTTCAGTTTTCGTCCGCATTCAAACAAGAATCTCTACGCTAAATCTTTATTTCCCGGCAATTTATAGAGGAAATTCTCTCATCATTTCCCCCCACAAAAAGAACAATGCCATATAAAATGTTACATTTTTCACAAAAGAAATCCTCTTGGTGTAAAGTTTTTGTAAAACAAGTGTCTTGTCACCTGTAAACAACAGTGATATAATGGGCAAGAATAAATCAACAGAGTAATAGACATGAAAGTGTGTTACAGCAGAATTTTATGTCAGGAGAGAATAAGAGAGGTACGTGCTATGACAATCAGAGAAGAGATAGAACAGTTAAAGAAAGAAAAAAATGCCGTAATTCTAGCGCATTATTATGTAAGACCGGAAGTTCAGGAGATTGCAGATTATGTGGGAGATTCTTTCTATTTAAGCAAAGTTGCGGTTGGTCTGAAAGAGAAAACAATCGTGTTCTGCGGTGTTTCATTCATGGGTGAGAGTGCGAAGATCCTGAATCCTGAGAAAACAGTGCTTATGCCGGATATGGCAGCAGATTGTCCAATGGCACATATGGCATCTGCGGAGACAATCGAGAAGATTCGTTCAGAGTATGATGACCTTGCTGTTGTTTGCTACATCAATTCAACAGCGGAACTGAAAAGACATTCTGATGTCTGTGTAACTTCATCCAATGCAGTGAAGATTGTAAAAGCACTTCCGAATAAAAATATTTTCTTTATCCCGGATCGTAACCTTGCACATTACATCGCAGGATTGGTACCGGAAAAGAACTTTATATATAATGAAGGATTCTGTATTGTGCACGAATGTATGGAGGTTGAAGAAATCAAAGCAGCGAAAGCAGCGCATCCGGAAGCAGAGGTTCTTTCACATCCGGAATGTCCGGCAAAAGTTCTGGAACTTTCTGATTTTGTTGGAAGTACTTCAGAAATCATCGCGCAGGCAGGAAAATCAGATGCGAAAGAATTTATCATCTGTACAGAGAGTGGTGTTTTGTATGAACTTCAGAAGAGAAATCCTGAGAAGAAATTTTACTTTACAGAGACAACTCCAATCTGCAGAAATATGAAGAAGGTTACACTTGAGAAAGTGCTTCATGTATTAAAGACAGGCGAGAATGAAGTTTTTGTAGACGATAAGCTTCGTGAAGAATCTAAAAAACCGTTAGAGAGAATGTTAGAACTGGCCAAGTAAACAGAGAGCAGATAGGATTGACAGCAATCGAAGATCAAAGAAAAATAATGAGATCAAATCGACAGTCGCTGTCGGAATGGAGATATTTATTATGAAAATGGAAGCAGATGTAGTCATTGTCGGAACAGGTGTGGGAGGGCTTTTCAGCGCACTGAGTCTTCCGAGAGATCAGAAGATCATTATGATTACAAAGTCAGATTTAGAGAGCAGTGATTCATTCCTGGCTCAGGGAGGAATCTGCATGCTGCATGACAAAGATGACTATGACAGTTATTTTGAAGATACAATGAAAGCGGGACATTATGAGAACAGAAAAGAATCTGTAGATCTTATGATCCGCAGCTCAAGAGAGATCATTCATGACCTGATTGGCTATGGTGTAGATTTCCAAAAACAGGAGACAGATGAGTCTGGAAATGAAGCCGTAGACAACGGTGGTGAAAAGGCAGAGATTCAGGATATTTATGCATTTACTCGTGAGGGAGCACATTCACGTCCGAGAATTCTGTTTCATGCAGATATTACAGGAAAAGAAATCACAAGTAAACTGCTTGCACAGGTAAAGCAGCTTTCTAATGTAACATTGCTTGAATATACAACGATGACAGATATCATTGTGGAAAATGATGAATGTAAAGGAATCATTGCACAGGATAAAGATGGAAATGAATTCGAAATCCATACAGAGAATACAATCTGGCAAGCGGTGGAATCGGTGGACGTTATAAGCATTCTACAAATTTCCCGCATCTCACAGGAGATGCACTTACAATTTCCGAAAAACACGGAATTCGTTTAGAGCATTTAGATTATGTACAGATCCATCCAACAACATTGTATTCCAAGAAACCAGGAAGACGCTTTCTTATTTCAGAGTCTGTCCGTGGAGAAGGTGCAGTTCTTCTTAACAGCAAGAAAGAACGTTTTGTAAATGAACTTCTTCCAAGAGATGTTGTGACTAAGGCAATCAGAGAAGAGATGGAAAAGGAAGGCACAGATCATGTCTGGCTGTCCATGGAAAAACTTGGAAAAGAAACCATCATGGGTCATTTCCCGAACATTTATCAACATTGTCTGGAAGAGGGATATGATGTGACAAAAGAATGTATCCCGGTTGTTCCGGCACAGCATTATTTCATGGGTGGTGTCTGGGTAGATTCAGACAGTAAAACATCCATGGAACATTTGTATGCAGTAGGAGAGACAAGCTGTAACGGTGTACATGGTGCGAACCGTCTGGCAAGTAATTCACTTCTGGAAAGCCTTGTATTTGCCAAACGTGCGGCAAATAAAATCTCAGGTACAGAGAATGAAGTAAAAGTACGTGAATTGGCATAATAATAGTGATATTAATCTATGCTGAAAAAATAAAAGTTAAGAGAAGAGTAGAGAAAGAATATAGAGACAGGAACAGGAGATATAAAGATGAACGAAATTACAATGACACTTCAGGCAGATCATTTGATCCTTGAGGCACTCAAAGAAGATATTTCAAGCGAAGACGTAACAACAAATTCAGTTATGAAAGATTATGTAAAAGGTGAAGTAGAACTGATCTGTAAACAGGACGGAGTAATTGCCGGACTGGAAGTTTACCGCAGAGTATTTGAACTGTTAGATGCAGATACAAAGACAGAACTTTACTGTAAAGACGGAGACGAAGTAAAGAACGGCCAGTTGATGGGAAAAGTAACAGGAGATATCCGCGTACTTCTTTCCGGTGAGCGTGTAGCACTGAACTACCTTCAGAGAATGAGTGGAATCGCAACTTATACACATTCCGTTGCAGGACTTCTTGAAGGAAGCAAAACAAAACTTCTTGATACAAGAAAAACAACACCTAATATGAGAATCTTCGAGAAATATGCAGTTCGTGTTGGTGGCGGTTATAACCACAGATATAATCTTTCTGATGGGGGGTACTCCTGAAAGACAATCACATTGGAGCTGCAGGAAGCGTAAAGAAAGCTGTCGAGATGGCAAAAGACTATGCACCATTTGTAAGAAAGATCGAAGTAGAAGTTGAGAATCTTGAGATGGTAAAAGAAGCAGTAGAAGCCGGAGCAGATATCATCATGCTTGATAATATGTCAACAGAAGAGATGCAGGAAGCAATCAAGATCATTGACGGAAGAGCGGAGACGGAGTGTTCCGGAAATGTAACAAAAGAGAACATCGGACGCCTGACAGCTCTTGGCGTAGACTATATTTCCAGTGGAGCCCTGACACATTCCGCTCCGATTCTTGATATCTCGATGAAAAACCTTCATGCTGTAGAGTAAAAGTGATATAATTGTTAAAGAACAATTATTAGTATGGATTTCAATTTAGAAAGGAAGAGGCATGATGACAGGACCAGAAAGAAGAACTGCCATTATAAATCAGATAAAGACAAGCTCAGCACCGGTGCCGGGAAAGGCATTGGCTGCACAGTATGAAGTAAGCCGTCAGGTGATCGTGCAGGATATCGCACTCATCCGTGCCGCAGGACATGACATTATATCTACAAACAGAGGATATATTTTGCACGAATCACATTTAGTAGAAAGAATCTTCAAAGTGAAACATACCGATGACCAGGTTGAAGATGAACTCTATACAATCGTCGATCTGGGCGGAAGAGTTCGTAATGTGATGGTGAATCACAGAGTCTACGGTCATATGGAAGCATCACTCAATATTAATTCTAGACGAAATGCAGTAGAGTTCATAGATGACATCCGAAGCGGAAAGTCTACGCCACTGAAAAATATCACATCCGATTACCATTATCATGTAGTAGAAGCGGATAGTGAAAAGACATTGGATATGATTCAAGAAGCACTGGAAGAAAAAGGATTTTTGCTGGAGCAAGAAGAGTGGGAGAAAGAGCTTTTTGCAAAGTAAAGATTTATCGTAGAGATTCTTCTTCAAAAATCGGACGAAATCAGATAGCGCTTATAAAGTTTCTTCTAATAGACAGACATTGAGGGATTGCTTCAGGCTCCGGTTCTGTATACAGGAAAGACTAAGAAAAACGAAAGATTACTAAAAACAAAGCAATGCTCGGCAAACTCGCTGCCGCTTCAGACAGCTGCCTCGCATTGCTTTAATGTAACCTTTCGTTTTTTAAGTCTTTCCAAGCACACAGAACAGTCACCTGAATCAATCCCTCAACATCTGTCTATCAGTAGATTTTTCGTCGCTATCTGATTTCTACTTTCTCGAAAGAAGAACTCTACTTGAGAAGCAGACGCACCGGATATTCTATAGAATGATATCCATATCTCAAACATGTTTGTATTTAATAAAATTTGTCGTAGGAATTCATCTTTTTCAATAAACAGAAAACAGAAAATATGAAGTCCGAGAAGTTTCATGTTAGAAGGATGGTACAGGGACGAAGACGAATGTGGAGCATGCTTGCTCATACTTGAAAAACAATGGATTGCGTTAAAGAAAGGATTGACAGCTGTCTGAGCGGCAGCGAGTTTGTCAAACCTTTCTTTGCTTTTAGCAGTCTGTTGTTTTTCCTAGTATGAACAGTATGCGTAACCCTGAGTCGGCGTTCCTGTACCATTCTTCTAACAAGCGACTTTCTAAAATAATATTTGCAGTTTTCGTCCTCATATCCGAAAAATGATTTCTACGATAAATCTTTATTTCGTCCCCCCCTATATCCCTTGACATCTCCCTTTTTATTCTGCAAAATAGTAAGAAGAGTCTTTCGAGATTCTACTTTATTATAGAAGAAAAAGAGGTCATTTATATGGAAGAAATCATACAGTTTTTAGCTGGGATTTTGAATAGAGAGTTTATTCGTGCGGTGTTTAGTAACCCGCGAGTAAAGGATAATGTAGTTAAGGCAAAGCTTCGACCGATGGAACAGAAGGGGGAGCTTTTATTTCAGTTAGAGTCTTTCACAAAGACGCAGGCATTTCATAAGAATCTGACGGTAGAAGAGACGAAGGATGAGCTTGCGAAATTGTTGGAAGAGTTTCGTCAGGTTCAGGTTGAGACGGTGAGTGAGGATATCACGGTATTGATCAGTAAGAAAGGGAAAGCAACGATTAAGAGAAAGCGCAAGAAGGTGCAGGCGAAAGCTGCGGATCTGTCTCATAACAGGAAGAAGAAATATATTTTGGAAGAAGGGATTGTGGTTCCGTTTCTTCAGGATCTTGGAGTTATGACACAGGATGGAAAGATTGTGCGGACGAAGATGGATAAGTTCCGTCAGATCAATCGTTTCCTGGAGTTTGTTGAGGACATTCTGCCGCAGCTTGACAGGGACAGAGAGCTTACACTTCTGGACTTTGGATGTGGAAAATCATATCTTACATTTGCAATGTATTATTATTTACACGAGTTAAAAGGATATGATATTCGTACTATCGGATTAGATCTGAAGACAGATGTGATTCTGCATTGTAATGAACTGGCAAAGAAGTATGGATATGAGAAGTTGACATTCCTTGTTGGAGATATTGCGGATTATGAAGGTGTGGATCAGGTTGACATGGTTGTGACGCTTCATGCGTGTGATACAGCTACAGATTATGCACTTGCGAAAGCGGTTGGCTGGAATGCGAAAGTGATTTTGTCTGTTCCATGTTGTCAGCATGAGGTGAACAAGCAGCTTGAAAAGCAGAGAAATCTGCATTCAGGCAAGATGAAATCGAAGACGGAAGTTATGGAAGTTTCAGAAATGCTGGGAGATCAACTAGCTTCCATGGAAGAAGTGCTCGGACCAATTATGGATTATGGATTGTTGCGAGAGCGTTTTGCAGCACTTGTGACAGATGGACTTAGAGCAAAGCGTCTGGAAAGCGAGGGATATGAAACTCAGGTATTAGAATTTATTGATATGGAGCATACGCCGAAGAATATTCTGCTGCGTGCAGTGAAAAAGGGGAGTCCTGCAGCAAAGAGCGGAAAAGAGGCAGAGGATTGTGAAAGATTTTTGAAGATTCAGCCAACATTAGGTATGCTTCTGGCAGAGCAAAAGGGAGATAAATAATGAAGAAAAGGGTAATAAAGATTGCCGCACTGGTTGTTCTTTTTGCGGCTGTGCTGGTGATCAGTAATGTGATACTGAACCGTGGAAATGATGATCAGGTTGTGGATATGGGAGATGCCACACTACCGAGAGTCTCATTTATGATGGGGGGGGACAGAAGATAAATGCGTTGTCTGGTTATGTAAATGATATGGATATTGCCGCAATGCGAGATACCATTACACCATTAGAGAGTGATGGTACACTGAAGATGCAGATTGAGAAAAATGATAACCAGATCCGGGAGATCAGTTACAGTGTATATTCTCTGGATGGAACAGAGACATATGATAAAGGAACTCTAAAGTCTGCAGAAAGCGAAGATGTTACATTAAAGCTGGGGAAATCACTTGGAGATAAAATCCAGGAGGCAGTACTTCAGGTTTCGCTTGTGATCGGCGAGGAGAAAGAGACAAGGAAAGTTAATTTCTATACCAGAATTGAGAAAGCAGATGATATTACAGCATCACAATGTCTTACATTTGCACAGGATTTTCATACGAAAGCATTTAATAAGACGGATGTAGATTCATTGAATATTTACTTGGAACCTGGAGATGAGAGTGACAATACAACTTATCAGACAGTCAATATCCATTCAGATATTTCTCATATTCAGTGGGGGAACTATGCAACCACAGTTGCTTGGTGATGTGCGTTGGAGTATAAAGGAAAGTAATAGTGTGTATACCTCTCTCCTTGCGAATTACAGAGTTTCCTGCGTGGATGATGCCGGTGAGAATGCAGTTTATGATATTAAAGAATTTTTCCGTGTGAGAATCGCAGGAACTACAATTTACCTGTTGGATTACAATCGTGATATGCAGGAAGTATTCAGTGAGAACAGAAGTGTGATCGATGAAAACGGAATTCTGCTCGGCGTTACACCTTCAGATGTTCCGTATGAGACAAATGAGAAAGAAACGATTGCAGCATTTGTGGAGTCCAGAAACCTTTGGATGTACAATAAGAGTTCGAATGAATTATTAAATATTTTCGGATTTGCAGATGTAGATACGACAGATGAAAGGAATCTGAATGATCAACATGCAGTTCGTATCATCAGTATGGACAACAGTGGTAATCTTGCATTTGCTGTGTATGGATATATGAATCGTGGCGAACACGAAGGAGAAGTCGGTGTCGGAATTTATTATTTTGATGTAGAGAGAAATCTGATCCAGGAGAAAGCATTTATACCAAGTAAGAAGTCCTATGCAATCGCAGCGGATGAGCTTGGCAAGATGGTTTATTATAATCATGCGGAAGAGCAGTTATATGTTTTGGCAGACGGAACTTTGTATCAGGTAGATCTGAAAAAGAATAAACAGACAACACTTGCGGAGAATCTTAAAGAAGGACAATATGCGGTTTCTGATGATGGACATCTGATGGCATATCAGTCAGAAGGAGATAAGAGTGGCGGAACAGTGATTCAGGTAATGAATCTAAGCAGTCTGGAGACGAATACTGTTGAGGCAGCAAGCGGAGAAAAAATTAGTCCACTTGGATTTGTCAATGGTGACTTTATTTATGGAAAAATGAAATCTGAGGATGCAGGAAAGAAAGCTTCCGGAGAATCGATCACTCCAATGTATGAACTGGAAATCCGTAATTCTAAGAACAAAAAAGTTGCCAGCTATTCCTTTGTTGATAAAGGCATTTATATTTCTGATATTTTAATTGATGATAATATGGTAACACTGAATCGTGTAGAGAAAAGCGGGGGGGATATTTACAACGTTACTTCACAGGAGTTTATTACGAATAATGAGGAACGCAAAGATACA
The DNA here is from genome assembly GCA_001312505.1 of Mediterraneibacter faecis JCM 15917. Lineage (GTDB taxonomy): Bacteria > Bacillota > Clostridia > Lachnospirales > Lachnospiraceae > Mediterraneibacter > Mediterraneibacter faecis. The sequence continues at coordinate 149,859 of BBDW01000006.1, forward strand.
GCGATTAAAACAGAAGTATACACAACAGCACTGATGGAAAAACAGATGCGGATTACATTTGCAGAGGGAGCAGGAGAGAAGAGCGTGAAAGTGATCCGGCCGAATCAGCTGGCATCAAAGAATGAACTTGAGATGGTTCTTGCTGATAACAGCGAAAGTGTGAAATACTATGTCTATGGGGGGGTCGGTGAACTGGCAGGAATTTATGATAAAGCTTCTTATGCGATTCAGAAAGCACAGAAGATTTCAGGAGTTGTGATCTCTTCTGACCAGAAATATGTCTGGGAGAAAGGAAATCGAGATCTTGCGTATTCGATAGAGGATGTTGCTCTTTCGAAAGAAGGAGAAGAGACATCACTTGAAGCATGTGAGCGTTATATGAAGATATATGATGCTCAGAAAGTAGATCTGACAGGATGTACGCTGGATCAGGTACTCTACGTGATCAATAGAGGATGTCCGGTGATTGCACTTACAAGTGCAGATCATGCAATTCTTCTGACAGGATATACGAAGAATGATATTACTTATATAGATCCTGAAAATGGAGAGTCACAGACAGTTTCCATCAGTGAGATGGAAGGAATGATTTCCGGAAGCGGAAATACATTTATTGGTTATATCAAATAGAAAATGTAACTGTTCAGAGCCAAGCAAAATTTCAAAAACAGGTATAAAATGCTTGCATTTTTAAAACTGTTTTTGAAATTTTATTTGGCGGATACGCCACACCGACGAAATGCGTAGCATTTTGGAGGTTGGCTCTGAACAGTTACTAGAAAATGAAATAAAAACGACAGGTTCTTCAATAGTTCAAATGAAGATCCTGTCGTTTTTAGGTTACATAAGAAAAATCTATAAAGCTTTTTTAAAGATAATTCCTCGATATTTGTTAAGTGCTCCGTAAAGAATCAGACCAAGCACACCGGCGGAAATCACTTCTCCGACACCAACTGTCAGCATCATGAAAGGAATCGGAAGTGGAACCATGTAAGCGTATTTTAATACAAATGGAACCACGATGATGTTGGCAACAACCGGAGGAACAGGGGGGGCAAGGAATTTGCTCTTGTTTCTTAAAGACCATGTAAAGATGGCACCGATCAGTGTTGCAAGGCTGCCGAAGATAATGTCAGGCAGGATTGCACCTCCAAGTGTGTTTCCGATGAGGCATCCTACAAACAATCCAGGGATTGCAGCCGGAGTAAATACCGGGAGGATCGTCAGTGCTTCCGCAAAACGGATCTGCACCTCTCCAAAAGCCAGTGATGCACCGACAACAGTCAGTACGACATAGATGGCAGCGATCATAGCTGCCTGTGCCAGGTAAAGCACTTTGTTACTTGAGTTTTTCATTATTCAGTTCTCCTTTAGTTTTGTTTTACGTGTGGAAGGTCACGAACACACTTTACTAAAACCCAGTAAGACCTTATTTTATAAGGGTTTCAGCGGTTTGTAGTATAGCATGGTAAAGGTGAAAAATCAAGGACATACTCACTTTCTATTAAAATTACATATTGTATTGTTAAATTGCATATGCTATAATGCCAGTAGGCAAAAAGATAATGCTATTCCATAGTGAACAGCAACGAAAAACCCTCGGAGTGCCATCCGAGGGTTTTTCTATTCCTAATTCTTGTGTGGAAAGGTTTAACTCCACAGGCTAGTTACCGGCTATTTGTCGCCATCTAACCATTTGATGATGTAGTGGCAAACTACACCAGCCGCAACAGCGACAATAAAAGATAATGCTAAATCCATGGTGAACACCTCCGTTCTGTACCAGTATAGGAGGCGGTAACATTGCTAGTATATCATATGTTGCTTTGTGGTTCTATAATTTTGTGTCCTATATATAGTTTTTATCTTAATGAAAAATTAAACTTAATTAAGAAGTATAAAACGTATTGCCCTGGCAGGAAGCGTTGCAACGTTTTTTATTGAAATATCTCAACTTTTTACTGGAAGAGCAACTGATATAGATGATATTATTACAAATAGCATCGGTACTTTGATCGGCTACCTTATCGTACGCTTTGTGACAGAAAACTTTACAAAGCGCACTTTATCAGATTCAATAAGGAGGAAAACATGACATTACAGCAATTAACCTATTTAGTTACGGTTGCGGATTGTGGGAATATTACGGAGGCTGCAGAAAAGCTTTTTATTTCACAGCCGTCGCTTAGTGCAGCAATTCATAATCTTGAAAAAGAGATGGGAGTGACTGCATTTACAAGGTCTAACAAAGGCGTTACTGTTACAAGAGAAGGCGAAGAGCTATTGTCCTTTGCAAGGATGCTCTTAGAGCAGGCTGACAATATGAAAGAACATTTTGGAAATGGAGAGAGAAGAACACCGAAGTTTTCTGTGTCTTGTCAGCATTATTCATTTGCGGTAAATGCTTTTGTTGATTTGATCAAAGAATATGATGCAGAACAGTATAGTTTTATTATAAGAGAGACACAGACGGGCGAGATCATTGAAGATGTGGCAAGCGGAAAAAGTGAGATAGGGGGGGTTCTTTACCTTTCGGAACACAATGAAGATGTGATTTTGAAGCTGATAAAGAATAATCAGTTGAAGTTTGAGGAAATGTTTGTTGCAGAACCGCATGTATTTATCTGTAAAGATCATCCACTGGCAGAAAAAGAAATGATTTCCATGGAAGATTTACGACCATATCCGTATCTTGTTTATGAACAGGGAAATAATAATTCGTTTTATTTTTCAGAGGAATTTATAAGCATGCTTGATTTCCCGAAGAGTATACAGGTAAGAGACAGGGCAACCTTATTTAACCTGGTGATCGGATTAAACGGATTCACAGTAAGCAGTGGTGTGATCGATCAGAAATTAAATGGAAGCAGTATTATAGCGAAGCCATTAGATGTTGATAAAACGATGAGGATCGGTATTATTAAAAAGAAAAATATTATTTTCAGTCGTTATGCATCTTATTATGTAGAGGCGCTGAGAAAGCATTTGTAAAAAATAAAGAGCAGGGATTTCGTCATAATGAAATCCCTGCTCCTTCTTTTACTAGCAGAAGAATTCTTTTGCAGCTCGTACCAGATACTCAGTATCTTTCACACCTGCAGTCTCATAAGGGGGGGAATGCATTGCCAACTGTGGAAGTCCGATGTCAACGGTATTGAGCGCAACCTGAGTGTTGGAAATATTCAAGGGTAGAGCCACCGGCCATATCAGAGCGGTTTGTGAATGTCTGAACCGGAACATCTGCCCGCTTACATAGGTCGCGGAACATGGCAGCAGATACGGCGTCCGTACAGTACTTCTGGTTTGCATTGAATTTCAACACGATTCCTTCGTTCAGGTAAGGACGGTTTGTCGGATCTGCTTTCTCTGTATAGTTTGGATGAACCGCATGAGCATTATCCGCAGAAATCATAAAGCTGTCTGCAAGATGGACAAGATAATCTTCTCCATCATATCCAAGTGCTTCGTGAACACGGATCAGTGTGTCAAAAAGGAATGTGGATGCGGCGCCCTGTTTCGTACCGCTTCCAACTTCTTCATTATCAAGAACACAGTGTACAGCCATACAGTCTCTCTTCTCACCGGAAAGAAAACCTTGAAGTGATGCGAAGGCACACTGCAGGTCATCAAGTCTGCCGCTGGAAATAAATTCTTCAGAAGCCCCCCCAGATGGAACCTTCCTGTCGGTTATAAAGGAATAGATCATGACCGAGAATTTCATCTTTTTCTATCCCGCAGCTTCAGCAATCTGTTCCATAAAAGTTCCTTTAGGAGAACCACAGCCATAAAGTGGGAGAAGATCTTTCTGTGCGTTGTAGTTGTAACCGCTATTGATCTCACGGTTCATGTGAATCGCGAGATTCGGGATCATAACAAGATCCCGGTCAATATTGACGAGTTTGCTCGTGAATTGTCCGCTTGTCTTATCTTTTATTATAACGCGTCCGGCAACAGAGAGCGGACGGTCAAACCAGGGTGCACAGAGCATGCCACCATATTTTTCTACATTTAATTTCACATAATGTTTTTCTACTTCGATCTCCGGATTCTCTTTGATCTTAAAGGTCGGAGAATCACTATGACTTGTCAGAATGTGCATCTTGTCAATACCATTTTCCGGAATTGTAAATGCAATCAGGGAAGAGTCATTTCGTGTAACAAAATAGTGTTTGCCGCATTCTATATTCCAACGCTGATTTTCCTTTAGTTCAGTAAAATCAACTGCAAGAAGCTCTGATTTCATCTGTTGAACTGCATGAAATGCTGTGGGACTCTTTTGAAGAAATTTTAATAGTTCTTGAGAAACTGAATTGTTCATAGATATTTCCTTCTTTCAAATTGTTTTAAAACTCTTTTTTTGCTGATATATTTACTTTTTAGGATAGGGCAAATCAGAGAGAAATACAAGGCGGAAAAGCATAATAAAAACTTTTTATTTAAGAAGAATTTCACAACATACTGTTTTAAAATGTGCTATAATCTAATTTGGAATGTCAGAGATTCCATTGGAGGAGTACGAATGAAAAAAATATCTTTGAAAATAAAATTAACACTAAAATATACAGGGTGCATATTCGTGGCAACAGGCATTGCGTTGTTTCTTGCTACAGTGATAAGTGGAACAGATGCGCAGTCAGCAAAAGCGATGGCGAAGGTGGTACTTCCAATCGTTTTCATCGCATCTCTTGCAATTGGATACTTTCTGGTAAGAGAGGTTCTGAAACGGACTGCAGACCTGGCAGAGTCAGCGGCGGAAATCTGTAGAACAAAAGATTTCTCCAGACAGTTGGAACTGGAAGAATCTGATGCGGAATTGGAGAGACTGCAGCTGACATTGAATGAATTACTTGAGGATGTGCGCGAGGAGGGACATTTTGCAGAAAATGTTGTACAGGAGATGTGGATGCCGGTCAGTGTGATCCTTACACGAAGCGCATGGTGCCTTGGCGACTGGCGACTGTCCCAGCGTCAGCGCTGGCAGATTGAACTGGTGCAGAAGAAGGCACAGATTCTTTCAGATTTTATTCAGGAAGTCTCATTTTTTGCAAAGGCAGATCAGGGATGCCAGCCGGCTTATAAAAAACGCATGAATATCAGTGAACTGACAACAGGAATTATAGAAGGTCAGATCAGCAGACTTCAGGAGGCAGATGAACCGGTGCAGATAGAATATGAGATTGAACCGGAGATTTACGCAGAAGTGGATGAGAACTGTTATCGGAAGATGCTGTTAAATCTGCTGGAGAATTCCATTGATTATAGCCGGGAGATTGGACTGATCAAAGTTGTTGTTGAAAGTAAAGGCAGTGAATTTACCTGTAAGATTGCAGATGCGGGAATTGGAATTTCGGAGACGGATCTGCCGCACGTATGGGATCGGTTTTTCAGAGGAGATCCTTTAGGTGCCGGAGAAGGTCATTTTGGACTGGGACTTTCTGTTGTAAAATGGATTGCTGAAGTACATGATGGATGGGTGGATGCAGAAAGTATCCTGGGATCCGGAAGCTGCTTTACAGTGGGGATGCCGTGTGAACCGAAGCCAGAGGCAGAAGTAGAAGAAGTGTCAGAGGAAGAGAAGACAGTTGATGCGCTGTTAGAAGGAATTAATGGAACAGACGAAATAGAAGAGGAGAAGGATGCAGATCTGACTACAGAAGCAGAAGGAGCAGTTGAGACAGATGCAACTACAGAAGAAGCTGAGACAGATGTAACATCTGAAATAAATGAAACGGCTGAGACAGAAGGAATTACAGAAATAAATACGGCGACTGAAACAGAGGCAGTGACCGAAAACAGAGATAGCTCAGAAGAGTCCGAAGCTTTGGGTGAGACAATCGCGATGCCTGTGATTACAGAGGACACAGAGGAAGAGTCATCAGAGAATTTTGTGCCGGATGCAGAGAAAGATGAAACCGATGTAAAGGGTGAAAATTCGTTTAGGAAAATCAAAATTTGTTTATCAAAAATCAAAAGCTTTCTTGAGGAAGAAGATGACGAAGAAGATTCAGACGAAGACGAAGAAGCTTTAAATGAATGCGAAGTGATTCCATTTAAAAGCAAAGAGGATTCAGACGAAAAATAAAGAGGAGGACTTCTGACGTGAAAGACGTAGCAACAATGAAGGTGGAATTAAAGAAACTTATTGATACAGCTGCAGGAAGAGTTCCGGCAGATCTGGTGATCAAAAATTGTAAGATTGTAAACGTATTTTCAGGAAAGATCCAGGAAGGAGACATTGCATTTTCAGGTAATCAGATTGCAGGTATCGGTGAGTATGAAGGCGTGAAAGTGATTGATGCAGAAGGAAGATATGCAGCGCCAGGATTTATCGACAGCCACATCCATATCGAATCTTCTTATGTAAGTCCAGAGGAGATTGGACGCCTGTTAGTTCCACATGGAGGAACAACAATTATGGCAGACCCACATGAAATCGTAAATGTATGTGGAATCGCCGGTCTGGACTATATGATGAAAGCAGCTGAGAACACAGTGCTTGATGTAAAATATGAGCTTCCATCCTGTGTACCGGCTACACCATTCGAGCACTCAGGTGCGGTGATCGATGCAGAAGCAATGAAAGAGCCAATCACAAGAGAAGGAATTGCCGGACTTGGTGAGTTCATGAATTTCCCGGGTGTGATCAATGCGGCAGACAGTGATCTGGATAAGATCATTGTAGCAAAACAGGAAGGCAAATTTATTGATGGACATGGACCTGGAATCACAGGAAAAGAGCTGAATGCATATGCCGCTGCAAGAATCGCAGCAGATCATGAATGTTCTACAGTAGAAGAGATGAATGACCGTCTGGAAAGAGGAATGTACATTCTTCTCCGCCAAGGTTCTGCATGCCATAACCTTCGAACACTGCTTAAAGGTGTGACAGCAGAGAACAGTAGAAGATGCCTGCTCTGTTCTGATGACCGTCAGCCGAAGACAATCCTTCACGAAGGACATCTTGATAATCATTTGCGTATCTGTGTAGAGGAAGGTCTTGATCCTGTGACAGCAATTCGTATGGCAACACTTAACGCAGCAGAATGCTTTGACCTGAAAGACAGAGGAGCAATTGCACCGGGATACCGTGGGGATGTTGTTCTTCTGGATGATCTGAAAGATTTCCATGTAAACCGTGTATTTGTAGAAGGTGCTCTGGTGGCAGAAGAAGGAAAATATCTGCCGGAGATCAAAAAATGTGATATTTCTTCCGTTAAGGGAAGTGTGATCGTAAAAGATTTCTCCAAAGAGAAATTTAAAATGAATTTGAAATCAAACAAAGTAAATGTAATCAAGATTCTTCCGGGTGGAGTTGTAACAGCGAAAGATACAGCAGAGATTGAGTTGGATGCAAATGGAGAGTTCGTAAGAAATCCAGAAGTTGATCTTGTAAAAGTAGCTGTTGTTGAGCGTCATCAGGGAACAGGAAATGTAGCTTGTGGATTCCTGAAAGGATACGGAATCAAAGAAGGTGCTGTAGCACTTTCAGTGGCTCACGATTCTCATAACATCATTGTTGTTGGAGTTAATGATGAAGAGATGGAATTTGCCGTGAACAGTCTGATCGAGCAGGAAGGTGGTATTGTTCTTGTGAAGGAAGGAAAAGTGATCGAGAGCATGCCAATGCCGATTGCCGGACTGATGAGTGATCAGAGCGGAGAATGGGTAGATCAGAAATTAACAGACATTCATGAAAAAGCATACGAAGAACTTGGAATCTGTGGAGATGTGGAGCCGGTAATGACACTGTGCTTTATGTCACTTGCAGTAATTCCGGAGATTAAGCTGACAGACATGGGATTGTTTGATGTGACAACATTTTCATTCATTCCTGTAGAAGTTGAATAATGAAGTTAAAAATCAAAGAAAACACCATTGACGTACTGCACGTATTTTGCTATACTTTAATAGTTAAATAAATACGGCGCAGTAGCCAAGCGGTAAGGCGTGGGTCTGCAACACCCTGATTCACCGGTTCAAATCCGTCTGCGCCTCTGAAGAACCTGAAACTGATTTGTTTCAGGTTCTTTTTTTGAGTACCTACGCCAACAATCTCAGAGATAGAAAAAACTCATGTGAGTTCGTTAGAAGAAATTCACATGAGTTTTTCTTTAAAATAGTCCTTATTTATTTTCCCAGTTCTTTTTATAAATCAGATACAGCGGAAGTCCGACAAAGATCATACCACCGAGCATATTTCCAAGTGTAACCGGAATAAAGTTTGCAAGGCTGTGAAGTGGTGTCAGTGTCGCAATCTGTTCAGCTGTAATTCCGTAAGCTTCTTCTGCTTTCGCAACATAAGCCGGATTAAGTGAAGCAAGGATACCAGCCGGGATATAGAACATATTGGCAACGCAGTGTTCGAATCCGCCGACTACGAAGGCACAGATTGGGAAGAAAATTGCCCATACCTTACCGGCAATATCTCTTGCGGAAGTAGCCATCAGTACTGCAAGACATACCAGGATATTACATAAGATTCCGGAAGTGATTCCCTGCAGTGGTGAAATTGCAATCTTTCCAACAGCAACTTTGATTGTATAAGCACCGAGAAGCCCGCCTGAGTAGTTCAGGTTTCCACTGTATACAATGAGTAGATCCACGCAAAGAGCACCGACCAGGTTACTGAAAAATACGATGAAAAGATCTCGGAATAATCCGCCCCCCCATGTGACACGTTTGTCAAATACATCCATGATGATCAGACAGTTTCCGGTGAAAAGTTCGCCGCCGAGAAATACGATGAGCATCAGTCCGACAGGGAAGATACATCCGGCAAGAGCTCTTGCTACGCCAACATTTTCTACTGCGTGTGCTGCTGTGCTGCTTGTAGCACCGCCGAAAGCAATAAACGCACCGGCCATGATGCCGAGCAGAATCATTTTTCCAAGTGGAAGACGGGTTTTGTTCTCGCAGGCCTTGATACTCAGATCAATGACTTCTGCGGGAGTGTTAAAATGATTGTCCATGATATAACTCCTTATTCTTTTGTAATTCGGCAGCTCTCTTGCTTTGAATGGTAACACAGTAAAAGAACTGCCGTTGTTATATTGCTATTCGTCAAGAATTTAACGAGAATATTTTATACTAGAAAATATTGGATTTCAAGAGTGGAAAGGCATGTTTATATATAGATACAAAATTCGGGATTTTTATTGCTTTAGGACAGTTATTTGTACGGTTTATAAGCATCCGTAAGCAATAGTAATTATGCAAAATATGTTTATAAAGTTATTCATGTGGAAAATTTTAGAAAAATATTGTTTTGTGTAGAAAAAAGATATCCTCATTTTATCAACAAAAAAGATGAGTTACGAACAAAAAACACATTGAAAATTCAAGTGCATCAAATTATTCTATATCTACTTCTGGCCGGGAGTAAAAAACAGAAGGAGAAGCACTATCGGATATCTTTTTCCAGGGGGGGAGCGTAGTGCATGTTATTCGGCTGATATGTTATTAAGACAGTATAAAAGAGTAAGAAGAGAATTAGGAAAAAAGTTTCATTATCGAGACATAAAAAAAGTATATACGATAGTTCTATTTGAAAAAAGTAATAGTGTTTTCAAGAGTTTTTCAAAGGACATTTATATTCATCGGTTTCAGCAACAAAGTGATTCAGGAATAGAACTGAACCTTTTACAGGAGTACACGTTTATTTGCCTTGACATTTTTGATGACATCATTCACAATGAAGGCAGAAATGCAGGAGACGAAAGCGGAGAAAGAATCGTTGGAGACAGAGATGCAGAGAACAAAAGATGAGATGGAGCTGAAAGAAAACGTGCTGAGGAGGCGGAAAAGGAACTGATCCGGTTGAGGGCAGAACTGGAAAAACTGAGAAAATAGATGAAATACATAGTGATATCAGTTGTTTCTTATTTACTCTGCGCTCCTGGAGTGTTATAATAACTGTTAAGACTGCCGGGAGGCATCTGTTTGAAGATTCTGATAATAGAAAAAGATAGAAGAATTATTTGAAGGAGTAAATGGTATGGAACTGACAACAATTCGTGAGTTATTTAAGAACAGAGAGGGATATCTGGACAAAGAGGTAACAGTTGGAGGCTGGATTCGAAGCATTCGAGATTCTAAGACATTCGGATTTATCGTATTGAATGATGGATCTTATTTTGATACATTACAGATTGTATATCATGATAAGATGGAGAACTTCGCTGAGGTTTCCAAGCTGAATGTAGGAGCAGCAATCATTGTTAAGGGTACACTGGTAGCGACACCACAGGCTAAGCAGCCATTTGAAATCCAGGCAGAAGAGGTTGTGATCGAAGGAGCATCTGCGCCAGATTATCCACTGCAGAAGAAGCGTCACAGCTTTGAGTATCTTAGAACAATTTCTCATCTCCGTCCGAGAACAAACACATTCCAGGCTGTATTCAGAGTTCGTTCTCTGGCAGCATATGCGATTCACCAGTTCTTCCAGGACAGAGGATTTGTATATGTACACACTCCGCTGATCACAGGAAGTGACTGTGAGGGTGCAGGAGAGATGTTCCGTGTTACAACACTGGATATGGACAATGTTCCGAAGAATGAGGATGGAACTGTAGATTATACACAGGATTTCTTTGGGAAAGAGACAAGCCTTACAGTAAGTGGTCAGCTTAACGGAGAGACTTATGCACAGGCATTCCGTAATATTTATACATTTGGACCGACATTCCGCGCAGAGAACTCTAACACAACAAGACATGCGGCAGAGTTCTGGATGATCGAGCCGGAGATCGCATTTGCAGATCTTGAGGATGCTATGGAACTGGCTGAGGCTATGTTGAAGTATGTGATCAACTATGTACTTGAGAATGCACCGGAAGAGATGAACTTCTTCAACTCTTTCGTTGATAAAGGACTTCTTGACAGACTTCATAATGTAGTGAACTCTGACTTTGCGCGTGTAACATATACAGAGGCAGTAGAGATCCTTGAGAAAAACAATGATAAGTTTGATTATAAAGTATCTTGGGGGGGATGCGACCTTCAGACAGAGCATGAGCGCTATCTGACAGAGCAGGTATACAAACGTCCTGTATTCGTTACAGATTATCCGAAGGAAATCAAAGCTTTCTATATGAAGATGAACGAAGATGGTAAGACAGTAGCAGCTGTAGACTGTCTTGTACCGGGAATCGGAGAGATCATCGGAGGAAGCCAGAGAGAGGATGATTATGACAAGCTTCTTGGAAGAATGAAAGAACTTGGACTTAAGGAAGAAGATTATGGATTCTACCTTGATCTGAGAAAATATGGTTCTACAAGACATGCAGGATTCGGACTTGGATTTGAGAGATGCGTAATGTATCTGACAGGAATGTCTAATATCCGTGACGTCATTCCATTCCCAAGAACAGTAAACAACTGCGAACTGTAATAATATAAAGAAGTTTTAGAGTGTTATTCACACATGAACAGTAAAGTGTGTGGATAACACTCTTTTTTTCTATATCGAATGTGGAAAACCAGTCCGGTTTATCGTTTGAAGTGAAAGACTGCAAAGAATAAGAAAGTTATAGATAACTAACCTGGTTTTAACATTATTTAAAAGGGATTTTAATAAAATTTTCGCTATTTAACATAGATTTAACATAACTTCACAGAGTTTTTTATAAAGCCATGATAATCTCGGATATGTAAAGAAGAAAAAAGCACTGCGTTTGAAAAACAGATGCAAGACAGTGATTTGTAATTGAAAACAGACATGAGAGAGGATCTGGAGGAAGAAAAATGAAGGAAAACATACAGATTGTTTTCGGGCTGCTTGGTGGCCTGGCGGTTTTTATCTATGGAATGAATATGATGAGTGAATGTCTTCAGAAAGCGGCAGGAGAAAAAATGAAGAAAATCCTGTCACTTTTAACGAGAAATCCTGTAATGGGAGCACTTGCGGGAATGCTTGTTACAGCCGTACTGCAAAGTTCAAGTGCAACGACGGTTATGGCGATTGGTTTTGTAAGTGCAGGACTGATGACACTGCCACAGGCAATTTCTATTATTTTTGGTGCCAATATCGGTACAACAATGACAGCACAGCTGATTGCATTTAAGTTGAGTGACTACATTTATGCAATCATTTTTATTGGATTTATCGTATATTTTATTTCTAAATCAGAACGTGTGAAAAATGTCGGAATGACTATTTTTGCATTTGGTTTATTGTTCCTTGGAATCGAGACAATGGGATCTGTTATGAAACCATTGGCTTCAAGCCCAATTTTTACTGAGCTGATCGGCAAAGTGGCAGACGTTCCAATCCTTGGAGTTGCTGTTGGTGCATTAATGACTGTTGTGGTGCAGAGCTCTAGTGCAACAATCGCAGTACTCCAGAATTTTGCAGCTCAGCCGGGTGCAGATGGCGTGACAAGTATCATTGGTCTGGCCGGTGCAATTCCGATTCTTTTCGGTGACAATATCGGAACAACGATCACAGCACTTCTGGCAAGTATTGGTCAGCCGAAGGATGCGAAGAGAACAGCACTTGCACACTGTATCTTTAATATTTCAGGATGCTTCCTGTTTATCTGGTTCGTAAAACCACTGGCAGCGTTTATCCAGTATATTTCCCCCCCTAAGGGACCGGAGATTGAAGTGATTTCGAGACAGATTGCGAATACGCATACATTTTTCAACCTTGTGATGACGCTGATCTGGGTACCGCTTGTTGGAGTTATGGTGAAAATCGTAATGTGTCTGATCCCGGACGGAGAAGTGAAAGAAGTCAATGCAGTGCAGCCAAAATTTCTTGATAACAAACTGATCAGTCAGCCTACAGTTGCATTACAGCTTGCAGTAAGAGAATTGATGAATTGCGGAGAGCAGGTAGGCGTGACGCTGAAAAAGGCAGCAGAAAAGATTGATAGTGGAGATGGTGCTTCTGTTGAAGAATTTGTAAAGAGCAGAGAAGTGACAGCTGAACTTACAGGAAAGATCACAGATTATCTGGCTGAGATGGCAGCCGCCGGAGTTATGACAGAGCAGCAGGCGGCAAGAGCAGCAGAGCTTCAGTATGTATTGATCGATATTGACAGAATCAGTGAACTTACGAAAAATGTCGCTGTTTCCATGCAGACAGAAAAGCTTGTGAAAAAGGACAAGAAGAGTGCAAAAGAAGAAAGGGTACAGTTTTCACAAGAAGCATCAAAGGATATACAGAAGAGCATGGAACTTGTCAGTGAAATGTACAATATGGTCATGAAAATGGTTAATAACGAAGAGGCAAATGAGGCTGAAAATCTTGTCAAGATGAAAGAAAAGATCCGCAAGATGGACGGAGATATCAGAAAAGGACATATTAAACGTGTACACAAAGGAAAATGTAAGGCAGGACTTACGGCTGCATTCAATGAGATTCTACATAATGTGGAAAGAATCGGAAACAGCTGTGTGAATCTGGCAGATGCGGCAGAGGACGGAGTGAGATTCAGCACATTTTTAAGAGAGATGGAGTAGAGAACTTTATTATGAGCAGGCAAACTTTCAATAGAAGAGAGTTTGCCTGTTTTCTATTTCATGGAAATCCTTTTGATTTTATGCTGATAAAAGAAGAAAAACTGTGCTAAAATAGTTGAGACAACAAGAAAGAACAGTTATAATATTAATCTGTTAATAGAGAGAAAAAGGAACTTTTACTAATATAGGAAGGAAGTAGTAAATGAAGATAGAATTACCAAAGAAGGTATTGTTTATCATTAATAATCTGCAACTTGCAGGATATGATGCATTTGCAGTAGGTGGCTGCGTGAGAGATTCTATTTTGGCGAGAAAACCGCAGGACTGGGATATCACAACGTCGGCAAAACCAGAAGCAATCAAGGAAATATTTCGCCGGACGGTTGATACAGGAATAGAACACGGAACAGTTACAGTAATGATTGGCAAAGACAGTTATGAGGTGACGACTTATAGAATTGACGGTGCATATGAGGATAGCCGTCATCCGAAGGAAGTCCGCTTTACCAATTGTCTGGAAGAAGATCTTCGCAGAAGAGATTTTACGATCAATGCGATGGCATATAATGATGATGTCCGGCTGGTAGACGTGTTTGGTGGAATGCAGGATTTGAATCATCATCTGATCCGCTGCGTTGGAGATCCGAGGGAAAGATTTTCAGAAGATGCACTTCGTATCCTTCGTGCGGTACGCTTCTCAGCACAGCTGGATTTCCCGATTGAACCTGATACTGCCAAAGCAGTGAAGGAGCTTGCACCAAACCTTAAGAATATTAGTGCAGAACGTATTCAGACAGAGCTCGTGAAACTTCTGACGTCTCCACATCCGGAGCGCATTCAGGATGCCTGTGAACTTGGAATTACAAAGGTGGTCCTTCCAGAATGGGACGCCATGGTAGGAGTAAAACAGAATACAATACATCATAAGTACGATGTGGCAGAGCATACACTTCATACATTGAAACATGTGAAGAGAGATAAATACCTTCGTCTTACAATGTTGTTCCATGATATGGGAAAACCGGCAATGAAGACAACAGATGAGAAAGGAAACGATCATTTCAAAGGACATGCTCTGGAAAGCGAGAAAATTGCCCGTACAGTTTTGAAGCGATTAAAATTTGACAATGAGACGATTCGCATTGTAACGAAGCTGGTCTGCTATCATGATTACCGGATGGAAGCAACACCGGCGAATGTACGTCGTGCAATGAATCGGATCGGTGTTGAATTATTCCCATACTATCTCGCAGTGCGTCTTGCAGATGCAAAATCACAGAGCACTTACATGAGAAGGGAAAAGATTGAAAATATCGTAGAGATAAGAAATCTTTACAAACAGATCCTGATGGAGAATCAGTGCGTGACTCTTCGACAGCTTGCGGTGAGCGGAAGAGAATTGATGGAACTGGGGATGAAGCCGGGACGCGAACTCGGTGCAATGCTCAGTGAACTGCTGGAATATGTGCTGGATGATCCGGAACGGAACACGAAAGAGAATCTTTGTAAGTACGTGAAAGAAAAAATGGAAAAAGAAAAGTAGAAAATACCGGAAGAAAAAGAGAATACTCAGGTTGTCCCTTTCATAGATTAGAAAGAAATCGTTGTCGGTTGCTGTTAAAACCGACAGTAAAAAGTCTGGTAACTGGAAAAGAATAATAATCCAGGTCAATGGGACAGGGGGCAGCCATGAGAGAATATGAGATGGAAGTACTGGAAAAGTACGAACTTGAAGTGAATAGCACCCGGCGGATCAGAGGTGCATTTTATTGCGATACAAAAGAAGGGACGATGCTTCTGAAAGAGACAAAGATCTCGGAGAGGCGCGTCCCTTTATTGTATCTTATTTTAAACCGATTAGAAAAGCAGGGATATCTGGTGGATACACCTGTGTTCAGTAAAGAAGGGAATCTGGTGCAGAATTCCAGAGATGGAACAAGATATTTGATGAAAAAATGGTATCCGGGGGAAGAGTGTAATCTGAAGAGAGAGGAAGATATTTTCCGGGCAGCAAGAAAACTGGGAGAGCTTCATCTGGAATTTCAGTGGTATGAGCCGGACTTGCAGGAGAAAGAAATATTTCAGAAATTCCAGAAAGAAGAGGTGCAGGAAATCCCACAGAATACACAGCAGTCAGTTTGTGAAGAAAAGAAAATGGACTGGACAAAGTTGTCACCATTGTTAAGTAAAAATCCATTGGAAGAAATGAAACGTCGTAACAGGGAAATGAAAAAAGTGCGGTCATTTATCAGAAAACGGGTTGCAAAAAATGAATTCGAATCCTATTATCTGAAGCATTATGAAGAAATTGCATGGCAGGCAGAAAAGGTGACAGAGCAGATAGAGCGGTCTGGTTGCCAGAATCTATATGAAAGAAGTATACGGGAAAGGAAAATGCTTCATGGAGATTATAATTATCATAATGTCATGATCCTTCCGGAAAATGAGGTGATAACAAACTTTGAGCGGATGCGAATCGGAATACAAGTAGATGATTTATATTACCTTTTGAGAAAAGTAATGGAAAAATACCATTGGAAACAAAAAACAGGACAAAATATATTAGAAGCATATGAAAGCGTACGGCAATTAAAACCAGATGAAAGAGAGTATCTTTGTCTTCGACTGGCCTATCCGGAAAAGTTCTGGAAGACAGCAAGTGCTTATTCCAGATCAAATAAAGCATGGCTTCCGGAAAAGAGTGTAGAGAAGCTGCAGACAGCAGTAGAACAGACGAAGGAGAAAGAAGTGTTTTTGAGAGAAATCTTCGAATAAAAAAGCTCCGCAAACCGCGGAAAATGTGGATTTATCTTGACAAACAACAGGGAAACCGTTATAACAGTACATAAGGGTTTGAGGCAAGTTATCGTGCAGACTTGCAACCTGAATAAATAAAACTAGGAATAGAATTGTATTTGAGTACAATAAAGGAGGACATAATCCATGAACAAAACAGAATTTATTGCAGCAGTAGCTGAAAAGGCAGAGATTTCCAAGAAAGATTCTGAGAAAGCATTAAAGGCATTTGTTGATGTTGTAACAGAGCAGCTGAAAGCCGGAGATAAAGTACAGCTTGTTGGATTTGGTACATTTGAAGTGAGCGAGAGAGCAGCAAGAGAAGGAAGAAACCCACAGACAGGAAAAACTATGACAATTGCAGCTTGCAAGGCTCCTAAATTCAAAGCTGGAAAAGCATTAAAGGACGCAATCAACTAGTTCAGGGGGGGATTTTGTAGAAGAATATATGAGACTGGATAAGTTTTTAAAAGTCTCCCGTCTGATCAAACGAAGAACTGTTGCAAACGAAGCCTGTGATGCAGGACGTGTGCTGGTGAATGGAAAGACGGCGAAAGCATCTGTGAAGGTAAAGCCGGGAGATGTGATCGAGATTCAGTTTGGAACGAGAACCGTTAAGGTTGAGGTTCTTGAACTGCAGGAGACAACAAAAAAAGAAGAAGCAAAGGACTTATTCAAATACCTGTAAAGTCTGTCAGACGACAGGAATGTATAAGTCAATCAATGGTTATTGTTTTCAGTAATCTTAGAAAGGCAGGGAATATTTTACAAAGTGAGATATTCCCTGCCTTTCTGTATATTGTACGATAAAGCAGTTTTGGAGACACATCTATAAAACCTTTATCTGTCAGGAATAAGTAGAAAAGCTCTGACATATATATAGAAAAGTACAGGGAACCGTTATCTGGTTCCAGTAATATACTGTGGGGTATGCCAGAGAAGAGGGAGGTGCAGCGGATGGAGGAACAGCAAAAGACTGTAAAGGCTCATAAGCTGGTGGTTAATAACCGGAAGACAAGTATGGTGACAGGTGTTCTGGATGTATTGTCTTTTGATCTGAATGAGATTCTTCTGGAAACAGAGCAGGGAATGCTGTTAGTAAAAGGAACAGACTTGCATGTGAACCGTCTCAGTGTGGAAAAGGGAGAAGTAGATTTGTCGGGAACAATAGATAGTGTTTCATATTCTAATATTTCGCAGGCAAAGAAACAGGAAGAAAGCTTTTGGACAAAGATGTTCAAGTGAGGAAGAAAGAAGATGCTAAATATAAAAAAGAACTGCTTGTCTTCTTCTGTGCCTGTCTTACGGGTGTGAATGTCCGGGCTGGGTACGAGATCCTGATTTTTTTAAGGAAAATGATAATACATAATAATCTGGTGAAAGGAATCGAGGATCTGTTCTACTGGATATTTATGAGTGCATATATTTTCTCACAGATATATGCAACTACGTATGGTAGTATCAGATGGTATTTTCTACTAGGTCTTGTATTTGGCGTTGCCGTTATTCAGAAACTGATTTCGTCTGGAGAAAAAATACACAAAAAAACAAGGAAAAACCTTGAAATTATTAGAAAAAACAGATAGAATGTTGATAATTGGGAAGTTTATAGGGGGGACTCCGTCAGTGAAGGCAGGATTGATTTCCCGGTAACGTTAAGAGTGTATTATTTTAGGGTGAATTTTAGATGGCAAAGAAAAAAAGAGTGACTGGACGGTGCAGTTATACAAAGCAGAGACGTCCGAGTCCGTACAAAAGAAGCGTTCTTATGATCTTGTCAGTATTGTGTCTTCTTTCCGGTGTGCTGGGAGTGAGTGCAGTAAAGCTTCATGCAAAGAATATAGCGTATAAACAGCAGGAAGCAGAATTGAAGACACAGATCAAAAGTGAGCAGGCAAGAGCAGAAGAGATCAAAGAATACGAGCAGTATGTACAGACAGATGATTACATGAAAGAGATTGCAGAAGATAAGCTGAATCTTGTTGATCCGAATGAAATCGTATTTAAACCAATCAAGTGAATAGTAATCGAATCTGCAAAGTCAGTGAAAGACGGATACAGAATTTTACGAAAGATAACTCCGGGAGAGAAAGTTCTCCTGGAGTTTTTCTTTTACGCGAACAACGAGCCAAAGTCCGTGCTTGCACGAGACCTTGGCGACTGTCGCGATAACTTGAGAAACTCGCGGAGCGTGTTTCTCACAGTTGAGTAACGAGGGGGGATGGAAATGGAAAATGGACAGGTATTACATAGTAGTCTATATGTGGAACAGATTGATAAGTTTGCAGTTTCATTAAAACAGTTAGCGAAAACATTTTTGAAATTAGAAGAAAAAAAGCAGACATTTTCAGAAGAAGAGATTGATGAAATGTTTGCCTGCGTAAGAGAAGAAGTGTGTGAAAAATGTGAGAAAAACAGTTGGTGCTGGGGGGGGAAAACTATATTCAGATGTATCAGATGGGATACGAGATTCTTGCAGCAGTGGATCAGTATGGAAATGAACTGGATGCAGAGACAAAAAGAAAACTGATGCAGCGCTGCATTATGGCTCCGCGGTTTTATCGGGGGATGCTTGACAGTTTTCACGAAGCAAGACAAAATATGATCTGGATCAATCGTATTGCAAGAAGCCGGGAAGGGTGTGCAGCCCAGCTTGATCTATTTGCAGATATGCTGCAAAATGTGGCGAAAAATCTGGAAGACAGCATATTTACAGATGAAAGGTTGGGGGGGAAACGGATCCTGTCTCAATTGAAAAGAAAAGGAATACGTGTACTTTCCATGCATTTTCTTGTGAATGGAGAGGGAAAATATGAATTGCATCTGACGATGCGCACCTGGAAAGCGGAAAAGATTCCGGTAAAAAGTCTGGCAGGGATTCTGAGTAATCTGACAGGAAGAAGATTGATTCCGGGAAAAGAAGGGGGGGCGCAGTTGATCGGAGCGGATTATACAACAGTGGTCTTCCGAGAAGGACCATCCTATTACACAATGTCCGGAATAGCAAGAATCGGAAAAGGCTGCAGTAATATTTCAGGGGGGGACAGTTTCACGATGATGGATCTTCCGGGTGGTAAAAGGGGGGGAGTTGCATTGTCAGATGGCATGGGATGTGGGCAGGCTGCCTGTCGGGAAAGCACACTTGTGATAGAACTTCTCGAAGAACTTCTGGAAGCGGGATTTCCGGAAAAGACTGCGATCCAGATGATCAATACAACACTGGTCTGCGGAAGAGAAGAAATCCATTACTCTACGATCGACCTTACAGTGTTTGATCTGTATACAGGGGAATGCGAATTGATCAAGGCAGGCGCATCCTCAACTTTTATCCGAAGAAAGGATCAGATTGAGCATCTGACATCGACAAGCCTTCCAATCGGAGTGATGAATTCACTTGAAATAGATTCCGTGAAACGGCAGTTGACAGATGGGACGTATGTGATCATGCTGACAGATGGAGTGCTGGATGCACTTCCGGTAGGAGAGCAGGACTTCCTTCTTGAAACAATCATAAAAGGAACGGAAATACGAAACCCCAAGGAACTGGCCAGACACATTTTACAGCAGGTACTTAACTGGACAGGAAAAGAACCGGAGGATGATATGTCAGTTTTGGTTGCAGCTTTGTGGAAATGCAGAAAGTAGTCATTGACATAGAAGTAACCGTTAACGTATAGTTGAGGTATGATGGATAAAAGATTAGAAAAGATTGAAAACTATATCAGACAATATCATATGATAGAAAAAGGGGGACAGGATTGTCATAGGTGTATCGGGTGGCGCAGACTCTGTATGTCTGCTGATGGCACTTTGTTCATTGCAGGAAAAGCTGGGATTTCAGGTGCTTGTCTGCCATGTGAATCATGAACTGCGCGGGGAGGAGGCTGCACAGGATGAGGCATATGTGGAAATGCTTTGTCATAAAATGCAGGTTCTTTTTTGCATTTCATGAAAATGTGGAATTAATTGCAAAAAAGCGGAAAGAATCATTGGAGGAAGCAGGCAGATATGTGCGAAGACAGGCATTTGAACAACTCTGTAAGGAACAGGGCGGGACAAAGATTGCAACAGCGCACCATAGTAATGACAATGCAGAAACAATGCTTCTTAACATGGCAAGAGGAACCGGGCTTCGCGGATTGTGTGGGATAAGACCAGTGTATGGAAAATGGATCCGCCCACTTCTGGAATTGTCCAGGGAAGAGATTGAACAGTGTTGAAAGAGTGTGACATCAGATATTGTGTTGACGAAACGAATCAGGAAGATGAATACACAAGGAACCGGATTCGTCATCATGTAATTCCGACATTAGAAGAACAGGTTAATACAAGGACGGTAGAACATTTTGTGAAGCTCAGTGAACAGGCAGAAGAAATCTATGAATATCTGGAAAAACAGACAGATCAGGCATGGAATATCTGTGCAAAACAGACAGACGGACTTCAAAGCAGGAAAGAAATATTTCTCAAGGCAGAGGAAATGAAACACCTTGATCCTGTGATAAAGAAATTACTGATCCAAAGATCAGTAAGTGAAGTGGCAGGGGGGGCACAGAAAGATATTGAAAGCAGGCATATCCTGGCGGTACTGCAACTGTTTGAACGGCAGACAGGACGGCAGATCGATCTTCCGTATAGTGTTACAGCCAAAAGAATGTATGAGGGAGTTCTGCTTACAAAAGGTGATAAAAAAGTTACATCTGTACATCAGAAAGAGAAAAGAAAAGAAGAGAGTAATTTTGTTCTACAGCTTCAGATTCCGGGAGAAGCACAGATCCCGGGAACAAATTTGAAAATCTGCTGTACAATCAGCGGTGAAAATGAGAAGAATTCAGCAAAAGAGATACCACAAAAAAGCTACACGAAATGCTTTGATTATGATATAATAAAAAGCAGTCTCTGTGTGAGATACAGACGACCCGGAGATTATTTTACAATTGATGGGGGGGAAGGAAAGAAAAAGAAGCTGAAGAGTTACTTTATTGATGAGAAAATTCCGCAAGAAGAACGGGACAGACAGCTTCTGATCGCAGAGGAAAGCCACATCGTATGGATTCCGGGCAGAAGGATGAGTTCGTACTACCAGGTGGGAGACCAGACGAAAAAGATTCTTAAGATAAAGATTATGGAGGAATAGAACAATGGCTGAGAAGATTAAAGTGTTAATTTCAGAGGAAGAAGTAGATGCAAGAATCCGTGAACTCGGAGAAAAGATCAGTAAAGAGTATGAAGGAAAGCAGATCCATCTGATCTGTGTTCTGAAAGGTGGAGTATTCTTTATGTGTGAACTCGCAAAGAGAATTACAGTTCCGGTATCTATGGACTTTATGTGTGTTGGAAGCTATGGAGACGGAACAAAGTCCAGTGGTGTTGTAAGACTTGCGAAAGATCTGGATGAGTCTATTGAGAATAAGGAAGTATTGATCGTGGAGGATATCATTGATTCCGGTAATACACTGTATTATCTGATGGACGTACTTCGTCAGAGAAAGCCGGCAAGTCTCCGTCTTTGCACATTACTTGATAAACCAGACCGCCGTGTGAAAGATGTGCACGTAGACTGGACAGGATTTGAGATTCCGGATGAGTTCGTAGTTGGATACGGACTGGATTATGCACAGAAGTATAGAAATCTTCCATACATCGGAGTAGTAGAAGTCGCAGAATAGAAAGGAAGCAATAATAAATTGAATAATGACAGAAAAAGCAGAGGTCTGAGTGGGGGGGCAACGATCATCAGTTTTGTTGTGATCCTTGTTGTGGTTCTGTGGATGGCGAACCAGCTTCAGATGCATCAGCAGGAGATGACATATACCTCCTTTGTCTCTGCAGTACAGGAAAAAAATGTTTCTGATGTCTACATCAATCAGAACAGTGCAGTTCCGACAGGAACCGTCTCTGTTACATTGAAAGATGATGGTAATACAAGGAAAGTGAATGTGTCAGATGTTGAGCAGGTAGAGAAGCTTCTGACAGAGAATCAGGTGGAGTACAGGCTTTCGGATGTACCGAAGGATTCTATGTTGACAACAGTTGTAGTTCCGATGCTGATCACACTTGGTGGAGTATTTCTGATCTTTTTCCTGATGAGCCGTCAGAACGGCGGGGGGAAATTCTAAGGCGATGAACTTTGGAAAGAGCCGCGCAAAGATGAGTACGAAGAATGAGATCAAGGTTACATTTCGTGATGTTGCAGGATTGAGAGAAGAGAAGGAAGAACTGGAGGAGATCGTAGATTTTCTGAAAGATCCGAAGAAATACATCCAGGTTGGAGCACGTATCCCAAAAGGTGTTCTTTTAGAAGGACCTCCGGGAACCGGTAAGACACTTCTTGCAAAGGCTGTAGCCGGTGAGGCAGGAGTACCATTTTTCAGCATTTCGGGCTCAGATTTCGTTGAGATGTTTGTTGGTGTGGGTGCTTCCCGTGTCCGTGATCTGTTCCAGGATGCGAAGAAGAACGCACCATGTATCATATTTATTGATGAGATCGATGCAGTCGCAAGACGCCGCGGAAGCGGTCTTGGCGGTGGTCATGATGAGCGTGAGCAGACCCTGAACCAGCTCCTTGTAGAGATGGATGGATTTGGTGTAAATGAAGGCATTATCGTAATGGCAGCGACAAACCGTAAGGATATTCTGGATCCTGCAATCTTAAGACCGGGAAGATTTGACCGTGATGTTCTTGTCGGACGTCCGGATGTAGGCGGCAGAGAAGAGATCCTGAAAGTTCATGCGAGAAATAAGCCGCTTGGAGATGATGTGGATCTGAAGCAGATTGCCCAGACAACGGCAGGATTTTCAGGAGCAGATCTTGAGAATCTTCTCAACGAGGCTGCAATTCTGGCAGCGAAGGAGAACCGGGTGTACATTCAGCAGTCTGATATCCGTCATGCATTTGTGAAGGTCGGAATCGGTCCGGAGAAGAAGAGCCGTATCGTTTCTGAGAAAGAACGCAGGATTACAGCTTATCATGAAGCCGGACACGCGATCTTGTTCCATTTGCTTCCGGATGTAGGACCGGTTTACAGTGTATCTATCATTCCGACAGGCGGAGCCGGCGGATATACGATGCCGCTTCCGGAGAAGGATGATATGTTCAATACAAAGGGCATATGCTTCAGGAAATTACAGTTTCCCTTGGCGGACGTGTTGCAGAAGAAGAGATTTTTGATGATATCACAACGGGAGCTTCCCAGGATATCAAGCAGGCAACAGCAATTGCAAAATCAATGATCACGAAGTTCGGTATGTCTGAAAGACTGGGACTGATCAATTATGATAATGACAGCGATGAAGTATTCATTGGACGTGATTTCGGTCATACATCAAGAGGGTATGGCGAAAAAGTGGCCGGAACGATTGATGAAGAAGTGAAACGTATTATTGATGAGTGTTATTTGAAAGCGCGTACACTTATTCAGGAGTATCATCCGGTACTCGAGAAGTGTGCACAACTGCTTCTTGAGAAGGAAAAGATAACAAGAAGTGAATTCGAAGCACTGTTTGCAGACAGTGAGGTTGAAGGATAGTAGTCATTATATGTATTTAGGATAAGATACCCTCTGCCGGCGGGCAATCCCGTGTTGGCCGGGGGGTATTTTATTTTAGATAGTTTTAAGAATTGAGTTAAAGGAGGCTAAACAGGTGAATAGAGAAGCACTGTTTTGTGACGGTACAGGTGATTATGTCTGTCCGGCAGAGCCTGAGATAAATGAAAAAGTAGTGTTGCGATTTCGTACGGCACACAATGATGTTGATGAAGTGAAACTTCACATCGGAGAACAGGAGTATCCTATGTGGAAGACACGTACGAACGGTGAATTTGACTTTTACGAGATTGAGTATCAGCTTGGTGAGGATATCTTAAGATATTGTTTTGAAATCAAGCAGGGAGCAGAAATCTGTTTTTATAGTAGGTATGGAATAACAGGGAAAAAAGAAAACTATTATGATTTTATTATTTCGCCGGGATTTAAGACACCCGAGTGGGCGAAAGGTGCTGTGATGTACCAGATCTTTGTCGATCGCTTTTATAATGGAGATCCGACAAATGATGTGGAGGATAACGAATATATTTATATTGGGGGCACCGAGCCGCAAGGTGAAGGATTGGAATCAGGCACCGGAGGCAATGGATATCCGTAATTTTTACGGCGGGGATTTACAGGGTGTTTTAGATAAGCTGGATTATCTGCAGGATCTTGGAGTTGAAGTTATTTACTTCAATCCGTTGTTTGTTTCTCCGTCGAATCATAAGTATGATATTCAGGATTATGATTACATAGATCCGCATTATGGAAAGATTGTTGTGGATGACGGAGAAGTACTTCCGGTAGGTGCAAAGGATAATATCCATGCGACAAAGTATCAGCAACGCACAGGAGATATCCGTAACCTTGAGGCAAGTAATCAGCTGTTTATCAAACTGGTAGAAGAGATGCATAAGCGAGGAATGCGTGTAATTCTGGATGGTGTATTCAATCATTGTGGCTCTTTTAACAAATGGATGGACAGAGAACGTATCTATGAGCCGCAGCCGGACTATCCAAAGGGAGCATATGTAAGTAAAGAAAGTCCATATAACAGCTTTTTCCTGTTCCATGATGCGAGAAATGAGCTCTGGCCTTATAACGGAACATATGATGGCTGGTGGGACATGATACACTGCCAAAGCTCGATTATGAGGATTCACCACAGCTTGAGCAGTACATTATGGATATCGGAAGAAAATGGGTATCACCGCCGTACAACGTAGACGGATGGCGTCTTGATGTTGCGGCGGACCTTGGATTCAGTAATGAATACAACCATATCTTCTGGAAGCGATTCCGAAAGGAAGTTAAGGATGCGAATCCGGATGCAATTATATTGGCAGAACATTATGGAGATCCGCAGGATTGGCTCCAGGGAGATGAGTGGGACAGCGTTATGAATTATGACGCATTTATGGAACCGCTGACCTGGTTTTTGACTGGTATGGAGAAGCATAGTGATGAATATCGTCCGGATCTGTGTGGAAATGCTGATAACTTTGTCGGAGCGATGCGTCATTTTATGGCAAGTATGCTGACACCATCTCTTCAGATGGCAATGAATGAACTTTCCAACCATGACCATTCTCGTTTCCTGACACGTACGAACCACAAGGCAGGACGTGTGGCACAGCTTGGAACAGAAGCAGCTGAAAAGGATGTGAATAAGGCAATCTTACGAGAAGCGGTTATTATGCAGATGACCTGGATTGGTGCGCCGACGATTTATTATGGTGATGAGGCAGGACTTTGTGGATTCACCGATCCGGATAACCGGAGAACTTTCCCATGGGGGAACGAAGACAAAGAACTTCAGGCATTCCACAAAGAAGTGATCCGTATCCACAAGGAAGAGAAGCCGTTGAAAAAGGGTTCTATCAAGCTATTGGCTTCGGATGAAAATCTGCTGGCCTATGGAAGATTTGAAGCGGGTGAACAGATTGTCGTTGTTGTGAATAACAGTGATGAACTTCGTACAGTGACCGTACCGGTATGGTATGCGGGTGTAGAGATGGAAGGACGGATGAAACGACTGATCTACTCTTATGAAAACGGTTATACGACAGAATATGACGAGTATATCGTACAAGATGGAGAGATTGTCCTGAATATGGGATCTCATTCAGCAATCGTATTAAAGCCGGCAGAAGCATTGAGGTTGATGCCGTAAGAAGTGGAACGGTATTTTGCAGATAAAGAAAGAGCATTATACAAGAATAATAAAAATACGGGATGAGCAGTTTTAACATCTGTTCATCCGTATTTGTTTTGATGTTGGGATCCTGGTATTATTATTTTGTCAGAACCTCTGCACCATTCTCTGTGATGAGTACCATGTACTCAATCTGAGCAGAAAGACCGTCATCCATTGTATAAACAGTCCAGTCATTGTCCTCATCTACGAAGAAGTCAGGGCTGCCTTCGTTGATCATAGGCTCAATCGTGAACATCATACCTGGAACGAGAAGCATCTCACTTCCCTTTGGTGTCACATAGCTGACAAAAGGATCTTCATGGAATTCCAGACCGACACCGTGTCCGCCGATATCCTCTACAACAGAGTATCCGTTTGCACGGGCATGTGTATTGATCGCATCTGCGATATCACCTAAATGTCCCAAGGCTTCGCAGCCTCAAGTCCAAGCTTCACACACTCTTCTGTGACGCGGACGATGCGCTCTGCACGTTCAGATACTTTTCCCATCTTGAACATACGGGAGGCATCAGAGAAATATCCGTCAAGAATAGTGGATACATCAACATTGATAATATCTCCCTCTTCCAGAATGATATTCTCATCCGGAATGCCGTGACAAATCTCATTATTAATAGAAGTACACACGCTCTTAGGGAATCCCTGATAATTGAGCGGAGCTGGGATACCACCGTGTTCTTTTGTGAAACGATATACGATGTCATCAATCTCCTGTGTGCTCATTCCAATGTGGATCTGTCTTGCTACTTCATCCAGGATCGCTGTATTAAGCTCAGCACTTTTTCTGATCTTTTCAATCTGGAATGGAGTTTTTAAAATCTTACGTGTCGGAACAATCTCACCACGTTCAGCATGCATCATTATCTTTTCTTCAATCGGCATATGGCATTTCTTATACTTCTTGCCGCTGCCGCACCAGCACAATTCATTTCTTTCCATGATATTACCTCTTCTAAAAATCACTTATTTTCACTGTTTCTACTTATTTTATCACATAATTCGACAAAAAGATACATGTTATGCTTGCCGAGAACGTAAAAATATAGTACGATTAAGATTCAGATAGGAGTGATAATGCATATGTGGTATTGGGCGATTATGGTACTGCTGATTTTAGGAAGTATCGCACTTCTTTGCAGTACATTTATAAGTGTAAAAAAGAATAAGGCACAGGACGCAGAGCGGAGAAAGCAATCCAAGAAAGGAAAGCGTTACAAGGCAGATCAGGGATATGATCCAGAAGAGGAAGAGGATCAGCCGCAGGGAAAGAAGAGACGCAGTTCAGGGCAGAACAGTTCTGTGGATTCAGCGAAGCGTTCTTCTAAAAAGAGAAGACAGTGGAAGATTATACTGGAAGATCTGGATACATGGCAGAAATATAGCTTTATATTCTATGATGAAGTGGGAATCGGAAGAGCAAAGAGGAATGACAATTATGAGAAGTATCTTCCACTGCATGAGGATGGAAGGGTATCCAAGCAGCACTGTGTGATCATACAGAGAGGTGACTGTTTGTATCTGATGGATGATGGTTCCAAGAATGGAACATATCTGAATGGAATCCTGGTAGATCGTCCGACAGAGGTTCAGAGAGAAGATGTGATTGGCGTTGGGGGGGAGACCAGACTGGAGATTCTCAGAATCTTAAGAGAAAGTGAATAATGAATTTACAGGCAAGGAAGTCCGGCGGAAAAGTCAGGACTTCTTTTTCTTTTAGATCGTAAAATGAAGAGTCTGTGTGAAAGTAACAGTTGAGTAAGGAAGATCATATAGTAGTTATATATAGCCGCCGGATTTATAAGCTGCAATCAACAGGAATGTGGATAGCAGGGACGGCACAACTTATTGTCAGTGGGAGTGAGCAATATGTACCAGAAATTGCCTTATTATATGGCCTATCCGATACAGACAGAATATGATGAGAGAGCAGAAAGGACAGACCTGGAGTATATGAAAAGCCTGTATCCGGATCTTCCAAAGAGAATACTGCCTTATGTCGAAGAGGAATGTGACAGGATGGAATACACGGGGGGGAGTGTGATGTTTGACGTTTACCCGGATAAATTGCAGCTACGCATCATGTGCAACAGAATTTGCGAAAATGTAAAAAAGCAGGAGAAAATGTTTGCCGGGGGGGAAGAACGGATGTTAAGAAATCTGGCGGAAGTCCTGTTGTATCAGGAAATCTACCGACGCAGGGGGGGAGAACAGAGAAAAAGGAAACAAAAAATTTACAGTTATTGTTCATTGCCAGGAAAATCTATGATATAATCATTCAGATTACAACAAAAGAAACGGATTCAGAAGAAGGGAACAGATACAGATGAAAAGTAATCTTATATTTATCGGTATGCCGGCTGTCGGAAAAAGTACAGTTGGTATTGTAGTAGCAAAAAGACTTGGAAAAGGTTTCATAGATTCAGATCTTCTGATTCAGGAACAAGAAGGAAAGCTTCTGCGTGAAATCATAGCAGAAGTCGGTGATGATGGGTTTTTAAAAATCGAAAATCAGGTAAATCGTGATATAAAAGCAGAAAATGCGGTTATTTCTCCGGGCGGAAGTGTTGTCTATTGCGAGGAAGCAATGAAACATTTCAAAGAAATCGGAATTGTTGTATATCTTCATGCTTCTTATCAGACAATAAAGAAGAGAATCAGAAATCCTCAAAAAAGAGGAGTTGTTTTGAAGGACGGTCAGACATTAAAAGACCTGTATGACGAGCGAAAAGTCCTTTTTGAGAAGTATGCAGATGTGACAATCAGTGAAGAGGGCTGTCAGATTGAAGAAACAATAGAAAATGTACTTGATACTATTGAGAATTACTCTCAAAATAAAGCGTGAATATTACCGTCATAGAAAAAGGGGGATTCCACAATGAAAGATTTTGTGTTATAGTTATGTATGGATTATATTGTAATTAAGATAGATAGTTCTTTTCGTATAGATAAAGACACAAGAATAAATCGTTACTGAACACAGAATCTGTGGGAAGTAATACAGAATCGGACAATTGAGGTGCAAAATGGAGCAATATATTATTAAGGGTGGTAATCCGCTGGTTGGGGAAGTTGAAATCGGCGGAGCTAAGAATGCGGCACTTGGAATTCTTGCAGCTGCAATCATGGCAGATGAACCGGTTTTGATTGAGAATCTTCCGGATGTGAATGACATTAATGTCATGCTGGAGGCAATCGAGGGAATCGGTGCAATGGTACAGAGAATTGACAGACATACAGTAAAGATCAATGGAAATACAATTGGAGATTTCAGTATTGATTATGACTATATTAAGAAGATCAGAGCGTCTTATTATTTGTTAGGTGCACTTCTTGGAAAATACAAGAGAGCAGAAGTAGCACTTCCGGGAGGATGCAATATCGGAAGCAGACCGATCGATCAGCATCTGAAAGGATTCCGTGCACTTGGAGCAGATGTAGACATTGAGTATGGTAAGATTGTTGCAGAGGCGGAAGAGCTGAAGGGAACACATCTTTATTTCGATGTTGTGACTGTAGGTGCAACGATCAACGTAATGATGGCAGCAGCTATGGCTGACGGTCTTACGATCATGGAGAACGTAGCGAAAGAGCCACATGTTGTAGATGTAGCGAACTTCCTGAACAGCATGGGAGCAAATATCCGTGGTGCAGGAACAGACGTGATCAAGATCCGTGGAGTGAAGTCCCTGCACAAGGCAGAGTACTCCATCATTCCGGATCAGATCGAAGCAGGAACATTTATGTTTGCCGCTGCAGCAACACGCGGAGATGTGACAGTGCTCAATGTGATTCCGAAGCATTTAGATGCAACGATCTCCAAGCTGGTAGATATCGGATGTGAAGTGGAAGAATTTGACGATGCAGTCCGTGTAGTGGCTAAGGGACGTCTGACAAGTACACAGGTGAAGACATTACCATATCCGGGATATCCGACAGACATGCAGCCACAGATCGGGGTTGTGCTTGCACTCGCAAAGGGAACAAGTACGATCACAGAAAGTATCTTCGAGAATCGTTTTAAATATTTAGATGAGCTGGCACGTATGGGTGCGAATATCAAAGTTGAAGGCAATTCAGCAACGATCGAGGGTGTTGAGAAATTTACAGCAGCAAGAGTCAGCGCGCCGGATCTTCGTGCAGGAGCTGCGCTTTGCATCGCAGGACTTGCAACAGAAGGAATTACGATCGTAGATGATATTGTTTATATCCAGAGAGGATACGAACGCTTTGAAGAGAAACTCAGAAGTCTGGGTGGAATCATTGAGAAAGTGTCCAGTGAAAAAGAGATTCAGAAATTCAAATTAAAAGTTGGCTAAACCGAGGTTACTGTTTACAACAAGCTGCGGCCGGCAGCGAGCCGATACAGACAGAATCCGAAGAAATATGATGTGAGAATGTATGCAGGTGTCGGAACGAAAGTTCTGATACCTGTTTTCAGTTTATATGTCAGGAGTTATGGCGTAATAGGCAATCAGGCAGGTCGAATGAAACAGTGGCGGGATATCAATAAGAAAACAGCAGGAGCAACGAACGATGAATGAATTTGAACAGGCAGAAGAACGGAGAAAAAGACAGAGAGAAGAAATCAAACAAAAGAGAATCAGACAGCTCAGACGAAGAATGACTATTTCCGGCTGTATTTTGTTGTGCATAATCATAGCGCTGGCAGCCTTTGCAGTCAATGTGGCTAAGAAAAAGAAACTGGCAGCAGAACAGAAAAAACAACTGGAGCAGGAGATTGCACAGATGAATGAATCGCTGAATGACTGCTACAACACTTTCCTGACGGATAATGGAGTGTCAGTGGAAAAGTCTGATGTTACAGCATTTACGAAATGGCTGGAAAAGAACTATTCTGAAGAGATGGATGATTTATTTCCGGTTTATCAGAAGAATAAAAAGATAACAACGCAGGATATTTATGATTCCTTTGGAGCAACTTTGCATGTTCTGTCAGATACATACGAAGGAAAATTAAAGGATGAAGCTACCGCTGCGAAGAATCATATCTATGAGAAGAAGGCAGCAGAGAACGGAACCGTGCAGATTACGGCAGCAGGTGACCTCTGTCTGGAGGAAGATGGATATGTTCTCGATTATTATGATACGGTAAATGACTTGTCTAAATGCATTTCCAAGTCAATTCTGGATCAGACAAATGCGGCAGATATTTTCTTCCTGAATCATGAATATTGTATCAGTGACCGTGGAACTCCGCTGGAGGATAAGTATTATGTATTCCGTGCAAAACCAGAACGCATGAAGTTGCTGGAACAGATGGGGGGGACAGATATTGTTTCAATTGCGAATAATCACATTTACGATTATGGTGCAGATGCGATGGATGATACGATCGATCTGTTAGATCAGGCGAAGATCACTCATGTTGGAGGCGGAACGAATCTGGATGAGGCAAAGCAGCCGACTTATTATATTATCAATGGAATCAAGATCGGATTTGTGGCAGCTTCCGAGGGAGAACAGTATAAATTTACACCGGAAGCAACAGATTCAACGACAGGTATTCTTACATCCTACGACACAACAGAGTATAATCAGGTGATTGCGGATGCATCAAAGGAATGTGATTATCTGATCGCATATGTTCATTGGGGGGGAACAGAAGATGAGGATATGTATAATTCAACACAGACAGAGCATGGAAAAGAATTCCTGAAGTCGGGAGCAGATATTGTGATCGGAGGTCATCCGCATGTACTTCAGGGAATTGAATATACAGAAGATGGACCTATTGTATACAGTCTGGGCGATTTCTGGTTTAATGATGAGACAAAATACACGGGACTTCTGAATCTTGAGATTACATCAGAAGGATTGAAGCAGATGTCCTTTACACCGTGTGAGCAGAAAGACAGCCAGACACAGTATCTGAATAATGCAGAGTCCCAGAGAGCACTTTTTGATCACTTGCAGGAGATTTCGCCGAATATTACAATCGATGATACCGGAGTGATCACGGAGTTGAAAGATATTGATGCAGAATCATAAATATAAAAATTTTATCAACTTCAGGAAACGGTATTGACATAATCAACAAGGTGTTGTATAGTCTGATACGAAACAAAATTAAATAGATGATACTTTCTCTTATTCAGAGCAGTGGAGATACAAAGGATCTAAGAAGCTGCGGCAACCCCCCCTCGTAATAGGAAGGTGCCAACCTGAGCGAGTTATTTCGAACAATAAGAGGATTGTTAAGATAAACTGACAGTCCGCTTGATGCGGGCTGTTTTCATTATTGGCAATGTAAGCAAATGAAGACAGCACAAGCGAGAGAAAGTGAGATATTGCTGTGGGGGGGACAGCAATCGGAAAGGAGAACAGATATGGAAAGAGAAAAGATTTTATTTACATCAGAATCAGTAACTGAGGGACACCCGGATAAGATGTGTGACCAGATTTCAGATGCGATCCTTGATGAACTGATGAGACAGGACCCGATGAGCCGTGTAGCATGTGAGACATGCTGTACAACAGGTCTTGTAATGGTTATGGGAGAGATTACAACACAGGCTTATGTAGATATCCAGAAGATCGTTCGTGACACTGTTCGTGAGATCGGATACACAAGAGGAAAATATGGATTTGATGCTGATACATGTGGCGTGATCACAACACTGGATGAGCAGTCAGCAGATATTGCACTCGGAGTAGATAAAGCACTTGAGGCGAAAGAGAACAAGATGTCAGATGAAGACATCGAGGCGATCGGAGCAGGAGACCAGGGTATGATGTTCGGTTATGCTTCTGATGAGACAGAAGAGTATATGCCTTACCCGGTTGCAATGGCTCATAAGCTTGCACGTCAGCTGACAAAGGTTCGTAAAGACGGAACACTTACTTACCTTCGTCCGGATGGAAAGACACAGGTTACAGTAGAGTACAACGAAGACGGTTCTGTAAAGCGTCTGGATGCAGTTGTTCTTTCTACACAGCATGACCCGGATGTGACTCAGGAGCAGATTCATGAGGATATTAAGAAATATGTATTCGATGAGATCATTCCGGCAGAACTCGTAGACGAAGAGACAAAGTTCTTCGTAAACCCGACAGGACGTTTCGTGATCGGTGGACCACACGGAGACAGTGGACTGACAGGACGTAAGATCATCGTTGATACTTACGGCGGAATGGCTCGTCACGGTGGCGGTGCTTTCTCCGGAAAGGACTGTACAAAGGTAGACCGTTCTGCAGCTTATGCAGCACGTTATGCAGCAAAGAATGTTGTAGCAGCAGGACTTGCTAAGAAATGTGAGATTCAGCTTTCTTATGCAATCGGTGTTGCACAGCCGACATCTATCGCAGTTGATACATTCGGAACAGGAAAACTTTCTGATACAAAACTGGTTGAGATCCTTCGTGAGAACTTTGATTTCCGTCCGGCAGGAATCATCAAGATGCTGGATCTGAGAAGACCAATCTACAAACAGACAGCAGCTTACGGACATTTTGGACGCAACGACCTGGATCTTCCATGGGAGAAGCTGGACAAGGTTGACGATTTAAAGAAATATCTGTAAGATAGAAATATCTGATACAAGCACCGGAAGGTGCCTGACACCCGTCATAAAGTGTCAGGCACCTTTTTCAATACGGAAAGGAGATGCTTCTATGAAATTACGTACCAAACTGATTATTGCTTTTGTAGTCGTTATGATCTTTCCTGTAACATTTGCACTGATCGCAATGCATGCATTTGTTCCGGGAAGAGGGGGGGCAGAGATACAGCAGCTGTATCTGATCGCAGTTGTCCTTACGACAGCATTTCTAATCTTGTGGATCTACAGATCGGTATCGGTCCCGCTGGAGAAACTTCAGAGAGCTGCACGCAATATCAAAGAGGGTAATCTTGACTTTGAGATCAAGGCAGAATCAAATGACGAGATCGGACAACTCTGTCAGGACTTTGAAGAGATGCGTCTCAGACTGAAAGCACAGGCCGAAGAAAAGGTAGCATTTGACAGAGAGAATAAAGAGCTGATCAGTAACATTTCACATGACCTGAAGACTCCGATCACAGCGATCAAAGGTTATGTGGAAGGAATTATGGATGGGGTAGCAGATACGCCGGAAAAGATGGACAGATACATCAGAACCATTTATAATAAAGCTAATGAGATGAATCTTCTGATCAATGAACTGACGCTTTATTCAAAGATCGATACGAATCGAATTCCGTATAATTTCACAACAATCTCTGCGAAGGGATATTTTGCAGATTGTGCGGAGGATTTAAGTGTAGAACTGGAATCAAAGGGAGCTGAATTTACTTACAGGAACTTTATGGAAGAGGACAGCAAGGTGATCGTAGATCCGGAGCAGCTTCGAAGAGTCATCAATAACATCGTATCAAATTCTATCAAATATACAGATAAGCCAAAGGTGAAGATTACGATGGATGTAAAGGACGTGGGAGACTTTATTCAGGTAGAACTGGGAGATAACGGAAAGGGCATTGCGGCAAAGGATCTGCCGAATATCTTTGACCGTTTCTACCGGACAGATGCTTCAAGGAATTCTTCCAAGGGAGGAAGCGGCATCGGTCTTTCTATCGTGAAGAAGATTGTGGAAGAGCACGGAGGAAAGATCTGGCAACCAGCGAAGAGGGCGTTGGAACCACGATGTATTTTGTAATAAGAAAATATCAGGAGGTACCCGTAGAAGATGAGTAAACGTATTTTAATCGTAGAAGACGAGGAAAGCATTGCAGATCTTGAGAAAGACTATCTGGAGCTGAGTGGTTTTGAAGTCGAGGTTGCGAATGATGGTGAGATAGGACTTAAGAAAGGACTTGAAGGAGAATTTGATTTGATCATTCTGGATCTGATGCTTCCGGGAGTAGATGGATTTGAGATCTGTCGTCAGATCCGCAGCCAGAAGAATACACCGATCATTATGGTTTCAGCGAAGAAAGATGATATTGATAAGATTCGTGGGCTTGGACTTGGCGCAGATGATTATATGACAAAACCGTTCAGTCCAAGTGAACTTGTAGCGCGTGTGAAAGCACATCTTGCAAGATATGAGAGACTGATCGGAAGTAATGTAGAGCAGAATGAAGTGATCGAGATCCGTGGATTGAAGATTGACAAGACAGCACGTCGTGTCTGGGTGAATGGAGAAGAGAAGTCTTTCACAACGAAAGAATTTGACCTTTTAACTTTCCTTGCAGGACATCCGAATCATGTGTACAGCAAGGAAGAGCTTTTCCGTGAGATCTGGGATATGGAGTCGATCGGAGACATTGCAACTGTTACAGTACATATTAAGAAGATCCGTGAGAAGATTGAGTATGATACTTCACATCCTCAATATATTGAGACAATCTGGGGGGGTGTGGGATATAGATTTAAAGTATAAGAAGAAAGAGAGGACTCTGCCAGTGAATGGTGGGGGGGTTCTTTTTTATATATTAGGAAAGTGCTTTCCTAATATATA
>BBDW01000007.1 GCA_001312505.1 Mediterraneibacter faecis JCM 15917
TGTCTTTCGACAAGGGCCAACTTTCATCTTCTGTTATGATTCTCTTATTTTGCGTAATCTGTTGCTCGTGACTCACGAATAACATTTACTTTAATCTGTCCAGGATATTCTAATTCAAACTCAATCTGTTTTGCAATATCCCTTGCTAAAAGCACCATATCATCGTCAGATACCTGCTCCGGAACTACCATAACACGAATCTCTCTACCTGCCTGAATGGCAAAAGACTTATCTACACCTTTAAACTGGTTGGTAATATCTTCTAACTGTTTCAATCTGTTTGTATATGTCTCGATGGTTTCTCTTCTTGCTCCCGGTCTTGCAGCTGAAATAGTATCCGCTGCCTGAACAACACAAGCAATTAGACTCTGCGGCTCCACATCACCATGATGTGCCTCCACAGCATTAATAATGGTTGCTGATTCTTTGTATTTTCTACAAAGATCTGAACCAATCTGAATATGTGATCCTTCTACATCATGATCAATTGATTTACCAATATCATGAAGAAGTCCTGCACGTTTTGCAAGTCTGACATCCAGTCCGATTTCTCCTGCAATGAGACCTGATAACTGAGCTACTTCGATTGAATGCTTCAATGCATTCTGTCCATAGCTTGTTCTGAACTTCATACGTCCAAGAAGACGGATCAACTCCGGATGAATTCCTGTAACTCCAACGTCAAGAGCCGCAGCTTCTCCTTCCTCGCGGATCATTGTATCCACTTCTTTCTGAGCTTTTTCAACCATCTCCTCAATTCTTGCCGGATGAATACGTCCATCCACAATCAGACGCTCAAGTGCAATTCTTGCAACTTCTCGGCGGATTGGGTCAAACCCTGATAATACAACCGCTTCCGGAGTATCATCAATAATCAGTTCCACACCGGTTAATGTTTCCAGTGTTCTGATATTTCTTCCTTCTCTACCGATAATTCTTCCTTTCATCTCATCACTTGGAAGCTGAACTACAGAAATTGTAGTCTCTGCAACATGATCTGCTGCACATCTCTGAATTGCATTCACAACATACTCTTTTGCTTTCTTGTCAGCCTCTTCCTTTGCCTGAGTTTCCAGTTCTCTGACCATCTTGGCTGTGTCATGCTTGACGTCATCTTCAACAGTTTTTAACAGATATTCTTTTGCCTGTTCGGAGGTAAGTCCTGAGATTCGTTCCAGTTCCTGCACACGTTTCTGGCTAAGTTCTTCTACTTTGGCTTCACGCTGGCGAAGATGTTCTTCCTTCGCTGTCAGTTTGTTCTCACGATGTTCCAGTACATCTGACCGTTTGTCGACCGATTCTTCCTTCGCGAGTACACGCTTCTCATAACGCTGTAACTCCGCTCTTCTTTCTTTCGTCTCTTTCTCAAGTTCATTCTTTGTCCTGATGGACTCTTCCTTTACTTCCAAAAGAGATTCCTTCTTCGTCGTCTCTGCAGTCTTTACAGCATCGTCAATGATTTCTCTTGCTTTTGCTTCTGCATTCCCAATCTTGCTTTCCGCATTCTTTCTCAGATTGGAAACTGTAACAAAGTGAGTAATGATTCCGACTATCAACGCGAGGGCCACGGCAACGCCTATAAATAAACCTAGACTTATCTGCACAGGAGCACCTCCTTATTCGATTTTCATTGTACATATTACTCAAATACAACACTTAAATTTTATACTGTTTCAACAACAATGTCAAGCATTGTAATTATTATTTTGTATCACATGACACAACCCGGGTTACTGTTCACACAATGTGCGACCAGCAACGCATCTCGCCATTTTAAATCGCCTTTGGCGATGGGGGCGAGATGCATTCAAGTCAAAACACACATCCTCCGTGTCAATCAGCGAAGTGATTGACAGGGAGTGTACAGTTACTCTGTTTATCATAATCTGATATAACATGGCGGATCACCTCATAACGAAATCCTTTTCGCGCAAGATATCCTAATATCTTTTGATATTCCTGCTCTTCCATTCTTTCCGGATCAACCTTCTTTTTTCGCAGTATCCTTCGGATTGCCTCTTCCTCAGAATCTTCACTATAGCACTGTTCAAAAGCCAGACAGATCAAATCATCAGAAACTCCCTTCTGCGACAGCAGTGCCTTAATTTCCCGTTTGCTTTTAGTATCTTTGCGACTCATAACAAAATTTTCCGCATATCTTGCATCATCCAGATATCCAAAAGATCTCACATATTCAATTGCTCCGCTGATTGCATTCTCCGGATATTGTCCCGCCTTCAGTTTTTCCCTTAATGCAGACTCAGTACGATCCATATCCTCCAGCAAATGCATTGCTCTCTTCTTTGCGCGTTTCAACAGTACCTCATTCTGAATCTTTTCATAATTTTCCTGCGCGAGATCTTCTCCCTGCTTTATACCAAAACGCTTCAACTCACCTTTATAAAGCACAAATGCAAATGTTCCATCCAGATATACTTTAAACTTCGTCTTTGTCTGCTCTTCTATCCCAGTAACAATCATTCTTTCTTTTCTGCCTCATCAGCCACTTTAGAAGCCGGTGTCAGCTTCAGATCACTTGATGCCCCTGTCTTCTTCTCAGCATCTGGAAGCTCATTCTCTGCTTCTTCTGATCCGGATAATGCATAATGTGCTCTCACCTTCTGATCCAGTGTCTCCATCACTTCCGGATGTGATTCCAGATATGCCTTTGCATTCTCTCTTCCCTGGCCAATCTTCTCTCCCTCATATGCATACCACGCACCGCTCTTCTTCACAAGATCAATATTGGTTGCGAGATCAAGAATATCTCCTGCACGGGAAATACCTTTTCCAAACATAATATCAAATTCCGCTTCTTTGAACGGCGGAGCAATCTTATTCTTCACAATACGGATTCTTGTACGGTTTCCTACCATCTCTCCACTCTGCTTTAAGGTCTCGATTCTTCTGACATCCATACGCACAGATGCATAGAATTTCAGCGCACGTCCTCCTGTCGTTGTCTCTGGATTTCCAAACATTACTCCAACTTTCTCACGTAACTGGTTAATAAAGATCACAATACAGTTTGACTTGCTGATAACCGGTGTCAGTTTTCTCAATGCCTGCGACATCAATCTTGCCTGCAGACCAACATGACTGTCTCCCATATCCCCCCCTTCGATCTCCTGCTTTGGAACAAGTGCAGCTACAGAGTCAATGACAATAATATCAATCGCCCCCCCTGAACGTACCATTGTTTCTGCAATTTCAAGGGCCTGATCTCCACTGTCAGGCTGTGAAATATAGAGTTCATCAATATCTACTCCGATATTCTTTGCGTATACAGGATCCAGTGCATGCTCTGCATCGATAAATCCGGCAATTCCGCCTCTCTTCTGAACCTCAGAAATCATATGAAGTGCGACAGTTGTCTTACCACTTGATTCAGGACCATAAACCTCGATCACACGTCCCTTTGGCACACCGCCAAGTCCAAGTGCCAGATCAAGACTCAGACATCCAGTAGGAACTGTCTCTACAGCTACATGTGCCCCTGATTCTCCCAGCCGCATCACTGCACCCTTACCAAAATCTTTCTCCAGCTTTGCGATCGCTGCATCCAGTGCTTTCTTCTTCTCTTCGTTATTTGCCAGCTTTGTAACACTCTCTTTGCCTGCCATAATTTTCTCCTTCTCTATCTCTCTTAGTGTATAAAACCCATTCTCTCTTTTTCGAACAGTTGTTCGTCTATGAATAGATTTTATTATACTTCTTTCAAAATGTCAACAATAATTCTTCCCCCCCTTAATTTTGTTGCAATAATACGATATACCATGGAATCCTCTTCCTGAAACAGAAGAATTGAAGTTCATGTGAATCATTGCCGGCTTAAGGATCTGCCGGCCAGACAACTAAAGAATAGCATAAGGAAAGGCAGAATGCAAGTACCACAGCACTTACATTCTGCCTTTTATACTACACTGCTTTCCAGTGTTTCACTTCTTCTTTATAAAAGATAATTCCTTCCTGGATAATTTTGAATCCACTGCCTTCAAGTTCCGCAATCGTAACAGAACAATTTGGCGGTACTTCATTTTTCCAGAAATGCTCTACTGAAAGACTGCCTCTCATCCTGTTCAGCATTGCTGTCATCGCAGCACCATGAGTAGAAATCAAAAGATTCTTATCCTTCAGCTTCTTACTCTCTTCAAGACTCTTTAAGAAATCTCCGGTTCTTTCATAAAGTTGTTCTACACTTTCAGCATCTTCCGGCGGAATATAATTTCCCGTATCCTGAAAGAATTTCTGGAATGCAAGATTCTCTTCTTTCGTCTTATCTACACAAGACATTCCCTCATACGAGCCAAAAGAAATTTCCTGGATTCTCTGATCTTCATAAAGCGGAATGTTGCGTCCTTCAAGAAGAATCTCTGCCGTTTCTTTTGCACGCCGTAAGGGACTTGTATAAGCCAGATCAATCTGGTATTGTCTCATCCCATAAGAAGTTTCCAGGGCAAGATGACGCCCATATTCATTTAAGGGAATATCCTTTCGTCCCTGTACCAGTTTTTTCTTGTTCCAATCCGTCTCTCCATGACGCACAATATATAGCCTCACTGCTGCCTACACTCCCTCTTCTTATCTTTTTAATACTTCTCTCCTGATATATCTGTAAGTAGTTTCCTCGCCTTCTTCTGCAAGCATATGAAGCAGTTTTTCTAATAATTCTCTTGTATCTTTATGCATCAGCTCATCTGCACGCCCGTTTTCATAATAAGCAAGCGGTGCATCAGAGGTATATGCATCCCCCCCGAGATACACTTTACTTGCTGCAATGCGGTCAAGAAACATCTCTACTACATATCTCACCGGCATCTTCATTCCCGCCAGAAGGTTCGGTCCCTCCAGACTATAATCAATCCAGTATTCATAATGGTGTTTGTTCCTGCCTTTGTGGTGGAGCCATGCGGAAGAATACCCCCCCTTTTCTTCCCATTCGGCATTATTAGGGCTTCTTGTCCCCCCCTGATAGTATCTGCATCCCACACGGAATTCTGTCCAACTGTATTTTGACATATCATGGAGCAGTCCCTGTTTGTACAACCCAACACGAAAACACTCTTTTAAAACCAATTTTTTGTGTTTTGTTATGGTACAAAAATGTGCAAATGCCTTCATACTTTTCCCTCTCTGGCCGGCTGTTCTTCTTTACAAAGTTCTTCTGCTCCCTGCCGTTTTTCTATTTTATTTACATTCTGCGTCTTAGCTGTATGAATCGATTTCTTTTCTGAACGACTCTTCTTTTCCTCTATCCTGCGTCCAACCAGAATTGCTACGCTACGTTCTTCCAGTAATACATCTTTCTGATTTTCCAGCTTTTTCGCTTCACAAAGCACGCCATCTTTTGTAGTCATAACAAGATACCATTCTACGTTCTTTCCAATCGATGGTATTGCGAAGTGATGCGGCAGCCAATGCATATTATATGCTATAAAACAAGGGAACTCCCCCCCTTCTTTCGTTCCTGAATACAAGACACCTAACTGACGGCTGGAAACTTCTGCTTTTACCTGCCATGCATTTTCTCCATGGTAGGATACGTCCGGTATGCCACATCTCGTGGTATCCATTCCGGATAGTGCTGTACTCTGGTGGAGACAACGATGTTCTTTTCTCAGCCCGATTAGTTTCTTTGTATACTGAAACAGCCAGTCATCTTTCTTCAACTGTGTCCAGTTCACCCATCCTGTCTCGTTATCCTGACAATATGCATTGTTATTTCCTCTCTGCGAATTACAGAATTCATCTCCTGCAAGGAGGCATGGAGTTCCCTGAGCCGTCAACAGGAGTTCTAATGCATTCTTCACCTGATTCTTTCTAAGATTGACAACTGCGCGTTTTCTGCTCGGTCCTTCAGCTCCGCAGTTCCAACTGTAATTATAATCTGGTCCATCCAGGTTCTTCTCACCGTTTTCTTCGTTATGTTTACAATCATAAGACACTAAATCCCATAACGTAAATCCTGTC
The DNA here is from genome assembly GCA_001312505.1 of Mediterraneibacter faecis JCM 15917. Taxonomy (GTDB): domain Bacteria; phylum Bacillota; class Clostridia; order Lachnospirales; family Lachnospiraceae; genus Mediterraneibacter; species Mediterraneibacter faecis. The sequence continues at coordinate 5,971 of BBDW01000007.1, forward strand.
TGTGTTGTAATATAATTGCATTTTCCATTTTCCGATGAACGATTTTTCAATGCCCAGATGACATCATTGACCATATTCTCGTCACCTTTTAAGAAGCGACGCATTACATTCTGGAAACCATCATCTTTCTGCATCAGCTTGATATCTTTCAAAAACGGATCTTCTATCAGCTGCTCCCACGGTACGTTATAAGGATTCAGAACAAATCCATCCACATGATACTCCAGCATATAAAAGCGTAGACATTCCGTTACATAATTTGCTGATATTCCCGGAACAAATGGCATCTCCAGTACAACTTCTATGCCCTGACTATGACATGCTCGCACCATATCTTTCAACTCACGAACTGCACTTTTCCCATATGCATAGGCTTTTTTAGGGGGGCAAAATAAAAACCTTTACCATATCCCCCAATAGTTCACTTTTGTTTTTCCGCACTCTTCAAATTCATAGACCGGCATACACTGAATCTGGTTGACTCCAAGTTCTTTTAAATAATCCAGTTTTTCAACAACCCCCTGGAATGTTCCCTTATGCACCACTTTCGAAGAAGAATGTTTTGTAAATCCACGCACATGCAAACCATAAGCCACTACATCTTCCCATGGAAGATGTAGACGCTGATCCTCCTGCCAGTCATAGTCCTCCATTGAAACAATTTTCCCACGGATCTGATGTTCCTGAAGTTTCCGTTCTACACCAAACTTCTCTTTTCCTGCAAGTTCTTTTACATATGGATCCACACATACTTTCCCATCAATCAGAAAATTGTATTCATATCGATCTGCTTTCAGACCTTCAACAGATAAGAAACGTACTTCTCCAACGCCTTCTTCCTCCGGCATATCAAACTGATATTCCGGAACTTCTTTCCCTCTCTTATACAGTAAAAGTTCACATGTCTTCCCTTTTGCTACCTGAACGGCAAAATTTATATTTTTGCCTTTGATATCCACTCCAAATGGCTGCGGACTCCCCTTTATCTTCCTCATAGTTAACCCCTTTCTTGAGCAATCAATAAATTACTGCCATCCATCTGTTCCGTACATTTCAACATTATCACGATTTATAAAGAAAGTTTCCTCATAATTTTCCTTCTCGTAATCCTTGTCTGCCAGTAATGCTGTCGCTACCTTTACTGCTGTCTTTCCCATATTGATTGGGGGGACTGTGCTCCAATTCCGGTCATTCCTCCAGTGCCATTCATCAGTGCTGTTTTTGTCGCCGGGGAACCATCCACACTGTACACACAGATATTTGTTCTCTGCGCTTCTGTGATCGCCGCCATTACCTGTTCTGCCATCGGATCACTGCCACACATTACAGCATCAATCTCGCTGTTTTCGCTCAGAACCTGTGTCATCTCGTCCTTCACATTGCTGCTGTCTCCCAATGCTTCAATTCTCTTTACCACTTCAAACCCACTGTTTGTTATAGCCTCTTCAAATCCGGTAATTCTCTCATTCACTGAGTTCACCCCAGGGCTTTCCACAATCACAATTTTGCCGCCATCTGGTTTCTGGACCAGAAGATCCTGCCCGCACACATATCCCGCATTCTCATTATCTGACCCTACAAATGCAGATACAAGGCTTGTCTCTTTTACTTCTGTATCAAGATTGATCACCGGAATATCTGCCTCTTTTAAGGCTTCAAGTGCGGGAGTGATTTTCTCCCAATCTACCGGACAAAGAAATACTGCCTGTACCCCCTTCGTTGATCAACTCCCGAATCTGTTCATTCTGCAAATCAGCATCTGATGCCGGATCACGAACCATCAGACGGTCACCTTGAGCCTCTAATGCTGTCTGGACAGAATTTTTCAATGTGTCATAAAAAGGATTCGACATATCAATCCCACTAAATCCAAACAGTCTGCCACCTTCCCCCCCTGTATTATCATTTTTCTTATCATCCTCTTCTACTACTGCATTATCTTCCGGTGTTCCAACATTTTTCTTCCCACATCCAAGCAGTGCTGCCGCTATACACACAACTGCCACTGTACACAGTATCCATCTTTTCTTCATATTGTCTATTATCCTTTCACTTCTATCAGTAACACTTTTATTCTACCTTGTTTAACCCGAAAGTCAATCTTATCTTGCTTTTTTCTCCCCCCTTTTTGTTACCATCAAGATAGCTGATCATTCTCGTTTTGAGCACCTGGCTGGTCAATACGGAATGAAATACAACACAGATTCAAAGGAGAAGATTATGAACGAAAACGAATCCCTCACAGTCACTTTGACACTGGAGAATAATGAGGAACTTGAATGCGCTGTTCTCAATATTTTTAAAGCAGATGAAAAGGAGTATATCGCACTTCTTCCACTGGACGAAAACGGTGATAACACAGACGGTCAGATCTATCTGTATCGTTTCATTGATAACGGAGAAGAGGAAGAACCTGGACTTGAGAACATCGAAGAAGATGAAGAGTTCGACCGTGTTTCCGCTATATTCAACGAATGGCTGGATACACAGGATTTCGGCGATATCGATCTTGATGCATTAGATGACCTGGAGGACTAAGTCTTGAGGATGTCAGCAAAGTGACTGACATCCGGTCAGCTTTTCAATAGTTCGTCTACAAAACGGGAAGGAGTAACTTCTTTCCCGTTTTTTATTTTCACATAACAGATCTTCAGAAAATCTTTTGCCCTTGTCATTGCCACATAGAATAATCTTCTCTCTTCTTCGATCTCCTTGTCTGTCTTTGCCTTCTGATACGGAATCCTTCCTTCATTCGCCGCAATCAGAAATACCTGCTTGAATTCCAGTCCTTTAGAAGCATGTATCGTCATCAGCCGGACACCCGGACGTGGTCTGTTTCTTTCCTTTTCCTTCACTTTCAAAGTCTCCGTATATTCTTCTACATGTGCAAACCATTCTTCAACACTTGAAAATGCTTTCGCCGCCTCTTCGATCTCTGCCAGTACTTCATTCAGATCAGATCTGTTTATCTGATGTGTAAATGCATACTCTTTCAGAAAATCGTCATAACCAATCCTTTTTCTGATATACTGGATTGCCGCATATGGAGCCATCTTCATAAGCATCTTAACATCCCACTCAAACTGATCAATCCGGTCGATCATCCAGTCTTTATCACAATAGAACTTCCGCATGTCTTCAAAAGAAACCTGACTTCCTGACACGCTGTCTCTTCCAAGATATCGCTTTGGCCGGTTCATCACCTGTAAGAAATCCTGTCTGCGCCGCTTTCCTGTTGCCAGCCGGAAATATGCCATAATATCCTTTGCGATAAAGTGTTCATAGATATTCGGAAGATGCTCTTTCATCTGAAACGGGATCTTCCGTTCCACCATTGCTTCTACCACTGCTCTCGCATCTGTATGAACCCTGAACAGAATCGCAATCTCCTCTTCTTTTATGCCATTCTCCTTACATTTCTGTATCTCTTCAAGAACATACTCTGCCTCTTCCACCGGATCTTTCACTTCCTGAATATGAAGGCAGGAACCGCCTTCACGGTTTGCTTCCAGTTTTTTACTGTATCTCTCCACATTATTTTCAATCAGTTTCAAAGAATTCTGTACGATATTTGCTGTCGAACGGTAATTCATTCCCAACAGAATTTGTTTTGCATTAGGGAAATCTTTTCCAAATCCAAGCATCAATTCTGAATCAGCTCCACGAAATCCGTAGATTGCCTGATCGTCATCCCCTACTACGAACAAATTATTTTCCGGCTGTGCCAGCATGCGGATCACATCATACTGAATTCGATTAATATCCTGAAATTCATCAATCAAAACGTATCTGAATTTCTTCTGCCACTGTGCAAGTACATCTGGTCTTGACCGGAACAATTCATAACAAAGTACCAGCATATCATCAAAATCAATCTTTTTCAGTTCTTTTCTATGCTGTTCATAATTACGGTAAATATTGCGAAAAGCATCCGCACTACACTTTTCTGATACAAATTCTTCCAGCGGAATCCGATTATTCTTCACTTTTCCAATTTCTGCCGCAATATCCTGAATAAAATCTTCTTCATCAAAGATCTCCATTCTTTCCTTGTTAATCACGCCACGTAAAATCTGATATTTTTCTGTCTCTGAAAGAATATTTTCCTGATTCATCCGGTAAGCCCATTTCAGGATTCCATAATAGATTCCATGAAATGTGCCTACTGTAACCGGAAGATCTCTTTTGCCCATAACCAAACAGAAGCGGGATTTCATCTCCGCCGCTGCAAATCTTGTAAAAGTAACGACCAGAATTTCTTCTGGTCTTACTTTCTGTTTCTCTATAAGGTATTTTACTCTGTTTACAATCGTAAGCGTCTTCCCCGATCCGGGCCTGCCAGTACAAGACATGGGCCGTCTGTGTGCTGGATCGCCTGCGTCTGTGCTTCATTAAATCCCATTCTACCTCTTTTCGCTGTCCTTACTGAAGTTTCTCGATTCCAAGACGGATTCTTCTAAGAGATTCATCTTTTCCGAGTACTTCCATCAGTTCTGTTGCTCCACCCGGAGTATTCTGTTTTCCGGAAACTGCTGTACGAAGCGGCCACATTACATAACCTACTTTGTATCCTTTTTCTGTTGCAAATGCTTTCAATGTCTCAAACAATGCATCATTGCTAAAGTCATCCTGTGCTTCGAGAACCGGAAGTACCTCATTCAGAAGTGCGAGTGACTTCTCCGCATCTGTCTTCATCTTCTTATGTGTATAAAGCGCGATATCATAATCCGGAAGTTCTTCAAAGAAATCAACCTGCTCTTTGATCTCCGGAAGAATCTCAATTCTTGTCTTCACGAGTGCTGCAATCTTCTTCAGATCATAGTCCTTTGTTACTGCCTCTTTCAGGTATGGCTCTGCAAGTGCATAGAACTTATCAAAATCCATTGCCTTGAGATATTCTCCGTTCATCCATTTTAATTTCACTGTATCAAACACAGCCGGAGATTTACTCATATGATGATAATCAAATGCCTCAACAAGCTCTTCCAGTGAGAAGATTTCTCTGTTGTCTGTCGGGCACCATCCGAGCAGTGCAACATAATTCACAACTGCCTCTGAAACATATCCCTGCTCGATCAGATCTTCATAAGAAGAATGTCCACATCTCTTGCTCAATTTCTTATGATTCTCATCTGTGATCAGTGGACAGTGTACATAAACCGGTACTTCCCAGCCAAACGCCTCATAAAGGCGGTTATACTTCGGTGCTGAAGATAAGTACTCATTTCCACGAACAACATGTGAAATCTCCATCAGATGATCGTCAATTACGTTTGCAAAATTATATGTCGGGAATCCATCAGATTTGATCAGGATCATATCGTCAAGCTCTGCATTCGGAACTGTGATATCTCCGTAGATCTCATCATGGAATGTTGTCTCACCTTCATTCGGTACATTCAGACGGATAACCCATGGCTTACCTGCTGCCAAATTCGCCTCTACTTCTTCCTTGCTCAGACTTAAGCAGTGCTTATCATAAACAGAAATCTCTACTCCACCTTCGGAAACCTGTGTCTTTAAAGACTCCAGACGCTCTTTGTCACAGAAACAGTAATAAGCATCTCCCTGCTCTACAAGCTGCTTTGCATATTTAAGATAAAGTCCTGATGCATTACGCTCACTCTGTACATACGGTCCATATCCGCCATCTTTATCCGGTCCCTCATCATGGATGAGACCTGTTTTCTCCATTGTTCTGTAAATGATATCAAGTGCACCTTCCACAAAACGTTCCTGGTCTGTATCCTCTACACGAAGGAGGAAATCTCCCCCTTCATGCTTTGCGATCAGATACGCGTATAGTGCTGTTCTTAAGTTACCCACATGCATTCTTCCTGTCGGGCTTGGTGCAAATCTTGTTCTTACTTTCTTACTCATTCTATCTTCTCCAATTCCTGTTTGTTATTGTTCAATCTCGTCATATTATAGCGCAAGTCCCCAAATTCTTCAACAAACAAAATCAATGTTTTTCTTTTACTCCAAAAGTTTCACCGTTTCAGGAATACTTCCCGCCTGTTCAAGTGTACAGGATCTTGCATCAATACATTCCAGATTTGTTCCATCAAATGCACTTTCCGCAAAACTTTTCACACTTTCCGGCACCTGAAAGGTTCCTGTCCACGCTGCCGGAAATGCAAGAAGAACTGTGCCATCTGCCGTGTAAAGTACACCATCTACCGTAACATAGGCTGGATTTGCTGCATCTGCTTCTATCCATCCCAGATTACTCAGCCCCACAAACGCTCCTGGCTGAATATTTGTTATATTAGCAGGAATTTCAATCTCTTCTACAGCAGAACCAAGACCCGACAGTGCTCCTCTCGCAATTCCGGAACATCCTTCTTCAGGAAAGTACAATACTCCATCCTTTATCACTTCTTTGTCTCCTGAAAGTCCACAGATCATACCTTCCGCATTAATAAGATATCCGGTATCTGTATTTCCCACTGCTATCGACCCTTCTTCATCCTCATTTTCATTTTTTACATTTTCTATTGAATCAGGATTTGTAATTACCGGTTCACTTGCAACATTTATAGTTGTATCTCTTTTCACACCTGGTTTTTCTGCCACAATCTCTTCTACTACTGGTTCTTCCACCACAATTTCTTCTACCATAGGTTCTTCCACTAAGATTTCTGCCGGAACAGCTGCTACCTGGATAACATCTGCTTGGTTAACATCTGTCTGGATAGCTTCTATTGTTACTTTTTCCGGCAGATCATTTCCTGACACATTTATATCCTCTGGTGTCGCACAGACCTCTATTTCGGAAATCAGATTCTTTTCCAAATATAATGAAACAATTTCCTGTGCAGGCATCAGAATCAGCGCACCACTTAATAAAGTCACTCCCACTCTGACATATGGTTTTCTCGCCGCTTCCTGATGCCATTCATTCCAATTCAGTCCTATATCCATGTTCTCTTATTCCTTTCTCTTTCCCCCATATTTTAATATACGAAATAATTTTAGTTTATCAAAGAAAAAAGGATGCTGCAACCAAATGCAACATCCCTTTGATTTTTCCGCTTTGTCCTGATAGATTCCAAGGATTCTATACGTTAATTTCAGCCTTCACGCCAAGGATCTCTTTATTCTTTTCAAGCAGTGGACGGATCACATTTTTAAGATAAGCATCTACTGCTCACTTGCACGTCCAACATATTTCTCCGGTTTCATTGTCTTCTGAAGATCCTCTAAAGTCAGGTTGAATGCCGGATCTGCTGCGATCAGTTCAAGAAGGTTATTGTCAAGTCCCTTCTCTTTTACATTTCTTCCTGCTTCCATAGAAAGCTCACGGATTCTTTCGTGCAGCTCCTGACGGTCTCCACCGGCTTTAACAGCATCCATCATAATATTCTCTGTTGCCATGAATGGAAGTTCGGACATCAGACGCTTCTCGATTACTTTCGGGTATACAACCAGTCCGTCTACAACGTTCAGACAAAGATCAAGTATTCCGTCGATTGCAAGGAATCCTTCCGGAACACTCAGACGCTTGTTAGCGGAATCATCAAGTGTTCTCTCAAACCACTGTGTTGCAGATGTGATTGCCGGATTAAGTGCATCGATCATCACATATCTTGAAAGGGAAGCAATTCTCTCACTTCTCATCGGGTTTCTCTTATAAGCCATTGCTGAAGATCCGATCTGTGTCTTCTCAAATGGTTCTTCAATTTCTTTCAAATGCTGGAGCAGACGGATATCATTAGAGAATTTGTGAGCACTTGCAGCAATTCCTGCCAGTACATTCAGTACTCTTGTGTCTACTTTTCTTGAATAAGTCTGTCCGGATACCGGATAACATGCCTTAAATCCCATCTTCTCAGCGATCATTGGATCGATCTTGTCAATTGTCTCCTGATCTCCGTCAAACAGTTCAAGGAAACTTGCCTGTGTTCCTGTTGTTCCTTTAGATCCAAGCAGTTTCAGGCTTCCAAGTACATATTCCAGATCCTCAAGATCCATTTCAAACTCCTGCATCCAAAGAGTTGCTCTCTTTCCAACAGTTGTCGGCTGTGCCGGCTGGAAATGTGTAAAAGCAAGTGTAGGCTGGTTCTTCTGCTCCTCTGCGAACTTCGCAAGCTCTGCAATTACATTCACAAGCTTTGTGCGAACCAGTTTCAGTGCTTCTGCCATAATAATAATATCTGTATTATCTCCTACATAACAGGATGTAGCTCCAAGATGGATGATTCCTTTTGCTTTCGGACACTGAACACCATATGCATAAACATGAGACATAACATCATGACGTACAACCTTCTCACGTTCCTTTGCCACCTCAAAGTTAATATCATCCGCATGGCTCTTCATCTCTTCGATCTGCTCATCCGTGATGTTGAGTCCAAGCTCCTTCTCAGTCTCTGCCAGTGCGATCCAAAGTCTTCTCCATGTTCTGAACTTTTTGTCCGGTGAGAAGATATACTGCATCTCGCGGCTTGCATAACGCTCTGAAAGCGGGCTTACATAACGATCATTACTCATAATTCTTTTCTCCTTGTTTCATATCTTTATCGTAACTGTTCATCTATTATAACACATAAACTGAGTCTTCAAAATCAATTTTGTTCAAATGCCTGACTGATATCCTCTTTCGGAACTTCCATCGGATACTTTCCTGTAAAGCAGGCATCGCAATACTTAAGATCTCCAACCATGTCTTTCAGTTTCTCAATCTCCATGTATCCAAGAGAGTCTGCTCCAATCAGCTGACGGATCTCCTCCTGTGTGTGAGTATGTGCGATCAGCTGCTCATTTGACGGAACATCCGTTCCAAAGAAGCATGGATGTAAGAACGGTGGAGAACTGATACGTACATGTACCTCTTTTGCTCCGGCTTTTTTCAGCATCTTAATGATATTTGCACAAGTTGTTCCACGCACGATGGAATCATCTACCATTACGATTCGTTTTCCCTTTACAACTTCCGGAATCACATTCAGTTTGATTTTTACACTGGAAACACGTTCGCTTTGTTTCGGTTTGATAAATGTTCTTCCCACATAGCTATTCTTGTGAAATGCCATTCCATACGGAATTCCTGACTGCTCAGAATATCCTTTCGCTGCTACCAGACCGGAGTCCGGAACTCCTACAACAAGATCAGCGTCTACCGGATAAGATTCCGCAAGTGCTTTTCCTGCCAGAATTCTGGAATGGTATACACCTACACCATCGATTGTACTGTCTGTTCTTGCAAAATAAATATACTCAAAAATACATCTTGCCTGTTTTTCCGAATCGATCACCATACTCGTATCTGACTGGATTCCATGTTTTCTTGTAATTGTTACGATTTCTCCCGGAAGAACATCTCTTACAAACTCACCGTCTACAGCTGCGATTGCACAGCTCTCAGAAGCAAGGAAATATGTATTGTCACGTTTTCCGATGCACAGTGGCTTGAGTCCAAACGGATCCCTTGCGCCAATCATTTTTCTCGGGCTGCTAACGACAAGTGCGTACGCTCCCTTGATCTTCTGCATCGCACACTTCACAGCCTCTTCTGCTGTCGGTGTATGAAGACGTTCTCTCGCAATAAGATATGCGATCACCTCAGAGTCTATTGTTGTCTGGAAAATAGCACCCGTCTGGCTGAGTTTTTCTCTCAGCTCGATCGCATTTACTAAATTTCCGTTATGTGCAATCGCAAGTGTTCCCTTTACATAGTTTATAACAAGTGGCATTGCATTCTCTACACGTGTTCCGCCTGCTGTTGAATATCTCACATGTCCTACTCCAAGATTTCCTTTCAATTCTGAAAGTCCCTCTTCGTTAAACACGTCATCTACATGGCCAAGTCCTTTCTTTGAAAGAACGTTTCTCTTCCCATAAGTGTCTGTCACTGCAATACCGCAGCTCTCCTGACCTCTATGCTGCAGAGCAAACAAGCCATAATAGACTGATGCAGCCACATCCTGTCCATCCACATCATAAGCACCAAAAACACCGCATTCTTCCCCCCCAAGTCCCGTCACTGCTTTTTCAAATTCACTCATGTCAGTTTATGCTCCTTACCTAGTTCCTGCTAGTTTTTATCATGATTTCTGTATCATACAAAACCGATTATAATATAAGGCAGAGTGAAAATCAACATTCCCCCCGCCTTGTATTTCTTCCTGCTCATTATTTTATTCGCGCTTGATATATTAGCATTTCTAATATATTCGTTGTTTTTATTCTTCGTATCTTATTACCGCCTTCGTTTTTTGTCAGTATTTACAAAATCACTATCCATTCGTATAACGAGACAAAAATTGACGGGTACGCTCTTCTTTTGGATTCTCAAACACTTCCTCAGGTGTTCCCTGCTCAAGTATCTTACCGTCATCCATAAACAGAACTTTGTCCGATACATCTCTTGCAAATGCCATCTCATGCGTTACGATGATCATCGTAGTATTCTGATCCGCAAGTCCTTTGATTACCTTCAGCACTTCACCTGTAAGCTCCGGATCCAGCGCTGAAGTCGGCTCGTCAAAGCACAGAATATCCGGACTGAGTGCAAGTGCACGGGCAATCGCCACACGCTGACACTGTCCTCCGGAAAGTTGATGCGGATAGTTATTCATACGCTCTGAAAGTCCCATCTGATCTAAGAGGCGCTTTGCTTCTGCTTCAATCTCTGCGTGTATCTCTTTCTTGCGCGCCTTATAATCAGGCTGACTTTTTGCAAGTAGTTCCTTCGCCAGCATTACATTCCCAAGTGCTGTATACTGCGGGAACAGATTAAAAGACTGGAATACAAGTCCAAAATGTAATCTTTTCTTACGGATCTCACTTTCCTGTTTTGTTACAGGATTTGCAGCATCAAACAATAATTCATCATTTACACGGATCACACCTTTATCCGGTGTCTCCAGAAAATTCAGACAGCGCAGAAGTGTCGTCTTTCCACTTCCCGAGGAACCAATCAAGGAAAGTACCTGTCCACGTTCCAACGAAAAGCTGATATCTTTCAATACTTCTGTCCGTCCAAATGTTTTATTAATATGTTCTACTTCAAGTATTGCCATTTATCTCTTCCTCCCCCCCATTTAATTAAAATATTCCAGCTTCTTCTCAAGCTTTCCAAGAAGGACTGTCAGAATACCATTGAAGATCAGATAATAAAAAGCTGTAAAGAACATCGGCCAGATCGCACCTGAGATTCCCTGAGAACCTTTCAGGAACGCCTGTCCTGCCCAGATAATCTCCTGCAGTGCAATGATTCGTGCAAGAGAAGTATCTTTTACAAGCGTAATGATCTCATTTGACATCGGTGGAACAATTCTCTTCACCATCTGAAGCAGCTTAACCTTAAAGAAGATCTGATGCTTTGTCATTCCAAGAACAAGTCCGGCCTCCGTCTGTCCCTGTGGGATACCCTGGATTCCTCCGCGGTAAATTACCGAGAAATAGCATGCATAGTTAAAGATAAATGCAACCGAAGCTGCAAGAAATCTTCCGCTTTCACCGCCACCCCCCCAAATTGGGTTTCCTAAGACCAGTCCCGGGAAATAATAAATGATCAGCATCTGAATCATAAGCGGTGTGCCTCGCACGATCCAGACAATGATATTCGTGATATAACTCAACGGTTTAAAATGTGACATTGATCCAAATGCAATAACCAGTCCCAATGGAATTGCACCGAGAAGGGTTGCAAAAAACAGCTTCAGCGTCTGTAAAAATCCCACATTCAGTGAGTGAATAACGATTGGAAATTGTTCCATAATAAGTTCCATTTTATTAAAGCTCCATCCTAAATTTATTTTTCGATCAATGCAGCCTGTACTTTATAAGTCTCAGCACATTTCTTCATTGATCCATCTTCCATACTCTTTTTAAAGTAATCGTTCAGAGCTGCTGCAAGATCAGATCCTTTACGGAATCCAACGCCATACTCCTCATTGTTCAGACTTATTGTGTAAGTAAGATCTGCATAACCTGTTCCTTCTCCGATCATAGCTGCTGCCATCAAAGCATCAATTGCAGCTGCATCTGAGTTTCCGGAAGCAACCTCCATCAGTGCATCTGCCTGTGATGAAACGGCTGTATACTGTGCACCAATTCTTTCAACCTGATCTTCCCCTGCACTTCCTGCTTCTACTGCAAAAGTTAAATCTTTCACACTTTCCTCATCCTGATACTTATCTGCTTTGTCAGCCGGTACAACTACAACCTGCGCGTTATTCATATAAGCATCTGTGCATTCCATAGAACTCTTCACTTCATCAATCAGTGTCATACCATTCCATACGCAGTCGATTGACTTTCCATCAAGCTCAAGCTCTTTATTATCCCAGTCAATCTCTACAAACTCAGCTTCAACACCTATACTCTCTGCAAATGCTTTCGCCATGTCTGCATCAAATCCGACCCACTCACCATTATCATCTTTATAATCCATTGGTTCAAAGTCAGTAACACCGACCACGAGTGTCCCTTTGTCTTTCACATATTCAAGATCACTCCCTGTTGATTCCGCTTTCTTATTCGCATTAGAAGAGTCTGAACCACATCCTGCTAACATAGAAACTGCAAGTCCTGCACATAATAACACACTTAATACTTTTCTTTTCATAATAATACCCTCCATCATCGAGTTTGGCTTTTATTCTCTACCAATGAGTCACTGTACTACGGTAAAGTTACCGTTGTATTCTACCATAGCATACAATATATGTCAAACCCCAAAACAGTAAACAATGCAGCTGCTCATAGATTCTGTGAACAGCTGCATAAAAAGTCTGTATTATGTATGATTTCTTCTATGTTTCCTCTTCCACTTCTCCAAAAGTACTTCATTTGGCTCAATCTGAAGATTCTGCTTCACTTCGTCCATCTCGCTTCTCATCTGTGCATTCACTTCCTGATATTCACTGTGCTTTGTAAGCAAAATGTGAAATTCTTCCAGCGACATATACTTATAAGACGCATACAGATATGGTTTTAGTAATTCCTTATCTTCGCAGATCTGGTAGCTCTGTCATACATTTTGGCCGCTTCCTGATAAAGGAACAATCGTCCATATGCCGCTCCAAGACATGCATAGATCTTTCCATAGAATTTTTCATCTACACTCTCATCTTTTTCCTGATTCAGGATTTCCTGATAAACGATGATCGCTTCTTCAATCTCACCGCTTTCAAGAAGATTATCGCCTTTATACTTCTTACGCTCTACATCCTTCTGATTTTTCAGATGTTCCAAAACATTCTGGATACGGATCATTTCCGATTCTTTATAGATCTTTGAAGCTTTCAGGATTGTAAGAACAAAATTCTCGACAGATCCACGCATACGCATCAAATCTCGAAGCTGCTCTGCCAGTTCTTTCATCCCAATCTCTTCTTCCAGCCAGGTGCAAAGCGGTTCATTCATGATCGTATAATCGATCAAATATAAATTATTACACAGATAGTAACACAATTCTTCTATCGTAAAGATCCTGCAATGGATCCTGGAAATCTCATAAGGATGTGCCGCGTGTCTGTCATGACAAAGAATTAAATTTCCCATCATTACCTCCTAAATGTATCACCTTTTCCTCACGGAAATCCGTCGGTAGGAAGAAATCTCCAAATCCGACATCACGTACTGTAATCTTGCAGGTTTTTTCATCCAGAAACATCGTTTCTATCTGAAGTCTTATCGAATACTCTGCTCTCTTCGGAAGTCTCTCCAAAGAGATTTTTTCGGTCTTAACCGTTCCCTGAACCAGTGACTCGATATGGAATTCTATATCATCACCCTCTTCAAGGATCACTTCCCACTGATTATTCGACTCATACCAGTGTGCACCCCCCCAGGAAACAAGCGGATACCACATTTCCTGACCATCCACACGCATATTGACTGTAATCTGATCTGTCAGCTTAGTCTCCGATAGATAAACCGGATTCTCTATATGCATATACAATTTTCTGTATGCAGTATAGCAAGCTCCTTTGCTGTACAGATTATTTCCGATAAATGCTCTTCTTCCATTGCAAAGCACCCGCAATGACTTCGGATACCAGTTATTTTCGAACCCTTCTCCTGTCAGGAATACGGAAGAAACAATCCTCTTATCAAACACGCTCTGTATAAATTTACAGAACATCGCATCGGCTTCTTTTGCTTTATCCTCGTTCAAAACCGGATAAACAAGCGCCAGTTCTTTCATATGTGCATTTGCAACTTCATCAACCGTAACAAATGTAGTCTTTCCACCACCAAGTCCCGGCTTCAGTCTGCGCAGCATATATGCTTTGATCTCATTACGGTCACAGCAGAACAATGCTGCATCATACTGCCACAGTTCTTTCGGCTGATAGAAGAGATAATTACAAAAACTCTCTTTATAATCCTGAATAAAGATATGTCTTTTATCAATATTCATGCGAACTGCGATCCTTCGAAGCATCTGTGCCAGTTCTTCTGTAAGAACCGGTACGCTGAACACAATTCCATCAATTTTAGGAAATGACTGTAAAGACATCTGGATAAACTGTGAAAGCAGCCATACTGCATCATATGTCTCATCACCAAATTCAATTTTCTCATTTGCAAGACTTCTCGAAAGCAGACGGGCAACAGTAAATCCTTCTTTCAGTGTTGCAAGACGTTTTGCCTCTTTTCCATATGCCCATGTGTCTCTTAGTTTTCCAATAATCAAAGGAATCTGGAAATTATCTGAGTCAACTTCCAGTGTCTGAGGTTCCATCTCTTTATCATTATAAAAACTGATCTGGCATGTCTTTTCATTTATCTCATATCCAATTATACTTCCCTGTCCCATGAAAAGATTTCCTCCTTAATACTGTATGAACATATGTGATGCAACCGCATCTTCCAGTGCATACTGCTTCATCTTCTTCTCTCGTTCTTCCGGATCTTCTTCCAGAATAATGTCATTGAGCCTTCCATATCTGCCCGGTTCACCTTTTTCAACCGTATGCTGGCAGATCTTTTTCTCACTTCTGTAAGAATTTCCGTCAATTGTTTCTTTAAAATAATAGATCAGTCGTTCATGCGAGAACAACACAAACTTCTTCACATACAAATTCTCATACATTGGTGTCAGAAGTTCTGTTGCATAATCAGAATCTCCGTTTCCACCTTTCTGCAACTGATAATACAACATAACACGGCTATCCTTCTGGCCCTTGTATTCTACCAGTGTCTTATCCCACAACTGGAATTCAATCAGCCACTCCTTATCATACTTAAGGAAAAATGGGAAATAAATCTGTTTGCCACAAAGTTCCTGCATAAACTTTTTCAGCGTCTTCTTAAGGATTGTTTCATACTCTTGATCCGAATAATATTTCAAAACAGCAATCATACAAATATCGATTGTTGCCTCACCCTTCTCTGCTTCCCTGCAGATAATATCAATTATAGATTTCTCTATCTTACGTGCTTCTACAACATATTCTCTGGAGACATATGCCAGATAAGCCTGCTGGAGCCGGAAGTATGCACCTTCATCATAATAAGCTTCAAATACTTTTGTCTCCTGGAATAATTCCTCTGAAAAGAGCATCTGTGTAATGATCCGTTCTGCCAGTTTGTGTGTATGGACTTCATACTCTCTGGCAACTTTCCACAATTCCTTCATCTCCTGTGTTGCTCCACAGTAGAAGTTTGCCAAATACGTAAGAATCACTTTATCATACTGTTTTTTCTTAAATAAATCATAACAAACATAGGTCAGGAAATCATCATTCTCATAATTTGTCTCACGAATCATCTTGCTGCACAGTACCTGGATCTCATCCTCCGGGAAATTTTCCAGACCCTTTTCCTTTACGATTTCCAGTGTCAGCTCTTCCTCTTCTTCAAACGCTTTGCTTCGGTTCAGGCTATTTGCATATTTTCTGCAGATATCCATATATCTAAGTTCATAAAACAGACGTTTACTCTCATATGGGATAGAATCTGTATAATGTCTTCCATCTTTTGCTTCCCATACAATGCGATCCGTCTTTGCATACAGAAATACTCTGGCTCCATTCTCTGTATATGCTGCCTTCTGTGTAATTGTTCCATCAGCTGCGATTACATGAATAAATTTCATATTCGGAACCTTTGTTGTAATCCAATATGCGTGACACACATCATAAAGAGCGCGGATTCTGTCCTGACTCATGTCTGTCTCTACAAGGAATCGCTTATAAATAATCCGCAGATCTTCATCTATATTTCTCTTCTCCAACTGATTCCATGTGAATTCTTCCATCTCATCCTGTAGTGCGCATAAATCTCACTTGTCTCATCTTCATAAGTAATCAGATTTGCATACAAAAATGCGCATTTCTTATAATCCAGAGAATTTCCATGCATAAAATACAAATATACCGAACGAGGAAGCGGCTTATGAAATTCTTCCGGTCTCGCAGCCGCCATATAATATTCGTAAAGCTGCGCGATCTTCAACTCTGCGTCTACCGCTTTCTCATACCAATGGAAATAGATGTGTTCTGTTCTGCTGCCTTTTATAAGCAATGTACAGATAGAAGTCAATATCATCGCTTCATCATACATCTCATAACACTTCACAAGTACATTATACAGATGTTTATCAAAATTCTTCATCTGACTTGCCAGGTTTGCTGTATATAATGCAAGTTCCTTCGTCATCAGTTTATATTTCACGCCAAAAAGCAGAACCTGTACTTCAAACTGTCCGAGTTTTTTAAGAGATGAGCTCTTCTCTTTAAAACAACGGAATGCCTGAAGATAGAACCATAAGCTGTGAGACTTATACTCCATAAACTGCTTCTCAAGCACATTCAGTCTTTCACTGTAGATTTTATATTCCGAATCAACCTCAATCAGCATACAAAGAATCCGCCAGCTGTCCGGATGCTTCATAAAAGAACGTGAAAGTTCTTCTGCGACCCTTCTCTGCCCAATCGAATCATTACTCAGCTTTGTCGTCAGATAAAGGTAATAGGAACTCAATTCAACATCCTTACCGATTGCAAAACGATTGTAGTTATAAGATTCTAAAAGCCATTTTGCCTCATCCATCCGATTACCCAAAATGCAGATATGTGCCTGGGCAAGAAGGTAAAATTCATTACGTTCATCTACCTCGCGAAGATGTGAAATTTTCTTAATAGAAGTCTCTGTCCAATCTTCCAGTGACATCTTGTCACCTTCATATTTCAGATAATCTTTCAGAATTACATTAAATTCCTTTTCATTTGCACGATGTTCCTCATCTCTGCAAATATCCTTTTCCACTACGACCTCATAACTCAATGTTTCATATGGAGTTTCCAGAATAATCCTTCCAAAGTTACTTCCTCTGTGAAGCTTGTCCATAGAAATACCATATTCCAGACGATAGGCATTACCTATAAATTCGTCTGTCGTCAGATGTCTGTGCTCAACAGAAAGGAAATCGCCTTCTGTTCTTACATCAATCTCCAGATATCCCCCCCAGGTATTTTTCTTCACAGTAAAAGTCTCTTTTCTGTCTTCTACAAGAGAAATAAAAGCACGGCTTTCTTCTTCCAATGTAAGAAAAATCTTCTCTTTCTGCTTGCACCCTACCAGGAATTCTTCAAGGGCGTGCTGATCCAGTTCCCATTTACGCATATTATTATAAAGCGCCTTGATCCTCGTATCTTCATATTTGAGAATTTCAAAGAAATCTCTGGACCGGAATAACTTCACTGCCTCAGCTGCATCACGATATGTAAGCTTCTTAAAATCTTCCAGGCTCTGAACCTTTCCGTATCGAGTCATAACAAATGGTTTCTCAATAATTGCAGTAAATGCAATATCATACTCTCCACCATTACATACAATCGTAAATTTCCCATGTTCAACATGTCCCGGCACAAGTCCTCTTCCATCGTATGTATAATAAATATTTACCGGATTTCCATCAAAACCCTGCTCTGCGCACTGTACACGATAGGAAGAAGGATATACAAGTCCACGTATTGTCCCTTCCCCCTTCATTCTGCAGAGAAAAGCTTCCCTCATATTTTTCTCCTTCTCCGACACGCATCGTAATGTGAGTCTCAGGAAAAATAATTTCCGGCTGCGGGATGTGAAAATCCCCCCCCTTTGCAAAACGTTTGATCTTATTCTTCAAATCCGTCACCTACTCAAATTTTTAATCATCCATAAGTTTGCTTCTGGCAACTGCCAAAAACGCTACTATAAATTATATCATTAGTATACATGATCTTGCAATGGGGGATTGTATAAAGTTTTACATCCATTTTTTCATTAAAATTCCTTCTTTATTTTCCCTGAAAAATGGATACATTTTTACCGGCAGCTTCCCATCATTGGATACAAGTAAGTAAAACCGAGACAAATCAAACAGAACGTGCTATAATAAAATTCATCTGAATGTTATTTCTACAAAGGAGGACTTCATTATGAAATTAGTAATTACTATGAGTCGTCGTTTCGGTACCGGAGCCAGCATTATTGCTGAAGAGCTTTCGAAACGACTTGATATTCCGGTCTATGACAAGGCCTATATAGAAGAAAAGCTCTCTGATCACAAATATGAAAGTGAAGCTGAAGCAATCCGGAAACTGGCTGAAAACCCTTGCATTATTCTCGGACGATGCGCCTCAGATATTCTGAAAGACCGGATGAATGTATTAAACATCTATGTGAGTGCTGCCAAAGAGGACCGCATTCAGAGAATCATGAAAAAAGAAAATCTTGATCATGATGCCGCAAAAGAAAAGGTGGAGCATACGGATGAAGAGCGTGCTGCTTATTATTATGAACACACCGGCAAGACCTGGGAGATGTGAATGATTATCACATGATTCTTGACACTTCCGAACTTGGTGTTGAAAACTGTGCTGATATCTTAATGCATTATTTCGAAAAACTGGAATACATTTAATTTTTCGTGAAAGCACGGACTTTGGCTCGTTGCTCGTGTAAATATAACAGGGACAAAAACTTGTTGGTCTTCACAAAGTTTTTGTCCCTGTTTTTTTAATTCTGGCTGTCTGAAGTATCTGATGTATCTGACGTTTTAATTGTTACACCCTGTTTTTCAAAACTGATCTTCTTCCATACTTTTTTCTCTTCTTTGATTTTTGTATCCTTTTTCCACTGCTCCAGAAGTGAATCATACTGTTCCTTTTTTCTCTCACTTACAATACTTTCTTTTTTACTGTCTGTTGCCTCTCTGTCCAAAAGACTTGTAAGCTTTGCAATATAAATTCCATTCTCTGTCTCTATAATATCTGTAACATCACCTTCATTTGTCAATGCATCTGCTGCTGCGATCAGATCCTTATCCGGGCTTGTACTTTCAGAATCAAATGTAGCTGTCTGGGCTGTAAGTCCTGCTGCTGATGCAACAGTCTCCATATCTTCTCCACCCTTTAACCGATCATCAAATGCCTGTGCGGTCGTCTTCAAGGCTTCTTTCTCATCATCTGATAATGTCTGGGATTCTCCCGAATCATCTGTTGTTGTATATGAGAATAAGAGATATTGCATACTCTTCTGTGCTGCATCTTCATCTGATACATTCTCATCCACACCAGCTTCCATTGCCGCTTCCATCTTATTCGAAATTGTCATCAGTTCGAGAACTTTAGCCACTTCCTCCTCATCTCCTGATACCACTTTCTTCACATCATCCGAATTATCTTCACCGAATTTTGCTGCTGCATCTTTAATCGCCTGCTGCTCTTCCTCTGTCAGTGCAACATCATAGTCAGATACATGCTGTGAAACAAGATACATATTCTCCAGATTCTCAAGAATACTCTTCTTTGTCTGCTCCTCATATGTCTGATCGCCTGATGCTTCCTTTGCCCACATCTCTTCTGCTGTTGTTCCCATCATACTCGCATAGTAGGTTTCATACTGAGCCTGCTGCAATCTTGCGTAAAAATTCGCGACTCCAAGTGTAATCTTCTCATCACCGACTGTTGCAACTGTCTCATCTGTATTTATTGTTCCGCATCCTGTCAAAGATGTTGCTGTCAATGTGCCTGCCACTGCAAGCACTGCCAGCCTTTTTGCCAAACGTACCATCTGGTAAATCCTCCTCTTTTTACGTATTTACTTACGCAGCCATACTACCGCTCATTATATCGTGTTTTTTGTTCTATCACAACCCCCCCAAACACAGAATCTCCTCAACTTCCCTAATCTAATCGAAGTTCGCGAATACTCTCTATAATTTCTCTTAGCATCTGCAGAACATTTTCCCCCCCTTTCTCTTTTCCACTTCTCCCTTTCTTTTGATAAAGGAAATACGGGACTGCTTCTGCTTTGAAAATCATATTATTTCCATATTTCTTTAAAAGTGCCGGAATTTTTGCCGGATCCAGATTTGCTTTTTCATATAAGATAAATTTGTAGTCTTTTCCCTTTTGTTCTATCGCTGTAATATATGCAGAATGCGCAAGACTCTTAAGTGCTGCAATATGAAGAAGCTGCTGTACTTTTTTCGGAAGATCTCCAAAACGATCAATCAGTTCTTCTGTCATATCATCCATCTCTTCTTCTGTTTCAATTGTGGCAATTCTCTTATAAATATCCAATTTTTGATACTCGTTTTTAATGTAAGATTCCGGAATAAATGCATCTATATCAAGATCAATCGTTGTAGCGTAGTCTGCTTCTTCTTTTTCACCTTTCAACTGACTGACAGCCTCATTAAGCATCTTGCAGTACAAGTCATATCCAACTGCTGCCATATGACCACTTTGCGACTCTCCTAAAAGATTTCCCGCACCTCGGATCTCAAGATCACGCATTGCGATCTTGAATCCCGATCCAAGATCTGTAAATTCACGAATTGCAGCCAGCCTCTTCTCTGCAACTTCTTTAAGCATCTTATCCCTCTGATACAGCAGAAATGCATATGCCATTCGATTGGATCTCCCAACTCTTCCTCGCAACTGATATAACTGTGACAGTCCAAATCTATCTGCATCTTGTATAATCATCGTATTAGCATTCGCAATGTCCAGTCCTGTTTCAATAATTGTTGTCGATACAAGCACATCAATATCACCATTGATAAAATCATACATAATATCTTCCAACTGATGTTCATTCATCTGTCCATGTGCGTAAGATACCCTTGCATCCGGCACCAGTTTCTGCACACGAAGTGCCACATCTGCAATATTTTCCACTCTGTTATACACATAATAGACCTGTCCACCTCTGGCGAGTTCACGCTCAATAGCTTCACGTACCATCTCATCATTGTATTCCATTACATACGTCTGTATTGGCATACGATCCATCGGTGCTTCCTCAAGCACACTCATATCGCGAATTCCGATCAAACTCATATGAAGTGTTCTTGGGATTGGCGTTGCTGTCAGCGTCAGCACGTCTATATTTTCTCTTAATTTTTTAATTTTTTCCTTATGCGTCACACCAAAACGTTGTTCTTCATCTATGATCAGAAGTCCTAAATCTTTATATCCAACATCCTTTGAAAGCACTCTGTGTGTTCCGATCACGATATCAACCAGACCTTTTTTCAAATCCTCTACTGTTTTTTCTGCTGCGCCTGCGTCCGAAAACGGCTCATCAAGTCAACACGCACCGGAAAATCTTTAAACCTTTGTATAAATGTATTATAGTGTTGCTGCGCAAGAATCGTTGTAGGTACAAGATAAACAACCTGTTTTCCTTCCTGCACTGCCTTAAAAGCTGCTCTTATCGCAATTTCAGTCTTACCATACCCTACATCTCCGCAGATCAGACGATCCATAATCTTCGTACTTTCCATATCTTTCTTTGTATCTTCAATTGCACGAAGCTGATCCTCTGTCTCTTCAAATGGAAACATCTCCTCAAACTCTCTCTGCCAGACCGTATCCGGTCCATAAACATAACCTTCTGTCTGCTGGCGCGTTGCGTAGAGTTTTACAAGATCTTTTGCGATTAACTGAACCGCTTTTTTTACCTGTCCTTTTGTTTTTTTCCACTGAGGTGTACCAAGCTTATTCAATTTTGGTGGCTTTGCATCTGCTCCTGCGTATTTCTGGATCAGATCCATCTGTGTTGCCGGTATATATAGAATTCCTCCGTCCGCATAGGAAATTTTCATATAATCCCGAGTAACAGTATCTACTTCGACTTTCTCAATCCCCCCCTGATAAATTCCAAGTCCGTGATTCTCATGTACCACATAGTCTCCCGGTTTAAGTTCGGCAAATTCCTGGATTTTTTTTCCTTCATAAGTTTTTCTTTTCTTTTTTTTCTTTTTCTTACCAAAAATATCAGATTCCGAGATGACCGTAAACTTTAACATTGGATACTCGTATCCCTCTGAAATATAACCACAGGTTACCATAATCTCTCCCGGATTCACCTGCCGTTCCATCTCTTCACTGTAAAAACTGCTCAGATCATAATCTCTCAGATCTTCTGCAAGACGTTTTGCTCTTGTTCTTGAGCCCGAAACAAGAATCACGCGATACCCTGTTCTTTTCAGTTTCTTCAGATCTCGTGTCAGGAGCTCAAAGCTGCTATTATACGGATTGACAGTTTTAACCTGCAGACTGTAGACAGACCTTACTTTAAACATTCCACATTTTGATTCCAACATGGTAAATGCAATTCCATAATACTTGTTCATCTTTCCAATCGTATGATCTGTCTGTTCTACCTGAATCGGAATCTCATCTGCCTCGATACCTGCTTCTTCTCTGCTCTCCAAGCTGTGAAAGTACTCTTTTTCTACGATTTCTGCAGATTCTTGAAGACGTACCGGTTCATCCAAAAACAAGATTGTCTCCTTTACCGGAAAATATGCCAAAAAGCTTTCCGTTTCCATCTGCTTCCAGTTCTCAGTTGCCGGATAGATTTCTATTTCCTGTAAATTCTCTGTCGACCTCTGACTTTCCACATCAAAACTTCTAATAGAATCAACTTCATCTCCCCCATAATTCAATTCGAACCGGATTCTCCTCTGTCAGTGGAAATACATCCAGAATCCCACCTCTGACTGCAAATTGTCCCGGACTTTCAACCTGGTTTTCCCTTTCATATCCTAATATCGAAAGGTTTTCCTGTAATTTCTGAAAATCCAGCGCCTCTTCTGCATGAATCTTAATCCTGTTCCCATACAGTTCTTCTTTCGATGGAAGCCCATCCAGAAATGCGTCCATTGTTGTAACTACAGTAATTGCTTCCCGTCCTTTCTTCTCTACAATCGCACGCAATACTTCCATACGTTTCCCTGTCAAAAATGCGCCCTTAATATCTGCATGATAAAACAAAAGATCTCTTGCCGGATAAAACCATACATTTTCCTCCAGTACACGCCATTCTTCATAAGCCTGTTTTGCTTTTTCTTCACTGGAAAAAACGATGACTCTGTACTCAAAGCCATCGCTCAGTGCTTTCGCGAGATGTATCTTCTGTGAATTCACACATCCTGCGATTTGCAGGAAACCCGTTTTCTTTCTTCTCGAACTGACAATCTCCTGATAATCAGCCAGTTCTTTTAATGGTTCTAAAAAAGCCTGCATCTCTACTCGTCCTTCTTTTTACGATTATATTCGTTCATCGCTTCGCTCATCTGGTCACTCACGATCAGTTCCACCGCTTTTACCGCATTATCATAACCTTCGCTCATCAGTTCCTGTTCCGTTTTAGAAAAATGTCCTAAAACATAATCTGCAAGATCATACTTCGGTGGTTTTTCTCCAACTCCTACTTTTATTCTAGGAAAAACCTGTCCGCCAAGATGTGCAATAATATTTTTTATTCCATTATGCCCACCTGCACTGCCTTTTGCACGAATTCTTAATTGTCCTACCCCCAAGACTGATATCATCATAAATCACGATCAGTTCCTTCTCAGGATCCACTTTATAATAGTCAATCACACTTCGGATACTCTCGCCACTAAGGTTCATATAAGTCTGCGGTTTTACCAAAATCACCTTCTGTCCTGCAATCATACCCTTTCCAATCAAAGCTCGATGCTTCTCCATAGTTACATCTATATTATATCTCTCAGAAAGTCGATCTATAACATCAAATCCGACATTGTGTCTTGTTCCTTCGTATTCTTTCGTCGGATTACCTAATCCTGCTATAATATACATCTTCTTCTTCCTTTCCTAAATGCGTTCTCCATCCTCTTCTTCCCACTGTAAGCAACACGGGCTTGTTGTCATATAACTTCCTCTTGCAAACAGCAATCTTTATTTTACCGCATGTGTGAATATTTGTCATGCATATTTGCTCTGTAAATTCATAAATTGTATAAAAAGGGGGGGGATACTCATGAAATCAAAAACTAAAATCATTGTCCTTCATATGAAAGAGATCATCTATACTATTATTTTTGCTGCTCTTGGCATTCTTTTGATTCTTCTTCTGATTCTTATGTTCCATCCAAAAGAACCGTCTCCTGAATCTGATCCTCAATGTTGCATTGCTGAAACTAACATTTCTTCATAAGCACTCAAAAATGCTGCTTGCCGGGTTTATACAGCAAAAAAGCCACAGTCCATCCTTTCTGTGGCTTTTCAATTGCTTTTTCACAATCACTACTATTTTAATTCTGCTTATCCTTCTACAATTAGATAAGTACCATCCGGCAGTGCAAATACTTCAGAAGCCTCTTCTAATTCTTCCTCTGACATCCCGTCTACATCCATGCCATTCTCTTCAAAGTATTCTCTTACTTCAGCCAGAGATTCTACAACAACTGCCATACAGTCCTCCAGAAAAGCTTCTGCTGCCTCAAGGGTCTCTGCTACCGGTTCATCAAAAAGCTGCTCCTGCTTCTCCAAAAAAGTCTTCAGACACTCTTCATTGTACTCTCCCATTACTTCTCCTCCTGTTTCTTAACAATCTTTCGTATCTCTTCCGCTGAATCAACAATACATTCAGCTCCGTCCTCTAAAAGAGCTTCTCTTCCACGGAATCCCCAGGACACAAGAATTGTCTGCATCCTTGCCGTGTGCCCTGTTGCAAGATCCACTTCTGAATCTCCGATGTATGCTGCTTCTTCCGGCAAAACCCCCCCAAATGAACTGGCAATCGTCAACGCGGCCGTCGGATCCGGTTTCTTAGGAACTCCATCCTTCTGTCCCTGTACATGGTCAAAAAGTGCTTTCCCAAATACTTCTTCAACCACATGGACAGCCTGCCTGTCTGGCTTGTTTGATAAAACTGCAAGTTTGATACCACTCTCTTTCAACTGCTGCAACATCTGTGGAATTCCTTCGTATGGAGCAACCTTATACATACAATTTGCATCAAATATCCTGGCATACGCTTCCACCGCCTCTTCAAGATGACACAGTTGTGTATCCCCGCCTGCCTTTAATGTCCGTTCAAGCAGAACCTTCGCCCCCCCATCTCCAACGAACTGCCGGCACTGTTCCTTTGTGATCTGTGGCATTCCAATCTCTTTCATCGTCTCATTGACTGAATATTCCAGTGAATCCAATGTGTTTGTCAACGTTCCATCCAGATCAAAAATACAAGCCTTTATCATAGCTGCCTCCATACTTTATCATTGGTTACATTACACCATAACCATATCTGCTCTTTTCTGTTACTTTCCGTAACATTTTCTTCCCACTTATCATAGTATGAAGTCATAAAAATTTCAATACTTTCTCTCTATTTTCCAAGAAGATATTGTCTCATTGTTTTTAAAGCATTTTTCTCTAAACGGCTCACCTGTGCCTGCGAAATTCCAATCTGTTCCGAAACTTCCATCTGCGTCTTTCCTTCAAAAAATCGTAAGCGGATCAGCCGTCTCTCTCTTTCATTCAGCCGTTCCATCGCAGCCTCTAAAGACAACTCTTCCACCCAGTTTTCTTCTCTGTTCTTCTTATCACTGACCTGATCCATCACATACAGTGCATCGCCACCATCATTATACACCGGTTCCTGAAGACTCATTGGTGTCTGTACTGCATCCAGTGCATAAACTACTTCTTCTTTTGAAAGTCCAATCTCTTCTGCGATTTCCTGAATGCTGGGTTCTTTCATATTTTTTCGGATATAACCTTCTCTTGTATAAATTACTTTATAAGCTATATCACGCAATGAGCGGCTCACGCGAAGGGAACTGTTATCTCGCAGATACCGACGGATTTCTCCTATGATCATAGGGATAATGTATTATAGTGGAAATTTTGAAATTTCCTTTATCCAATAGGGTAATTATCTTGAATAAGATATATGAAATTTCACACGCAAGAAGATATATCCCCCCCTTGCGATGTATTAACTATAGAAATGTAATTTACTGTAGTGTCAAAAGATCATTATACTCAATTTCAACATAATCATTCGATATTTTGATCTTTTTGATATATTCACGTACAGTCTTCTGTCTTTCATTGAAAGACATGAACTCCCAGCTGTCAGCAACACTTTTGAATGCTTTAGCTCTTGCTGTCATATCTTTAGCTCTGGTGTTCTTTAATGTGTACTGTTCTATCTGTGTATTCAGATTTTCCAGTTCTTTATTGATCTCACCAATCGTCTCCAGCAGGACACTATTATTGGTATCGGACGCATATAAATTATACAGGGATTTCAGCTTACCTTCAAGAACTGATTTTCTCTGGTTCATAGCTTCAAATCCTTTTTGATTTTGCTGTTCTGATTTTTCCTCGATTACCTCATACTCCTTTGATAATTTCAGCATATCACTAACAACAACTTCTTCAACTTCAGCTGCATCCAATTTTCCATTCTGGCAATTTGGATTCTTAACCAGGTGCGGTTTACTATGGTCTAATGAGTAACAGTAAATCATCACTCTTCCACCGCTCCATTTTTGATAACGCATCTTTGCCCCCCCACATAATCCACAATATATTAACCCAGTAAGTAAATACTGTGATTTATGAGAAGTTGCTCTCGTTCTTGTTTTTCGCAATTCCTGAACTTCATCAAACAGTTTTTTATCAACTATCGGCTCGTGAAGACCATCAACGATTTCCTTATTATATTTGAGCTTTCCAATGTATGTCACTCTGGATAACATATCGGACACTTGTTTGTCTCCTTTTAAATCGAACATCTTTGCCAGTGCATACGTGGAATAGCCTTCCTTATATAATTCAAAAATCTTTCTGACTGTTTCTGCATCTTTATTTGGCACAAGAACGTCATCACCGTTATTATAGTCATAACCAAATGGTGGTTTCGTCCCTCTCCATTTTCCGGTTTTGATTCTCTCTGTAATTCCCATCTGTGTACGTTCACGAATATTTTCACGTTCATACTGAGCAAATACAGATAAGATACCTACCATTGCTTTTCCATATGGTGTTGTTGTATCAAAGTTCTCATTTAAAGAAATAAATCCAACATCATTTGCTTCAAACACATCTTCCAGAAGATAAATCGTATCTTTCTGACTTCTGGACAAACGATCAAGTTTAACAACTACAACTGATTCCACTTTGCCCTCTTGAATTTCTTTAATAAGACGTTTCATCTCCGGACGATTCAGATTGCTTCCTGAATAGCCACCGTCAATATACAGATCATAATTATCAATCTCCTGATAATTACAATACTTTTCAAGCTTCTCTGTCTGAGCACCTACTGAATATCCTTCTTCAAACTGAAAATTTGTAGAAACTCTGATATACAATCCTGTTTTTTTATTATTTGAGGTATTCTTTCCAATTCTTATGTTTCTCACCTCGCTCTTTCCTCCTCTCACGTATACTATACCATCCTTCCAGAAAAATTTCAACTTATTTTATTTGTCTAAGTATGTTATATGAAACTTCTTCTTTCAGCTGCATCGACTTTAATATTATCAACTGCTCCCATCTCTTTATTCATCTGATATAAGATCTGACGAACTACCGGGGGGGAATCTAATTTGAATCTTTCTAAATCTTTATCTTCGATCACATTACCATTTGCATCATATCTTCTTACAATTTTTAATGCCATCGCAATCCCTCCCTTTATAAATCATATTCAATCGTCTCTAAAAAATCACCAGAACCGCTCGTCCTGTATTGTCATTCTTTTGTGTTATCTACATTTTATGACGTCGTTTTCTGTTGAATTGTCGAAAGCAGGAATATCATTTCCCGCTTTCGTTCATTCCCATTTGAATCTGTACTGCTTTCAGTACCCGATCCAAACTCCACTTATTTACTCTTCCGCATTTCTCAATAATGCATTTTGTAGAAATGCTCATAACCTGTTCAGCCAATGCCAGGCTTCCTTTTCGGATCCCTGTCATATCGTATTTACTGATAAATACATGTGTTGGTAAATACCGCTTCTTATATATTCTTGATGTCAGCGGAACTACTGTAATGACTGAACTGTATGTATTGGCTTTGTTGTTACTTACTACGATCACCGGTCTTACTCCACCCTGAACCGAAGTTGTCGGGAACATACCGAGATCCGCCCATAAGATATCTCCTCTTCGAATCGTCACTTGTCATCTCTCCAATCTTTTTAATTTGTAAAGCATTCATAGCGCTATATTGGCTCCACAAGAATACGGCAGAGTTCCTTTCCAAGATGGAAAGCTCTGCCACATAACCTCTATAGCCAATTTGATTATTAAACAGTGCTCGCTCGATTCTATTTATCCTCGATACCCCGAATCGTTACTCCTGCATCTGCAGGAAGGGAATAATAACCTGCCCGGATGCTATACTCCGGACCACAACCCAAAAACTCTCGTTTCCAGCTCTGGCAGTTCATAGGTTTACCAGTTACAGACTTCTCAGGGTCTGCAAGTGTATCGCATCTCACACATGTCATCGCATCACCAGCCTGCCGACTGGCTTTGGTCAGTGCTTTTTCGCAGCATTATTGACTCTAAATAGTTTCTTACGTCTTATAATCCTATAGCGGCATCTTCCTCGTGCTCACTGTATGAAATGTCACGTCAGTTATTATTGGATATTCAGTTATCATGGTGCATTTTAGGGAGTCCTTAAAGCTCCTCTAATTACTAAAGTCAAATGACTTCGGCAGATGCAAAAAATTTCCGAAATTTTTAAAAAATTTTTTCATATACATTTCACGCATTTTATTAAGGATCGTTTTCAGCTTGTAAGCTAATACCTGTCTGGAAATCCCCCCCATAATCTCTGCCATCTGTGTCTGTGTCTTGTTTTCAAAGAAAATGCCGTAAATAATCATGCGTTCCTCGGTATTCAGCTGATCGATCACTCTATGAATATCCTGCTGTTCCATTTTCGTCAGTACACTGTGCTCCACGTCACAATTCAGATCCGGGAAATCTTCAATCATGAATCCTTCCCCCCCATCAATGGACTGTCCACTGTAAGGGACCTCCCGCAGCATCTTATCCACGACTTCCCCCCCCAGTTCGTTCTTAATCTCAACTTTTTTTGCCTTGCTACTTCTGTAAAAATTGTTCATCGCATACGCAACTTCTCTTGTAATCTCGATCATTTCTCCATCAATATTTGCGTAGTACTTTCCGTCATAAAAATATGGGTGTTCAATATACATATCCGTTCCTCCTGAATTTGAAATCTTGTTGCTCGTTTCAAATCCAGAAGGCGGACCTCTGTTTAGGATCATGCCTGCTCCGCCTTTATCCTGCCGGGACATACCGGCAGTTATTGGCTGAAAAATTCAGGCACAAAAAAAAGCCCCCAGTAGTTTTTTCTTAACTACTGAGGCTTTCGTCTCTTTCTTGTATTCAGTTATCTATGCCCTCTTTCATCAGCATAATCATTGTATCAGGATAAAGTTCACAAAGTATCCGCAATACGTTCCCATAAGTTCATGTCATTATTAGAATCGTACATATTTCAGTGTAAAAAGTTCACCGTGTTATTCTTCTACTTCTTTTCCATCTATATATAGTTGAAATTTATCAGGATTATTGACAACATCATAGTCCTTTCCATATTCTACAGGTCTGTATTCGGCTGTCATTACCGATTCCCCCCCGTCTTCAATATCCTCTTTCCATAAATAGATGTTCATATCAAGGCTCGTCGCATATCCCCCCCTGTCTGTAGAGAATTTTGTCGAATGAAAAGAATCATCCTTGTACATCTGCAAAAGTTCTCTTGCAAACGCTTCTCTATCCTCGATATTTTCTCGGTTAGCGACCACAGTTAAATTTTCATCCCGATTTATGGAAAATGTTCCTACTACATCCGGTTCACCTCTCTTATGACCGGATTCAGGTTTCCAATAAATACGTCCTGCAGCAATTATCAAGATCACTGCTCCTGTTATCACTGCAATTATCTTTTTCTTCATATTTTCATTAATTTCCTTTTAATTGTTTTACTGCGTAATTGATTACTTCTTCCGGTGTGGGTCTGTCTCCTTTAAGTGTCATTTTCTTCCATTTTTCCTGCACAGCTGGATCAGGATTATCAAAGCCTGCATCTATGGCTATCTGCATTTCTCTGCGTACTTCTTCTGGTGTTGTGTTGTACTTTTCTGCAATCTTCTCATAAATAGTTTTCTCTCTCATTCATTTTCCTCCAATATACAAATAGAATTATGCCTTGTTCTATAGAACTAATTTAGCATATTTCTATTGTCATGAAAAGACACTTTACAACTTAAAGCTGAATAAAAGGTCAAAAAAAGAAGAGCTACTTGCTCTTCCCAGTTTGTCATATTACTCTTCCAATAATGTATGGATTACTTTGATAATTTTTTTCTGCTCTTTGATCGGAAGTTTTTCTATTTTCTCTGTCAGCTCATTGGTAACACCTGTAACTGAATGTGCCACAACATCAATCAAAAGAGTATCTGCAGAAACATCTAATGCATTTGCAATTGCAACAAAGGTATCCAATTTTGTAACTTTCAAACCTCTCTCTATTACACTCACATGCGTCGGGCTTAAATTTACTAATGCAGCCAGTTCCTCTTGCGTGAGATTTTTTGCTTCTCGTGCTGATTTGATTCGCTGCCCTACTGCTTTCAAATCCATCGTAACACCTCCTCCAGAACGAATAATCGTTCTGAATTTAGTATACTTGTGGATATCTTAAATATACAGAATCGCAAAACCAAGTTCTAATTCTATAGAACTATATTTCAAGATTTTCTTTGCATATTCGTAAAAAAGCGTTATGATAGAATCAGTTAAATCAAAGGAGGTATTAAATCATGAAATCGCATAAATACTGGTCCCTCGGAGCACTTTTCTGTATGTTGGGATGCATTTATTCTGGAATCAGAAAATCTATGACTGCACATAAATATTTTGCCTATTCTTCATTGCTTTGTATGGGCATGTCCATTTATTCCGGTCACAAACTGGTTTCTCCAAAGAAGAAAAAAATCACTGAATCAAATAATAGTGAGAATAGTTAAATGAAAAATTGACCTTTATTCATCAAAGACAAAGTTGCTGGAGAATATTTTTTCTCTCCAGCAACTTTCTTTATCTTTAAGCCATTGAAATACAATACTGTCCAATCAGCTTCGTCCAACTATTATATTTATTCTTTTCACACACCTTTCGGCAAATTTCATTTTCCATCAATACACAGAACATCTTATCATAATCAAATGCCCAAACAGCACCATTCACATGGTTTTCCACTGCTTTCTGATCTATGCTCTTTAAGCGTGTGACCATTTTTTCAATTTCTCCATTTCCCAAGTTACCGATATTTTTGCAGATAAACCGAAAGAAATTCAACGTTGCATATTCGTCATGCCAATGGAACTCTTCTGGATTGTTTTTAATTTTACTGGCTCGCTGCTGTTCTTTGATTATCTGATCAGCTACACCTTTCATCGAATCTTCGTATCTCATATTACTCACCTACTCTTCCTCAACGCCCAGTGACGGTTTAAATCTTTTATCCTTTGCCTGCGGTACCACGATCTCATAAAAATAAAATCCTAAATACAAGTGCCTGCTTCTTCATTTTATAAAAAGAAGTCCTGCCTATTCCTAACTCCTGCTGTACTTCCACATCTGTCTTATTATAATGACTGCAAAAACAGGAATGAAGGATTTCACTGAGCATCACACCATTCGGTGCATAGAACTTCACTAAAGTCATTCCCCGATAGATCATGTCCGACAATCCATAAATAATCATCAGATTATTCATCTCCCGGTGCATCTTTGGCACATTCAGCTGGTTGTTATAAATGCTCAGATAACTCAATGCATATGCCATGTCTTCATTGATTTTCTCCTGGCATTCCATATCCAGTTCTTCTAACACAATCTGATTTTCCAAAATCAATTTCTGATAGCTTGTCATCAATTCTTTAATATCAGTATAATGTCTTTCGATTGTAACTTCCAGATAATCCTGTGCATGACTTGCCATCTGGAAGGTAATTTCTTTCATTGATTTAATTGCATAATCTCTGTCTGTCATCAGTTTCAAAATCTCCTTATCATCATCACACTAACTGGCGGTCTTTCAGACCAGTTCGCTTTCCCCCCCATGATTTTGATGGGAAGCAATTACTTACTATAACTTGCAGAAGCGGATATCCAAAAGGCATTGTGGGAGCTGCCTTTGCTGACCGGAATCCCTCTTCTTATGTAAAACCTGCAGGAATATAAAGGGAAAGTGACTATCCCTGCCGGTTAATAATCCAAATAATATCGTCTATACCAATCTCTCCTTATGCTGTTTTTCTCTCCATAAACCATTTATCCACTTCGTAAAACAAGTGGCTTTCCTGCCCCCCCTGTATCATACAGGTGTACATCATTCCTACACCGCCTGCCTTTCTGCTGGCGCATCGCTCGATTTTCAAAATTCTGTCAATGCTATACTTCTTCCATCCTCCCATGTAAAAATATGGGAACCAGCTGTCCGTCTTTACGAAACTCTGCTACTACATCTACATATACTTTGTTCATGCCGACACCTCACTATAAAATCTCAATTGCTCTTGGCGATGCCGGGATTCTGCGGATATATCCATTTAACTCCAACTGCTTGATTCTGGAAAATGCTGATGATGTTGATTTCACCCCCCCGATCAATTTTCCAAATTCCCGTACTGTCGGCGGATATCCATGCTCCTTCGTATAATCCAAAATACATTGATAACTTTCTTTCTGTTTTCTGGTTAATGCTTTTTTCAAATCTATTCCTCCAATTACCCATGAAAATAACTGTGTGGATGGATCGTGTGCGTACCAGCGTCTAAGTGGGATAAGACTTTATCCTGATACATTGCCGCTCGCTGTATACTGAAATAACCAAACCGTCGTCTGATCTCATCTACAGTACGATCCAGCTTCTCTAACTTTTCCTTTTTCTCCTGATTTCCAAATAAATCCAACTGCACGGGAATATCATCTAACACAAGATCCGCAGCTCGGATTCCCAGGCTTCTAATGGGATATTCCCATTTGTAATTATCTTTAAATAGCTGAAATGCTGCAGTTACAATCTCGTTTGTAATATTCGTTGGCTGTCGTAAATGTATCTGTCTGGAAAAACTATACAATCCATTATCTCGAACTGTAATTTCTACTGTTTTGCATTTAAATCCATGTTTCCGCAATCGTGCAGCTACACTTTCTGCCAATGCTATTTGAATGATCCATACATCCAGATCATTTTCCAGATCTCTCGGTGTTGTAGTGCTATTACCTATCGACTTTACTGGTGCTTCATATCCTTCCTTGCAAACCGGATCTTCATCCCAGCCATTTGCGAAAGCCCATAATACATTTCCTATTTTTCCAAAATGACTCTCTAACAACTTTTCGTCTGATTCCGCAAGTTGCCCGATTGTCCGGATTCCAAGTTTTTGCAATTTCTTATTTGTCTGTCTTCCGACATAAAGCAAATCTGACGCTGGAAGCTGCCATATCCTGTCTTTATAATTTTCTCGATTAAACTCTGTGATTGCATCCGGCTTTTTATAATCTGAACCAAGTTTCGCATAAATCTTATTCCAGGAAATTCCAATACTTACCGTTACACCCAATTCGTATTTAATCCGATGGCTGATTTCTCTTGCAATCGTCATTCCGCTTCCTTTCAGATTTCTGCTGTCCGATACATCCAGCCAGGCTTCATCAATTCCATATGGCTCGATCTTGTCCGTATACTCCGAATAGATTTCTCTTGCCATCTTTGAAAATCTCAAATACAAATCCATCCGTGGTGGTACAAATATGATTTTCGGACAAATCTGTTTTGCCTGCCATAATGCCATTCCGGTCTTTACACCTTTTTGCTTTGCAATATAATTTGCTGTCAGCACAATCCCATGTCTGGCTTCCGGATCGCCACCGACTGCCAGCGGCATTCCGGCAAATTCCGGATGCTGCAGCATTTCTACACTGGCATAAAAACAGTTCATATCACTATGCAGGATCACACGCTCACTCAAACTTTTTACCTCCCAGCTGTTTCCTTCAACATGATGTCTTATCAATTTTTGTATGTTTAGTATATATCGACATTCCGGAGATAGTCAAGTAACATCTTGGTTGTATTTTCTCCATTTTGGAGATTGTTGTTGATTTTATTTCTAACATACGGTATAATGCATATAGAAAATTCAAATAGAAATGAGGCGAACAAATGCGTGATTTCGGGGGGAAATATTAGCAGAAAATAGAAAAAAGAAAGGATACTCTCAATCATATCTTGTAGACCTGCTTTCTCAGGAAGGTATTCAGGTCACTACAAAAGCACTCTCCAAATGGGAGACCAATGCACGAGAACCAGCTTTACATGTTTTCCTGACACTTTGCCAGTTACTTGATATCGAAGATATATATGAATCCTTCTTTGGAGAAAACCCATATAACATTATGAGTGGATTGAATGAAGAAGGCAGAAATAAATTGATTGAATTTGCTGATATTTTGAAAGCTTCTAAAAAGTTTTCTCCACTGTCTGCAAAAATTATCCCATTCCATCATCCTGTAGAAATTACCTGGGAACCAGTTTCTGCTGGTACTGGAAATTACCTGGAGGATTCTGTAAAAGAAACCTATGATGTAGGATACCTTGCTCCTGAGCAGACTGACTTTGGTGTACGGATTTCCGGTGACAGTATGGAGCCACTTTATCATACAGACGATGTTGCATGGATTCAGAAAAAAGATTCTCTTGCTAATGGTGAAATTGGAATCTTCTATCTCAACGGCAATACTTACATCAAGGAATTACACGATGAGCCAGATGGTGTTTATCTGATTTCTTTAAATCAAAAATATCGTCCTATCCAGGTTTTGGAATCTGACTCTTTTAAGATTTTTGGAAAAGTAATCGGGAAATGCAAAGGTGCAGAAATTCCGGGATTTCATTAGATTTCAACAGCAGGTTCATGATCCTGCTGATAACAATAAGCAAAGGAAGTGATTGAATGGCAATCAATAATACACTAAAAGATATTCGTGAAGAACGGAATCTCATTCAAGCAGATTTGGCTGAAGCCATAGGTTCCTGCAGCCAGACTATAGGCCGCATCGAACGTGGAGAACGTAATCCCTCTCTTGAGATTGCAATCCGGCTGGCACATTACCTGAAAGTGCCTGTAGAAGATATTTTTCAGGTTGAAGACTAGAAACACAACTGCCAGAAAACCGAGGAGTAAAATCCCCGGTTTTCCTTTTACTCAAAAATCAGTGTAATCCTTTTACGAAGTCCGCTGCGTTTTTCATATCTTCTTCATTCGGATGGTCTTTAGCAATACCTCCAACCAGTTTAAATGGTCCGAATGTGTCATACCCTTTACAGCCAAATTTTCCAACCACACTGGCATGTCTTTTATCCAAAATCTGCTCTATGGTTTTATAATTAGCACTCCCGCCATAAGTACAGATCAGAAATATCTTTTTGTCGTCCGGTAGATTCTTCTCTGCAAATTCCAATATCGACTGATGAAACTTTGAAAAATAGATTCCTGATGCAAACCCAATCATATCATAACTGCTCAGGTCTGCATCTGGCTGTTTCACAGCATCAATCAAATCCACCTGACATTCTTCTGCGATCCTCTTTACTAATTTTTCTGTATTTCCATGATGCACAAATGCGTATACTATCGCTGTTCTCATTTTTCTTCCTTTCTGTCTGCTCCGTCAATCAGGTCATAGCTCATATCCAAAAAGTCCAATATCTTCGCTTCACTGACTGAACCATCCAGTAAAATCGTGACCCAGTGCTGTTTATTCATATGGTATCCTGGTAAAAATCCATAAGTCTGAATAATCATGCTGGTCATTTCTGGATCGCACTTTACATCCATGATTTCAACCAGATCATTTCCCTCTAATCCCAGTTTCGATTTTTCAACCGTCATGATCACTGCATACCATTTCCCATTTTTATGTCGAAGTACTGCACTGTCCGATAGTTTACTCCATAAATATTCCGGCATTGTGCCATACTGTTTCTGCACATATTCAAAAATTTCTTCTTTCTTCACAATCTATTCAACTCCTGATTTTTCTGATATCCTGCCCATAATCATACCACATTTTCGTATCCCATACTACCTGCCAAATTCTTTTGCATTTTTCCGGTTCTCCTGACTTTAACTAATAGAGGGGGGGTAAAACAGCAAGGACAGGAAGTGAGGATACACTTCCGGGAAATCCCAATTTAGGGAACCCTGCCCTAAATTGAAAAAAGCTGAAAGCAACGATACTACTACCTTCTCAGAAAGGAGAACACGCCAATGGCTGAAAGAAAGAGAAGCAAAGAAATCCATTTCTATGTCACAGAAGAAGAACGGAAGCTTATCCGTAGAAAGATGATTGAATCAAAGACCAAAAACATGGGAGCTTATCTTCGCAAAATGGCAATCGACGGTTACATCGTCAACACAGATACCACTCCACTGAAGAAACAGTATGAGGAAATGCACAAGATTGGTGTAA
This sequence comes from Mediterraneibacter faecis JCM 15917, assembly GCA_001312505.1. Taxonomy (GTDB): domain Bacteria; phylum Bacillota; class Clostridia; order Lachnospirales; family Lachnospiraceae; genus Mediterraneibacter; species Mediterraneibacter faecis. The sequence goes on from BBDW01000007.1 coordinate 42,782, forward strand.
ATATCAACCAGATTGCAAAAAAGGTAAATACCACCGGAGATCTATATCCGGAAGAAATGCAAGAATTGAAAGAGATGGTGAAAGAATTATGGCGTATCTTAAGATCTTCCCCATTAAAGTAACAGACAAGAAAGCTCTGGACTACATCACAAATCCAGATAAAACAGAAGAAAAACTGTTAGTTTCCAGTTTTGGCTGTTCCCCGGAAACTGCAGATCTTGAATTTTCTATGACTAGAGAAATGGCAAAAAAGAATGGAATGGATAAAGGTGATAACCTGGCATTTCATCTGATCCAGTCGTTCAAACCTGGAGAAGTTGATGCCGAAACCGCCCATCGCTTAGGACAGCAATTCGCAGATGAAGTACTAAAAGGAAAATATGAGTATGTGATCAGCACCCACGTTGACAAAAATCATATTCACAATCACATCATCTTCAACGCTGCAAGCTTTGTTGATCATCACAAGTATGTTTCCAATAAGCGGAGCTACCATAAACTCTGCCGGATCAGTAATCGTATCTGCCATGAAAACGGACTTACCACCAGTATGCCAATCGGAGAAAAAGGCAAAAGCTATAAAGAGAACATGGAATATCATCGTGGCACCAGTTGGAAAGCCAAGCTACGTGTTGCGGTTGATAAGGCAATCTGGGCTTCCATCAACTATGAGGAATTTCTGCAAAAGATGCAGTTAGCCGGATATGAAATCCGCCAAGGAAAGCACCTGTCCTTCCGTGCACCAGAGCAGAAAAACTTCACTTATATGAAATCTCTCGGAAGCTATTATTCCGAAGAAAATGTTCGCATCCGCCTGGCAAAAAATCGTAGCAAAGTAAAAGCTCCAAAGCATCTGTCCAGAGAAGCCCGCCTGTATATCAATATCTCCACGTATGTTACAACCGGCAATCGAGAAGGATTTGAACGATGGGCAAAGCTCAATAATTTGAAAGAGGCGGCCCGCACCTTCAACTATCTTTCCGAAAATAACCTACTGAATTATGAAGATTTCCAGCAGCATCTTTCTGATGTTAATGCTTCTGTTAAAGCGGCTGAGCAGAGAATAACGCAAATCAACAGTGAGCTGAGCACACAGAAAATCATTCAGAAACACTGTGATTCTTACCGGCTTTGCCGTAAAGTGATTGAAGATTGCAGATCTGCTAAAAATCCAAAAGCATACCGAACCAAGCATCAGGCAGAATACCAGCTCCACGATTCACTAAAAAAGAGCTTCAGGATCTCGGTGTTACCAAAATCCCAAGCTCTAATAAAATCCAGAAACGGATTGAAAATCTTGAATCTGAACAGGCAGCTACTGTCCGCGAAAAACAGGAATTACAGAAAAAACAGAAGACACTAGATATCATCCAGCAGAATTTCATTGCTTTGATGTATACTCCAAATGTAAAATCCGATTCACTTCAGACAAAACGAGAATCAGTACCTATCTCGAGAGATGAATGAGGGCACTTTGTGCCTCATTCATCTTCTTCTGACTCTTCCCAAAGTTCCAATCTCATTTTTTCTTAATGTATAATGTGGCACATAACCAAATGTATAACATTTTCGATCTGTCCCTCCCTGCAATGGTCTATATAGAGAAGCGAACTGTCCGTACTACTCTGGAAGTAGGAGCTCTTATCTCAATTTCCATCCAATCGCTTTCTTACGAATACCAATGAAATCTGCATAAATACCAGGCTGCCTTATCAAATCCTCATGTTTGCCTGTCTGAACAATGTGACCACCTGACAATACAAAAATCTGATCCGCATTTCTGACTGTTTTTAGCCGATGAGCTATCATAATAACCGTTTTATTCTTCGTCAGCTCTGAAATAGCGCCCATCAGAAGATTTTCATTCTCTGGATCAACACTTGATGTAGCTTCGTCTAAAATGATGATAGGAGCGTCTTTCAAGATTGCTCTGGCAATCGAAATCCGTTGTTTTTCACCACCGGACAATGTAGCGCCTCCCTCACCAATAACGGTGTCGTAGCCATCAGGCAGACTCATAATAAAATCATGGCAGCACGCCTTTTGAGCTGCTTTTACAACTTCGTTATGGGAAGCCGCTGGATTGCCGAATTTGATATTATTTTCTATGGTATCAGCAAAAAGATATACCTTCTGGAATACCTCACTGATATTGGTGAGCAGACTGTCCAGTGTGTAATCTCGAACATCTATACCGCCGATTGTAATTTTTCCATCGTCAACATCCCAGAATCGAGCGATTAGGTTACAAAGCGTACTTTTTCCGGCACCGGACGGACCAACAATAGCCGTTACGGTTTTTTCGGGAATAGAGAGGCTCACATGATCCAGAATCTTGTGTTCTCCATAGGAAAAAGAAACATCATCAAAAACAATATTATAATTTGGGGGGATTAATAGGTTTACCATGCTCGTCCATAACGGGCGTGTTATCAATTTCGTTTACCTTGTCAATCGAAACATCCAGTAACCGCAGGAGAGAGGAAGTATTCCCCCCCGCCGACTGAAGCTGACTAAAGAGCATAAATGATGCTACTGTCATAAGCAGGCAAATGGAAAGCGCCATCGTTCCATTCAGGTAAAAGTACAACCCCCCCTCCACTATAACAAGAATACTTGTTCCGTAGAGAATGATTTGTTGCAGCATATTGTAAGGGACGAATGTACGCTCTAATTTCAGATTTTTATCCTTGCTGTCCAGAATTGCCTGTCTCATTTTGCTATTGGAATTTTGACCGAGATTAAAGGATTTTACAATCAGCATCCCTTGAACGTATTCCAGTACATTAGAAACGAGAGTCTCCTGGGCCTGCTGTCTTTGTGGCGAAACCGTTTCCGATTTTTTCTGTAACCGGCCGATGCACCATGTAAAAAGCAGAATCCCGCACAAAATCGTCAGTCCGATCCGCCAGTCGATACAGAGCATAACAATAGTAATAATCGCTGCATGGATATAGCCGCCTAATATGTTGGTTAGCACCATGGACGCATTATTTTCAATATCGCCCATAGTCGTAGTGACGACAGAAGTCAAATTCCCCAAATTGTGATCGTTGAAATACCCCATCGGCATATATTTCATGCGATCTCCAATATGAATCCGTTTCTCCGCGCACATAAAATATCCAATTTGCACCTTGCCAAAATCTGAAATGTAGCTGCAATAAATTTTAAGCAGCATACTTGCCAGGGTGATTCCAAATATCATCCAGATCATAGACGTAGTAAAACCGTCTGTTAAACCGAAAAAACCATGGCTAATGCTCCAAAGGACATCATATCAAAAAGGGAGTGCAGGACAGAAAAAAGGATAGCTTTTTTCATTGTCCCCTGCATTTTCCCTGAAAACTGATAAATCTTGCTTAATGTCTTTATCATCTTCGCACCTCCTACGCCACATCTTTTGTGTCCATGTGCGCTTTCCACATTTCCTGATAGAGCGTACAGGAAGTCAATAAGTTTTCATGTGTTCCTTCGTCAATAATCTGCCCATCTTTTATGACAACAATTTTATCTGCATCGGTAATCGTAGAAAGACGGTGCGCAATCATCAGAACGGTTTTCCCGGCAATCACTTTTGCCATTGCCTCTTGAATTAAGGCTTCATTCTCGGCGTCAATGTAAGCGGTTGCCTCGTCAAGAATAACAATCGGCGCATTTTTCAGTACAGCGCGGGCAATCGCAATTCTCTGGCGCTCACCGCCCGACAAGTGACCTCCTGCACCTCCGACAACTGTATGGAATCCATTTTCCAGATTCAGAATGAAATCATAGCAGCCACAATCTCTGGCAGCCTGATATACTTCTTCATCCGTTGCGGATGGTTTTCCCATACGGATATTTTCTAAAACAGTTTCGTCAAAAAGATAGTTGTCCTGTGAAATATAAGCGATATTATCCATAAGCTGTGACAACGGAATTTTGCGAATATCTGTTCCGTCTAACTTGACAGTTCCGTTTGTTACATCCCAAAATCCCGCAATCAGCTTCGTAATGGTAGACTTGCCGCCGCCACTGGGACCGACAAAAGCGGTAATGCTGTTTTCTGGAATAGAAAGGTTGATATTTTTTAGCAATGGCTTTTCGCTTTCATACGAAAAGCTGACGTTTTCTAACACAATATTGGAAGAATGAATAGACACCGGCGTTTCCGGGCGATCCAGTTCTTTTTCATCCAATACGGCGCACAATTCCCCCCCGACTACTGATTTCATTTGAGAAATGCTGTCCGTAAAGTTCATGGCATTTAAAATTGGTGTGATAATACCCAATGACAGCACGATACAGGTAACAAATGCCGGAACGCTCAGGCTCCCGTTCCGGTACAGGACACAGCCAATAGGAAGAACACACACTAACACACTGGGCCAGATTGTAACAAGCATGGATTTGTAAAGCTGCACGCTTTTCATCCAGTTCACAGCATAGGCCGCATTATCTTCAACGGCATCTGAATATTTCTGGTAAGAATTAGCAGACTGATTAAACGCCTTAATGACTTCTATTCCGCCGATATACTCAACCACAGTGCTGGTCATTTTACGCATGCGCATAATAAGACCCTGGAATTTTTCTTCATATCCATTTGCCATTCCCTTATAGCACAACATACCAATCGGCAGGGTAATCAATGCAGCCAGCGCCATTCTCCAATCCAAAAACAGTAGGTAAATCAGAATACAAATCGGAATACAGAGATTCGCTGTCAGCTCCGGTACTAAATGCGCAAGGGTCGTTTCCATTCCCTCCACACGATCTACCAAGACATTTTTTAATTCTCCCGATGGGGGGGTGTTAATCATATAGCCCATCGGAACCCTGGTAAGTTTATCTGCTAGTTTCAGGCGGATCTCCGCCAGAGTTGCGAAAGTGGCCGTATGGGAAACTAAAGTAGAGAAATTTGCAAAGCATACTTTCCCAAGGAAACCAATTCCCGCAATCAGACACCACTCCATATAGACGGACACAGATGTCTCTCCATCCATCAAGAGAATCACAATTTTTGAAACTGCAAAAAACGGCAGCAATCCGGCGGCAACACCCAGGATTGCCAAAATCACTGAAAGAACATATTCACCCTTATATGGAGCGGCAAGTTCCATCAGTCTGGACATGGGATTATCTTTCTTGTCCATTTCACATACGCTCCTTTTCATAAAAATAGAGATTGGTTAAACACTTCTAACCAACCTCTATTATATCTATTCGGCTATTTTCTGCCACTCTGATAGGGCGTTAAACACTCCATTTAGACATTGGATTATATTTATTCCGCAGGCTGTACGTTATCGATCTCAAAGAACTGTGGCACGCTGGAGAAAGTATATCCGGCGATTTTGGAGGAATTATATACAACCAGATCCTTAGAATAGGAGATCGGAAGGTCAATCACATTGTCGTTGGAAACATTCAGTGCAGTAGCAATCGCACTCTGAACCACTTCGGGATCAGCAGAGGTGGAGAACGCATTTACCGCATCCGAATAGCTCTGGAAATCCTCAAGTGCCTGCAAGGAAATAGCATGAGGATCAGCACCGAGGGATTCCTGCAGGAACTTGTGCGGTTCAGTATAAGACCCTTCTGTATTCCATGTTGTAATGTCATAATTTCCTGCAACGCCTTCGGTCCACCAGGTCATCTGATCCTGGCCGGTAGTGGTTACGTCAATACCAACCTCTGCAAGCTGGGTCTTAATTGCAAGAGCCATGTCCTGTGCAAGAGAAAGATCAGTCCAATAGGTGTAATTCAGGGAAAGCTGCTGTCCATCTTTTTCACGGATACCAGTGCTTTCATTCATCACCCATCCAGCTTCATCCAGAAGTGCATTTGCTTTATCCAGATCATAGCTCCATGTGCTGTTATAAGTAATGTCTGTGTAGGGCGCTCCGGGTGCAAACAGGCTGGTGGCCGGAGTTTCGTATCCATAGGTCAGGCCCTTGGTGATTTCTTCCTTATTGACAGCGTATGCAATCGCCTGGCGAACCTTAAGATCGCTCAAAATTTCGCTGGACGCATTCAGAACCAGGTTCCGGGTCAGGGTATTTCCATCATTGATTGCGCCCTCGATCCCATCCAGAGAAAGAGCCTGATTATAGTCATCATAGCTGAGAAGGTCAGCACCGTAAATCAGGTCAACCTCACCAGTCTGTAATGCCTGAAGTCTGGAAGATGCCTCCGGGATATACTTTATGACAACTTCATCATAGTAAGGAGCTTCGCCCCCCCAATAGTTTTCATTTCTGACAAAACGGGTGCAGTCACCGGAAATCATTTCTTCGCGGATGTATGGACCAGTGCCGACAACATCTGTGAATGTCTGGAAGTTTTCAGCTTCAAACACATTCGGGGACATCATACCAGCAACATTCTGGAAGCAGAAGTCATTGATATAAGAGAAGCAAGGGGGGGCAGCATAATGAACGGCCACCGTGTATTCGTCAACAACCTCTACGCTTTCAATGTTGTAAATGCCCTTGATACCGCTAAAATTAGGGTTGGAACGGTCAAAGTCCAGAATTTCCTTTACGCTTTCCGCATTAAAAGCGGCTCCATCTGTAAAAGCAACATCCTGACGGAGCTTAAAGGTAAGGACAGTATTTGTCTCATCCCATCCCCCCCATTCCTCGGCCAGTTCGGGAACAATTTCCCCCCCGTCCTCATAGGCGACTAAAGTCTCATAGACCAGGCCACAGGCAATATTGTTTTCCTTGTTCATGGTCAGTGTCGTAAGGCTGTCCAATTCCTTAGCCGTGACGATCGTCAGTACCTTCGCTTCGTTTTCACCGCCAGTCTGCGTCTGATCGGAGGTATCATTCTGACCACAGCCGACCATAGACAAAAGCATACTCACGCCCAATACAGCGGCGAGAAGTTTCTTGTAAATCTGTTTCATGTTATCCTTGTCCTTTCTGGTTTGATAATTGATCTATTAGATAGCCTTGCTCGGCGATCCGTCCCTCCCGCATGATGATAATCCGATTTGCAATACGCATTGCGTCCTTTCTGCTATGCGTAATGAAAATGCAGGAGCTGCCGGATAGCTTCACAAAGTTCTCTACTAAAGTAAGTACGGCATCCGCCGAAATCAGGTCAAGCCCGCTGGTCACTTCATCCATGATTAAGTAATCAGGTTCCACGGCAATCGCCCGAAGCAAAGAGAGCCGCCTCTGTTCGCCGCCCGAAAGCTGACGGACAGGCGTTTCCAAAAGCCCATAATCCATGTGTACGGCATCCATCAAATCTAAAATATGTTTTTTCTTTCGGCTCTTTTCTTATCAGTTAAGTTCACCAGTGCTTCTTCTACATTTGCGTATGCAGACCTGGCAGGATTTAAAGTGCCGGAAGAATCCTGAAAAACAGCCTGTATTTTTTTACGGTGCTGTTTCCATGTTCGATAATTCCAACAGGTTATATCTTCACCATCCAGTAATATTTTGCCAGAAGTTGGTTTCTCAATGCCGATCAGAAGTCTTGCCAGCGTGCTTTTTCCCGATCCGCTTTCTCCCTCAATAGCAAGACTTTCACCTTTACAAAGGTGGAGGTTGATGTCCGAAAGCGCATTAAAATCTCCCTGGTTCACATTATGATATACCTGATTTACATTCTGGATTACAATTTCTCCCATTTCCATTCACCCCGACTTTCCCTATGGCTCAACGCGGAAAATTGTTTCATCCAGTCTGTCTGCGGACTTGACAAGAGTTTATCCATCGTTCCATGCTCAATAATTTTTCCGGCTCCCAGAACATAAACGTTCTGACATAAGTTTTTAAGTGCGGCCACATCATGGGATACAAATAATATGCCTTTGTCCTTCATTTGCTCCTGCATGATGAGAAGCAATAAATCCCTGTTTTCTTCATCCAATGCAGCGGTTGGTTCATCGGCTAAAACATAATCCGGCGACATTCCCAATAAGATTGCCGCAGCTACTCGTTGTAGCATTCCGCCTGATAGTTCAGACGGATACGCACCCAAAATCCGATCCGTGTCTTTTAGATTTACGGAAACCAGTTTCTCTTTCGCCAGGTCAGTTGCTTCACTTGTATTCAAATGCAAACGATTGACAAAGGTTTCCCGCATCTGATAACCGATTTTTAATCGGCTGTCAAAAGCCGTCATAGGGTTCTGGGGGGGGATAAATCCAAGCTTCTTCCCACAAAGCTCACGATGTGACTTGCGGGAAAGATGTGATAAATCTATATCGTCCAACAAAATTTTCCCGGCATCAATATGACAGCTTGTGTGAAGCATCCCCCCAAAATGCTCCGCAGCAAAGTTGTTTTTCCAGAGCCGCTTTTACCTGTAAGTCCAATCACATGGCCTGCAGGAATTTCCATAGATATGTCTTTCAGAAGGTAGCGGCCTGACCGTTCCTTGACATCTAACTGTTCAATTTTTAACATCACTCTGCCTCCTTCGTTGTCAACTGCCTGCCAATGACGTTAAAGCAGAGTGTCGATAAAATTACCGCCCCCCCTATTGGATAGAGAATCATGGTCGGGTGAAGAACCAAAGCACCCCCCTTGCGTCTAAAATCATACTTCCCCCCCAATCTACTACATTATCACCAAGCCCTAATCCAATAAAGGAAAATCCGGTAATAGCCAAAATCATATCCGCACAGGAAAGGCACAGAAAGCGAATCATTTCGGCAATCAAATTCGGGAAAATATGAATCAGCATGATTCTGAGCTTTGAAGCGCCGGAAGCGATTGCACACATGACATAAGCTTTTCCCATTTCCATGTCGGTACGGGTACGAACCAGTTTTATGTATCTCAAAATGTAAGACACAGTGAGCGCGACAAGAGTAGTTTTCGCTCCGCTGCCCCAGGCTCCAATAAACACAATTAAATACGCAATCGGGGGGAATGGCTGTAACAGCGTTAATCAGGCCATCAATAAGTGCATTTTCTTTCATAATGGCCCGGCTTGTCACCATTCCGATAACAGTGCCAAGCAGAAAAACAATAAGAGAGCCTCCTAATACAATCCCCAGCGTTGTCCAGCCACCATAAAGAATCCGTGACAGAATGCAGTGCCCTAAAGCATCCGTACCAAACGGATATTCTGCGCTGGGATCAGCATATCTCTCCAACAAGTTTGATTTCATTGGATCGTTGGGTGCAAATAAAAATCCGGCAAAAAAGAAAATAATCACAAGGGTTGGAATGAAAATCGCACACCATTTTCGAAAACGCTTCGTTTTCATTTACGCCACCCCCCCCTTTTTACGCCCGATTGCCCACTGCACCAAGTCAGCGGCAATGTTGCAAAGAGCAATCGCCAGCGCCAGAAAAAACACCTCGGCGTGTATCATGGGAGTATCGCGATCAAGCACATGGTTTACAATCAGATAACCAAATCCCGGAATTGAAAAAATGGATTCAATCACCGTTGCGTTAGCCAGTGCCAAACCAATGCTTTGTAAAAAGTTTGGAACTAAACCCATCGCTGCCCGCGGAATAAAATGGCACAGCAAAAGCCTTTTTTCCGAAAGCCCACGGCAACGGGCATAAAATGCGTAATCCTCGTTGCTTTCATGCTCCAGAGCATCCATCAGAAGCGGCGTATAGAAAGAAGCCCCGAATACGCCAATGCAGATTGCCGGAGATATGTAGCTGAGTAGGGTTGTATTTCCTGCCACAGAAATTAATGACTTTTGAACAGCAAAATAATCCAGATAAACGGTTGCCAAATAGAAAGAGGGTATGGACACACCCAAAATGCACAAAAGCCTGACTGCCTTTTTCGGAAGTTTCCAGGGAAGTAAAAAGGCAATACAACTAACGATTACAATGAAAACAACCTGAAAGATAGATGCCAGAGCTACAATTCCAAGCGTTTTCGGAAAGGCTGTGGCAATATCCGTCCAAACATCATGTCCATTTGCCAAAGAAACGCCTAAATCAAAATGCAGTAAGTCCCATACCCAACGGCCATACTGGACAAGCAATGGTTTATCAAACCCCAACTGAATCCGAATCTTTTCAATCTGTTCCGCTGTGGGGGGGTTTCCGATCATCCTCTTTGCATAAGCTGTGGCTGGATCAACGGATGACAGTCTCATCAGCAAGAAAGACAGTAGAGTTACAAACAATAAAGTAAATATCAGCTCAACCAGTTTCCGTAGGATATATTTTCTCATATCCCGTTTCATAATACCGACTCCTTCGCGGGTTAGAACAATCTAACCTCTATTCAAAAAAGAGCGTCTGCACGACGCTCTTAAATCATCTGCTAGTACAGATGATAGTATATTGTATCTGGTATTTTGCCGCCACTCTAAAAAGACCAAACATCCTCTATTTGGACAACTTTTTTCGGAACTCGGAAGGCAGTTCTCCAAATTCCTTTTTGAATACTTCGGAAAATTTACTTGGATTATCGTATCCCATTTTAGCCGCAATTTCTGTTATGCTGTCAGAAGTATCCCGAAGCAAGATCGTGGCAGCCTGCATACGATAGGATTTCATATAAGCATAAATAGAACACCCATAAACGCCCTTGAAGCAAACCTTCATTGAGGTAAGAGGAATTTCAAATTTTTCTGATAACTCCTGCAAAGTATAATGGTTGCGAAGATCAGCTGTCATATATTCCTGCATTTTCTTTATTGTTTGTACTTGATTTCTTGCAAAATATCTTCGTTCTTCCTGGTAATCCTGAAGCGAAACCTGATTCAGAAACATCAGCAATTCCAACACTTTCACTTTTAAATAGTAAGCGATCATCCGAGGCTCCACCCGATAAAGTTCCGAAAAAATATGTTCAATTTCGCTTTGAGTTCTTAATACAATGCAGGTATCATTCTTGCAAAACTTATCTGCAATCGAAAAGACATCTATATTCAGACCTCCAATCACACTTTCTATCCGCTTCATAGTTTGATCTGCCGTAGGCAGATCAATGGTAATAGAAATGCCGTGATAATGCGACAACGGAAAGTAAGTTGATGTAGTTTCGTTTGTCAGGCGGTTAATTGCAAGATCGCCAGCACCGACATACTGATAATCTCCATTAGCAAATTCGCATTCAAAACGTCCCTCCCGGCAATGATTGATTTCAAGTACATCAGAGTGCGGAAGCTTGTTTTGATTCTGTCCATCGCTCATGTGAAAATCATTATAGAATAATTCAATACCCGGAAGAATTTCATAGCGAGTGATAACACCCTCCCCCCCAGTTACATTTTTCATTCTGTAAATGGAGCAGCCATCTTCGCTGACAATTTTTTGAATTTCCGGGTCAAAAAAGTCTGTAAATTGCTGTTCGCTCATTTGTATTTTCTCCCTGATTAGCATAAGTAAACCACAGTTAGTATAGCATATTTTCATGGCCGCAGTCCATGGATGTTTTTTGAATTTTGAAGTATGCGTGTTGTTTATGTTACTGTTCAGGTGCGAACTTGATTAAGAAAAGCCGGTGGTGTAAACTGTAATCAGTCAAAACCACTGGCTCTTCTTAATCCAGAATCCTGGATACTCTATCAAAGAGGTTACTTTCATTTTGTCGCATCACAACCAGCATGCTCATGCTTTTACAGAGATAATCGTGGCTTTGGTTACTCCGGAAGGACACGACCTGCTTTTGCTTTCTTTTATAGTTGCGAAGCTGTCTCTCGGCTTCATTATTACTTGTCGGAACCCTTCTGTCATGCAGGAACATGAGATGGTTTTTCATCAGTTTGTCCATGCGTAGGTACAGGTTGTATCTGGTGTTAGCATATAAGTCCGGACAAGTGGCTCCGAAGAAATCGGAGTAATCATTCTCCTTATTGTATTGATTCACCTAATTATTTCGGATACTATTTCTCTGTAATCTTATTTACTAACTTCTGAATATTGTTTACATCAGTAAAACATGTAAGATGATTTCCAGGAATCATAATAACAGTAACATCACCAATGCAATTTTCTCTCCAAAAATTTATAACTTCTTCACTTCGATGGAATACAATTTTCTCTGTATCTTCTGCTATAAATAAACGAATATCACCTAAATATGGTATAGGTTTATATATAGCTCCATTTGTACTTTGTTTGAATATATCAAATAAATAGACAAACATTTGAATTGGCATATTTTTCGATACACTGTTTATATACAGTCTTATTCTTTCCTCTTTCTCAATCTCCCGAAGACCATTTATGTATTCTTCTACTTTATTTTTAGATTTCTGTTCTATTCCTGTATATTTTCCAAATTTCTCATCCATATATTCATATAATTCCCGCTCATTTAATTGATATTCCGCCAACACAGGATACGTTATATTTACCATAGGTAAAAACATTAGTTCCATTACTACCTCATCCTCAATACTATATTTCCCTGGTATACTATCAATCAGAGAGACATCAATAACATCAACTCCCTTATCCATCATATTTTTTGCAACCTCAAAAGCTATCATTCCGCCAACACAATGTCCAATAAGTTGTATTTTATCATAGCCTAAGTCAAGTATAATTTTTGTATATTTATCAGCAACACTCTCATATAAATGCCCTGCATAAAAATCTAAATATTGCTTTACATTATTTAATGCTATACTAACAATAGTCCCCTTTTCTTCATTACATAGACCTTGTATAAATGGTAAAAATTCATCAATCGATCCCAAGCCAGCGTGGAAAATCACAACTAATTTATCTTCTTTCCCTTTTTTATGAATTTTTAGCTTGCCAAGTTCTTCCTCATTTACCTCAGCATCTTCATATCTGCTATTCACTTCTTTTTTTAAAATAATTTGATCTATGTATGAAACTATCTCACTCAAAGTCGGGGGGGAATTAATCGTCTGTTTCAGCAATATATCAAACGGTACATCACATTGACTCCCACTTTCTTTTAAAAAATTCCGTATTTTTCCAACTGCTTGTGCCATAATCAAAGAATCTGCTCCAAAACTACGCAAATCCGAATCTGGTCTAATATCGCTTCTCTGTAGCAATTTACACCATATCTCTTTTATCGGAAAATAAGTAGATGAATCACTATTTATTGTGTTTTTCGTATCTGCCTCTTTTTTGTCCTCTACAATTTCTATATTTTTAAGATATTTTCTGTCAATTTTACCATTAGATGTTAATGGCAATTTCATTACACGTATATTGTATGGAATCATATATGCCGGAAGCATTCGTTTTAACTCATTTAATACATATAGGCTAAAATCTTCCGTAAATTCAGATGGCTGCGGTTCAACATATGCAATTACTCTTTTTTCTCGTCCCTTTTCTCTACACAAAACTGCAGCATATTTAACGGATTTAATTTTTTCTATATTAGCCTCGATTTCTCCTAACTCAACCCTAAATCCATTCAATTTTACTTGAGTATCACGCCGACCTAAAAATTCAATATTTCCATCTTCTAAATATTTTCCTTTATCACCTGTATCATACATTCTTTCTCCATTTACCATAATAAATGCTTTCTCGGTTAGTAGCGGTTCATTTAAATACCTTTTGCCAATCCTATACCAGAAATGAAAATATCTCCAACAGCACCCAACGGGCATATTTCTTTTTTACTATCCAATACATAAACTTCTTGATTTGGAAGAGCTTTTCCATATGGTATACTTTTCCATTCATCAAAAAGGTATTCATATTCATAATATATTGACCAAATTGCTGCTTCTGTTGCTCCACCTAAACTAATTACCCGTGTTTTTTCCATACAAGCAGAGATTAATCTTTCTGGCAAAGTGAGCGGTATCCAATCACCAGACAGCAATGAGCACCTTATATTAAACTGTTCCGTTCTTTTTTCATTTTCTCTGTATTCCAGAATCATCTGCATTATGGCTGGAACAGAATTCCATACAGTAATTTTTTGTTTCACTATCGTCTCAAATAAATAAGAAGGATCTGCAATTCTGTTTTCATCAGGTAAGAACAATTTTCCTCCTGCCGACAAAATTCCAAATATGTCATAAACTGATAAGTCAAAACTTAATCGAGATACTCCAAAAACTATATCATTAGTGGAAATATTCAGCATTTTATTTACATAATATATTGTATTCAATGCAGACAAATGAGAAATAGCAACCCCCCCTTAGGTTTTCCCGTACTCCCAGATGTAAAAATAACATACGCTATGCTGCTATTGGGGACTTGCGGAATTTGTTTTGTAATTATTTCATTGTTTTGTTTGTCTGCATAAATGTACTTAACATCTAAAAACATTAACTCTATCTTGCTACAACTACTTATCAAAACATATTTTATTCCCGCCTGTTCAATAATTTCATTTATGCGTTTCTTAGGTTGTTGAATATCTATCGGTACATATGTGCATCCGTTCATTAAAACGCCAAGAACACTTGCTATTTGATAGTTTGATTTTGGCATAAAAATCCCCACAAGATCTCCTGGAATGCACCCTTCCTGTTGAAGTTTATTTTGAACGAACCAGCTTTTTCTTACTAATTTACTGAAAGACCATATTTCATTTTCATCTTGAACTGCTTCTTTTTCGGGACATAATTCTGCCATTTCCAAAATAGAAGAATACAACAAGCCACTCGGCAAATCATATTTTTTCTTACTAATTTTAATGTTTTTATTTAATATAGCAGTCACCTTTTCTACATTCCAATTTTCTGCGTCAATCAAAAAATTGCAAATTAAATCTTGAAACATTAAAAACATTTCATCTATAACCTCAGGCAAAAAAATTCCTTCTCGCACATCCCAATTTATTAATAACTCATCGTCCTGATCAAACACTTGACAATCAATAAACACCTGTGGAGTTTGAGAAATACCATTTTGATAATATTTACCATGGTAACCTTCTTTCTTAGTATTCCGGATCACTCCAATTCCACTAGTAAATACATATGGCATGATAATATTCTCTTTGCCTTGAGACAATTCACGTAATACTTCAACACCAGAAAAAAACTTATGTTCCATATCTGTTAATAATTGTTGCTGAATTTGTTTCACGTATTCTCTAAAACTCTTCTGAATTGAGAAATCAACTGCCAACAAATTTATTGAAGTAAAATCCCCAACAATATTATTTACTTTGCTTTCATAACTGTTTCTATTTAAAGTCGTTAAATTCATAACAAATTTTTTGTTGGTACTCCATTTTGAAATAACCATAGCGTATGCAGATAAAATAACAGCAGAACTTGTCAATCCCATCTTACTAGAAATCAATTGTATAGTTTTCCACTTGTTTTTTTCAACAACAAATTTGTATCTTTTAAATATAACATTTTTATCAATATTCTCAACAGCATTAATAATAGGGAGATCCGGTTTTTCAGGAAACTCAGCTAAGCGTTCTATCCAATATTCACGATCAGAAAAATATTTTGGTGTATACTTCTTTACTTTTTCACAGTATATATAATCACTAAAATTGTATTCAATTCTAGGTAATGAAGCCGTTGGATTTTGATATAACTTTTCAAATTCGTCTATTAATATCCATATGCTTGCCCAATCCGCTATCATAAAATCGATAGAAATACCCAGAATAGCCTTATTGTGACCAGATACACACCCTATATCAAACATAGGCCATTTTGAAGCATCATATATTTTATGTCCTAATTCAGTTTGCAAAGTTTCTTGCGTATATGTTATGTTGCGATTTGTATACAACGTATACCAAGGAGTATCTCTTAAAATTTTTTGAATTCCTGTATCACTAAAGATTACTCGCAGCATAGGATGTCGATTAATTAGAATATTCCACACTTCCTCTACACGCTGAGAATCCAATTCAGAATACTCAACCTCCATATAAATGTGGCACGCTGCATTTCCATATTGAAAAATATTTTTTCTTCCAATCAAATACGCAGACTGTACATCTGTTAATGGAAAACTGTCTCCTTGCTTTCCTTTCCATAGTTTTTCTGGATGCTCGGTACAATTAATAATTGTCAGAAGTTCATTTTTACATTTTCTTATTTCCTCTATGACTTCATTTGTCATAATTCCTGACGGCGCTCTATATTTTATTTTTCCATCAACATTACTAAGTTTTACTTTCTTATCCTGCAATTTTACAAAAAGTTCAAAAGCCTTTTTTAAATTATTTGCATCCATAGCGTATTATTCCTTCCTTATAATAAATAACTTTTGATTTAATGGTGCTAATG
Source organism: Mediterraneibacter faecis JCM 15917 (assembly GCA_001312505.1). GTDB lineage: Bacteria > Bacillota > Clostridia > Lachnospirales > Lachnospiraceae > Mediterraneibacter > Mediterraneibacter faecis. The sequence continues at coordinate 58,920 of BBDW01000007.1, forward strand.
GACTAGTATCACTTGGCACTACCACTAACTCTCTTTCACTTATTCCGCAACCCCCCCAAAAAACTTCTTTCCATTCCTCCATTTTCAAAAAAGTTTCATTACATACTTCCCTTGCATCTGTTGGCCGGCTCATCATAAATGATTGTGATAACATTAACTCATAATTCTCTCCCACTGGCTCAGCAATAAGAGCAATACCGCCATGTACTAAGCTGCATATGATTTGTCTCATAGAATAATCCGTATTGACAGCATTATTCATCATTCCAGCAGCTATGACAATGTCCACACTCTCTTCAGCAATTCCCTGGTCACTTAAGTTAGAATCAATATTTATCACCTTATACTCTAATTCTTCTTTTCCCTGGTACTTTTGAGCAGCAAAATTGAGAAAATATTTTGTAATATCAGAATAAATATATGCTATTTTTTTAGTTGAATTTTCAAGAACCTTTAATATTCTGTCTGTTGTTGCTCCTGTTCCTGCTCCCAATTCTAATATCCTAATTTTATCTTTTTTAGTATGTTCTATAGCGAATGAAAGAATCTTTTCTATACAATATGCAAGATATTTTTCCATTAAATTTTCTCTATAGAAACAATTAGCTAACTCTATTGTTCCTTCCGGAAACAATAATAACGCAGCATTCATTTCTCCTGATAACAAAGCTTCCATTTTTTCAATATGTTTTAAATAATAATTAATGACATGTTCTCCTGATAATTTTCCAACCCACTTATCAGACACAATTTTCCAATTGTCTTTCTCACATATACTTGTATTTTTCTTTTTCCATTTAATTTTCCCAGCATTACATTCTATATATCCATTTTCACTTAAAGCATTAAGCCACCTTTGTAAAATATGCATATTTGAATCTGCCACCTTTAAGCAACTTACAATTTCTGTTATTGATATATTCTCCTTCTCCCCCCCAGTCGCCTCGTACAGTTTGTATGAAATAGACTCCAAACATGCGATATTCATTATATGTTTTGCTTCTTCAACATAACCATATGTAATATCTGGTTCCAAATAAAAGTCAATATTGTTTGCAGTTTTTTTGATTTCTAGTGAATCATTTAAAAAGGTGTTTTTTTCTTCAAAAAAATCTAAAACATAGTTATTTAAATCAACTGCATGATTTGCATTTTGATACAATCTTGGGTAGCCAATCTTTTGAGTTATAAGCCCCATATACTGGGAATTACAATTTCACTTTGAATTTTCCGACGATATTCCGTCATTTTTTCAAAATAAATATTATCTATAAATTCTTTAATTTCTTTTTTATAGCATCTATCCATTTTTGCAAAATATCTTTATAGCTCAACTCACTTTCTGACTCATACCAGTACATTTTACTGTCAAATATCTTCTGATCTAATTCATCCCCCCCCTTCTTGATAAATAAGTCATGAGCAGCTCGAAATTGCGGTTTCCAAATAATCGGTCCATTAACATCAACCATGAAAAGCATTCCTTCCGATGTATAAATATTTATCTGTTGTAAATAATAGCAATAACTATCAGAATCGACTGTATTTACAGAATTATATACTTTAATACTCAACGGTATATCGTTAATACTACCTGAAGCAATAAAAAATCTTGATTTTGTATCCAAAAATTTCAATCGAAAATCTTGCCTTTTCCCTGAAAATTCTCAAAATATTGTCCAGTAGACTATATATAACTTGATTAGCACAAGCACATTCTATTGACAATATTTCATTTTTCCTCAACAGCCCTTTAGAGCACTCAATGTATTTATGAACAGTGTCCATGTACTTATAAAAATTTGCTACATGAAAAAATACCCCCTTCTCAATTGAACATTTTACACATTTTTTCATCTCGTCTATATGAATAGGCTGTTCAATGAATACATGAATACCTTTAGACAAAAATTTTAATGCCAGTTCACTTCCATCACCTCCCATTACACCCGTTCTGACAGCAATAAATACAATGTCTATATCCTCTGGGATTTTATCTATCGATGTATATAAATTAACATTATATTTTTCAGCACATAGCCTTGATCGTTCACTTCCATTAGAAAAAATGCCTATGAATTCCACGCACTCTTTCATCTTACTAATAGCATCTATATAAAATTGTCCAAACTTACTACCACATACAAGTGACTTTAATTTTCTCATTTTCTCACCTTCTCAATAAAATAGGGACAAGTTACACTCCTCAATATCTAATACTCGTAATTTGCCCCCTAAAAATGCGAGCTATTTTTCATTATGAAATATACTAAAAAACAGATTTGACAATGTTAAATTTCTCCACACTCCATCTCGATATCTTCCATAATGACATTTTGTCTTACTAAATCTATCTTTTGAGCCAATAATTTTATCGTAACATTTTCAAAAATATCACTAATCATAATTTTACAGCCAAATTCTTTCTGAATATCTGAAATCAATTTGGTTGCTATTAATGAATCACCACCTAAAACAAAATAATTATCTTCAGTCCCTAAATTTTCATAACCAAACATTCGTTTCCAAATATCCAAAAGTTTTTCTTCTGTCTCCGTTACTGCTTTTGAAAATCTGATAACCGAAGTTTCTTCTTTAAAATCTTCCCGTAATTTTTTCCGGTTAATCTTTCCATTGGACAATGTTGGAAGCTGTGCCATAAAATGATAGTTTTGGGGAACCATATACTCCGGCAGCTTTTCCGACAGATATTCCCTAAGTGCTCCATCATAATAGGACAAGACAGATGCCTGCTGCCTACTGCAGCATATACATCTCCCATATTCTTCTGTTACAACAATGTCCTGGCCTAATCCTGCCTCTGATAAGCATTCTCTCCACAGCAGACAATCTGGGGGGGTAACCATCCCCCCCGCTTCTTTTCTCTTGTCCCGAATATCTGCGAAACCATTTTCCAAAAAAGTTGCTGTAAGCTCCTGAAGATATGTCCTTACCACAAGATCTGTCATTAACAATATCCCATTTGGCTTCAGTAATTCCGCTACTTTCTTTACCGCATCCACAGCGTCAATATTTCTATGCAAAGCATTTACCGATATCACGACGTCATAACTATGCAGAGCCATCTGCTGCTTGTCCATGCTTTCTTCCAGATTCAGCATTTCAAACTCGACTCTTTCATATCCCGCAAGCTCTTTCTCCGCTTCCTGCAGAAAATATTTTGAAGAATCCACATATGTATACGCCACACTTACATCTTCCAGCACATTTAAAATCTGTCTTGTAATTGCAGCATCCCTTGTCCCAATCTCTATAATCTGGAGTGGTTCTTTCCTGCGCCCTTCTATCAGAAGTTTTAATTCCTGCACCAGTCTTTCCACGGTCTCCTCGTAACCCGGAATCCTCCGAAGCAACATATTCGGAGCCAGCGCCGAATCTTTCTGATAAAATACATCCAGCGGAACTTCATTCCCAGTAACCATATGCTTCAGATACGGCTTCAGTTTCTTAAAATACGTTTCCGCATCTCCAGCTTTTTCCGGTACAGCTACTTCCTTCCCGGTACGCGATAGTCTGCCGTCCTCTTCTCTCAGGATTCCTTCCTTCTTTAAAATTTCCAACCATCTTGCCACAGTATTCTTCTGTGTTTCCGTAATGCTCCCTTTTTCAAAAATTTCCTTCTGCGAAAGAACTTCCTTCTCTGATACAAAAACGCCTAACTCTATGAGTGTCTCCAGCATAAGCTGTACACATCTCTGGTCTGCATAGGCAAGGAAATTTTTGTATGCTGTCTTCCGTTCCTGCTGCATCTGCCAATTGCTGACATCATCCTTCAGTTCTTTCCAGCCCCCCCCGCCAAAGATATCTGTGCCGTACAAATACGTTGTAACTTTAGAATCTTCCTGCAGCGGCGCTCCGATATAAGCAGCCAGCGTTTTATTGCCATGACCATCACTAACTGTATCAACAACTGCATGAGCCACACCCGGAAACTCCTGAATAGCATGTTCAATTTCTCCCAATTCAATCCTGTGTCCACGGATCTTTACCTGATGGTCTTTTCTTCCCAAAAATTCAATTGTCTCATCATCCCAGATTCTTCCGAGATCACCGGTCCGATACCATCTTCCATACTGATCTGTGATAAATTTCTGCCCCCCCGTAAGCGCAGAATCTCCCCCCCTATATCCTTTTGCTACACCAAAACCGCCAATCCAGAGTTCGCCTTCTGCCCAGTAAGGGCAATCCCTTCCATACTCATCCACAACACGATATGCCTGATATCTGAGTGGCTTTCCATAAGGAATAGATTTCCAGTTTTTCGGCATCGGCAGGGTAACATTCTGATAATTGGACCAGATACTTGCCTCTGTAGCTCCTCCCATAGCGACAAACTGGCAATCCTCTGTCCATGCCGCAACCCTCTGCGGGAGATCCATCCCAATCCAATCTCCGGAAAGCATAACCGCCCTGATCGGCAGTTTCTGTTTCATGGATTCCGCCCGTATCAAAAGCATATCCAGAAGCACCGGCACTGAATTCCAAACGGTAATCTGATATTTCAACACTTGTTCCAGCCAGTAATCCGCATTCCTTCTCTCCTGCTCTGGAAGCAATACCAATGTTCCTCCTGCGCCTAGAATTCCAAAAACATCATATACCGACAGGTCAAAATCCATAGCTGATACAGCCAGCGCCCGATCTGCACTTGTCACATGGTACTTTTCATTAATATCCTGAACCGTATTCCATGCGCTTTCATGCGCAATCTCTACACCCTTCGGAACACCTGTAGAGCCTGACGTCATGATGATATAGGCGCTGTCCTTCGGCGACACCTCTGGCAGTCTCACATTTTCCTGTCCCTCTTCCATACCTTCCATCACAAGGATTTCCGTACCTTCCGGCCAGTCCAGTTTTTCGGATAATTCCCGATTCGTGACCACATAGCGGACTCCCGTCTTCTCATGGATTAACGCTCTCCGATCTTTAGGCTGGCTTAAGCTGACCGGAAGGTATGAATTTCCGGAAAGCAAAATTCCTAATGCCGTCTCGATCTGTTCTATCCCGCGCGGCAGGGTAAGTGCAACCGGGACTCCCTTAATATCCTTTTCTGAAATCCCTGCCGCCACTGCTGTCGCCCGTGCTTTTAATTCCCCATAGGAAACCGATCTTCCGCTTCCCGCATCAATAAGCGCAATATCTTCCGGGCAAACTTCCGCATGGTTCATAACAGCCCAATGCAGGCATTCCACACGCTCCGGCACTCTTGTACGCGCTGTATCTTCAATTTCTCTTTTTCTTTTTTCAGGAAGCACATCAAATCGCTGATTCCAGTCCTTCTTTCCCAATTCATGCAGAAGATTCTCAAAACACTCCAGCATATCCGGGATCATATTCTCCGGGAATAACTTATCCACGCTGTCCCATGTAAGCTGTACGCCATTTTCATCTTCATAACTCTGGAAGTCATTCCACACCTGCGGCGTTTGGGAAATCATATAGGAAAACTGCCCCAGTTCTTTCCGGAACGTATCATTTACCAACGGCGTTCCCAGATTGCAGGCAAAAACAACCGGCGCCACTGCCGATGCGTCTCCATACATCTGTGCAAGGTCTCTCTGGACTTGCACGCCGGAATATGCCGTATACTTCATATCCTCATGGAGCTGCTTCTGAATCCTGTCTAGCAATTCTGCAAACGTCGGATTCCCTTCGCAGTCAATCTCCAGCAATAACAGTGTAGTGAAATCTGCTATCACGTCTTCCAATCCCTGCTGCTCTGTTTTCCGGTTAAAAAATGGAATATTAATAAGGAAACGATGATTCCTGCTCCACCGTTCCAAAACCGTTGCATATGCAGTAAGAAGAACCATTGCCGGAGTTGTCTGGTATTCCTTTGCCCGTACTTGCAGATGAGCCACTCTTCCTTGCCAATCCTTACAATCCTGCGGTTGAATACAGTCTTTGTCACTTCCTGCGGCCGTTTTGCCAGTGGCAAGCCTGGCCCTTTCGGCAAATGCTCCAAGCGTTTTTTCCAGTATCCTTCTGCATTGTTTCTCTCTTCCTTATCTTCCTCTTTCTGCCGTTCCAGATAAGAAGCAAAATTCCACCCTTTTGATTCTGCCGGAAGGCTTTCTCCGCGATAGGCAGCCGCCAAATCCCTCAATAAGATCTGCAAACTCTGTACATCGGCAACCAAAAGTGCCATATCCACGTGCATGCGTGCCCTATTTTCAGGAAAAAGCGTAAGCTCTATTCCTGCCACTTCGCCTTCCTCGATCTTTAGCTTCCGATGGGATAAACGTTCTCTGACAGATACTGCCATTGCCTCTGCTTCCTCAGATGACATCCGTGAAAAATCATGAACCTTTATTTTTTCACAATACGGCTTATCCAGGATTTTCTGTGTCCCATCTTCCAAAAAGCAGGCACGCAGCATGGGATGATGATACTGCAGCACATTCCATGCTTTTTCCAGACGCTCCGGATCTATATTTCCCCCCATCAAACTCTAAATACGCATGACAGTCTATTCCTCCAAGAGCCTGTTCTTCATCCCTGCCAACCCAATATGCATACTGTACGTCTGTTAAAGGAAACGGCTGTTTCATATCCTTTTCCGGCGTTATCTTAGATTTTTGCGCCCGTTTTTTGCCCGCTTTTTTCTTCATGCTGCGCTGGATCAGCGCCCACCAGCCTTCAAGGGTAGGATTTTCCATCAATGAACCGAATGAAACCTTAACCCCCTGTTTTCTCCACTGGTTTACCAGACGCATGATCGTCAGGGATGAAAGCCCAAGCTCCAGCAGATTTTCGGAATCCCCCAAATCTCTGGCTACCGGCAGCTTTTGTTTGATCTGTTCCTTTATCTCTATATATTCCATGATTCTGTCTCCTTCTATTTTTCCTGCGCCATCCGTTCTAATGCTTTCTTATCTATTTTTCCTACGCTGGTCAGCGGCCATGTCTCTACCCGTTCTATCTGATCCGGCATTTTATACGCCGCAACGCCTATTTCCCGCAGGAACCTGTGGATTTCCTGCAAATCGATCCCGGCTTCATCATCGGTCACAAGGAATGCACATATCCGGTTTCCAAGGGTTTCATCCGGAACGCCGACAACGGCTGCCTCTTTGATTTTCGAATGCCTGCAAAGGTAAGCTTCAATCTCTGAAGGCATGATCTTTTCTCCGGCGCGGTTAATCTGCTCTTTGATTCTCCCGCCCAAACGTAACCTTCTGTCTTTCGTCCACATAGCTTTATCGCCCGTCCGGTAAAACCCGTCCGGCGTAAAGCTCTTTTTATTTGCTTCCTCCGCCATATAATAACCATCAATCGTATACGGGCCTCTGGATAATAATTCCCCAAAAACTCCTTCCGGTACGGCCTTATCTTCTTCATCCACAATCTTCACTTCATCCGCAGGAGACACCGGAGTTCCCTGACATCTTGCGATCAGGGAACCTTCATCCTCCGGCTAGTAAAGGACAGTAGCCCCCTCCGCCGTACCAAATACCTGCATCAGTTTACACGGCCATTCTTCAATGATCTTATCCGCAAGGGAATCTTCCAGCATTGCGCCGCCCACCTGCAAAATCCGCAGGCTGGATATATCATAATCTTCATCCCATTCCAGCATTTCCATGCACACAGTAACCATAGCAGGAACCAATGCCGTTATCGTGACACCTTCCTCTGTAATTGCGTCAAGGATATCATCTGGCTGGTCGCAGACGCAAGCACAACTTTTCCTCCCACGTCCAGCGTGCCTAAAAGCCCCGGGCAGCATAATGGGAAATTATGAGCTACCGGAAGAGACGCCAGATAAACGTCACTGCTATCCAAGCGGCATCTCTTCGCGGACATGCGGGCATTATACATATAATCCGTATGGGTGCGCGGAATTAGTTTCGGAACCCCCCCTGTCGTCCCGCCGGACAGCAAAAGCACCGCCGTTTCATACCCATCCACAGCCGGAAATGCTCCATTTTCTCCACACGTTTCCGCAATCATTCCACTGATATCCCCCCCGGATTCGCTATCTACAAATATATGCCGGATACATGAATATTTCTCTTTCATCGCATTTGCCATCGGCACATATGAAAATCCCAGATATTTCTCCACCACAATATAAGCGGCCGGCTTTGCCAGTTCAATAATTCCTTCCAGTTCCGCCTCCCTGTGGGCCGGCAGCATCATGATTGGCACCGCCCCAATCTTGGAAAGCGCAAAAAACACGATCACAAAAGAAATCCTATTCGGAAGCTGCACAAGCACTTTGTCTCCCTTTAAAATCCCTTTACGCAGAAAAGCTGCCGCAAGACAATCTGCTTTTTGCTTTAATTCCATATAACTGATCTCGTCTTCGCTGTCCGTGACCGCAGTTCTTTCTCCATATTTTTCCGCCCACTTATCAAGCTGCTCTCCAAAGCCGCATCGTTCCCATCCTTCCAGATGCTCGTATTTGCTCATATCCTTCTTATAACTCATTTGATTTGTCTCCTTTCTTATGCGCCGCCACATACGCAGCATATCCCTCAATCTTTACTGGATACAAATGCCATCCTGGCCTTTCCTGCCTTTTTCTGTAATTTCCCCCGTTTCTGACAGAGAAGAAATCCATTCCTCTTCCCAATCCAATACCGATCGCTTTTACATACGCTTCTTTCGCCGCCCAATACTGGAAAAACAGTTCCGGTCCCTCATTTATTACATCTTCCGCTTCTTCTGCCGTATAGAAATTCCCGGCTATCTCCCTGTAATCCGGCATCCTGCCATTTCCTGCACATCCACTCCGATATCCATTCCGACAGCGAATCCCTCCAGTATGAATTCCCCCCGAATGCGAAATATTAAAATTGACTGTCTGCTTTCCTGCGATTTCTTTATGATAAGGCTTACCCAGTTCATTGACAGAAAAATCAACTGTTTCCACATCTAAGTATCTTTTCAAGAGAATTCGCACGATAAGTTTCCCGGCAATATAACGCATCCTGTCTTCAGGAAAGCGGAACTTTCCGGCTTGCTCCGACTCCTGCTCACTCAGGATATATTCATGATTCTTCCAGAAATCTGTCATTTCCGGCCAACAGATGCACCATATATGTATCTCATTTTCACGGATACGAAGTTTGTCTGCTGACAGAAATTCCTTCTCCCCCCCGCATCGTTTAACCTCCATTTTTCATTCCCTGAAGCCGTCTCTCAACCTCACTTATTACTTCGTCTTCGTAATCCCGCAGATAAAAATGCCCTCCCGGAAATATTCGGTAGTCAAAATCATTATCCGTATACTTTCCCCCCCATTCACAGATTGCACTCTCATCCGCTTCACCGTCCTTTTCTCCGCCAAATGCAGAGATAGGTGTATGCAGCACTACTCCCGCTTTATCATAATACGTTTCATCCATGGTAAAATCCGCCCGCAGCATAGGCAGAAAGAAATCCAACAATTCCTGATTCTCTAGTATCTCTTTTGGCGTCCCTTCAAATCTTCCCAGTTCCCTCTTAAACGCTTCATCCGGAAGATGATAGATTGGCTTCGGTTCCGGAATGCTGGGAATCCGGCTGCCGGAAATAAACAGGTATTTCGCTCTATATCCCTCTGCCTCCAATCGCTTTTCCAGCTCATAGGAGATCTTCCCGCCCATACTGTGTCCCCCCATAAGGCATACGGTCCGTCCACAACCTCTCTTACAGCCTCTTCCAGATCATCTAACATAACCGGCATATCTATATACGGTTTCTCCATGATCCGTTCTTCCCTTCCCGGAAGCTGGACTGGACATACCGTTACTTTTCCCTGCATCTTTTTCGCCCACTGATTATAAGCAGACGCGCCGCCTCCTGCAAACGGCAGGCAGAACAAGGTTATTTTCTCTTTGTTGATATTTTCTGTATTTTTTATCAATTTCAAATTCACTTTTATATTCCTCTTGTATCATGTTCTTTTTGTTCTGTTTATCATCCTTTTGCAATACGCTTTTCCCAGGTATTTCTTATTCCTATCATGGATTAGTTCACTCTAACTCTTTATCAAAAAAATTTTGGTCCATCCTAATATTAAACCAGACGCCAAAACAATATGCGCTACCATAATCCGTTTACGATCAGGGAATATCCAATCACAGAAAAAACACCTGCTATCGCGCATTCAATAACTAAAATTACCCTCGCGCGCATCCCATAAACTTTTTTCTCTTTCGCATCCAACTTCTTGCTGCTGGCATCTACCGGCGCCATGATAAATATAACGCCAACCGCGACAAACCATATGATCCGCATTTGCCATATTACAGCCGGAGCAGACGCCAGATACAGACTGCATAGAAGGACAAGGATACCGGAAACAGCCATGCAGCCCCCCTGCCTTTTCCAAATGAATCCCTCCGGCATACTGCCTTAAAACAGTAAAGGGCAATAAAAAGACTATCATCTCCATCCAATTCCCCCCCGTTATGATGCCAAGTATGACGATGATAAGGTATATTACCACCCTGCCCAGCAGTACGCCGTAAGCATATTCATACAGCCTGCGGTCTTTCTCTTCAAGAATCCCATTCCTGCTTTGTAGTTCAAAAAGCCGACCAGCCATTTTTTTCCACACTAGAATTTCCTCATTTTCTTAACTTCTTCCGGCTCATCTTCCTGATAGTACAGCCAGTTGCACGCCAGATTTGCCGTATACGCCGTCAAGCAGAGTGCAAGACAGTTTACAGCTCCAAGCAGTTTGATTCCCAGGTTTTTTCTGATTATTTTTTTCATAGTTACAAAGCCTCCTTTTTTCCGAAAGTTTACACAAAAATCGCCCTCTTTTCAATTACCGCGGCAAAAACGGTAACTTTTTGGGCGATTTTTGCACGTCCTTATTTGATTGTAAAGATCAGCTTAACAGAGAACTCCCGTTCTCCTGCCTCCACTCGCATAATTCCCGCATACTTTTTAACCAGTTTTCCAACCGTGTGCAGTCCGATCCCGTGACTGTCCGCGTCTCTTTTGGTGCTTATGTACCTGTCCTTGTCCTTTAACAGAGGGACGACATACCCATTGCAAAATTCCATGACAAGGAAATGCCCCGCATTTCCCATATACATCCTGCATTCCACATATCTGCCATCTTCTGTCTTTTCTGCCGCTTCCAGTGCGTTATCCAAAAGATTCCCTACGATCGAGATCAAATCCAACTCTTCCAGAAAATCCAGTCTGAGATCATTACCCAGGGTAATCCTATAGGATATATCCTTAGATTCTGCAAGAAATTTTCTTTCACATAGGATGCTGTTCAAGATCGGATGCTCACAATATACACTTTTTTGAAGATTCTGAATCCGGACGCCTAAATGTTCCATGATGTCCTTAACCTCTTGATTCTCTCCTTCTTCTATCAAGCCGGCTACTGTACAGATAAATTTATTTATATCGTGTAAGAATGCTCTGTTATCCTCATTAACCTTATTCATATACTGCAGATTGGCAATCTCCGCCCTGCTTTTCTGGTATAGCCGGTCCATCTTCTTCACTTCTTCTGATTTTTCTACAAACCTGTCAAATACTGTGAAAATGAAGATATTCGTCATTAACAGAAGCGAAGCTCCTACCGGAACCATGACCCTGTTCATTCCTTCAAAAGAAGTGTGCGAATAAAACATACATCCTAACATAACGATCGTTGCGGTTGGCAGCATGAGCAGCACTGTAAATGTTTTATTTTCAATCGTCAGATAATCCCTTTTCCTTGTTACCTGATTAATGCATTTAATAAACAGAAATGTCATGGTACTCATCAGCAGGAGTGCTAATGTCTTTTCTGTTTCAGTCCTGAAGCCCTCGGACGCACCAGTCACGCCATATGCATTCGTAAGTGCCGCAAAGAGAAATTCGGGAATAATTGCCAGCACATAATAGCAGCATACCGTAACCAGCTTCTTCCATATATTTCCCCGGAACACAACCATAGACGCGATCATATAGATTACCGGAATCATTACCATATTAAGTATTGAGGATTCCAGGCGGTTGGTTCCGAACATTGCCAGTGCTGCGATACAATATACGAGAAATTTTTCCCAGAATCTTTCTCTTCTGTATGGGAGTATGTTCTTTTCCAAGTCCTCCAACAGATACATCTGAAGAAGACAAATCAAATAATCTCTTATTATCATACCATGCCGTTCCTTTCCCCAAGAAATGTTATCAGTGCGTCGGCAAACTGTCCTTTTCTCGACCTCGAAACATTCAACTGGATTCCAAACGACAGCAACGCAACGTTCTTTTCCAATCCTTCCACTTTTGCCAAATTCACAATATAGCTGTTGTGTGCATACTCAAATCCCCCCCTTCCGGCCAGACACTCATACAGATCACTTAAAGATTCCTTGCAATGCATCTCTTCTATCTTTCCCTGTCTGGCAATGTATATCGTACAGCCCCCCCTTTTCGCCAGACAGATATATAAAATGTCTTCCGTATGGATGCGCATTATCCTTCCCGCCGATGTAACTGTCACGGAAGAATCTCCACAGCACAATTTCACTTTTAATAAAATCATAGGTATTTCCTTTTTCAGACTTCTGTCATGCAGATCCTTCATGATGTACCGGAACGGTTGTCCAACATTAATGCTGTCAGGAGTCGGTTCAAAACAGCCGGAGCAGAACACCAATATCGCTGCTTCATTATATTCCCTCAGCTTCAGTACTGTTTTATTTCCATCCAATCCAGGCATACGCATATCCATAAAAATCAGATCATGCAAAATATCCGCATCTTCCAATAATTCTTTTCCTGATTCATATTCATAAAACCGTATCTCATTCGAAGACAGAATCCCTTCCGTTTTTATGACCGTCTTTATTTTCTCCCTGTATTCTTTATCATCGTCGCAAATTGCTATTTTACACATATTCATCCTCCAGTGTTAGTTTCTTCTAACCCTTTCCCATAAAAAACCATCTTGCAGAATCTGAATCCTAAGATTATTTGCCTGTTCCTATAACTCCGGTTCCAAATCTGCGAAGATGGGATCTTCAAAAAATTCCTGTATTGTAATATCCAATCCATCGCATATCTTTTTAATTGTAACTACGCCAGCATTCCTGCTTTGTCCATACAAAATATTTTTCAGTGTTGAAGCGGGACGCCTGAGCGCACCGCCGCTTCATTCACTGTGATATCTTTCTGCTTAATCAGATCGTTTAACCGATATATGACCGCTGTTTTTATATCCACGGAATCAACCACCTTTTTTTCTTCTATTTTATATAAACCGTCTTTAAAAGGTCGCCCATATATAGTCTTTTTGATCTATGTATGATATTTTTTGACAGTTTTCCTGTTTTTAGAGAAATCCGCAAAAAACCTGTCTTTATCAGACGCAGAAAAGCCCCCCCACGAGAACACATCCGGTCCTGCGCAGGGCTTTTCACTTATCATACTATTTTCCATATTTTTTATTTTCCAATGTGCCGGGCCGGAGCCTCCGTTCTTCTTTCCCACTGTTGCCAGTCATCGTTTTGCCTTTTTCATACTTTTATTTTTCTCATTCTTTCCTGATAAAATCATTATTGTTACGTCTATGAAATAACACCGTAAAAAACACTGCCAAACAGACAGTGCACCTCATTTTATGCATCTGGCTGCCATTTTACAGGCCCTGTAGCTTTGCGTCCCAGACTTTCATCTGGTTTGCCGATTTCCTTATTATAGCTCTAATCTTATGCAAAAAATTGATTTTATTATACTTTAACGCTCAACTATACACAAGAAAAATTTATCGTTTTAACGCCCGAAAAACAAAAAAGAACAGCCGATACATATACCCGAACTGTTCTTCTACTTCCGAAGTCCACGCAGCATTGACATTACTGTTTCCTGCTCATTTGTACTCAGATCGTTCCATATTCCTAGAACTTCTTTCTGTTTTTCTGTCAGATTCTCTGAATTATCTTCCTGAAAAAACTACGATAATGTCACGCCCAAAGCTGTACATATTTTTCAAGTGTGATCAGCGACGGCAGGTTTTCCTGCGCCATGATTCTTCCCAGTGACGACTGGGAAATTCCCGACAGTTGCGATAATCTGCATTTACTGATATCACGCTTTTCACATAGAGATGTTATTTTATCCGCAATATACTTCTCTATCTACAAGTAACTATTCCTCATTTCCGCTATTACATGTTCTTATTGCACCTGTAATAGCAGAAAAATATTAGTTATCAACTTTGCAAGTATTCATTTCCACAATAGGAAGCATACACATAAAAAAATAAAGATACTTTCCTTTCCGCAAAAGTCATTTTCGCTTATATCATTTTTATAATATCACAGCAAGTTACGTTTATCACATAAAAGTTTGAAGCATAATCATTCAAAACAAAAAGCCGAAAGCCACATTGTTATCTGTGACCTCCGACTCCATTCTATCTTATACTACACCATCCTTACACTCAAATCAGCTCCTCTCTCCGGCTCATCTTTTCCCTGTTTTTCCTGGATGATTCTCTTATTGATTTCCAAGCGTTCATGGATCGACGGTTTCTTCTCTTTTCCTGTTATTTCCTTTCTTTCAGCTTTCCCCGCATCCTTAACTGCTATATTTGCTTCACCGCCAGTTCTTGGCACAGCTTCTCTGCTCTCATTTTTCTCTGCTACCTGCTGTTCTCGTCTCTCCTTCACACCTTTTTCTTCCAGGCTGCAAAAGCTCTGCAGATACGGCAGTACATGATTCTGCATATCTGTCAGATCTTCCATATACTTCTGATACTCTTCATTGCCTTTTCCTTGCTGGTAGCTGATCCAGCTTTCATCTGTCAATTTCATTTCATTCTGCATCTTTAACTGACTGATGATACCGCCGTTTCCGGTACCAATATCTATCTTACCTTGAAAATGATGCAGCATCTTGTCGCCCTTCTCAGCATAATATACTGTAAAAAACATCTGTGCTGTCGTTTTTGGTTCGTTAGTCTTTGGATCACGATCAGCATACCAGACTTTGTCCTGTTCTATGGTTTTGGAATCCAAATCAGATAACTTCTGGCATCTTGGATTCCCCCCCAGTTCACTTTTCTCACAATAATTCACATACACCATTGGTTGCATATCTTTTGGAAGTTCCGGTTCATAGGCTTTTAGCCTTTCAATCAATACACCTGCACGAACAGACAAGTCGCATTCTTCGTCTACAATATCTTTCAAGTAAGAAACATAGTAATGAATATTTCCACTTCGCAAATCCAGCATTACTTCCTGTACCGTATTTTCTCCCGGCTCCACATTATCCCGATACTCATATGGATCAAACGCTTCTGCAATCTCATCCAGTGCCTCTACTAACTGTTCTGTGGTCATCTTCTCTGGATACATTGCTTCTCGAACATCCCGCATCGGAACGTACTTATAGTCAGGTAATGCTTCATGAATTTTCTCAATTCCTTCCCGTACCAATGCAAGTTCCCCCATAAAACCGAACATCATCCATCAGATTTCCAAACACAGTATTTCCTTTTACAATTGCAAATTCAGCTTCATCATAGTAACTGTCTTCCGGATCATGATAAATAATTCCCATCGAGCATCCCAGATACGCTGTTTTTGGATTCTCCCTATATTTTTCATAGACTGCAGCAATCTGATTAGCATCGGTACTTTTTTCATACGCTCCCATATCATGGAACTCATCGCATTCTGCCGCAAAGTATTCCAGATATGGTTCTTTCTTCGGTGGCATATTGTTAAGGACGTTATCAATCATGTTATAATTTGCTTCTTCCAGTTCCTCCACCTTTGCCAAAGGCTTATATTCGCCCTGGCTTTTCTGAATCTCTGCCATTACAACCTCATCCATTTCTTCTACTTTCTCCATCAACCGATCATAATCTCCACGGATGCGTTCTCCATTCCAGCCTTCGTCTTCCAGAAGTTCCTCTGCCGCTTCTTCAATAGAAATTTCATCATTCTCATAAACGCCACCATCTATCAAGCGGAAATCTTCATCGTAAAAGGAATAATCATATCCTTCTTCTGTTCCCTGAATAGCAAAATACCGTTCTCCTACCTCATATGCCAGTTCATTAAGAACCTGTTCTTCCAGATTCAGGAAAGAATCCATCTGTTCAAAACTGATACTGTCTACAAAATGGGCAGTTACCTTTTCCCCCGTCATTCAGAACTACGATATCACTGACAGACAGGGAGTGACCACGGAAGTCTTCCGGTCTGTCAATGTTGAACCTTTCAAAAATATCATCCAGTGACATATTTCCTGATAATTCACCAACATAGACCAGTTTATAATCTTCTTTTTTTATCTGCATACCATGACTTTCAATAAAACTCATATTCATAAATGCATAGTTTTCGCCCGGTGAATCATCCCGGATCTGATAAATTCCAAATGTCCTTCTTGTTCCTAACAACAGGTTTGCTTCTTTCAAAGACTGAATCTGTGGATATTTCTGCATTTCCCATTCCAGACTGCGGAAACGCTCCAGTTCTGTCATAGACATCTGATAATGTTCCGGTCCTCGTTCAATTTCCATGCGTTCTGTGACATACATCGGTGATGAAAAATTAGTGATCAGATAGATATCTGCTCCGGCATCGTATAATTTCAGTGCTTCTTCCTGCTCAATGACACTCATAGGCTCCTGAAATGCTCCTAAATTTTCTTCTGCATAATCTAGGTTGTTATCCTTTATCCGTTCCCACATCTGCAATTCCATTCCAAACAAACCGTCATGTGCCTGTATCATTTCTTTACTCGCATATTCACCTTTACTGCCATCACTGCCAAGACAATAAATCTTAGAACCCATTCTGTGATAATCCAAAGCTGCTTCTTTTCTAAGTGGCACCATATCTTCTTCCATATATCCATAGTCATGTAATTCCAGCTTACCTATGGTTGGATCTGGAAGTTCCTGAATATCCATTCTTGCGTCATCTAGCAAATCCTCTACACCTTCTTGATCTGCCTGACTCACTGCATCTGCCAGATTTCTTACCAGAATCCTAACTTTTTCTTCCTCGCCGATCAGATTCGCATATTCAAAAAGCTGTTCTTTTACATCTGTTGAAAATTCTATATCTCTACGCTCTGCCTGGGCGATACGTTCCTGCGTATATTCCTGCATTTTCTGCGTCTCTTTTCCTGTTATCATATTTCTCGCCATATAAGTTCCTCCTGTATTCTGAAAGATGGCATAACCCACAGAACATTCTTTCTGCCAGATTATGCCATCTTTCCTGTTTACTTATTCCAGACCGAAGTCCCGTTTTCTGTTATCCTTGCCAGTTTCACTTTCCCGCTGACTCTTTTCTTTATAAATCTGCAGTTTTTCATGGATAGAACCACGTGTCGGTCTTTCTTCTTTCTCATCTGATTCAGACACCTCTGCTTCTGCATCTTCCCGTTCATCCATATTGAGCAATGCATTTAATTCTGACAGTCGCTCCAGTTTCTGGTTCAACTCCTCTTCTTTTGGAAATGGCTTTCCAACCTCTTCTTTTGCATTTGCAAGCTGTTCATATACTGTTTCCAGTCTTTGTTGTGCTTCTGAAAGCTTCTCTGGATAACTGTCCAACAGATTGTTGATACGAGTAATATTTCCAAGTGCATCTGCTCCAAGATGAACTTTCGAGACAGACTCATGTTTGACAGATAGAATAAATTCTTTACTCCATCCATCAAACTGAATCCTCATATTGAATCCCTGATAGTTTCCGATATCCATCGCAGCATCTACAGCTTTAATATCTTTACATACCGCCAGAAGTGCTGCTCCTGCCTCTTTCTTTTCTGTGAACTCTTTGCCACCAATCTCCATAGTAAACTGCTCTGGATCTGTGATTTTATGCTCTGAGTAATGAGCGATGTCTGCCTTGTAGCTGTCAATGATTTCTGTCAGTTTTGCAATCTGTTGTGGAAAATTTCTTGCAATATCATCTTCCAGGCGGTACTGGTTATTCATGTGGTTGGCTTTTAAAAGTTTTAATTTTGCCACATCAACATCCAATGCCATCTTCTCTTTTACTGCTGGATTTCCGGTTGCAAGAGCTTTGACCTCTGCATAGGAAAGTGCCGCTTCGTCCACATCTTCACAGCTTCGCACAGGTGCTTTGCTGGTCATAATCTGAGAAATGAATTTCTGCTTATTCTCGATCAGCTGCCACATGTAGCTGTCGAATGTGGATTCTGTTACATATCGGAAGATATGAACCTTTTTATTATGATTTCCCTGGCGGATAATACGCCCTTCCCTCTGTTCCAAGTCAGATGGTTTCCAGCCAATATCCAGATGGTGCAACGCAATCAGACGATCCTGCACGTTGGTCCCGGCACCCATCTTTGCTGTCGAACCAATCAAAAAACGAACCTGCCCGGATTTCACTTTTCCAAACAACTCCGTCTTCTTTGCTTCTGTATTTGCATCATGAATGAATGCAATCTCTTTTTCCGGTACACCTTTTTCCATCAGTTTCTGCTTCAAGTCGTCATAAACATTGAAACTGCCATCACCTTTCGGTGTGCTCAAGTCACAAAAAATCAGCTGTGCCGATTTCTGTGCTGCTGTGTCTTTCCAGATCTCATAGCTTTTCTCTGCACAGACTGATATTTTGCTTTCTGGATTATCTGGCAATAATTCGTTCACCAAACGCTGATCCAATGCTAATTTTCTTCCATCATTGGTGATTTTCAGCATATTATCAACCGAAGCATCTACCCCCCCTCCGTTTCTGACAACTTCTGCACGTTCCCCCCCCAGACTTTCTACGATTTCTTTCTGCTGTTCAGTTGGTTTCAGCACCACTGTTTCATATTCTGCTTCCGGCACAGGAAGTTTTAACTGATCGGAAGTCTTGATATCTGCAATCTCCTTAAACATATTCATCAGTTCCGGAATATTATAAAATCTTGCAAATCTTGATTTTGCACGGTAGCCTGTTCCTTCCGGTGCAAGCTCAATGCTCGTGACTACCTCGCCAAAGGTGGAGGCCCAGGAATCAAACAGTCCAAGTCCCATATTTTGTAATTTGCTGTTCTGCAGATACCGCTGCATAACATATAATTCCGTCATACTATTGCTGATCGGTGTGCCCGTAGCAAAGGTAATGCCTTTTCCTCCGGTAATCTCATCCAGATACTGACATTTATTGAACATATCTGCGGATTTCTGTGCTTCGTTCTGTGCAATCCCGGCTACGTTTCTCATTTTTGTATAAAGAAACGCATTTTTATAGCTGTGTGCTTCATCTACATACAAGTGATCCACTCCCAGTTCTTCAAAAGTAACTACCTGATCTTTTTTCTCTTTCTGATTCAGTTTCTCCAGCCTTGTCTGCAGTGTTTTTCTTGTCTTTTCAATCTGTTTGACGGTATAACGTCCACCATCCTGTTCATATCTTGCACTCTGGATTGCCATTTCCAGATCATCAATCTGCCTCTGAAGCATGGCTTCTTGTTTCTCATCAGAGATTGGAATACGCTCAAACTGAGAATGACCGATAATAATGGCATCATAGTTTCCCATAGCGATCCTGGCACAGAACTTTTTCCGGTTTGCCGGTTCAAAATCTTTTTTGGTTGCTACCAGAATGTTCGCCCCTGGATATAGCTGTAGGAACTCAGCTCCCCACTGCTCTGTCAGATGGTTCGGAACTACAAAAAGATTTTTCTGAGATAATCCCAGACGTTTGCTCTCCATTGCCGCCGCTACCATTTCGTAGGTCTTCCCAGCACCTACCACATGAGCAAGAAGCACATTATCACCATATAGCTGATGTGCGACTGCATTTTTCTGATGCGGTCGAAGTTCTATTTCCGGATTCATTCCTGGGAAAGTCAGATGACTTCCATCGTATTCACGGGGGGGACGGATACTATTAAAACGTTCATTGTACACGCTTACCAGTCTTTCTCTCCTCTGCTGATCCTTAAAAATCCAATCTTGGAATGCAGCCTTCAAAGCATCCTGCTTTTGTGATGCCAATATAGTTTCTTTTTTATTCAAAACTCGCACTTCATCCCCCCCATTGTCATTTACGACTTTATCATAGATTCTAACATCTTTTAGATTCAAGGTATCTTCCAGAATCCGGTAGGCATTTGCTCTCTCCGTTCCATACGTTGCATAGGCAAACGCATTTCTTGGACTGTCGGCGTTCTTTCCTGTAATCCTCCACTCACCATTTACCTCAGAGAATTTTACCTGTATTTCCTTCTGCGCAAGATACCTCGGCGTATGAAGCAGTTCCACCATAAACTCCTGATAATCCGAAGGTTCAATCCAGGTGGCTCCAATACGCACTTCAATCTCCGATGCTTCCAGATCTCTCGGCTGAACTGCCTCCAATGCACGGACATTCGGTGTGAATTCTGGATGATTCTCTGCAAAAGTTCTCGCTGTATTTAATTTATCCCTAACATTTCCGGACAGATATTCATCTCCACTTTCCCACTGGTCTGTCAGTGGATTTTTGAAGATAACTCCAACCAGCTCTTCTGTGATTTTCTCTTCGGTCTTTCCGGTCAACTGTGCCATATATGGGAGATCTACTTTAGCCTTTTCATTTAGGGACAGAGCAAGTGCTTCTGTGGCTGTCTCCACACTTGTCACAGCGACCGCCTTTTTAATGGTTCGTTTGGTAAACATGTCCGCTTTCCGCTTCAATGTTCCATCTTCATTCAAGTCTTCCAGGGAACACAGCAGACAATAAGAAGAGTCATCAGAAAATGCACGTTTGTTAGCATTACTTCCAATAACTCCATACTTTGCTGTGTAGGTATCATACACCTGATTCAGTTTTTTCTGCTGTTTCTGGATTTCTTCGTCTGTGACAAATTCTTGCATCTGCATGGAGATCAGCTCACGAACAGTATCACGGATTACAACCATGCCTTTCACACGTTCTGCAGTGGCGGCTGGCATTTTCACCTGATTCATCAAAGAATTGACACGGTAATATACCTGATCATCTACACCGTATAGCTGTAATTTCGGACATTTGGATCTGCCGGAATACTCTCTGGCATCTCATCCAGTTCTGTCTCCACATCTACTGCCGGTACCATGCTTCCCTTGATGTGTTTTACAGCTTCTTGTAACTGTAATTCCAGAACAGCTCCTTCCATTGGAGCACAGGTTGTTTCCATACCATACGGACCGGACACTTCTTTCATCTCACCAAGAATCATTCCCGGATGCTGAACAAAATACTTGTTAATGGTAATCCCATTTGCATCACTCTCCAAATTCACCCAGTCTGGCATCTCTTTTGTGAAACTCTCACGCTTCTGGAAAAACAAAATATCAGCACTGACTTCTGTTCCTGCATTTGCCTTAAAAGCTGTGTTCGGCAGTCGGATTGCCCCCAGCAAGTCTGCACGCTCTGCCAAATATTTCCGGACTTCCGGTGATGCCTTGTCCATGGTTCCCTTTGTTGTGATCAACGCAGCCACTCCACCTGGACGTAACTGATCTATCGTTTTGGCAAGAAAATAATCATGAATCATGAAATTATAGCGGTCATACTGACGGTCATTGACCTTATATGCACCGAATGGCACATTTCCGATTGCCACGTCAAAGAAATCATTTGGATAATCCGTCTTCTCAAAGCCTTTGATCTGGATATTGGCATCTGGATAGAGAAGTTTAGCAATTCTACCACTGATGCTGTCCAGTTCCACTCCATAGAGTTTGGACTGGTTTAGATTCTCCGGAAGCTTTCCAAAGAAGTTCCCGACTCCCATAGATGGCTCCAGGATATTTCCCTTTGTAAATCCCAGATTCTCCAACACCTGATACATACTTTCAATCACAATCGGCTGTGTAAAATGAGCATTTAATGTGGAAGCTCTGGATGCAGCATATTCTTCCGGTGTAAGGACGGTCTTTAATTCCAGATATTCTGTCTCCCATGCAGATTTTGTCTCATCAAATGCATCTGCAAGACCTCCCCCAGCCGACGTACCTGGATAAGATTTCCTGTTCCTCTGGTGTCGCATTGCGGTTCTCATCCTCACATTTTTTTAACAGCTGAATAGCCATAATATTGGCTCGGAATTTCTCCTTCGGTGTTCCCTGTCCAAGTTCATCATCTGTGATATGGAAGTTCGTTGCTGGAATCAGTTCTGCTATTCCGTTAATCTCTTCCAATGATTCTTTTTCTTCCGATACCTCAACTTCTCCCGACAGTTCTTTTTCTTTTTTATCATAATCTGTCCAGACACGTTGAGAAATCGCAGTAAAATAGGAAGACTCTTCCTCCATGATTTCTTCCCTGATTTCCCGTAATTTATCTAAGGTATCCGCATTTACTGTTTTGTTGTGATAATGATAATAAAGTACTTCTTGTCCGAGTTTTACATCCAGACGTTCCAATTCTTGTGTTGACATTCGATCCCAAATATCATCTTTTTCCGTATGAATCGTGAAACCTTCTCCATCATCATGATATTCTAATGTGTATTGAAGTCGATTTTCTTCTCCCTTAACTTTGCAATCAAAATCATAGATTTTTGTTCTGGTACCGGACATATATTCTGAATCAACTAATCGCAAATCAGTTATATCTTCTGCTGTCAAAGTATCCTGCTCCAGCTGTTCTCCTAACATCTGCTGTGCTTCTTCCAGGTCTGCCAGTCTTTGTGCTTCCTGACGCTCTTCGTACTTTTCCATTTCTTCCGGTGACAAATAATCATCTGTGCGGATTAACTGGCGAACACGTTCTGCAACCTTATTCCACTTTAATAAAACTTCTACCTCTGGACTGCCAATCTTCCCTTTAGCAAGCTTTAATCCTTTTGCATCGTGGGATGCATCAGAAGCATCTGCTCCTGGTATTCCGGGTGCAGAACCACCTGTTCCATATTCATTTTTCAAGAACTCAGCTGCATCTTTCATATCATGGTGTTCCATGAAATACTCATAAATTCGATTCCGTCCTCCAACAGTAATACCGCCTCTTCTTAACACTGCATCAATTTCATCCTGTGTGATAAAGGATAGAGCCGGTCGCTCTACTTTAAACTGTTGATCCACCCAGGAACGCTCCCTCTGGAGATCTTTATAACGTTGGAAATATTCAGGATTATGCTGTATTTCCCAGCGATGATAATCTTCTGGATTCTTTTCCATATCTTCCTGAAGCCATTCAAAACGATAGGCTGTCGCAGCTGCTTCCTCCGGATCTGTCCAAGCCGCCCCCCCCACTACGTCCTGCCAATCAGAATAAGACAACTGCTCTTCTCTGTTTCTGCTCGTATCACGGAAATGGAGTGCCAGAAGATCTGTCATTTCTTTCTGTTCCTGCTCGATAGCATTATTGGAGATAAGATTATCAACGTAATTTCCCTCCTCATACATATCTCGGATTCTGTCAGCGGATTCTTCCCACGTAACGATACGGTCAAAGTTTCTTCTTGCAGAATCACCTCTCCGGATACGGATACCATCGTTGTCGTACCAGATACTGATTTTCTGACCATCTATGGTAAATCCTTTTCCTCCAGTTCTATATTCATCTTTCAGGAAGCTTTGCATTTCTTCATTGTCCAGACCCTCAATCAATCTTGCAGTAATGTGAAACAGCGTATTTTTCTGTCCGCTTCCTGTTCGGAGAATATCGTCTACCACTTCATCAGAAATAAGAAAAGCGGCTGGCTGTTCTAATGCAGCTGCCGCTTTCCTTATTTCCCCCTAACTGTTCCTCTTCTGTTGGGAACAGGCTTAACTGTAAATAATCTCCTGAATCACCAGTTCCTCTGCCTGTGCTTTGATCTGGTTCATGTGTCTGGTCCACGCCATTGTGTCTGCCATCTTGTCCGGTGCCGGATCTTTCTCCAGAAGTTCGTTCATCAGGTTGTCTACTCTCTGTCTTGCCTGACTGTCGATCTCCATCAGATGACTGTCCAGACGGTTCTGCAGTGTCAGAATGTTGAACCTGGCTACCTTGTGATTTCTCAGATACTCTTTCCGCATCATTCCGTACTTGCCGATGGTTCCTCTCGTCTCTTCCAGGCTGATATCTGGAATCTGATACTCTCCGTTCTGGCTGTAACTGATCTCTCTCATAGTCTGTTTCCTCCTTTTTTCTTCTCTATCTTCTGTGTTATCTGTATTACTTTCACGAATTAACGTGTTAAATTCATTATAAGCTACTTCTTTTTCTTTTGCAACCGTTTTCAGGTCATTTTCCAGATCATTCAGAACATATCGTCCGATCTGCATCAGAACTGGTCTGCTGATCTCGTTGACTGCACTTCCCAGATGTCCTAATACTTTTAGCTGATTGAAGTCCGTAATATGCCGAAAATCCTCTGCATCCAGATATTCCTGTACATCCAGCCCACACCGGTTTAGTAATACATACCAGACACTATTGGTCATCAGTTCCCGAAATTCGACTTCCTGATTCTGTTCGTCCAGTTCTTCCAAAAATGTCCCTGTTACGTCCAGTCTCAGTTCTTCCAATGCATCTGGAAGCCATTCCTGCATACTCTCCTTCGCTGCCTGATGCAGACTTTCAGCAAGTCCTCCTTCTGTATCTTCCAGTGATAACTGTTCCTGCAGATAATCTGCAACCAGCTGTTCTCCTTTCACCGGAAGATTCCATAACTGAGGATCTTTTCCCAGATTCCGCACTTTATAAGTGTCCTGCACATCAAATACATACCGAAGTTTTGTTTTCGATCCGGAAGTATTGTCAATCAAGGCAATCCCCTTGGATCCCTTTTTGATCCAGCGGTACATCTTCTGATTCCAGATTTCCATGGATGCTACGGCAGTTGCTTCCGGTCGCTGTGCATAAATTAAAAGCTGTTCTGGAAAAGTGTATTTGTACAGTCTGGATGCAGTGTTTAGGAACCGCATCCATTCCTGCGGACTGGCAGCTACATCTTTTGCCACCTCTTCCGTTAGCTGTTCCATTGCATATAATTTATTTGCCATGTGCTACTCCTTTTCATAAAATCAGGGACTGCTTGGCACAGTCCCCTTAATATCATCGTTGTTTCTCTTTATAATGCTGTG
The DNA here is from genome assembly GCA_001312505.1 of Mediterraneibacter faecis JCM 15917. Taxonomy (GTDB): domain Bacteria; phylum Bacillota; class Clostridia; order Lachnospirales; family Lachnospiraceae; genus Mediterraneibacter; species Mediterraneibacter faecis. The sequence continues at coordinate 83,920 of BBDW01000007.1, forward strand.
GCAAGCTCTTTTGACTTATTCTTTGGCACTTTGTCTGCCTCTTTTGCCTTGATCTCTGCCTTGGCTTTCTCCAATCTTCCATGGATTCCACCTTTTACTTCTGCTTTTTCTTTTTCCAGACGTGCTTCCCTACGCTCAGCATTTTCCATTACTGCGGTCTTTTTATCACAGAACTGAACCTTATCAGAAAGCTGTTCCTGTCTTTCCACCTGTGTCTCATTGACTTCCTGTACCATCGCATTTAATTCTGGAACCTGAAAAATTCCGTTATCAGGGAGAATCAACACTTCATGAACGGAAGATGGGATGACAAAGTAATCACTTCCCAGGCATTCCCCAATCTGTTTACGAATATCTTCCTGCAGTAACAGGGAAGCTCCATTCATCTTAGCTTTGTTTGTCAGACAGAACATTGGGTTTTCCATGGCTTCCATATCCATTTTTTCATTCAGCAGGTTTTCTGGTTCTTCACCAAAAATCATAGATTTGATAATCTCATTCATATCCATAAGTGTGACACCACGTTTTCGGTCTGCCACCATCGCATCCGCTTGAATCTGTTCGGCAGATACTCCCCCCCACTCGTTCATCAGAGAAACAGTTACCGGAATACTGCTGATCCCTTCTCCATTTTCCTCCAGATTTACTGCATAATAAGCTGCAAAATCTCCGTGTTCTGTGACTACTTTATCTGCAAGAAGATCGGTATTCCATTCCTTATCACAAATTCTCATCTGTAATTTGTCTTTCATCTTTTCATAATCCAGAATATCCGGAACTCCCATATCAAAAAATTCTGCTTTTCCCTGTGCCTCAATACGCATATCAGCTACATCACCAACACAAGAATCTACATCTTTTCCATGGATATATTCCTGGTAGAGGGAATCCAGATAGACTGTCGGTACGATTCTCTGATCTCCGTTTGGAATCGTGATACCAGTCAACTTCAATCCGTTATTCTTTTCAACTTCCTGAAGTTTAATTTCTGCGTCCTTATAAGACTCTGGCAGATACTCCTTTACATTGTCTTTGACATATTCATAAAATTCTTTTCTGTTCATCATACGCTTTTACCCCCTTTCTGATCATGTGATGGTTCATTCTTTTTCTGCTGACCATCTGCTCGGCTTTCTTCTGATAAGCCATCATTCTCTTTAAAGTTTTCTCCTGGTTTTTTCGTGCTTCCTGTCTTTTTTCCATTGCTTTCATCATAGTTTTCTGTTCCTTTCTGTGATTTTTTTGTATGAAAAAGGGAGCCTCACATAGAAGCTCCCAATCATAACCGTTGGTTTTAGTTTCCTTATTTGCTTTTCCTTTTCCGGCTGATATAAAGTCCTGCCATACCTCCTGTGGAGATTACAAGAAGCAGGATTGGCAGCCAGATATTCGTGCTGTCACCTGTTTTCGGTGCGTTTGATACCTTTGTCTCTTCATGGGACTGTGGTGTATCCGGTGTGTTCGGTGTTTCTGGAACTTCCGGTTTCTCATTTGTCAGATTAAAGGTAACTTCCACAACCGGTGTACTGTCATCTGAATAGGCAAATGTCACTTCATGCTTGGTCTGATCCAGTGTGTATCCGTCCAGTGTCTTTGTTTCCACCAGATAATACTTGATAGCGGTATCATATTTGCCGTTCTTAAATGTGGCAATCTCATACAGCTTACTTTCTGCATGACCGGCAGCATCTGTCTTTAAGGTTTCCAGAACTTTTCCTTTGCTGTCACGAAGTTCAAATTCTACCCCCCCTTTCAGTGGTTCTCCTGACGATTTATCTGTCTTATTGAGAATCACTTTTCCCTTGGCAGTATCATCTTTCATAGCCACTTTCTGGATTTCTCCGTTATCTTTCACCTCAAATGTCACATCGGCTGTCAGAAGATATCCTTTCGGTGCCTGCTCTTCACGTAAGGTATATTTACCGATTGGCAGTTTTTCGATATAGTGCGCTTCCTCTGTGGAAGTCCAGCTCTCTACTACCTGATCATCCTTATCGAGAATCGTCAGTTTCGCACCTGGAATCTCAGTTTCTCCTGTGATATCAGTCTTACTGATCTGCACTTTTGTCACATCGTCTTTCATCTCATGCTTCTGAACCTCTGCTGTATTCTCTACTGTGAAAGCAATACTTTCTGCAGTGACATATCCATCTGCCGGTTTTGTCTCTGTCATGGTGTATTTCTTACCAACAACCAGTTCTTTGATCACATGGGATTCTTCCGTAGAAGTCCATTCATCTACTGTATTGCCATCTGAATCCGTTACTTTCAGGTGTGCACCTGGAAGTTCTTTACCTGTTGTCAGGTCTGTTTTGGACAGCTCCACTGTGGTTGGCTGATTTTCAAAAGTAAAGTCGTAGCTTACTTCTGCCTGGTCTTCTCCGGCATATTCAAAGGTAAATTCCTGTACTTCTTCTGTTGTAACAAATCCGTCCGGCGCAAAGATTTCTTTCACATAGTATTTTCCATCTACCGGAAGATCTGCCGTAAAAGTAATCTGTCCTTTTTCATCCGTTACTCGCTGCTCGATCAGACTGTCTTTCTCAAGGAGTACCTCGCCCTTTGCATTTTTGATATCTTCACTGGTATAAAGACCGAAGACACCACCTGCAAGGACACGGTCTGTATCTTTTTCTTTCTTCACAACCGTAACCTTTACTTTCTGACGGGCATTCTGCCATTTTTCATCATAAGTGATGACTGGTGTGTCCTGATCACGGTAGGAAAGGTCAACATATTTCGGCTCTTTATCCAGCACATAACCATGGGCTGTTTTTACTTCCTTCACATAGTATTTTCCAGCCGGGAGATCTCCCATCTGTGCAATGCCATTGGAATCTGTAGTAATAGTTCCCACTTTTTCATCTGCTTTGAAATAATCTTCGCTGACACCATCTGCCGCTTTGATATTTTCCGCAGCAAATACATCGAAAGTTACATCTGTAAGACTTCCGGTTACATATTCAAAGAGATGCTCCACAGTACCTTTTACATGGTCCAGAAGTGTCACTTTATCCAAAAACTCTCCATTTTTGTTGATGATCAGAAGTCCTGTCGGAACTTCATCTTTCATCTCTACTTTCTGAATCTCGGCTGTATCTTTCAGCGTGAACTTCACATCCATTGCTTTCAGATATCCATAAGGTGCCATTTCCTCACGAAGGGTGTATTCCTCACCAACTGTCAGTCGTTTGATCACATGTGGCTGATCTTTTACAGAAGTCCACTGGTCCACAACATTTCCTTCTTTATCGAGAACGGTGAGTTTTGCCCCCCCATCCAATTCCACACCTGTTGTTACATCAGATTTTGTGACTTCTACGGTTGTTGGCTGGTTCTTTTTCACTGTTTTCAGTTTTACTGTCTTCACATCCTGTCCCTGGTAAGAAGCATCCAGATTCAGAACTTCATCAGAGGATACAAATCCCGCCGGTGCTTTTAACTCTTTCACATAATACTGTCCAAGTGGCAGATCCAGCGTACATGCTGCAAGACCATCGTTATCAGAAGTCATTTCCTGCAGAAGTGTATCTGCCTTTACAATGATCTCACCTTTCTCATTCTTCAGATCTTCTGTGTTATAGATGCCAAAGACAGCTCCTGCTACGGTTGCACCATTTTCTGCATCCTGTTTTTCTACCTGGATCGCAATTTTCTGTCGGTCATCACCAACAGTCACTTCCTGTTCGATCACAGGTGTATCCTGATCCGCATAGACAAATGAGACATCCGATCTGTCATGGTTCAGGACGAATCCTTCCGGTGCAGTCTTTTCTACCACATAGTAAGAACCAAGCGGCAGGTTATCAGCAACTGCTTTTCCGTCTTCCCCCCCGGTCGTTACCGTTGTTACCAGTGCATCTTTTGCATAGATCAGCTGTCTGTTTCCGTTTTCATCTTTCTGATAATCCGGTGTATAGATATTTTCAGCTGCATAGACATGAAATGATGCACCCTTCAGGTATCTTTCTTCATAAACAAAATCCTTTTTAAATCCGGTCAGCATCTCACCTTTTTTATAGATCGTCAGCTTTCCTTTTACCGGATGGTTCTCGTAGTCTACCGTAATAATGGCATCTCCGCTCTCAGAATCCATCTGGTATGCTGTGTTTGCATCCACCGCAATCTCTACATAGTTCTTATTGATTGTGTACCCTTCCGGTGCGTTGACTTCCTCAATCCGGTAATGTCCGATCTTCAGATTCTTCGGCATGATCAGATATCCCTGGCTGTCCGTAAAATAAGACTTGTGAGTAGTTGTCACTGGGTAAGTTGTTACCTGCTCCACATACTTCTTGTTGTCCAGGTCATATACCTTAAATTCTGTTCCGGCAATCAATACAGATTTCTTTGTTTCATCGTCTTTTTTCACGATTTTCAGTTTTGCCTTAAACTCTTCATCCAGAAGCACTCGCCAGATCTGTGGCTCGTTTGGATGATGTTCTGTGATATTCACTTCAAAATCATCGACTGGCTTGTAATTGTGCGGTGTTGTAGTTTCACGCACGATATAGCTTCCAAATGGTAATGGAATACTGCAGGCATACCCTTTTTCATCTGTGAAAATCTCAGTTGCTCCATTTTCTCCACTCACTACTGGTTTGGCAGAATCAAAATCATAGCTTCCATCTGCTTTCTTTGTAAGAGAAGATTTCAGATAAACTGTAAATCCGGCTCCGAATAACAGATCTGCATCGGTCTTTCCATTGTTGGCTGCTTTGATGATCTGAAATGGCTGTTTGATGACCTGCTCACTGGAAGTGCACTCTCTTTTTACTTCTGCTGTCATATCTCCTTCATAACTGCACACAAGATCATGCTCTTCTGTATCTGCCAGGTATCCGGTCGGCGGTGTGATCTCTTTGACATAATATTTGCCAAGATATAAACCTTTTACAGAAGACTGTCCTTTGTCATCTGTTGTAAGAGATGCTACCTGTTCTCCTGCTTTATAAATAGTTCCGGTTGCTCCGTCCGGATGCACGATATCTTCACGGGCATACAGACCATAAACTGCACCTTTCAGTGTGGCATCTCCCTGTGATACTGCTTTTCCTGTTTCTTTATCAACTTTGAATAAATTGATCTTTGCTGTCACACGGTCATTGCTGAAGGTATGGGCAAATAATACGGTTGCTTCTTTATCATTGGTGTAAGAAAACTTGAACGTATACACATCTTCTGTATTTCTTACATAGCCTTCCGGCGCCTGATCTTCTTTTACGGAATAGGAATATCCAATCGGAAGATCTGCTGTGAATTTTGCAGTTCCATCTGCTCCAGTAGTTGCTTTCTCAATCAGTGTTCCTTTTTTCACAACAACGGTTCCGTCTGCATTTCTAATATCATCGAATGCATACAGAGCAAAAATACCGCCATTCAGTGGTTTCTTTGTATCTTTATCCTGTTTTACTACGGAAACATCTGCTTTCTGTCTTTCGTTGTTAAAAGTCACATCTGCAAATACAACTTCTTTATTCTGTCCGGCATAAGTCAGAGTCACTGGCTTTTCTTCGCTGCCGTTATAGAAATTGTCCGGTGCTTTTGCTTCTTTCACCACATAGCTTCCAAGATGCAGGTTCTTCAGTGTAACAGAACCATTCTCTCCCGTAGTCAGATTATCTTTTACCAGGTCACCTTTGCTGTACACTTTTGTGCCATAAGCAGTTACGATATCTGCCCCGGCATACACGTTATACACTGCATTTTTCTGTCTGCGGTTTTCATACTGGAATACCGTTCCATTTTCACTGACATCTGCTCCGGTAAGAACCTGTCCTTCTTTGTAAATGGTAAGCTCTGCAAGCTGTTCTTTATTTTCTACAGTCACAGAGGAAGTCTTACTTGCTACCAGTTTTACATTTGTTGCCGTTGCATTTACTACATATCCCTGTGGTGCTGTGATCTCTTTCAGATAAACGGTATCCTGTGTCTTGATGATCGTAACAGAAGATTTTCCATTCTTATCTGTTGCCGGCATCTGAGTGATCAGCTTTGTACAAGCCTCATCGCTGTATACACCGAATACTGCACCTGCAAGATTGACATCCGCTGTATCGTCTTTCTTTACGATTTCGATCGTAGCCTGTTCAATCCAGGACACCTTTAAGCTTACATATTTTTCATCAGCGACACCTTCTCCAAACACAAATGCCAGATCCTGAACACTTGCATTCGTAGTCAGTTTATATGCTGAATAATCTTTTGTAATACTACCCTTCATTTTTGCAGAAAAAGTAGCACTTACATCTTTTGTCTGTGTCAGAGGTGCTGAAAGATAAAACGTAGTTCCTCCTCCAATTGTTACGCTTGCACCTGCCGCACTTACATTTCCAGTAGATACATTATGGAGCTTTACACCCTTTGGTAAGTCCATTGTAATTTTCTGCTGGGAAGATGCATTGAACTTAATGTTCTCCGTTCTCTGAACATTTCCATCTACATAAGCTTTTACATTCGGTTTTGAAAATGACATCGCTACATCTGGTATTTCCGGCTTATTCACACAATAATTATAGAGTTCTTTTGCCAAAGCCTCGCCTGTAGCATTTGTTCCATAGAATGCATCACTGCTTCCATTGGCATACGATGCAGCCATGTGAATAATGATGAATCTTTTTCCTTCTGAGAAATCCGTGTGTTTATTCGCAAAAAAACTTTCGCTCCCTGCGGCATCTGTACCGTAATAACACACTTTTGCTAACGCCTGATTGTCCCCCCGATCTTTGTGATTGTATAATTTCCAGATCCTGGTCCTGGTTTTGCTGGCTGTACACAATACGCAGTTGCTCTGACGCTTCCGTAGCTGATATAGTACGGCTCTGTCAGATAGGTTCCAAGATTATAATCTGCATATCTATACAGAGGTCCTTTTTCAATCGTTACCTGCTGTGTAGTTCTTGCTGAATAAGCCGAAACTGCTTCAAATGTTGCAATCTCTCCCTCTTCCATAGAATCAAGATCCACCCCCCCTTCGTCTCCTGCCTGTTCCAAAACATCGTGAAGCTCTAACCCTGATTCTTCATCATAGGTATCCTGATTCTGTGCCTGCTCTACTAAATCATCAAATTCATCAGCATCAATATCGGTAATCTCCGAGTCTGCTTCGGAATCCTCCGCTTCTTCTGTCTGCTGTTCACTGCCAGCTGTTTCGGATTCGGTTACCGCTTCACTCCCTGCAGTTTCTGTCTGCACTTCTGTTTCTTTCTCACGCACAATCAGCTTTCGGCTGATCTGATACTTCGGATGCTCCTGATTTACCGGTTCCACATAATAGACCGCTTTGTAAGTGTCCGCATGATCTGTCGTAAAATCCTCATCCTTGTCGTTCTTTGCTTCCTCGAATGTGACTTTAACCTTGTCAGCATCCTTGATTTCCAGTCCTGTGTAGTCTGATTTCACATCAAATACACTGCCTGTTTCGATTTCATAATCTTTGGCAGTCACCACCTCATCTTCATCCAGAAGGTCTTTCACTTCCTCATAAAGTGGCGGTTTTTCCTCTGGCTGAATCTCCGCTGCATATGCAGTCATCGGAGACAACACGGTACTAAGCATTGTCATGCCTGCCAGCAAGCCAGATACTACTTTTCTAAAATTACCTTTTTTCTTCATGCTAAGGTCCTCTCTTTCATAATATTTGTATGAAAACAGACAGTCCTTAGACTGCCTGCCATACACTACTTATCGTTGTGGGAAAATCAGATTGAACTGCACATTCCCCTCGCCGGGATCAACCATTTCCACAGTTGCTTCATACTGTCTCCCTGTTTTTCTGGATACCAGATCTTTATAATGGATTTTTCCTTTAGACAGGAACTTCTTTGCTGCCGCCTTATCCATCTTTTTTCCCTGGCTTGCAAGGAATTTATCATTCTTCCACAAGGTAAAAGCACAGTTCCGATCAGAACAGTAAAAGTTTACTTTTCCTTCCCTGACATCAGCTCCACAACGGGGGGGACATTTGCCAATGACTTCTCCTTTTGCTTTTCCCTGAAACTGCTCTTTCTTTTCTTCTGAAATACCCTGATATCTGGCAACCAGTTCCTGCATCAGCTCTGTAATCCCATTTAGGAATTCATCTGCTGTCTCTGTATTCTGGGCAATGTGATTCAATGCCATTTCCCACTCTGCTGTCATCTTCGGAGATTTAATCTCATCCGGCAGAACCGTAATCAGCACATTGCCATCATCTGTCGGCACCAGATTTTTCTTTTCCCTTTTCACAAAACCAGACTTAATCAGTTTTTCAATGATTGCTGCCCTTGTTGCTGGAGTACCTAGTCCTTTCTTTTCTGTATCTTCGGTCATTTCTTCATTCCCTGCACGTTCCATCGCAGAAAGCAGGGTATCTTCTGTGTACTGTTTCGGTGGCTGTGTAAAATGCTCCGATACAAAAGAATCACAGGGACCATAATGCTTGCCTGCCCAGATATCCAGCTCCGGCTCTTCTTTCTCACTCTTTACGCCAAAGAACTGTTTCATTTTATTTTCGATTGCCTTGAATCCTTCCTGCTTTGTTTTCTTTGCCGTGAGATAAAACGTATGATAATTACAGGTAATCTGGCTTTTATGACTCTCATAAATATAAGGATCTGCGGTTGCTGTCAGTACCCTGGCACTGATCAGGTACAAAATCTTGCAGTTTCGTTCTTTCAGTTTACCTATATCTGCCTTTGCTACTTCCATGGTCGGGATAATCGCATGGTGATCAGATACTTTCTTTGAATTTAATACCTTACTCACGTCCGGCTGATATTCCAGGCTTTCAGCATAAGGCATTTCCCCAAGTAACATCTGAATCAGAGTTTCTGTGCTTTCTCCCATCTCATCTGTCAGATACTGGCTGTCTGTTCTCGGATAAGTGACAAGCTTCTGCTCATACATCTCTTGCACGGCATCCAATGTCTGTTGAGCGGTATAGCCAAATATTCTGTTTGCTTCCCTCTGCAGGGTGGTCAGATCATAAAGCTTCGGAGGGCGGACTGTTTTCTCTTTCACATCATCCTTTTCCACTTCGCACATCCGCTCCATGCAGTCCGCAGCCACTTTATCTGCATCCTCTTTTTTCTGAAAATGCTCTGTAACTGCATCCATATCATCAAACTTGATATGAGCCATATAATATTTTTCTTTGGTAAATTCCTTGATCTTCTGATTTCGATTCACGATCATGGCAAGTGTTGGTGTCTGCACTCTTCCGACTTTCAGATTCTGGTTATACAGAACGGAAAAAAGACGGCTCGCATTGATTCCCACCAACCAGTCTGCCTTTGCCCTGCAAAGTGCTGACTGATAGAGACTGTCATAACACGAACCGTCTTTTAATGACGCAAATCCATCTTTAATTGCCTGTTCTTCCATAGATGAGATCCAGAGCCGCTTCATCGGCTTTTTGCATCCTGCCTGCTCATATACCAAACGAAAGATTAACTCACCTTCACGTCCTGCATCAGTAGCACAGATTACCTCATCTACTTTGGAATCTCTCATCAGTTTCTTTAAGATTCCGAACTGCTTCTTTGTGCCCTCCAAAATCTTGTGTTTCCAACATTCCGGCACAATCGGCAGATCCTCATATCTCCATTTTTTATATTTTTCATCGTATTCCGATGCATCGCATAATCCCACCAGATGTCCTACGCACCAGGAAACGATATAACCGTTTCCCTCCACGTAGCCATCTTTTCTTGTTCTGGCTCCAAGAACGGAAGCCAGTGCCATCGCAACCGATGGCTTTTCTGCAATCACTAATTTCATTTACTCCTGCTCCTCTTCTTCATCTTCCAGCACATTATCGTCAAAATCTTCATCTCTCAGGATTTCCGGTTCTGTACTTTCTTCCTGCTCATCTGCATCATCTACTTCCCGTTTTTCTGACTCTGAATCTTCGGATTCATCTTCATCCTCTTCCATCTCATCCTCGTCATCATATTCATGTTTTGGTTTATAGACTTTGAAGTAATATCCTCCTGCCGCAGCTCCGACTGCAACCAGTGCAATCAAAAGATACGTTCCAAATGGACTTTTATCTTCAGGCATCTGAATATCATCCTCTACCTTATCTTTCTCATCTGTCTCTGTCGTTTCCGGTTTTTCTTCCTCTGCTTTTTTCTCTGGTTCTGCATAAACCGTATCCACTTCCGGAAGTGTCACCGAATCAGAAAGTGTGAAGTTCATCAGATCTTTTTCACTGACTTCTGTAAGAAAATACACATTATCCTGAGATTTTGAATTGTCAATAATCAGATAGAAAATCTTACCACTCTTAGTTGAAATGGTATAAAACTCTTTTGTGCCTTCCGTAGCTGTTTTAGTAACAGAATCTGCTGTCTCGCCTTCTTTATTAAGCTGTTCCTCAATACCTGTCACTGTCCGATCATCCACGGTTCCTTTTGCATCTGTCGGCTCAGAAGCCTGTGCATCCTGCGGAAGCGGTGAAGTCGTTGTTTTCTCAGTCCCAGTTGCATCTGCACTGGTCGTGGTTGCCATTGCACCATTACTGTCAATGGAAGTTTTCTGTTTCTCTGCCTGCTTCTTTGCCCATTCATAATAAGGATTCTGTAACACATACTTTTCAGACGTATTTCCGGCACCGTCTGTTACCGTAATCTCAATCTGTTTTGTAGTAAAATCTTTCTGTGTCAATTGCACTCTCAGCATTCCATCCTTCAAGTCTGTATAAGTGGTGCCATTGACTGTTACTGCAGTAATCCCTGATACTGTATCATTCCCCCCCTGAATCGTCAGCACACCATCTGTCAGGGAAGCAGATAGTGTAGGCTTTTCCGTGTCATAACACTTAATAGAGCGATTCTGCTCATAGACCTTCCCCCCCTCACCATCTGTCACACGCACATACACTGTCTGGTTTCCAGTGATCGTGATACTTCCACTTCCGGTTACATCCTGCCAGCTTCCATCTTTTCCTGCTTTTGCTTCAATCTTTGCTATTGAGAAACCTTCCGGCATATGACTGGCATCTACCGTAACAGCAATGGTTGTTTCTCCCTGTTTCCAGCCATCCGGTTTCTCAATCGTGATTGCAGGCGTGGTATTCTCAGCTGCATAAGCAGTCTGTGTCTGGAGCAAAGGTGTTGTCAGGCAAAGAAATGTCGTTGCTGCAAGCAAGCTCTTTTTTACCCTGCTTTTAGTAATTGTTCTCTTCTTCTGTTTCATTTTTTCCAGATTCATCATCGGCTTTTGTTTCCTCCTTCTGTATTTCTACCTGCCGGGCAGTTCATTTTTCATTCTCTTTTTGAAAGCTTCCAATTCTGGAATACTCATATCCATTGCACGGATAATTCTTACAATTTCCAGATTTTCCGCTTCTGTTTTGGCAATCTCCGCAGCCTTGAAACGCTTTAAATCTGCTTCATATCTGGCTTTGGAGGCTTCCATTTTCTCTTTGGCTTTCTCATAATCCGCCGTTGCTTTTTCAAGACTTTTCATCGCTTCTCCTTTCCGGACGGCTGATGCAGCCGCCCTTTTTTCTTACCATCGTCCAAATCCATAGAAATGGCTCTGCCAGTATGGGGGGGAATTGATGGACGTATACTGCACCGGATGTCCACAATGGATCATCTGACCATTGCCTACATAGATTCCGATATGCGTTACCGGCTCCCCCCTGCGTCGTAAGTTCCAGTAAAGAAGATCAAATCTCCCGGCTGTGCCTCCGACTGGGATACTGGTGTACAAATGTTGTACAGTCCCTGTGCTGTTAGTCTTCCTGTATTCCTTACACCAGAGTTTGTCAGACAGTAGCTTACAAATCCGGAACAATCGAATCCACTTGGGGAATATCCACCCCCCCACACATACGGTGTTCCGAGATATCTCGCTGCTTCATTTAACAAACGCTGTGCTGCTTCACTGGTATATTCATTGCCGCCAAAGCCTGCTCCTTCTCCAGTTTCCAGATAAAAGATCGGGTTTAACCGCTCTCCATTTTTCAGAAGTTCAATATGAAGATGGCTTCCTGTGGAATTTCCAGTATTTCCTACAAGACCTATCTCATCACCTTTCGTGACGGATGCTCCTGCAGATACACTCCGGCTGCTTAAATGTGCATACCGTAGTTCATAGCCTTTACTGTCCTTGATTACAACATAATTGCCATAGCTGTCGTTATAAGCAGAAGTTGTAACTGTTCCTGTCAGTCCTGCCATCACTTTTGTTCCTTCCGGTGCCCCCCGATATCCATGCCATTGTGTAACTGATTAGCTCCAGAAATCGGGTGAATCCTGTATCCATAATAGCTGGTCACACTGGAATACCAGTTAAAATCAACCGGTGTCGCAAACATCTGCAAGTTGCCTTTTGTATCGTTGTAGGCACTGAACAGTTCTTTCTGGAAAAATCCCAGCCTGTCCTGACAGATCGACATCAGATTTCCGCTGTTTAAGGTGACATTCAGCACATCTACATCTCTTGTCCTGGTCACTTCCACTTCCTGGCTTCCATTATCATCTGCCAGATAGCATTCCCAGGTCTTATGACCATGTGCGGATGCTGCCGCATGACTGTCATAATAGACATCAAATTGTACACCGTATCTTGCGAAAGCTCCGGTATCTTCTACCGTATATTCGACACCATTCATGACCACCTTTGTTCCCATTGGAACAAACGGATTGGAAGCATCTACTGCTAAGGTATGATTGGCTGTTGGATATGCTCCACTGGCAGTCGGTCCTCCACTCCAAATACCACAACAGATTGGACAGTTACAATATCCGCTTGTTACAACCTGTCCCAACGATTCTCCAACTCTTACTGTTGCTGTCTCTGTCACAGTTTCATTGACTGCTTCAGTAGTCAGATGATATTGCTCTGCAAACAATGCATCCAGTTCAGGCTTGACCTGTTCAAAAGTAAACTCCTCATACTTTGCTGACAGATAACTGATTAGGATAAACGGATCATGCTCAATAGGTCCGATGTTATATCGGTATTCCTCATGTCCCGGTTCTTCAGACTCCATGTTGTTAATCCGCTCCTGCAGATTAGCTTCCAGCTGTGTATAATACAGTTCCGCTTCCCGGATTGCTTGATCCGATGACAGATAACTGGTTCCCGTGTAAGTGATCACATTTTGTAAAAACACTGCAGAGCATGACGTGACATTCGTTATAATCAGAAACATCAATCCGATCAGAACTGCCACACTGATATACACCTTCCGGTTTTCTTTAAAGAAGTTGGTGACTTTGCCGCCAATCTTCTTGATATAATCAATCGTACCTTTTGTAGCTGTACCTACGGTCTGTTCACTTCGCTTTGCTTTGGCATAATCCCGTTTGATCTGTTGCTTCTGAATCTGTTTTTTTAGCTTCTTCTGCTCCTGACGGGCTGCCGCCTGTGTCTGTTTCTCTGCCTGTCTCTCCAGTCTGCTTCTCTTTCTGGAAGCCCTCTGTTTCCTTCGTCTAGCACTTCTCTGTTCCAGCCGGTAAATACCTTCGCAGCCTTCTTCCAACTTATGGGCACCTTCTACTGCCGCATTATCGTCTTCATTTTTACTGATCTCACGGTGCAATGCTGCGGAAGTTGCACTTCCTGCTTTCTTAACAACAAAAGCTTTTTCTGTTTCACAGATTCCCCCCTTCGCCAAACTTCAGGCGGGATTTCTTCTTTCCAGAACCCTCTCCTTCATTTGCCTGATAAACCTGTGCCTTCTTGGAATGCTGCTTTGCTTCCTTTTTCTTTCTTGCTTCCTCATAAGAAAACTTTTTGGCTTTTTCCTTCTGTTTCTGATGACGGAAATTGACTCCATCCGTATCCATCTGGTTCAATTTCTCCATATCTTTGTCATTTTTCACAGAAGCACCAGTCTCTTCATAAGCAAATTTCAGACGCTGTTTCTGCTTTGGTTTCTTACTTCCACCATTCTTCTTACTCCGGCTGTCTCCTCTGTTTTCTGAAAGATCCGCACGTTTTTCTTTCAGTCTCCCTGACTGGCTGGCTTCGGATTTTTCCGCAAATCTTGATTCTTTTCTGTTCTCAGCACGGATTCTTTTCCGGTTTTGTTGCTTTCTATTTTGTCCAAAATCCTCACTTTGGTTCTCCGTTCGCATCAGTTCCGGTGCATCCCTGGATTTTTGCACAGAGGGACGGATATTTTTCCCACTCCGCTTAGACTGGCGGGGAGACTTATCCACAAGGTTTTCTGCTTTTTCCCCCCTGTTTTATTCCCATCTGCACATCACTGGCACGGTTACTGACACGAACAGAAGATTTATCCGTCAGGTTTTCTTCCACCAGACCATCTTTGGTCATCTTCTGGACCTTCTTATCCCTGACTTTCATTCTCTGTTCTGCCACTGATTACTCCTCCTTCTTCGGATACCCTTTCCCTGCCTGTAATAAACAGAGAAAAGCGATGCCAAATACAGCACCGCCACTAAAAGTTAATACATATGAAATTGCTCGTAACATTGTCTTCTCCTTTGATTTAACCTGCTTCGGAAGTTTCCTCCAAGCGGGTTGTCATGATTTTATAGAGGGAATTCTTCGGGAATCTGTCTACGAATGGAATAATGACATTTCCATAGAACAGAAGTCCTTCCCCCCCCTCATTACTGTTGGTTACATAGGACAGCTGGGTTGGTGAGATATTCAGCTGTTTTGCAAGAATCTGCCGGTCACCGGAAGCCTGGTTGAGCATATAAATAAAATCTGAATTTTCAAATATATTCTCTATCTCCCTGGAAGACAACAAATCCTTAATATTCTGGGTGATACCAGTTGGAATACCACCCCCCCATTTACGAAATCTCTTCCAGATTTCCACACTATAAGCTGCAGTCTGCTCTTCCTTCAAAAGAAGATGGAACTCATCCACATAGTATCTGGTGGACTTATGGGCAGAACGGTTCATCGTTACCCTGTTCCAGACCTGATCCTGGATTACGAGCATCCCAATCTTTTTCAGCTGTTTGCCAAGTTCTTTGATGTCAAAGCAGACAATACGGTTATTGATATCCACGTTCGTCTGATGGTTAAATACATTCAAAGAACCTGTAACATAGATCTCCAATGAAGTGGCCAGTCGCTGTGCTTCTGGCTCTTCCTGTTTTCTCAGAAGGTTGTATAAGTCCTCCAGGATTGGCATCTTCTCCGGTATTGGATCGGCAAGGTATTCCTGATATACTAACCGAACACAACGGTCAATAATCGTTTTTTCTACCGGCTCCAGTCCATTCTTTCCACCAACAATCAACTCACACAGAGATAAAATAAAATCTGCTTTTAATGACAGCGGATTGTCTTCCTCGGAATAATTCAGGTTCAGATCCATCGGATTGATATACTGGTCAGATACCGGTGAAACCCGAACCACCTGTCCATGCAGCGCCTGCACAAGTGCGAATACTCGGCTTCTGGATCGCAGACAATGATATCGTCTTCCGTAATCAGAAAACAGTTCGTAATTTCCCTCTTTGCTGAAAATGACTTACCAGAACCTGGTGTACCAAGAATCAGTCCATTTGGGTTCTTCAGGCGTTTCCGATCAACCATGATCATGTTATTGGATAACGCATTCAATCCATAATAAAGAGCTTCCCCCTTCCTGAAACAGTTCCTGTGTCGTAAATGGCACAAAGATTGCGGTTGATGATGTGGTAAGCCCTCTCTGAATTTCAATTCGATTGACTCCAAGCGGAATACAGGACATGAGTGCTGCTTCCTGCTGATAATCCAGCTGTTTTAAGGAACAGTTATATTTCTGTGCGATTCCCTGTACCTGGAAAATATTATTATCCAGCTTCTGACGCTTCTTTGCGGTATTCATAACCAGAACCGTCACAAGAAACATTCGCTCATTTCTGGACTGCAGATCTTCCAGCAGGTTCTTCGCTTCTTCTCCATAAGTCACAAGGTCCGATGGAAGCACGTCCATATCATAACCGGAACGTACCGCTCGTTTCTGCTCTTCGATCTTCATCTTATCCAAATCTGAAATCTTGCTCTTGATCATCTTGATCGCTGAACTCTGGTCAATAGACTGGATATGGATGTTGACATTAATACTGTCATCTACATCCAGAAAATCTGCAAGCATCCGGTCTGTCAGCTCCGGTGCAAGAATCTGCAGGTAACTTACACTTCCCATCGTTCTTCCCATCAAAAATGTCTGATTCTTGGAAAAGTTAAAGGAAGTCGGTGCAATAAAATCTTTGGTCTTTAATCCGGTTTCTGGTAGCATCCTGTACTGGAACTTAAATGGTTCGATCCGATCCTGGTTGAACACATGATACATAATCTCCAGCCTTTCCAGTCCATTCAAAGAATGTGCCTGTGCTCCCAGAACCTTAAAGTTATTTAAGATATCTGTTTCGATTCTTTCAAGCCTTGGTCTTGCTACCTTCAGACTTTCTGCTTCGATTCCAAAAGTGATATATTTCGTCTTTACCAGACCATTATTTCCCTTGGAAAGCTGATTTTTCAGCATAGTACGGTACTCTTCACGAATGGCATTGAAGTCATCGTTCTGATCCGGAATGTCAATGCTTTTCTCAAATTCTGCCACATCCACCTGCTGATTGATAAAGGACAGCTGCACACTGATGGAAGAATCAAAGTAATTTAAGAAATCACAGTAATTCTCAAATATCGTGGTCTTATCCTCGTTTAAAGCAAGCTGATAATTGATGTCGTAAAACTGAATCGTCTTGGAGAAAAAGGTCTTTGTCACCTGGCAGATACCATCCTGCAGCATCCGAATATACGGAATACTCTGCTGTGCAGTTGTAGGAATACTTTTCTGTTTCCTGCGATCCCGCTCCTGTTTCTTCCTACGCTTTTCCTGTTCTCTTTCTTTTCTGCTTTTTTTGTTTCTTCTTTCCTGACGGTTTCTTTTTTCCGCCAGGGACAGACGCTCCTGCTGAGCCTCCTGCTTTGTCTTTTTTGCCATCCGGCACACCCTCCTTTTTTACAAGGGTGGAAATCTCCTGATAAAAATTTTCTGTCTTATATGGTCTTACTGCCGGACAGATAAACTTCTGTCGAATGATATTTGCCACCACTTTTTCAAAGGGAAGCCCGTCTTTTTCATACATTGCCATGAAGAAAAACGGAAGCATGACCGTTACCATCAAAATGGCAGCGATACTGGAACCGATTAGTTTTCTCATGAACAGATAAAACGGAATTCCCACAACTGCGGCAAGTGAAAAGAAAATCAACTGCCGCTTTGTCAGATTTAACGCTACTTTTGTTTTGACCTTGGTAAGGTCTTTTGGTACTGGTACATACGCCATGGTATGCGCTCCTTTCCTGCCCGTTAGTGGGCATTGAATATCGATTTGCTAAGCTTCCGGTCTTGAATAATGAAAATGCAAGAATCACGGTATAAGCCGCTACTGAAAACATTGCTGCATGAAGGTCACTGGATATGGTCATTGCATTTACTAAAACTGCATAAATTCCCACACAGACCATCATGAAGAATCCCTGAAATGCCAGTGCGAACAAGCCTTTTAAATAGTTGTTTCCGATATTGCCCCCCCATTCCTTATTGGTCATGGTGGCAAACGGAATTGGTGCTATGGAAGTATAAAGGTAAATCTCTATCATTCTTCCGTACAAAATAACGGTTATGATGATCGACAGAATCCGCATGGTAATACTGATCAGCAGCGTTTCCATGGATAGCAGGAACAAATCCCCTAACTCCATATCCTCCAGGGCATCCACAATTCGTGTAATTGCTTCTGTTGCATCCACCGCAGTGTTTCCTGATATCACCCCGGCGGCATTGTTGACCACATGCTGGCCAACGTCAAAGACCGCCATCGTGATATTGAACGTATTTGTCACCAGATAAATGGCTACATACGCTTTGAAGATCCAGAGAAAAATATTGTAAGTCTCAAATTCATGGAAATTGTTTTTCTGTGTTACCATCGTGATCAATTCATAGCACAGGACAAAGGTGATGATCAGTCCCGCAATGGGGGGGACGATCACCGTTTGGGATATATTCTGGATCAGATTAAAAATCCCTGCATTCCATCCCTGCGGTGTCTGTCCCACCTGCCCGGCTATGGTTCCCACCTGCTCATTGACAGACGTGAACATGTTATCCAAACATGACTTGATAAGTCCAATCAGGATATCCTTTATCGCTTCCGTAATTCTCTCAATGATGGTGTTCATCTACCACTCCTCTTAAGAGAACAATGTTGCCAGCTGTGGAATCAGGGTAGTTCCCAGCAGCATGATTCCGGCACCAGCCATCAGCTGTTTCATACCAAAATAGGTGTAAAACTCTGCTCGATGGCGGGCGGCGGCGTGTCAAGAAATTTATGGAATTTTTTTAGAACCGCCCCCGGCGGAACAGGTCAGGCCGTGACCTGTTCCACCTCCGGGATGGGTTTGAGATTAAAATGAATTTCAATAGAAATGTGTCGTGTCTTATCGCTGTCGATGTGTTCATGGACAACGATTTCTTTAATCAGACGGTTGAGGGTGGCAGCGTCCAGCTCCGTGATGTCGGCGTATTCCTGAATGGCGTCCACCCATTGCTTGGCGTCCACGGCAAGGCGGATTTCATCAGCCAGCTTCCTGCGCCCCTGTTCAACCGTTCCTTTAGTTCAGCCTGTTCCTTCTGCGTCTTATCCAGCATGAGATTGAAGTTTGCTTCGCTGATACGTCCGGCAACCATGTCCTCATAGAGCCGCAGCACCATTTTTTCCAGTACCTCAATCCGTTCCTCGTGCTTCGTCAGGGAACGCTCCAACGCTTCCCGCTGGCCTTTCTGCTCGGCTTCACAGGTGTTGGTAAGCCGTCCGGCAACAGCTTCCCCGTCCATCAGGGCGGCCTTCGCACATTCCCGGATTTGTTCAGCACAAGGCGGTAAAGGGTTTCGTACTCCACACGGTGCTGGGTACAGTGCTGTTTCCCATAGGCATTATAGGTCTTACAGGAATAAATCTGCTTCGGGTGCTTGTCGTTGGTGTAGCGGATAGTCAGTGATTTCCCACACTCGCCACATTTGAGAAGCCCCCCCGCAAACAGGCTGATTTCCCCGGTCTGGCGGGAACGCTGCCGGGATTTCAGCTTGTCCTGCACGATGTCAAAGCTCTTGCGGTCAACAATCGGCTCATGCCGTTCCTCCACCACAATCCAGTCCTGCGGCTTTTTTTCCCCCCGATGGTGCCGATTTTGAAGCGGTAGTCCTTCTTCTGGGAAGCGATAGCCCCGGTATAGACGGGATTCATCAGGATGTCCTTGATTACCGAAAAATCCCACATATACCGCCCGTTTACCGGGTCTTTCTTTTCCCATTTAGTGCGGACATTGCGGAAGCCCCGTTCCCGGTTCCACCATGTAGGGCAAGGCACCTTCTGTTCTTCCAGCCTGCGCCGGATAAAGTTCGGGCCGTGTCCTTCCAGCGCCCAGCGGAAGATTTGCCGGACAATGGGGGCGGTTTCCTCGTCCACCAGCAGATGGTTTTTGTCCTCCGGGTCTTTCTGATACCCGAAAGGGGCGATACAGCCGGTAAACTGGCCTTGCTGGGCTTTCAGAAGGTAAGAGGAATGTACCTTCTTGGAAATATCCTTGCTGTACATCTCGTTGAGGATGTTCTTGAACGGCGCAATGTCGTTATTCTCCCGCATGGTGTCGATACCGTCATTCATGGCGATATAGCGGACGCCGTGGCGGGGAAAGAAGTCCTCAATGAGTGTGCCGGTCTGCAAATAATTTCTGCCCAACCTCGATAAATCTTTCGTTATGACAAGGTTTATCTGCCTGCGCTCGATGGCTTTGAGCATCCGTTTCAGGTCGGGGGGGCGCTCCATGTTCAGCCCCCCCGTGTAGCCATCGTCCTGATAGACTGCCACAACCTCCCATCCCTGCTTTTCGCAGTATTTTTCCAGCATATCCCGCTGGTTGGCAATACTGGCGCTCTCCCCCCCGTCAAGGTCATCGTCTTTGGAAAGCCTGCAATAGATGGCTGCCCGGAAGCTGCCTGCCAGTATTGCGTCCATGTCTGTATATTCATATCCGTTCATCATAACCGTTTACCCGCACAATCCAGACGGAACACGGTTCTTCTGAACCTCATCCTTATTATACTCTAAATCTTGTGTTTTCGCAAGATTTTCTTTGCTGGTATTCTGCCCATATTTTTGGGCAATCAGGCTCACAAAGACGTCTGTGGCGTCCAGTTCGCCGTCAAAAACTGTGGTAACATGAATCTCTGTTTTCGTTTTTGCCATAGGCAGTTATCCTCCATAATAGAATAAGCCAGACAAGGAGAAGGTCGGCAACGAAGTCCGGCAACGGGCTTCAAAAAACCTGAAAACTATCTCTGTCTGGCAGTTTGGCTCTTATTTTTATTTTCTTTTATTTTTCTGTTGTTTTGGTTGCTGATAAGGGGGAAAAGCCCGCAGTTACGGGGGGTTTCCCGGCAACGGCTCGGCAACGGGAGTGCAACAGGGTCGGCAACCGGCTGCATTTTTCAGAAGGGAAGCTCCATCTGTTCCGTGACTTCCTCAAATCCTTCCGGGATTTTTTCAGCTCCGTTGCTGATGTCCGTTGCTTTCGTTTCACGCTCCCAGCCCTTTTGCCTGCCGTATTCCGGGAACACACGGGGGGGGTTGGAAAAGTAATTCCAGCCCGTCACGCAATGGTTCATGATGTCGTTGACTTCCCGGATTTCCCATTGCTTCGGCTCGTCAAAGGGGGGGTGGTTCAGGGCTTCCTTGAAAAGCTGCTTGGAACACACCATGCCGCCGGTATAGCGGTCAAGGTATGCCTGTATCATCCCGGCCTTGGTGTCCTCCGGCATGAAATCCCGCTGGTGTTCTTTGAGATAGCGCACCATTTCCGGCTGAAAGACAGCTTAAAATCCCCCCCGCTGCGGTAAACCGTCATGGCTTCTGCCCAGACCTGTGCAAGATAGGCTCTGGAAGCGGCTTCGTCCTCCAAAATGTGAACCTCGGCCTGTTCCGGGTACACCATGACCGGCAGGAAGCGCCGGTTGCCGGAACGGTCAAGGGGCAGGAAGTCAAGGGCATTGGAAGTGCCGCCGAACACACATTGCCGCAGCCTGTCCTCCGGGTGGGTTTCGTATGGGATTTTATAGACCTCCTTCTGTCGGCTTAAAAATGACTTGATTTCCTCAATGCTCTTGGCATTGGCGGTGGCAATCATCTCCGACATCTCGATAATCCAGTGGCCTTGCAGCTTGCGGTACACGTTATCATCATCCAGCTTCCGCAAATCATCGGAAAACCACTCGTCTTTTACTGCCAGCAGCCGGAAAAAGGTGGATTTCCCGGCTCCCTGACCGCCCACCAGACAGAGCATGACTTCAAATTTACAGCCGGGGGGGCAAAATGCCCGGTGGATGGCTCCCAGCAGGAACAGCCGCAGGGCTTCATAGGTGTACTGGTCGGTGTCGGCTCCCAGAAAGTGGCGCAGGCAATAGCGGATACGCTCCTGCCCATCCCATGAAAGGCCGTTCAGGTAGTCCCGGACGGGGGGGTGGTAGCCGTTTTCATTGGCAACAATCCCGATGGCGGCGGTAATCTTTTTCTCACTGGTAAGCCCATAGGTTTCTTCCAGATACAGGAGCAGATAGTTCATATCCGTGTCCGTGATGGCGGTGCCGATGCGGTGGTAGCCGATGGGCTTTACAATGTCCACTCGCTCGGTCAGCAGATTTTTTGCGATTGCCCCCCCGGAAAGCAGCGGGTCATTCTGAAAGACGGTCAGGCAGTTGCGGATACTGTTGCGGACGCTGCCTTTCTCGGTGCTTTCCAGCATGGCCTTTACTTCCTCAATGCTCCGGGGGCGGGGGCTGCTTCTTGTATGGTCTGTTCTGCGGCCTGCCGTATCTTGGGCGGCAAGCTCTGCCATTCGTCTTTCAAGATTGCTCACTTCCTTTCCATAGTCAACGATAAGGACTGCCCGTTCCTCCATATCCGGGGGAGAGCAGCACATCCAGCAGATATTCCACATGGGATTGCTTCTGCAAGGCTTCCACAAAAAGCGGGTGCCATGCTTCTTCCGGCATCTTAGGGGGCATAGTCCCGTTTCCAGCGGCGCAGAAGATGGTAATAATCGGACAGCACCCGGAAGCAGTAACGCTCCATGCGGCAAAACCGCTGTTCCGGGGTTTCCTGCCGGGGGTTTGGGTTTTCTCCTGCCGGGTGGTTCCCTGTCCTCATAGGGGATGGAGAACTCCTGCGCCAGCATGAGGGCGGCTTCCTTCGGACTGACAGCTTCCAGACGGGAAACAAAGTCAATCACATCCCCGTCTGCCTGACAGCCGAAACAGTGAAAGCGCCGGTCAACCTTCATGCTGGGGGGGTTTTTATCAGCATGGAAGGGGGGGCAGACACACATCCCGTTTCGTCCCACCCGGATTCCAAAATGCTCCGCAGCCTGCCGGGTGGTAACAGACTGCTTGACAGCTTTAAATACATTCAAATAAATCCTCCTGAAAATAAGAAAAGCGCCTGTCATTCTCGAAAAAGAAAATAGCAAGCGCCTATTAAAGTTCCATATCCTGTTTTTTCTCTGTGCGGGGGCTGCTTCCGTTTCTCGGCCTGTTCTTCCCGGATACGCTGCGTCCGGCCTTTGACTGCCTGCTGGATGGACGGTTTCTTTCCCGGCTCGGCGGTCTGGCGGTACTGTTCAGACGGAAGAACCTGATTGAGCCAGTGACGCACATCCCGGAGAATCTTCACATCCTCCTGTAATGCGGACAACCGTTCCTTATATCCGGCAACTTCTCCGGCAAGCTGTGTCTGTTCCTCATTCAGCTTTTTAATGCTGTACTTCTTCTCCTTCAAATGCACCTTGAAATAACGGATAGCGGCATTATAGCGTCCAGCTCGTCCCGATGGGCGGCGGCAAACTGTTCCCGTGGCTTCTTAAACCGGATGGCAGCATACTCCACATGAACCGGCTTATGGGCTTCAAAGTTGGCGATATGGGAAAGCAGGGTGTTGATTTCTTTCATACGCTGTTCTTTCGGCTTCATCTCTGCCCGGATGGAAACGGCCTGCCCGCTGACGGTATCCAGATAAGCGTCCAAACTCTGCACAGTGGACAGCTCCTTTTCCCGCAGATAGCGGATAGCTTCCATAACCTTGTTGAAATCGGCAACGCTGCCTGTAAGCTGGCCTTTGCTTGTCCAGCCTGTACGTTCCTCCCGGCGCAAATCCAGATATTTCCCCAGCAGCTCCGGCAGGGTGGGTTCCTTCGATTCCTGCAAGGCTTCCAGCAGGGCGGCTTTTTTCTCCTTCAGGTCTGCAATCCAGCCTTTCAGGTGGCGTACCATCTGCCGGATAGATTGCATAAGGGAATTGGCGGCTTTGATGTCCCGGTTCAAGTTGCCGATGTTGGTCTGTATCCCTCGTTTCTCCATCTGGCTGACTGCTGGCCCATATGGACGGTGGGGGGGATTTTATCAAGCCCCTGCCGTTCATAGGAACGAAGGTCAAGGCGCTCCGGGCGTCCGTTGGCTTCCAGATAGCGGTTAGCGGTAGCCGCCCAGCCCTGCCGCCAGATCTCTCCGTACTTCTGGTCGTTCCAGTCCACGGTATCCTCCTTGTGGCTTTTCCAGCTCCCGGACGGGAGCCGGATACGCTCGCCGTTCTCGTCAAGGTCATAAACCTTCCGGCTCTTGGGAAGCCATTTCCCGTTTTCGTCCATTGCCCGCATGGTCAGCAGGATGTGGGCGTGGGGGGGATTCCCATTCCCTTTGTCGTGGATGGCAAAATCGGCAATCATGCCTTTAGAAACAAAAAACTCCCGGCAGTAGTCCCGGATAAGGTCGGCGTGCTGTTCCGGGGGGGGATTTCCCTCGGTATGGCAAGCACGATTCTCCGGGCAAGCTGGGAGTTCCATTGCTTCTCGATAGCTTCGGCGGCGTTCCACAAAGTATTGCGGTCTGCATACGCTGGTGGGGGGGCGTGGGGGCGGCAGCATGATTTCTGTATGGACAATCTCGCTTTTATGGGAATAGTATTTCTGCTTCTGGTCGTACTCGGAAAACAGCCGTTCCCCCCCACTCTGGTAGGCGGCAGACGCAACGGCTGACTGGTGGTTGCTGCGCTGGATTATTTTTATATCATGGTGTGGACAGGGCATAGCGTTCCTCCTTCCTGTGGTTGATTTTGGGCAAAAGAAAAGCAGGAAACCGTTTCTGATTTCCTGCTTAGTGGTGTCGCTGGTAGGCGATTAGTATTCAGTTTTGAAGGTTCGGGTCAGGTTGGCTCGATGATGGAAAGCTGTCTAATAGCTTAAAAGTTTTTGTTCGCAAATTTACTTGTAATTCCAGTTTCTGTTTTATAAAATCCAAAAATCAGAAAAATAATTCCAACAACTACTCCTGCAAATACGGTAGTCTGTGTAGAAATATTAAGAAGAAGTAAGGATATACACAAAACGATTTCTACCAAACCTAATGTTTTGCCAATACCAATAAAAATATTAGGTGCTATGCTTTGTGCATAATCCCAATGCTCTTGTGACTTCCGAGATGTAGGCGTATTGTATCCGTTACCGGATGTCATATCTTTTACCGGGTGCTTCTTTAAGATATATCCTACAAAAACCATAACAAAGGGTATGATGAAATTCAAAGCAATCAATCCATACATAAAACCATCTCCTTAGATAGTGTTCGTCATTAGCTTTATTATACTACGGGCAGTCCTGTTTTGGAATAGATAAATTGTAAACTTGCTGGACGGAACAGCTTGCAGCGCAAGGTGTTCCCGGGCGGCAAGTCCACAAAGGGGGGGTAGCTGGCGCAGCCAGCGCAGGGGGGGAAGTGTAGCGTCCCCTGTGATGATTGGAAGCAGCCGCAACGGTGCTGAAAATCATCCGCTTTCCGCAGGAAGCCCCCGGCAGGGCGCAACGCACCGGCTTGACCGGTGTATAGTTGCGCCCTTACTCCGTAAGGGATTCCCCGGCTACCCGCCCTTTCACGCTTTCTGCAACTATTTCCTTCATGCCACTTTGAGAAAATGCCTGTTTCAGAATGTCCATCACATCCTCGTCTGTCAGCACTTCCGGCCTTAAAAGGAAACTTTCCAGCATAGCTCCTCTGGTACAGAGCCGGTGCGTCCGTTCCTTCCGGGTAAGCTGCTTCACCTGGTGTTCCAGTATTTTTTCTTCATGCTGCGCCCGCCGCAGTCTGGCTTCGCCTTTGGCAATCTCCTGATTCAGCTTTTCCAGCTTCTCATTTATCATGGCAGCCCTCCTTTGGGAAGCAGCGTGTAAATGCGGTTTGGTTCTCCCACACCCCCCCGGCGCACCCGCAGGATAAGCCGATGTCCTCCAATTCTTTCAGGGAACGCTTCACAGTGACGGGGGCTGCGGGAGAGGGCTGCCGCTAATTCCATGATAGGAAAACGGACAAACAAAATGCCGTTGCTATCCTCTATCCCTGCCGTAAGGGTGGTGTTCAGCAGACGGGCATACATGACTTTTGCTGTGCTGCTGATCGGCAGCCGAAGCATTGCGGCGGGTAGCGGCATACAAGGCGGCAGAACCGTGTCTGCGCTCATAAATTCAAATTCCATTTAACTGATTTTCTCCTTTCGCTTGGCTCGTTTTGACAGGTAATGGGGGGGCAGTCTATCACGACAGCCCGGAAACTCTGCTTGCACTTATGCTGGCACTTCCGGCACAGGTCGTTGTAGGCCACACGCCCCCGGTCATTGAGGAAGAAGGAAAGCTCCAACTTCCGTTTCTTGCTCATTCTCGCATAGTGCCTCCTATCATAGAAAATCCGCCCATTTCAGCCGTAACAACGGGAACAGGCGGATAAAGGTTTTTGGTGTCATGTTTCGGGGGGGCGATTTTCAAGGAAAATACGGCCATAGAGCCGCTTTGAAATGCCCCATAGTATTACGGACGGGGGGGCAGACTACACCCCGCCGATTTGTCGTGTTTGGGTAGCGTTTTGGTATCAGTTCTGCCGGGTTGTCCTGCTGTCGTTCCTGCCCCCCCTGAATCTCACAGCGGCGTTTCGTTCCCGTTGGTACGCTCGCTGCGGTCAAGGTTCCTCCATTTCCTTGCCGCAGGTCGTTGCGCTACATCGCCGGGGGGGAGCATATCCCATCAGGCCGGTCATTCGATTGGAAATAATCCATCGATGAACTGACTTAATCATAGCTCATTTTTGAACCCTTTCCCGTATGTCCATAAAATAGGAAAACCGCCCCAAAATCGAAAAATTCCACGATTTCGGAACGGTATATGGTATAATAAGGAATAACAGCGGCAGCCAGCCGCAGGAAGGAGCGATGTGTTTATGAAAACCCGCATTTCCGTACAGGAACGCCTGAAAGATTTACGGGTGGAACGGGGGCTTGAATCTGGAAGAACTGGCACAGGAAACCGGCATTTCAAAATCAGCCTCGGCAGTTATGAAAACGACAACGACGAATACAAGGAAATTAACCACGGCAGCCTGTTGAAGCTGGCAGACTTCTATCAGGTGTCGGTTGACTATCTGCTCGGCCTTACCAATAATCGGAGATATGAAAACACCCCCCCGATAGAAGAATTACATTTGAGTGATGAAGTCGTGGAACTGCTGAAAAGTGAACGCTTCAATAACCGGCTGCTGTGTGAGATTATCTCCCATGAAAAATTTAAGGAATTGCTGGCAGACGCAGAAATCTATGTGGACGGGATAGCAACCATGCACTTCCATGACACAAACAGCTCACTGGCTGCTTTACGGGCTATGGTACTGGAAGAACACCCCGAAGCTGCGGCAGACCGGGCAATCAAAGTGTTGGAAGCCTGTCAGATAGAGGAAGAAGATTTTTTCTGCCATGTGACGCACAAAACATGGGACGTCATTCTCCATGATATACGCAAGGCGCACGAAAATGACAGCGAAAGTGCGCCGGATACCACGCCTGCCGATGAACTTATACGGGAAGTACAAAAGGCCATGCAATCTCCGGGGGACAGGGTTCAGCAATTCACGGAGATATTCTGCAAGGCGTTCCGGCTCAAATACAAGCGGCTCTCACAAGAGGAACGAAGCCTTTTGAAAAAGCTGTTCAAGAAATCCCCCCCGCTGATAAAACAGTCTGGTATGAACTTCCGGCGCAGGCCGTGGAAATAAAAACAGCCGTTGTAGGATTTTGTTCCTACAGCGGCTGTTTTTATTTATGAATCTTCTCCAACAAAAGACAGGATATTTTCATCAGTTTGTAATGTAATTGTTGCGCTTTCTGAATCATCAGAATAAACTCTTGTTCCATATACGCCTGTAACAGGCTCCTCTAAATTTTCAAAAGTTAATCCGAGTTTCGAAGAAGAATTGTCAATCTTTTCAAGCGAATATGTACCTGTCCATTCTTGTTTATGAGTGTTATCTGTTAAGATAAAACTTTTTTCTTCAAAACTCAATGTCAAATCCAATACTGGTATGTCATCATGCACTGAACCTGAGAATAACATATTACCATCTAAATCAGTAATAAATTCTAAAGACCAGTTATATGATGATACCGACCGAGTTTGGGAAGAATCACACGAACATAAGCCTACACACATAAAAAAACATACGCATATTGCCAATAACCGTTTCATTTTACCTATTACCAACCTTAATTCACAACTGTTTTGCATTTAATTAGGGAAGTGTCACAGGGTAAGAAATAGCGAAAGCTCCACCGCCTGCCAAGGCATTATTAGCGGTAGCAACACCAGAAACAGAAACCGTTCCCTTATCTCCGCTATTACCTGTTCTTCCAGTATCCACATCAGTTTCGATTGTTTCTTCACCGTCGGCTAATTCTGCAAATGCCGTATTGGTGGATTTTTTGTTCATAAGCACATTAACTGTACCAGTCATACCAGTGAACTCCGGTTTTGGAGATTCATACCACGGTACATACAACTTCACATGAACTTGAATCCCATCATCCTCATCATAAGTTGCATAAGAGTTAATACGAACATTAGCGACTGCTCTTTTGGTGACACCATCGGAAATCATAACATCGGTTAAGTATCCGTCATATTCTCCAATGACTACCGGCTGTTGAGTATCCGTTATTTCCGTTGTTGTTTCCGCTGCAAAAGCAGGAACCGCACTCACAGAAAAAAGCATACAAAACGCTACCAACGAGGTAAACAATCTTTTACTAAATTTTTTCATAAACAATGCTCCTTTCTAAAATGACCAGAACCTACATTTTTTGTATTCAGTTATTGGCAATATGCTACTAACCTGCAAGCACACTCTCAAATCATAAAATGTTTCAAATGTACTTGTTTTATTTTATGATAGCACTTATTTACATTGGGTACAATAGAAAATATACACCATTAAAATTTAATTTTTTGTGCAAATCGAATCAAATATAAAATTATATCGCTTTAGATATTGTCCTGTTCTAATTTAATCACATTCATAATACCACAATTCAAGGCTTCACAAATGCGAACCAGCGTTTCCATGCTGATATTCTTTCCCTTGCCCATGTTGGCAATCATATTTGTGGTAAGACCGGCGGCAAGCCGCAAATCCTCTTTCCTCATGCCACGCTCTTTCAGTGTGTTCCATAGTGGCTGATAACTAATGTGCATAGCTTCCCGCCTTTCTTTCCATCGTCAAGTGTTTTATACCCATTATAGCAGAAATCTTGCGTTTCCACAATATTTCTTGACTACACCGCCGGTTCCGTCTGGATTGTGCTTTTCCTTTCTCCGCTTTTATTACATCTAATTAGCCATGAGCTGTTTGATGCCCTGGCTCTTAGCACCGGGATTGTCATTTCCATATCCTTCCAGAAGGTTTACGACACCCCCCCACACACCAAGACCTGCGCCGATTGCGACTACAAGAGTTTTTAAAGTTGTAATTGCACTGCTAAAAAATGCCATATATTCATAAACCAAAACTGACTTCTTTCAGGTGTTTACGGGAATGAAAAAACACCGACTAAAAAGCCGGTGCACCTAATGTCAGTTATTCCTTTCCTCATTATTTTTCGTTCATTCCCAAGGTTACTCCGACAGTTCTACATGAATCACTTCCACCTCTTCTTCGGGTTTCGGTGTGTACTGCGGATTTAACTCTTTCTCTACTTTGTACCGGTTCTTCTCGTTTTCATCTGCAAGAAGCCGATAGTTTTTGTGTTTCGTGATATCATATTTATCCGAGAAAAATGGTCTGGCACCACGGATCTGCAGGATACATTTTCCTCCATCCATGACTGCAATCTCATCTTCCGTCATCAGCTGTTTGCCTGTTTTCTGGTAATTCAATCCAAAGGACTTCTGATTACTCCTCGTCTCCGAAGTGTTATACAGGTCAATGGTTTCCTTCCCCCCCAGAAGCTCACTCATTTCCTTTAAGGTAGTTTTCTCTTTGCCACCAAGAAAAAGTGTAGTATCACAGTTGCCCAGAATGGTATCTGCACTATCCTTATACATTGCCTTTAGCTGACTCTGGGACTGCAAAATAATAGAAGCAGAGATTTCCCTGCTTCGGATAGTTGCGATCAGCTTATCGAACTGAGGAATCTGCCCAATGTTTGCGAACTCATCAGCGATGACACGCACATGCACCGGAAGTCTTCCACCATATTCATCATCTGCCTTATCGCAAAGCAGATTGAAAAGCTGTGACTGTAACATGGCAATCACAAAGTTAAAAGTTGTATCTGTGTCGGACATAATCAAGAACAAGGCTGTTTTCCTATCCCCGATCTTATCCAGTTCCATTTCATCGTAAGACATGATCTCACGAAGTTCTGCGATATCAAATGGGGGGGCAAGTCTGGCTCCACAGGATATCAAAATCGACTTCGCCGTTTTACCAGCCGCCATTTTATATTTTTTATACTGTCTGACCGCAAAGTGCTGCGGATCTCTTTCTTCCAGCTCCTGGAACATCATATCCACAGGATTCTGGTAAGTTTCATCCTCTTCACGGGTTTCGCTTTCGTTCAAAAGATCCAGAAGGGTATTCAGATTCTTTTCCTCTTCATCCCCTTCATACCAGATAAAAGCAATCAGTGCTGTGTACAGCAATTTCTCTGCTTTCACCCAAAAATCTTCGGAAGCTTTTTCCCCCCTTCGCCTTTGGTATTCACAATGATTGTTGTCACCAGCTTCAAGATATCTTTTTCAGACCGTATATAAGCAAATGGATTGTAATGAAGCGATTTTGAAAAGTTAATGGTATTCAAAACCTTAATCACATATGGCTCATGAACCACTTTTCCAGATTTATCTTTCATAATATTTCCATTCTTATCTCTCTTAGGCGGTCCCTTTGCTAACATCTTCCCGCACTCCTCAATGAGAGTGCCCTTTGGATCTGTAATGACCATGGAACAATTCATCTGCATGACCGACGGTTTCACGAAAAATCGTGTCTTACCGGAACCACTACCGCCAATAACTACAATATTTTTATTTCTTGCATATTTCGGTTGTTTTGGTCGACTTTCCATAGTCAATGCTTCTGTTGCTGTCAACGGAATATTCATCCAGGGATCATCTGACATATAAGGCTTGATATCCTCTGCAGTTCCCCATCTGGCTGAACCATACTCGATTCCCTTCCGAAGTTTCTTTGCATCTGACTGTTTCTGCCAAACCAATAGTTTCAAAATAACTGCGACAGTAACTCCAACCAATAGATCTCTCAGGTCAAAGCTCAACAGAATCCCTGTAAAGATCCGATCTGCATGTTCCATCGCATATAACAGTTTGTTCCCTATATCTTCTCCAGGACTGCTCCTGTATAAGCAGGATGCCCGGTCCGCATAAAAAGCGGTCAGAACATAGGGAAGATTTGTAAGAACCAGTTTCTTTTTATCCAGGGCGGACAGCCTGACCCCCCCAGCTTTATTCTTCCACTTCTGCATCAGATTATTGCCGTTTTGTTTCTTCATCGGCTCTGTTCCTGATGTCGGTTCTTTACTTTGTCCTTCGTCTTCTTTGGCATCATTGCCCGGTAAGCTGCAAGACGCTTATGAATGGAAGGTTTATTCGCTTTTTGAATCTGTTTCTGGGAAAACTCACGGAAAGCAGCATTGAGGGCATCCTGATCACGTCCCTTGAAAAATACCAGATAAACCGGCGGCTCTTTGCTCTTGTCTTTTTTCAGAGCATAATTGATCCCATATTTTCTGGCATACCGTTCAAAGGACTTGATATTTTTGTCCGTGATCTCGATATTGACCATCCCGGCATTCTGTTTTGCCAGCTCTTTTACCGTGACCTTTCCCTGTTTCGGCTGATTTTTCTGTGCTTTCTTCTCTACTGATTTCTGCTTCTGATGACGCAGATACGCAACAAGAACCTTTTTTAACAGGTCTGCCGTAATCTTAGTAGCCCGAATACAGAACGTGACCGTTTTCTGAGTTACCTCTTCCTGCATGACTTTTCCCTCCTTTCAGCGATTCAACTGCTGTCCAAATCTGTAATCATGGCAATCACCCCCTTTAATGAAAAAAGACAGATTAACCGGTAATCAGGTTCTGCACCTGTACGAGTTTTTCTGTCCCTTCTTCTTTTCTCTTATCTTCTCCACCACAATAGATGGGAACACACATTTCAAGTATTCTACTGTAAATACGCTGATGGGCAGTATCCAAATCTGTGGACTTCATTTCATTCAGTCCCAGATTCGTTGTTATGATCAGCGGAAGCATTTTACAATAGCGGCTGTCTATCACATTATAGACCTGCTCCAAAGCAAACTCGGAATTTCGTTCTATTCCCAAGTCATCAATAATCAGCAGCGGATAATCCACAAGATTTTGTATAATCTGGTTCTTATCTGCCTGATAGCTGGTCATTTCATTTAAAATCCTGGAAAAGTTTGTCATCATGACACGTTCTCCCTGTTCCAAAAGTGCATTTGCAATACAGCCTGCAAAAAAGCTCTTCCCGGTTCCAACCGGTCCCATCAAAAGCAATCCTACATTTTTTCTCTTCATATCTGTCCAGTTTTCTACATACTGCCTGGCGATTAGTATCTTCTGGTTGCTTCCATTGTCATTTTCAAATTTCCATTCCCAGAATCTTCTTTCCCGAAGTCCGACGGATTTTCTCTGATAAAGCTGCCGCTGTTCTTCTTCCCGCTGCATCTTCTCATCCAGTTCCTGCCTGGCTTTTACCTCGCATTCGCACAAACAGGACACTACATGCTCAAAACCCATCAGACTGACTTTCATCTGTTTTCTTTTTCCACAGGTGCCACAATGAAGACATCCCTCTTCGTCCAGATAATCTGCTGTTACTTTGTTTTCCATCACAGGCTTTCTCCTTCCTGAAATTCATATTTATCCATTCCTATCCTGGTTCCATCCCTTTCTGCCCAAAGACAGATTGTTGCAAAATGGTTTTGATACTCTTTTCCACTGGATTTCATATAAACAGAAAGATGATCAATCCGTTTCTGGTAATCCCATGGAAATAGCGTCATCAACTCCTGCAGTTCAGCTTCCGACAGAACAACATTTTTAAATCTACCATATTGACTGAATTTTTCTTCCAAAGCGGGTGTATTGCCCTTACTCTTATCAGTATGATTCTTTTCAGTCTTATTTATCTTAGTATTACTTCCATCCAGATTCTTGCAGTCCGGACTTCTATTTTTTTGCGTTCCGGACTTCCAGTTTCTTGCAATCCGGATTTCCAATTCTTTGCAGTCTGGATTTCCAGTTTCTGGCATTCCAGAAACAAAGTATCTTACTGGCTTTCCTCTACTCCGTTTTACAAAATTTTTCACATATATGACAGAGGGACGATTATTCCCCTGCCGATACCGCTCGATCAATCCAATCCCATGCACACTATCCAGCTCATATAGAAGCTTTGTCACTGTCGTATGCGACATTCGCAACAGCTCCTGCAATTCTGCGATCGTGTAAATGATATAGACATAACCCTCACTGTCAATCCAGCCATTTTTCTTGGACAGGCTGATTCGATCAAGCAGAATTCCATAAAGGAGCTTTGCGTCTGTGGACAGGCTTGCAAACTCTTTTTCTGTGAACAGAGCTTTTGGTATCCGAAAAAAAGAAAACTGGTCAGATTCTTCTGCTCTGAAATATTCAAAATCTGCCATAATATTTTCCTACTCTTCTACATCAAAATCACAATTTGCTGCACTGCCTGTACCATGCACATCTCATCAAATACAAAATTGAATGATTGAATCATTTCGTCCAAATAATAATTTCTGGCCTTCTTGTTACAAGCATACATATCACCAATAAAGCTTCATCATTCCCCCCATCGCATGAACAAGGTTTCCAGGACCTTCATAAACTTCTTTTTTGAACAGCTTTCATACTGTCTGTTCACATATTTCTGGATATCTAACACACGAGCAGGATTATTTTCATTTTCCTCCAGAATTCCAAATGCAAGATCCATACCAAACTCATATCCATCAGTCTGAATTTGATCAATATCCATCTCTCCAAGCTCATCCTGGTATCCTCGCTTTTCCATTGCAGTTAAAGACGTTTCATATTGATCAATATATCCCATATCCGCAATAGTTTCAAAAATATCTCTGGATGCTTTCACCATCTTATCCATAATAATTTCTCTTTCAGCCAGCGGCATATTTGCCATGATAGTATCTAATGTCATCATTGA
This sequence comes from Mediterraneibacter faecis JCM 15917, assembly GCA_001312505.1. Lineage (GTDB taxonomy): Bacteria > Bacillota > Clostridia > Lachnospirales > Lachnospiraceae > Mediterraneibacter > Mediterraneibacter faecis. The sequence continues at coordinate 117,544 of BBDW01000007.1, forward strand.
TTCTTCCTCCATCTCATTTTCATAAATACCATTGATATAAAAGTGGTTCGCCTTTCCATTGTTTGGAATGATACGCACCAGTTTACCAACCTGAACCAGTTCCTGTACTGCCTGATCTACTCCATATCGAGTCGTATTCAGGTCTTTCTTTATTTCACTTTTGGGATAGATAACAAACAGATTCCCGTTATGATCTACCCAGCCATTTTGCACCGCAAATTTCAAACGATCCAGAAATAAGCTGTATAGAATCTTTGCTGTATTTGACAGATTTTTGTATTTTTCCATCTGAAACAGCACCTTTGGCACCTGCAGACAATCTACCGGCATATACTCCATCTTACTCATTGATTGTTTCCTCCTTCTGTTTGTACAGCACTTCGGCTGAATTAATATTGATTTCTAGCATCCCTACAAACACCTGATAGTACAGCAGGCATATCTGTTCATCCTCTCTTGCCAGATACAATCCTTCCAGTTCATTGGACGGATGTTTCATTCCGTATACTGCCTGACAGATATCATGGATTTTCTCACATTCCACACTTCTAAGATGCATCTCCAAGGTGTGATTAAATCTCTGCCAGTCCTCCAGTTTCTGATTTACTGCCATCATGCACTGGAACAGTTCCGCTGCTTCACATGCTGCTGACAGCACTACATTTTTGTTGTTGATACTTCCATCGGCATTTTTCATATGCCCTACCATATACGCCTGATCTACTGAAACCATCTTTTATCCTCCTCTATCTAAACGGCATTTCTTCTTCCATACCCTCTGGGATCTCTAAGAACCCTTCCGCATCTTCTGGAAACGGTGGTCTGTCAACCATTTTTGCACCTGCGAATTCAATCCGGTTTGCATACACTTCGGTGGTATAGATCTTTTTCCCGGTATCCTTATCTTCATAATTACCTGTGACAATCTCGCCTTCCACCATGACCTTCGTTCCCTGCATCAGATAATCTCTGGCAAATTCTGCTTTCTTTGCAAAAGCCTTTACCGGAATGAAACTGACTTCATCGGAATAATTTCTTCTGACTGCCAGAACGAACTTGGCAATCTTATGAAGTCCTTTTTCATTCTCCACTTCGTTGTATCCGGGATTTCTTACTAATCGCCCGGAAATAACTGTTGTATTCATTGGCTTACCCCCCCTCCTATGCTTTCATTGATTTGTAACAGATACCGATACATGGTCCACATTTTCCATAGGCACATCCGTAACATTCATCTTTTTCCAACTCTTCTTGCTTCATTTCATCGGCAAACATTCCTAACAGTGTTGTGTAAATCTTTTTCATTGCCAGGAATTTTTCTTCTGCTTTTTCCATCTTCTCTTTGTAAAATGGGATCAGTTCACGAAGAACTGGATGGAAACGTTCATTTTCATCATCCCAGGCACAGGTTTTCATCATACAGCGTGGCTGTTTCTCATAATTGCCCAGATAATATGGGCAGAACGTACAACCTCTTTCTTTAACAATTGCCACCGGAATCACTGGCATCTGACTTTTGATTTCCTTTGTTACATGCTTACTTTCAATTCGCTCTCTCATCTTAAAAATCCTCCAAGAATATATATATTTGCAAAAGGGAATTCCCTGAATTGCCTGTTTTTAAGCACAAAAAAAGAGGCAGACTTACGATTTTTATTTTCGCAAGCCTGCCTCTTATCAATCTAATATTCTATTTTCCAATGACATACCGTATAAACACGTATATCGCTCTGATCACATACACTGGAATCATGATGCTTCCAATCAATGCTCCAATAATGACACTTAATGCAGCCATCCCAAGTGTTGCTGTGGTATCCATTCCTCTCGGAATTAGAATCAACCGCATTTTATGTATTCCAAATGGAAGTCCGGCAATAAATACCCACCAGAACCAATCCGTCTGCCCACTGACCTTCATAATTGTTTTTGTCATCCAAAACCAGAATACCATAAATGCCAGTGGCAGAATTGATTTTTTAATTACATCTCCAATCGTCATTTCTTTCGTCCTCTTATCTAATCTGTTTATCTTCTGTACTTTAGAAAGATATGCCTGATATCTTTGCATCTGTCTATCATTATATCTTATTTGCTTTTCATATTCCACTTTATCATCCCCCCCTTTGCTCTGTTTGTGCTTTCCACGAATCTAATAACTGGAAAATTATTTTTTCGATTTGCTCTTTCTTGTAATCTGGTGGAAAATATTTTTGCAGTTGCTTTTCTGAAAAACTGATTTTCTGATAATTCACTTTTGCTTCTCCTCTAAGAATTTTCTCTATATCTTCTCCAGTCAATTCTTTTTGCTGGCTAAGTTCTTTCAGTTTTTTTGCCTGAGATCCATTTGGCATTTTCTTTGTTGTTCCTATAAACGCCAGTAACAATGACTGCTCATTACTTTTCAAATAAGATAAATCAACTGCAACAGTAAATGGCAATTCATTTTTATCTACAAACTCCAGCAAGTAATTCGACAAGTAGGTCAAGCGTATATATCGTTTGATCGTACTCATTGTCTCTCCGACTTCTGTGCCAACCATCTCAGCTGCCCATCTTTTTTCAACTTTGGTTCAACTTGGACCAAAGTTAAATCAGTCCGTCTACCCTGACGTTTCAATGCTTCATACTTCATGCGGTATGCAAATGCCTTCTCACTATATAGCAGATTTTCTCTTTGAATGTTGGAATCGACCATAACCACAGTTGCTTCATCATCAGACATATCTCTGATAATGACCGGCATTGTTTTCAGTCCTAATTCCCTGCAAGCATATTTTCTTCTGTGTCCCACAACTAATTCATAATCCTTTTCCCCCTGAATTTGAAGGTCTTGCAATTCCTGGCACAAGAACTCCATATTCTGAAATACTTTCAATCATTTCCTCCATTTTATCATCCCTAAACACTTTAAACGGATGATTCTTGAATGTATCCAACTCGTCCAGCGGAATTTCTCGCACACACTCCTGCTCCTCTGACAATCCGAATAATGCATCTACCCCTTTGAATTTTATCTTTGAAGCACTACTTTCTTTCACTGCCATCACCAATCACCTCCTCTACCAATTTTTTATAAGCTTCGGCAACACGACCTTTCGGATCGTGTTTATAAATACTTACTCCCTCAGCACTCGTCTCTGCTGCCCTTATCGAAAACGGGATTGCAGTCTTGAAAATATTGATATATTCGCCATAATTATCATGAAGCAACTCTATAATCTCTTTTGAAAAATTCGTTCTTCGATCTACCATGGTAAGTAAGATTCCGTCAATCTGAAGCTTTCGATTTATCTGCTTTCTAACTTTATATATGGTCTGCATCAACTGTTCCAATCCTTTAACAGGAAGATAATGTGCCATAACCGGAATGATAACCGAATCAGCTGCTGCAAGAGCATTTACAGTAAGCATTCCTAGCGATGGCATATTATCAATCAGGATATAATCATATTCTGGCGAAATTGTCTTGATAAACTGTTTTAACACATATTCTCTGCTCATAACATTTACCAGACTAACTTCTACCCCCAGACAGTTCAATATTTGCCGGAAGAATGTCCATTCCCTCTTCATGGTGAAGAATTCCATATCCTTTTGGTAATTCAAGACCATTCATTTCACAATGAAGAATTGTCGCTACTGTTATTTCTAATTCATCTGGATTCTGATATCCAAGACTTTCTGTTAAACTTCCCTGTGGATCAAAATCTATTGCCAGAACTTTATATCCTTTTTTTACCAATCCGATTCCTAAATTCACACAGGAAGTTGACTTTGCGACACCACCTTTTTGATTGACTATTGCTATAACTTTTGCCATCTCTATTTCCTCCCGATTCGTAATGTATGTTTTGAAACTGCTTTTTCTGCCTTTTTCTGATTTTCAGCCTGCAATGTTAAATCATGCGTCTTTATCAGCAATGCCTCAAATCTTTCTTTTTCTTCCTGCTGTTCGTGTACTGTCAAATTCGTTTCCACATTCGTTTTTTGTGAAACGCTCAACTTATTTCTAATATTATATGTGTCATATCTTCTTCTAATGCAATTCGCTTCTACACCGGACAGTGTAACCAGCTCTGACCAGGAAGACACTTTACATCTTCTTGCAATCGTTCCCCATGATGGTGTTTCTGGATTTCTACAAGCATCATATATTTTTGACGTTGCCGGTTGTATCCGTTCAAATTCGTTTTTAAATATTTCCAGAAAATCATATTGATCATCCACACACCTTGTTCGATGACGTCCAATCCTTACGTATTCCATCTCACCATAATAATCATTTAGAAATTCTCTGGCTGTTTTTCCAAAAAGCTTTTCAAAGACCATATGGCTTGGCAGCTCCTTATGGCTGTCACACTCTTTTATTTTCGGTGGTATACCATTATGAGATTCTGTCCATTCATCTAATGCTTCATATACACTGGCTGCATCCCATCTATCCAATGGCGTGGAAGAATATTTTTTTAGTGCCTGTATCACTTCCACAACTTCCTCCGTCTGTGGCAGACATTGCAGTAATTCGATTGCCTTGGGTATGGCTTTTCTTCTTGTCATAATTCTTGCCATAAAAAAACCTCCTTTGAATGGTCATCATCTCATTCAAGAAGGTTCCTATCAGAAACAATTCCGAATTGTTTTCAATATCTTATCTATACTGTTATTTCAACATAAGATATCGAAATGTACATCTGACAGCACTGTTTTTTTATCTAATGCCTTTATCAGAAATCCCTTATTTTAAGGCTTTTCCGGTCGTTTCCTTTATCTTACTCTATTGGAACCGCGTAAGTAGAAAACTTCACCTGGCGATCTGGATCAAAGTTATCTACGGCCTTTACAAGCCCCCCCACACATCCAATCTGAAACAAATCATCTGCATTTTCATTACTGCTGTCAAACCGTTTCATCACACTAAGCACCAGCCGAAGATTTCCTTTGATGTATTCTTCCCGCGCCAACTTGTCCCCCTGACGAATCCTGCGAAAAAGCTCCTCCTTCTCCTTTTCCCTGAGAAGTGGGAGCTTTGATGTATTCACTCCACACAGTTCTACCTTATTCACAACCATTGTAAGAAACCTCCTAAGTTTTTTTCTACTTAGAATCATTCTCACTCTTTGAATAAGATATTCCATGAAGTACTGAATTTTATAAAGTTTTAGTCCTTGACAATCAAATATCCCATTTATCTGACAAATTATTAATCTGCGACTCGAATTTTGCTTTGTCTTTATTCGCGAGACCTTCGTTCTTGTAAATAACATCAAGTAAACGCTTTCCTGCTGCAACAAGACGTTCAAACGCCGCATCCGCTTTACGCTGTGCCGGTTTTTTCGCCTTCACCGGAATCTTTACACCTTCACTTAAGATCTCATTTGTCAAGAGGTCTGCTTCACTACACGGAAACGGTGCATAAGCCTGATATCCAAACTTTTCTTCCACCGTCTTTGCAAACTCTTCTGTTACAGTATCTTCACCATGCACAACAAAGACGCGTTGTGGCGCCTCTTTAAACGCTCCCAGCCATTTTAAGAGCCCATTCATATCCGCATGACCACTAATTCCATGAAGGCTCTCAATTCTTGCCTTAACTTCAATCGGCTCACCGAACAGCTTCACGTTCTTTTCGCCCTCGATCAGTCTGCGTCCTAAAGTGCCCATTGCCTGATACCCAACAAAAAGAATCGTACACTCTTCTCTCCACAAATTATGCTTCAGATGGTGACGGATACGACCAGCATCGCACATTCCGGAAGCTGAGATGATCACCTTTGGTTTCTCGATAAAATTGATCATCTTAGAATCATCACTTGTTGTTGCAGTCTTAAGTCCATCAAATATAAGTGGATTAATCCCTGCATTAACAAGTGCAAGTGCATCCTCATCAAAACACTCTCTCATATTTTTTGTAAATATCTTCGTTGCCTCAATTGCAAGCGGACTGTCCAGATATACTTCGAAATTCTGATATTCTTTTAATAATTCCTTTTCTTTGATCTCACGTATAAAATAGAGGAGTTCCTGAGTTCTGCCCACAGCAAAGGAAGGAATAACAACATTTCCCCCCCTTTATCAAATGTCTCTTTCAGGATTCTTGTAAAATCTCCCAGATAATCCGGTTTTTCCTGCGTATGCAGCCGGTTGCCATACGTAGACTCCATCACAATATAGTCCGCACTCTCTGTATAAGCCGGGTCTTTAATAATCGGCTGATCCAGATTTCCAATATCTCCGGAAAATACAATCTTCTTTGTCACTCCGTCTTCTGTTGCCCAGACTTCAATACTTGCTGATCCAAGCAGATGTCCTACATCTGTAAACCGGATCTGGATCCCCTCACAGATTGTAATGCGCTCCCCATACTGACAAGGCACAAGCAATTCAATCGCATTAAGTGCATCCTGCATCTCATAAACCGGTTCATACTCCGGCTTTCCTGCTCTCCTGCCTTTTCGATTTCTCCACTCTGCCTCAAATTCCTGAATATGCGCACTGTCACGAAGCATGATATTACACAAATCCGCTGTCGCATAGGTAGTGAAAATCTGCCCTTTAAACCCATCCTTTGCAAGCTTTGGCAACATTCCGGAATGATCAATATGTGCATGTGTGAGGAATACATAATCTACGTCTGTTGCGCTGATCGGAAGTCCCGGATTCTCATACAGATCCGGGCCCTGTTCCATACCGCAGTCAACCAAAATATTCTTTCCTGCTACTTGCAGAAAATGACAGCTTCCCGTAACCTCATGGGCTGCACCTACAAATGTTAATTTCATACATCCTCAACCTTTCTGTCCTGTATCTTTTCTTTTTAATCTTCAGATACTTTTTCTTTTATTTTAACACCATACGGGAAATTGTACATCTTTCTTTTTATTAAATTTTTGTAACTGTTATTCATACCGGACCATTTCCATCCGAAGTCTGTGCATAATTTTCTTTTCCAGTCTTGATATATAAGACTGAGAGATTCCAAGTTGATCCGCAACCTCCTTCTGCGTCATTTCTTTTCCCTCCGGATGATCCAGTCCAAACCTCATACGAACGATTAATTTCTCTCTTCCTGACAATTTATTCAAGGCACGAAACAGAATCTTTCTTTCTGCCTCATCCTCCAGATCCCGATAAATTGTGTCCTCTTCTGTCCCAAGAATATCAGATAGAAGCAGTTCATTTCCATCCCAATCTACATTTAAAGGTTCGTCAATGGAAACTTCCATCTTCGTCTTACTGTTTCGTCTCAAATACATCAAAATCTCATTCTCAATACAACGTGAAGCATATGTTGCCAGTTTAATTTTCTTTGATGGATTAAATGTATTGATTGCTTTGATCAGGCCGATGGTACCAATAGAAATCAAATCTTCTACACCTACTCCTGTATTATCAAACTTCTTTGCTATATAAACAACCAGGCGCAAATTATGTTCAATCAGTATCTTTCTCGCCTTTTCATCTCGATCTGTTCCAAGCCACCTTACCACCTCACGTTCTTTTTCATTTTCCAATGGTGGAGGAAGAACCTCACTGCCTCCTATGTAATGAATCTCCTGTTGGCCACCAAATAAAACCGTCCTGACATTTGGTACAATCCTTAATTTAAATTTCTCCGGCACAGCCACTTTAACCATCATATAAATTCCTCCTGGTTTCTTTCTTACATCTTCTGTTGCAGCACAGTTTTTTATTCACAGCATCTGCACCTTACAGTTCAATATCAATTGATAATCTTCCTCCCCACTGATCGGTGATTCGCTCACACCGATCAACGGAGATTCTATCCATTCTTTTTCATTTATTTCCACACACATTTTCCTAATCCGGAAAATTTTCATAATGCCACTACCATGAACACTTCGATATGGAATATACCTGAATTCCATTGCTTCTTTCATTACCTGATGATAAAAATTACAATCCAGTACATGCACCCCTTCACCACTGAGTGGATCTGTCAGGCAGTTTCCCGTATCCCTCAATGCATGAACCTTATAACTATCTGCTTCTGTAAATAAAATCACTTCACAGCACCGTTCCTGCTCTATCTTAAGAACTTTCAAGAACTTCCAGGCCATCAGAATCCCCCCCTGTGAGCTAAGCACCGCAATCCCATAAAACAGACTGATATAATGCAGATAAGGACGAAACATCATCAACGTGCCCCCCCAGGAACATTCCAAAAAGGTAAAGCAATCCCATTCCTTTGAGTATCTGGAGCATACATTGTTTCCTATTTTTTAACCAAAGCATACAAAATGGAATCACCAGATAAAAGGCTATGTTTTTCATCCAGGCGGGAACAGATACAACCACCATCAGACATGTCAACACACTTCCAAGGAATGCTCCGGATAAAACTCCTTTAAAACTATATTTTCCACCCGTAATCCGTTCTGTCACGAAAAGTAACAGGCTATCCATCATGAAATTTTCCAGAAAAAAAGATCTATGTACAACTCATAGTGCATCTTCCACCTTCCTTTTCATTTCGAGTCATCCTCGATATCATATAGAATTATAAAATTTGCTCTTTGGAAATTTTGTCAGATACTGACAGTAAAACAGAAAGAAAATAGAAGAATTTCTGACATCCTTCGACATAAAAAAACGGCCTGATACTTCAGACCGTTTCATCATTTTTCAATTCAATTATTTCTTAAAGAAATCCGGAATCTTAATAGACTGCTCTCTTACTCCACCAGTTGTTGATCTTGGCTGCAGTGTTGGCATTGTTCCACCCTGCGGTCTTACTGTTGATGTCTGAGCTGTTCTTTGTGCTGTATAGTCATAAGATGGTCTTGCATGACTTTCTACACCATTCGGAAGAATAGAACTTGTCTTCTGCTGTCCTTCCAGTCTTGCTTTCAGCTTGGATGCACTTCCGCCTACATTATGTAAGCCTGTAGCAATAACTGTGATTGTACATTCATCAGACTTTGTATCATCATACATAGCACCGAAGATGATACTTGCACTTTCTCCTGCAAGCTCCTGTACATAATCAGCTGCATCAGAAGCATCCATAAGTGTAATGTCTCCAGATACATTAACGATAACATTAGATGCACCTGTGATTGTTGTCTCAAGCAGTGGACTGGCAACAGCCTGCTTAACTGCTTCGAGTGCCTTGTCATCTCCGCGTCCTGCACCGATACCGATGTGTGCAATACCTTTATCCTTCATAACTGTCTGGATATCAGCAAAGTCAAGGTTGATCAGAGATGGTACATTGATCAGGTCTGTGATACCCTGAATACCCTGCTGAAGAACCTCGTCAGCCTTTTTCAAAGCTTCTGGCATAGTAGTACGTCTGTCTACAACTTCAAGCAGTTTGTCATTCGGGATAACGATGATTGTATCAACGTTTTCCTTTAATTTATCAATACCATTGATTGCATTCTGCATTCTTGTCTTGGATTCGAAACGGAAAGGCTTTGTGACAACTCCTACTGTCAGAGCGCCCTGCTCTTTCGCAATTCTTGCGATAACCGGAGCAGCACCTGTTCCAGTTCCGCCTCCCATACCGCAGGTAACAAATACCATATCTGCACCTTTTAATGCAGCCTGGATCTCCTCAGCGCTTTCTTCTGCTGCCTTCTCTCCCATCTCAGGCTGTGCACCAGCACCAAGTCCTTTTGTCAGTTTTTCACCGATCTGCATAAGTGTCGGTGCTTTACACAGCTGTAATGCCTGTTTATCTGTATTCACAGCTATGAATTCTACGCCTGCAATCTGTTCGTCGATCATTCGGTTCACGGCATTGTTACCGCCTCCGCCGACTCCGACAACAATAATTCTTGCAGCCGCTTCAGATTCGTTGGTTTTAATTTCTAACAAGAGTAGTTCCTCCTTTGTCGTCTTATTAATTCTTATATACATCCCTTATTTTAATTGAACGATACAATTCAATAAGTATATAATAAAGTCTTTTCCGTAAATAATCAATAGATTTTTTCTTATTTTTGGTTTTTTTCCAACAATTCAGCTTCAAGACTGCGGTGTAAAGTTAATTGATGCTGAATCTGCTTCATAATTCTCAAGATGAAGTACCCCCCCCGCCTGATCCGGATACTGTTCCTTCAGCTTCTCAAGAATCGGTTTGATCTGTGCAATTCTGATCTCATATTCTTTATTCCCAATTAAAACTTCTACTGATCCAAAATATAATACCACACTCTGTTCATTAGCATATACCAGTTTATCCGGTGTAAGTGAATATTTCACCAGATACTTTGAAGCCTCTGCGATCAAAGTGAATGCACTGTCATCTTCCACCGGAATCTTTTTTCCGATCTCTACTTTCGATGCATCGAAAGAAAGTCCTTCCACATAAGGTACTCCTGTAAAAGTTTTCTTGCTTTCAAAAAGTGCTGTCCCCCCCTTCCGGTCAAAATATAAATTTGTATCACTTGAAAGAAACATAACCGGATTTTCCTTTCTCTTTCACATGCGCAACAAGCGTCCATGGATTTTCAAATGTCAATTTCATTTCTTCCACAACTGACGGAACTTCTGCATCTGTATAATTATATTTCCAGAATAAATACACCGTATTCATGGAGAGTTTATCTTTCTCGAGCCAGCTGATGATTGAATTCTCTCCGTAATATTCATTTCCCTTCACCTTTATACTGCGTGTCTGAAAGAGTAGAACAAACACTACAATCAACAGTAATACTACAATAAAGCGGAACATCCCTCTCTTCTTTTTCTTCTTTTTTTCATTGATCAGATTCCTTCCTCTGTTCATGTTTTCCATACCCGGACTCCATCTGTATGAAATACAGGCAACTCTATTGTACCAAACGTGATATGCTAAGGACAAGCCCCATTTCCAAAAGCAGAAAAACAACTGACGTTCCACCATAACTGATAAACGGAAGTGTAATTCCTGTATTCGGTATAGAATTTGTGACGACAGCAATATTCAATATTACCTGAATCATCATATGTGCCATGGCTCCCACTGCAATCAACGCACCAAAAAGATCCGGTGCGTGTGTTGCAATCACAAAAAATCTCCAGATTAAAATCAGAAACAGTACAATGATAGTCCCCGCACCAACAAGCCCTAATTCTTCACAGACAATAGAAAAAATCATATCATTCTGTGCTTCCGGCAGGAATCCCAGTTTTTGTACACTGTTTCCCAGCCCCCCCCGGCCAAACAGTCCTCCACTTCCAATTGCATAAAGTCCTTGCAATGTCTGATATCCTTTTTCATACTTCTCCGGATTTCGCCAGATTGCAAGTCGCTCCAGCCGATAGCTTTCCAAGGCGAGAAAAATTCCCATAAATCCAACTCCTGATACGGCCATCCATATAAACTGTGCATATCTTGGACTTGCAACAAAAATCAATGTAACTGCGATTCCGAGGATAATGATTGCTGTACTCAGATTACTTGCTCCTACCAGACCGACAACCGGAAGGATTGAAAGCATCATTCCGGACATTATCCGAAGTTTTGATATTTTTTTCACATTTCGGTTGATCAGCCAGGCCAGAAACAAGATCACTGCTACTTTAGCAAATTCTGAAGGCTGAAAAGAAAACGGACCCAAAGACAACCATCTTTTGGATCCGTTATATTCTTTTCCGAATGCCATGACAGCAATGGATAAACCGATTGCAGCCAGATATGCTGGCACAGCAAGTGGAATCCATCTGTGATAATCAATTCTCGCGATCCATAGCATTCCTGCCATTCCAAGAACTGTAGCCAGTCCCTGCTTTTTCAGATAATAATAAGAATCATGAAACTTCACCCTGCCGTTATATGCACTTGTACTGGTCAGAAGGATCAGACCAACCAGTACGAGAATCAGCACCGTCACAAGCAGTGTATCATCATACGTGTGCTTCTTTGCAGGACGCTTCAATACAGTTCACCCTTTACAGATTATTTACAAGCTCTTTAAACTTATCTCCACGTTCTTCATAATTCTTAAACATTCCCCAACTTGCACATGCAGGAGAAAGGAGTACTGCATCTCCCGGTTTTGCATTCTCTACACATTTTGCAAATGCTTCCTCAAATGTATCCGCCATCTCAATATCTTCAAATCCATGTGCTCTGGCTGTCTCTGCGATCTTGTCACGTGTCGCACCAAGAAGTACTAATTTTTTTACTTTTCCATCAAAGGAATCGATCCATTCATCATAAGCAGAATCCTTATCATAACCTCCACCAATCAGAACTGTCGGACGATTCATCGCCTGAATCCCCCCCTTAATTGCTGCATCTGGGTTTGTTCCCTTGGAATCATTGTAATATACAACTCCATTCTTTTCTGCCACATATTCAATACGATGTTCGACCCCCCCCTGGAACTCTTTCAGCGTTCTGCGGATCACATCTACCGGAACCCCCCCATATGCTGCTGCCATTCCGGCTGCTGCCATCGCATTCTCATGATTGTGTGTTCCAAGAATATTCAATTCATCTACATGACACACCGGTGTCTTCTCTCCGTTCATCGCAAGAACGATCTGACCATTTTCCAGATAGATTCCTTCTTCTAATATACGCTGACTGCTGAAATATAGAACCTTTGACTTTACATTTTCTCCAAATGCCCTTGTCACATCATCTTCGTAATTCAGAACACAAGTATCTTTCTCTGTCTGATTCTTCGCAATATTTTCCTTTGCCTCTATGTATGCTTCCATCGTATGATGGCGGTTCAGATGATCCGGAGTAATATTCAGGATCGCGCTGACTCTCGGACAGAATGTCTGAATTGTTTCTAACTGAAAGCTGCTCATCTCAGCAACAATTACAGAATCCTCTCTTGTCTGGAGTGCAATACTCGTATATGGATTACCGATATTTCCTACCACAAAGCTGCTCTGCGCATAGTTTTTCATAATTTCTCCAAGCAGGGAAGTGGTCGTTGTCTTTCCGTTCGTTCCAGTAATTGCAAGAACATCACCTTTTCCAAAGGCATATGCAAGCTCGATCTCGCCCCAGATTGGAAGTCCTTTCTCACGCATCTCATTTACGATTGGAAGATCTGTCGGAACACCCGGACTCATTACAACAAGAGAAAGTTTATCAAGAAGTTCTTCTTTCCTGTCTCCCTCAAGTGTTCCAAGGACGATTTCCAGTGACTCACTGTCCCCCCCGCCTTCAATCTTTGCACGGATCTCTTCCGGATTCAGCTTATCGTTACCATCATACAATACGACCTTTGCTTCTTCTTTCAAAAGGAGCTCACACGCTGCCTCTCCACTGATTCCAGAGCCAAACACTAATACATTTTTATCTTTTACAACCATTCTTTTATACCCCCATAAGAGCGATCAGGCAAAGAATTGCCGTCACAATAGAAAATACTGCCACTACCCGTGTCTCTGACCATCCGCAAAGCTCGAAATGATGATGAATCGGTGCCATCTTAAAGAGACGCTTTCCTCCTGTCTTTTTGAAATATGTTACCTGCAGAATAACTGAAATAACTTCTACAAGATAAATAAATCCGACAATAATGATATACAGCGGCATCTGCATCATATACGCTGTTCCTGCAACAAAACCACCCAGTGCAAGAGAACCTGTATCTCCCATGAACACACTGGCCGGATACACATTAAAAAGAAGGAATCCCATCAATGCACCGACAACTGCGCAAGTGATCGGCTCAATCCCACTTTTCGTTCCAATTGCTACAACCGTGAAAAATGTTGCCACCAGAACAGTTACACTTGATGCAAGACCATCCAGTCCGTCCGTAAAGTTTGTTCCATTAACTGTACCGATTACTGCAAAGAAAAGAACCGGAATCGCAAGCCATCCAAGATTCAATTCATAACCGCCGGAGAATGGAACGATCATTGTAAGCGGAATCTTCGCTACTTTTACGATGTAAACGCAAAAATTGCTGTTACTACAATCTGGAGTGCCATCTTCTGCATTGGAAAAAGTCCGTCTGAACGTTTCATGACAACTTTAAGATAATCATCCAGAAATCCAATCAGTCCGAATCCTACTGTAAGGAAAAGTACCGGGATGATCTTTGGATAGTCTTTCACATAAAACAGGGACGTAATCACAACAGCTGCCAGAATGATAATACCTCCCATTGTAGGTGTTCCTGCCTTCTTTAAATGAGACTGTACACCCTCCACACGCTCCGTCTGACCCATCTTTAACCTTCTCAGGAAAGGAATGACCACCGGTCCAAGCACAAGGCTTATAACAAATGCAATCAATACCGGAATCACTACATGACTGTTCATATATACACCTCTTCATTTCTTTTGTTTTACACAGAGAATCCTTCTTATGTACTTTTCTGTCATCAGATGATGTGAGTGTCAAAAATAAATTTTGCCACTCACTGATGTAACCGGATTCTCAAAATGCACTTTACAGTATACTCCATTGGTCAGTTTTTTTCAATCCCGAGATACGGAAGTACATTGTCATAGATGCTGCGCAAAACCGGAGCTGCAATCGTTCCTCCGTAATAAATCCCCCCCTGTGGGTTACGGATCACTACAATTCCAAGAACCTGCGGATCTTCCGCCGGTGCAAACCCTATAAATGATGAAATATACTTGTTTGCGCTTCTTGGAAGAGTCTGTGATGTTGCAGTCTTGCCTCCGATCGAATATCCTTCAATGTATCCATTTTTACCAGATCCTTCTTCTACCACACTCTTCAGAAGTATTCTCATCGTCTCCGATGTTTTTTCAGATACAATCCCATTCTTCTTTTTGTATTTCAGCTTTCGTATCTCTGTTCCGTCTTTTTCAAGAACTGCCACTCCAAAATGCGGTGTCACCCGGTATCCCCCATTAACCAGCGAACTTACTGTTGTTGCCATTTGAACCGGTGTTACCTGGAACGACTGTCCAAATGAAATCGTTGCCAATTCCACAAGACCAATATCTTCTACGTTATGCATAATTGTTCCCGCTTCACCCGGAAGATCAATATTCGTCAGACTAAGTAATCCAAACTGTTTAAAATAAGCATAAAATTTCTCTGCTCCAAGCCGAAGACCAATATCAATAAATACCGGATTACAGGAATTCTGTATCCCCTGAATAAACGTTTCCTGTCCATGTCCACCAACCTTATGACACCGGATTTTTCTGTCTTCTACAATCCGGTATCCCGGACAGGAAAATGTATCCGACAAAGAAACGACACCTTCTTCAAGACATGCTGATGCTGTAATGATTTTAAACGTTGATCCCGGCTCATATGTGTCATTAATACAGGGATTTCGCCACATCTGATTTAACATCTCCTGAGCCTGTTCATCCGTCTGTTCTGTATTTTCATCCACATCAATCAATTCAAAAGGGGGGTATTCAGATTAAATTCCGGTGTATTTACCATTGCAAATATCTCTCCGTCCTGCGGATTCATAAGCAATACAGATACACTATCCGCCTGTTTTTCCTCCTGAACCTTTTTTGCTGCCTGTTCACAGTACTTCTGAATATTATGATCCAGACTGATCTGAAGCGTGTTCCCAGCCACAGGTTCAATCCTGTCTTCTGCTACTTTCTCAAGTTCGACTCCTCTCGCATCCGTCACTGTAAGAATGGTTCCATCGGTTCCTTTTAATACCTCTTCATATTTTACTTCAAGTCCGATGATTCCCTGGTTGTCCCCCCCACCTGTAAATCCAAGAACTCTGGATGCAAATGTATCATAAGGATAATATCTTTTAAAATCCTCATCTACTTTTACTCCTGCAAGATCCAGATTACGGATTCTATCCCCCCGTTTCTTTTTCCACATTTGTTTTAATTTTTTCCATCGAAGACACTTTTTCTACTTTTTTACGGATGTTTTCTTCCTCTTCCCCCCCAAGTTCCTGACAGAGAGCTGCGATCACCTGTTCCGGATCTTTCATCTGATTATGAATCACGGAAATTGTGCATACCGTCCTGTTCGTTGCCAGGACAACTCCATTTCTGTCAACAATCTCTCCTCTTGCCGCTTTGATTTTTCTTTCTCGCTCATGAAGATCTTTCGCCAGCTTCTGATAATGTGCAGCATCAAAAATCATCAGATAAACAAGTCTTCCGAAAAGAGCCGAAATCAAAAGAACTGCGCAGAAAAAACAAACATTGTTTTTTTCGGTTATATGTTTTATTTTTCACAAAAAACAACTCCGAGAAAGACATTTCTACAATGTATTATGTCTTTTTCGGAGTTATTCCTGTTTGCCTGTCTGCTATAACACTTAATCTATATTGGATGATGTTGCCCAACTGTCCAAATCCGGCTTATAATTTTCATCAACATATGAGCCGTCTTCATTACTGTAATCATCTGTATAGTCCTGATCATAATCAGAATACTCTGTATCTTCAAAGCTCTGACCGCTCTGCTGTGTCTGACTTTCCCCCCCTGTCTCTTCCATAGTTGTGATACCAAGATACGGAAATGCTTCTGACATGATATTCTTCGCAAGTTCAAGAACCAATGAACTATTATCCTGTGCATCTACATTTGCTTCATCAATTACCACATAGATAACAACTTCCGGATTCTCCTGTGGAGCATATCCGATATAAGAAAGAAGATATTTCCCATCTTTACGTGGAAGTTTCTGCGCCGTACCAGTCTTCGCTCCGATATCATATCCTTCCACCTGGGCTCTCTTACCTGTACCATACTGCATTACCGCCTGTAAATATGTTTTTACTAATTCAGATGTTTCTGTCGAAACTGTCTTACGGAGCAATACGGGATTCTTCGTTTCAATCACATTTCCATTCTCATCCTGGATCTGCTTTACAACATGCGGTTCATAATAATACCCACCATTGATCAGAGAACTGAACCCTGCTGCCAGCTGAGTCATTGTCACATTAAAGTTCTGTCCGAAAGCATTCGTTGCAAGATCAACCGGTGTCATCGTATCAGTTGTATACAGAAGACTTGCTGTTGATGCTTCTGCCGGAAGGTCAATTCCCGTATATTCTCCAAAGCCAAAAATATGCTGGTATCTGATAAAATTATCAATTCCGATTTTTTCCGCCATTTCCATCAATGCAACGTTACAGGAATTAGCAATCGCATCCATTGTGCTTTCTGTTCCATGTCCGGAACGAAGATGACATCCGATATCATTATCCCCCACATGAAGATAACCACCACAATAATAAGATTCATCTCCGGTAAGAGTTCCTGTCTCCAATCCGGCTGCAACAGTGAATGGTTTCATCGTAGACCCCCGGTTCAAATGCATCACTGACACAGAAATTTCTCCAGATGCTACTCAATATGTTCAATTGATCCTTCTCATCTATCGCATTCCATTTTTCTTCGGAATAAATACTGGACAGATCTCTTGGTTTGTTCAAATCAAAATTAGGGTAAGAGGCCTCAGCCAGAATTTCTCCGGTATTCGGATTCATGATCATAACCGCTGTATTCTTGCTACCGGTCACTCCACTTCCTTCTTCTCCGGCATGTTCTTCATTGAACTGTTGAATGTATTTTTCCACAATACTCTGTAAGGTAATATCTATTGTCGTAACAACATTATTCCCATTCTTTGCTGCTTTTACATTCTGTTCGACTGTATCATCTTCATCCAGATAACCATACTCTCTTCCATCTGTCCCCGTCATAACATCATTGTAAGCACTCTCAATTCCAATTGCTCCTATATTTCCGGAATAAGTAAAGCCTATCACATCGCTTGCCAGCGTATTATATGGGTATGTTCTGTTATAATCATCCTCCAGCCAGATTCCCTTTACATTTGGATAATTCTCAGTATCATTCTTTATCTCATTATATTTCTGAGCCGTCTCGTAATCGATTCCTTTTTTCAATATAACATATCTGCTATTAGGTTTTTCTTCTACAATCTCTCGTACTGTCTTTTCACTGATTCCGAAACATTTATTCAATACTTTAATCGTAGGATCTATATATTCTTCTTTATCTGTCATTACAACAACATCAAGAATCACATTATAAACCTTTCACTTGTCGCTATCTTTGTACCGTTTCTATCCAGAATATCTCCACGTTTATATGGAATTGTCTTACTGTCATAAATTTTCTGATTCAGTACAAGCTTTGTATACTTGCTTCCCTTTGTAACATTAATGTATGTAATTCTTCCTACAAGAACAAGAAAAGCCAGTATAACTGCTATAAACAGCAGTACCAGCTTTCTCTGCATTCTTACCGGGAATTTTTTAGTCAGAAATTGAAATCTGTTCTTCCTTCTTTTTCTTCCTGCCATCTTCCATTATTCCTTATTTTTCACATCCTTGGATTGCGCTAAAACGCCATCTTCCGGGATGTTATCATACTGTTTTACATAGTCACTTGTCGGGCTTTGATAATGAATCACTTTGCCCTGAGACTCATAAACCATTCCCATCTCGTTCATTGCCTTTTCACGAACACTCTCAAGATTAACAGAATCTTCTGCTGCCTGATGTGCAGTATCATTTGATTCCTTCAGATCCGTCAGTTCCTGCTGCAGCGCTGTGATCTGATCTGCACGATTCAAAACATCTGCCTGTAAGCGTAAATACATAACACATATAAAAACCGCACAGACTGCCGCCACAATTAGAAAAGTCGCATATGCCTGACTGATCCGCTGCGCACGATGCCGGTTTTTAATCACCTGACGGCTTGTTCTTTTTTTCTTCGGCTTACGAACTGTCCCATTTCCAGACGGTAAAGCTTCTGGCTGACGCACGGCACTACCGTACACATAGAAGTGGTTCCAGTCTGCTGCTGGTCTATTCTGCTGTCTGCGACCTGTGTTTCTCGCCATCGCTTTCCTGTCCTTTCTCTGGATTCTTGTTCCGCCGGGCTCTCCCCCCCTTCCCGGAGGAACGTTTCGTTTATACTCTAAATACTCCCTGTGATATCAAATTATGCACGTTCAAAGATTCTAAGCTTTGCACTCTTTGATCTGCTGTTTACCGTCAGCTCCTCTTCTGACGGAAGGATTGGCTTCCTGGTGATCACTTTCCCTTTGGATACATTTCCACATACACAAACCGGAAAATGACTTGGACAAATGCACGGATTCTCATTCTTACGGAAAGAACTCTTCACAATTCTGTCTTCAAGCGAATGAAATGTAATAATGCAAAGTCTTCCTCCTGGATTCAACAGATCGATCATATCATCTAATGTATCCCGCAAAATATCAAGCTCATGATTCAATTCAATTCGAAGAGCCTGAAATGTACGCTTTGACGGATGTCCTGACGTCTTCTGAATCTTCATTGGTATTGCATGACTAATAATCTCATTCAATTGTCCTGTTGTCTCAATCGGACCTTTTGTGCGTTCTGCAACAATATGCTTCGCGATATTTTTAGCAAATCTGTCCTCGCCATAATCACGAATCACACGATAAAGTTCCGATTCACTATAGTCGTTGACAATGTCTCTGGCTGTCATCTTCTGACGCTGATCCATACGCATATCAAGAGGTGCGTCAACCCGATATGAAAATCCCCCCCTCTCAGCTGTATCCAACTGATAAGAAGAAACTCCAAGATCTACTGTAATTCCATCTACTTTGTCAATTCCTATCTCATGAAGCCGCGGTTTCATATCACAATAATTGCTCCGGATTATTGTGACCTTCTCCCCCCCGAAACCTTCCAGGCGTTTTCCTGCTGCTTTAATCGCATCAGCGTCCTGGTCTATACCTATTAATCTCCCCCCCTGCTCGCCAAGCTTTGTACAGACTTCATATGCATGTCCGCCTCCACCCAACGTGGCATCTACATAGATGCCATCCGGTTTTACGTTCAAACCGTCTACTGTCTCATGCAACAGCACTGAAACGTGCTCGAATGCCATAGACTCCTCCTTCTGACTGCCTCACTTGGCGGTCTTTGTTGTCATCAGATGCGAATTCCGATCGCTTCCATACGTTCTGCAATCGCATCCAGATCTTCCTCGCTGATCTGGTTTTTCTCTTCCCAGAGTGCCTTGTCCCAGATCTCAACACGATCCTGGACTCCGACCAGAACTACTTCCTTCTCCAGATGTGCATTCTTTCTAAGTGACGGTGGGACAAGAACTCTCCCCCCCTGCTTGTCGAAACTGCCCTCAGATGCACTTCCAAAAAAGTAGCGTTTAAAGATTCTGGCATCCTTGTTCATTCGTGGTAAGCTTTCGAGTTCGGCTACGAATTTATTCCATTCTTCCTGGGAATAGACAAATAGACAGCCTCTAATCCGTTACAGATCACGAAGCTGTCACCAAGATCTTCCTTAACTTTGCCGGGATGATCAGTCTGCCTTTTTCGTCTATGTTATGGTTAAACTCTCCTAATAACATACGAAACCCTTTCTCTGGAATCTATGGAAATGTTCGCGTTCGCTAAAGGTATCACTACCGTAATCCCTTTGCTTCCACTCCTTCTCCATATTGCACCACATTCTACCACTTCTCACCACTTAGCTCCATTGTAAACCACACTTCCACCTTTTTCAAGTCCTTTTTATGAACTTTTTCGTTTCTTTTCAGAGTTCACGTTACTGTTCACTTCCTGTTTTGGTTGCAAGAAACACAAAAAGAGGTTGCCGTTTTAACAATGATATGCCACCTTCCTATAGGATAACGAAATATAAAAATCCTATAACTGGAGACGTATCACTTAATACGACAACCTCTTTTTATTGCACTATATGTAATTATAACAACCTTATTCTGCTGAAAGTGTACTCAGATAATCCTTAACAGAGTCATAATTCACTTCTGCAACTGCACGTTCCTGGTTGGAAGAATGCAGATCATATGCTGAATATCCGAACCAGCCAACAATTGCAAGTGCAATTACTCCCGCTACACATCTTTTTACATTGCGCATGATCTTCTCTTTACGCATTGTCTTCTTTCGGTCCGCCTTTTCCTTCTTATAACGATCCACCTTCGCCTGACTCATCTCTTGCCTGCTCCCTTCCTATTAGGTCTTTAGCAATTATTTTACCACAGCATATCTTAAAGCACAACAATAATTCCACCATCATTCGCATACATACTACTAATTCCTGCTGTATCTACAATAAAGGAATCTTTCACCTTTACTTTCTCCAAAATCAATTTTCTGACGGCCTCTGCACGTTCCGGACAGTTGCAATGTGCAATTGCAAGAATCTTCTCCTCCGGTTTTACAGCATCCTTCGCGACATGCTCTGCCATCTTCGCCAAAGCTTTCTTCATTCCTCTGCTCTTATCCAACTGACAGATTGTTCCCTCTGGGGTAGAACCCATAACAGGCTTGATATTCAATGCGCTGACTACCAGAGATTTCAGTCCTGTCAGTCTTCCATTCTTACGAAGTGTATCAAGATTCTCAAGAACAAAATACGTATGCTGTTCTTCAATATAAGCTTCTACCGTTTCAACTACCTGTTCAAAATCCATTCCGGCTTCTTCACATTCCTGAATCTTTCGTCCGATCAACGTCTCTCCGACAGATGCTGAACGAGAGTTAAATACATGGATCTTTTCTTCTCCGCCTTCTTCCTTATAAAGTTTCTCTCCAAGAAGTGCACTGTTATAAGATCCGCTCAATTCCCCCCTGACAAAGTAACTGCATAGACTCTGTCAACATCACATTTGTATAATTCCATATAACGCTCCGGGGGATGGACAGGATGACTTCGGACATTCCTCGCTTGCAGCCACTCTTCTTAAAAAATCAGCCTGATCAAATGTCTCGTCATCCGGAATGTGAAAGCCATCCACTTCCATGCTAAGAGAAGCCGTCTTAAAAATTCCACTCTCCTTCATCTGTGGAGTCAGCTCTCCACAACTATCTACGATCACTCTGTAACTCATAACTTATATCCTCCCATGCTCTATCGCATATTTTTCATCCTACTTTACGTGGTTTTTAATACTACATATTAATATAACACACTTCAGTCAAGTTGAAAAGAGGGAGAATTTATTTCAACCGTATCTTAGAAGATATTCCAAGCGCAATTCCCATCTCGGCCAGCAAGATCACAATTGCCGTACCTCCATAGCTTATAAATGGAAGCGTAACTCCGGTAGTAGGCATCAATCCGGTTACAACCGCAATATTTAAAGTAACCTGCAGCGCGATATGCGCGAAAATTCCTGTTGCAATCAAAGAGCCGTAAAGATCCGGTGCATTTCTCGCTATGAACAATAATCTATAAAGCATAAAGGCAAACAGACACAAAACGAGAATTGCACCAAACACTCCAAGTTCTTCACAGATAACCGCAAGAATCATATCATTCTGTGCCTCCGGAATCGCATGCAGCTTCTGTGTACTGTTTCCAAGTCCTTTTCCAAAGAAGCCTCCCGAACCGATCGCATACAATCCCTGTAAAAACTGATAGCTGTCTGTATCAGCATTCGCCTCCGGATTCAGCCATGCAATGATTCGCCGCATACGAAAGTTATCACTTTCCGCAAGTGTATATTTCAAGAAAATAATCCCAATAATTCCCACGATTCCTACTGTAATTACTCCAGCAACAAATGGTTTTGTCTTCGGATGTACAACAAAAATTAAAATACATGTAATTGCAAACACAATAATTGCTGTACTCAGATTATCCGTCAATAGAAAAACTCCCAGTGTTGCAACAAGGCAATAACCAAGCAGAATCTTAATTCCATCCCATTTTTTCGCCTTTTGCCCCAAGAGGCAGATTTCATATGCTATAAATAGAATCACCGCAATCTTCGTAAACTCTGCCGGCTGCAATGACAATCTACCCGGAAGCCTGATCCATCTTCTTGCTCCATTTACTGTCTTGCCAAGTGGTGTCTGCACCAATGCCATCAAAAACATTGAAAACCAAAAAAATTCTTTTGCATACGCACCATACAGATGATAGTCAATCTTAGAAACGATAAACATTGCAAGAAATCCGATAATACCGATAATCGCCTGCCTTGTAAAGAAATACATATCATTATTATAATCATTCTGTGCACTGTAGGCACTACTGCTATAAAGCATTACAAGTCCAAAGCACATCAGAAAAATAATTACAAGAAGCAGATCATAATCATAATAAGGTTTTCCCTTTTCTCTTGTCCTTTTACGTTTTGTACTCGCAGACCTTTCCGCTATTTGCCGTTCCCTCTGTACCGCAGTCTGCTGAGAATATGGAGAACCTGACGTTCTCACAACCTTCTGTCTCTGCTCCATTGAGCTTCGATACTTCCTATAAGCATCACTCTCATAGTTTCTCATACATACTCCCATCTAAAATCTGTATCCATTCTATTTTTTAACATTCCCAATTAATAAACAGCAGATACATTTTTTATTATTGAACACTCATCGCCGGATGAACCGGTTTTCCATGCTCAAAGAATCTGTCATACCATACGAGGAAGATATAAACTGTCCAGATCTTACGGCTGTTATCTGTCTTCTCATTCGTATTCTTTCCATTCTTATGATCATCAAGCATCTTAAGCAGGAGCTTCGTATCAAAGAACTTCTTCGCTGCATCAGACTCAAACATCTCTTTTACAATATTATAATACTTCTCTTCCTTCAACCATACACGAATCGGAATTGGGAATCCCAGTTTCTTCTTCTCCGCTGTCTTACTTCTGATATGTCGCTCTGCCGCAGCACGCAATGCAACCTTCGTCTTTGGCGCACGTACTTTGTATTTTAACGGAAGTGTCTCGGCAAGTTCAAGTACTTCTCTGTCAAGGAACGGAACTCTGACTTCAAGAGAATTCGCCATTCCCATCTTGTCACCCTTCATCAGAATATCATGCACCAGCCATAAATGAAGATCCACATACTGCATCTTTGTCACAGGATCTTTTCCTTTTACACGTGCATACAATGGTTTTGTCACTTTCTGGATTCCCGGCTTACATCCTTTTTTCAAAATACGATTTGCCTCACGCTCTGTAAAAATATTCGTCGCATTTGCGAAATATCTCTCTTCCAATGTCTTTCCGTGACGCATAAGGAAACCTCTTCCCTTCATACCACGTGGCAGACAGCGTTCTGCAAACGCACCCAGGAAACGGCGTACCGGCATCGGTATTTTATTAAAAGAAGTATGTTCCAAAGGTTCACAATATATGTTATATCCTCCAAACAATTCATCAGAACCTTCTCCTGAAAGAACTACCTTAACCTTCTTGGACGCTTCTGCACTGAGGAAATAAAGTGCGATTGCAGCTGGATCTGCGACCGGCTCATCCATATAATACTGAATATCCGAAAGCTTATCCCAATATTCTTCCGGTGAAATCACCTTAGCGTCATTCTTCATGTTAATGCTTGCTGCAAATTCCTTTGCATCCTGAATCTCACTGTACTTTCCTTCATCAAATCCGACTGTAAAAGTACGATCCACCTGTCCCAGATAAGTCAGATAACTGGAGTCCACACCACTGGAAAGGTAAGAAGCAACCTCTACATCACTGATTTTATGCTTCTCAACGGAATCCTTCATCACACGTTCTACATCATCCACCACTTCTTTGAAAGGCTTCTTACAGTCTCCTGTGAAATGAGGTTCAAAATAACGTGTAATGTTCATTTTTCCATTTTCATATATAAAGTAATGTCCTGGCTGTACACAGAACACTCCTTTAAAAAATGTCTCATTCGTAGGAACAAACTGGAAAGAAAGATAGTTTCCAAGTGCCTCTTCATTGAACACCTTATCAAACTTCGGATGCTCCATAAATGCTTTGATTTCAGAAGCAAACATCAATGTACCATTCATATTCGCATAATATAGCGGTTTGATTCCGAAAATATCTCTCGCTGCAAACAATCTTTTCTTCTTTGTATCCCAGATTGCAAAAGCATACATTCCTCGAAGACGGTCTACCAGTTTCTCGCCCCCACTCTTCGTATCCATGAATCAGTGTCTCTGAATCTGTATTCGATACAAACTCATGACCTGCCGCTTTCAGTTCTTCTCTCAGGTCCTGGTAATTATAAATCTCTCCATTAAATACAAGAACCATGCTGCGATCCTCATTGTACAACGGCTGATCACCAACGGAAGAAAGATCTATGATACTCAGACGGCGAAATCCGAGTGCTGCATCTTCATCCACATACTTCCCGCACTATCCGGTCCCTGTGTACGATTGTATTCATCATATTAACAAGTACCTGTTCTCTGTCCTCAACTTCTCCGACAAATCCTGCAAATCCACACATATGCCTTCTCCTTTTTTAATTACTGTCAACTGTATATTTGTTACTGTTCACACGTTGTGCGACCAGTAACGTATATTTACACCCGACAATAAATTTCTTTTATTATAGCCTCTTTTACTCAGGGAAAAAAGTCCCTTTCATCAGAAAAACAGAAAAATACTGTGAGTATAACATCACAGTATCCCCATTGATCGTATATTTAATTGTTATGGTTTCCCCATCAACGCGTATATTATATCTGATTTATAGGGAAAAGTAAAGGGGGGGGATTTTTGAGCAGTATTTACATAAAATGTAAATCAGGGATTGCCGTCTGACAATCCCTTTCACAAAATAAACACTTCATCTTCATTCAAATTCTGGGTTGATCGCATAGAAATTCTTACTGTCAAGATGTTCCTGTACAATTCTTAGACTTTCACCAAATCTCTGATAATGCACAATCTCTCTTTCTCTCAGAAAACGGATCGGATCACAGATTTCAGGATCTTTAATCAGCCGTAGGATATTATCATACGTAGTCCGTGCTTTTTGCTCTGCTGCAAGATCTTCATGAAGATCTGTAATCGGATCTCCCTTCGATTGAAAATACGTTGCAGTCCACGGAGCTCCGCTGGCTGCCTGTGGCCATAATGCCAGTGTATGATCAACATAATACGGTGCAAAACCGGAACGTTCAATTTCTTCCGGTGACAAATTCTTTGTCAGCTGATAGATAATTGCACAGATCATCTCCATATGGGCAAGTTCTTCTGTACCAATATCAGTCAGTATTCCTGTTACCTCTTTATATGGCATCGTATATCGCTGTGAAAGATAACGCATAGATGCAGCTAATTCGCCATCCGGTCCACCGAACTGACTTATAATGATCTTCGCCAGTTTCGGATTCGTCTGGGTTATCTTCACAGGATATTGAAGTCTTTTTTCATAATTCCACATAAATCAGCATCCCCCCTTCCTGCCACGGCCATGGTTCATTGATCCAATTCCAGCAGTCACTGTTTTCGCTGACTGTATCTACAGTTAAAGGTCCATATACCTCTGCATATTCTTTGAGTGCTTCAATACGTTTCTCTTTATATTTTTGAAAATAGTCAAGTGCTTTCTGATTTTCAGGATGTGTATCTAAAAATAATTTAACATCATCCACCGCGAAACTAATCTGATTTATATATTCAAAAAGTTCTCTTCGATTCATTTCATGACAATTGCAACTCATTTACAGCATCCTCCTTTTCCTCGAAATGGTTTTTCAAGCTCTTGAAAAATAGTTCCACACTGAAATCCATAACCGAGATCGTGAAGTTTTCTCCACTGCTGCCATGGGACATAAGCCATCGCAACCGGAAACTCTTGCAAAACATCCGTTTTGCTGTAATCGCCAACACACTCATCGCAACAGTAATTTTTCGACTTCTGCTCCGGAAGTGGAGGAACAGGAATATTGCAATGAAGCTGTCTTTCATTTTCTTGCCTTGTTTGTGGCCTGTAATTTCCATTCTGACAATAACAATTCGTATTCCTATTAGAACAATATGGTGCCATAAAATAAATCCTTATATCTTTTTTGTTATTGTATGGAAGATAAGAAAAATTGTGAACAACAGCAAAAGGGATTGCCACGTGACAATCCCTAAGCATAATACATTCACTTAAAAGTAGTTTTTATTTTGCACCGAAAGTAACTTCCACTGTCTTCTCTTCATATTCTCCATTACTCTGTGGAATCTGAATTGTCAGTGACACCTTATCTCCTTTGGCATAATATTGAAGCTGTTCCTGAAGATCATCCATGCTTGATACGGTTGTTCCGTCAATTGCTGTGATAACACTTCCTTTTGCCATTCCGGCAGCCTCTGCTCCACCGCCTTTTGTAATTTCTGATACATAAACACCTTCCGGCATATTCAGCTGTTTGGAATATTCAGCCGGCACGCTCATTCCTTTGATGCCAATTGCACCCTGATCTTTTTCTGCAACCTTTGTCTTTGTTGCCTGATTCATCAGATTCTGGATCAGATCGGATACATCACTGATTGGAATTGCATATCCGACACCTTCTACAGAATCACCAACCAACTTGGATGAGTTGATTCCAATCACTTCGCCACTTGCATTTACAAGTGCTCCACCACTGTTTCCAGGATTAATGGCTGCATCTGTCTGAATCAGTTTGGCATCACTCTCTGTTGTCTCACCAGTCTGCTCGTTTGTTTCAGAAACAGAACGATTCAAAGCACTGATTACACCAGTTGTTACTGACTGTCCATAGCCAAGTGCATTACCGATTGCAATCGCAGGTTCTCCAACCTTTAACTGTGTGGAATCTCCGAGTGTTGCTACCGAAATTGCTTTCATTGTATCATCTGAAATAGAGTCAAGTGGAACAGCCACAACAGCGATATCATACTCTGAGTTTGTTCCTTTAATATTCGCCTCAACGCTTGTTCCATCATCAAACGTAACTGTTAATGTATCGCTTCCTGCTACTACATGATTATTTGTAACAACCAGAAGTTCTGAATCATTCTGGGAAATAATGATTCCTGTTCCAGCACTTTCGCTCTGTTGCTGCGACACACCACCAAAGAAATCCTGAACCTGCTGCACACTCATATTTGTAATTGATACGATTGATGGCATTACATTTTCCACAATACTTGAAACATCTGAAGTTACAACACTGGAAGATTTGGATAATGAAGCATTGCTGCTCACAGATTTGGTTGCCGTAGTATTGGTCTTCGTCACACCGGTCAATCCCAACACTTTACTTCCAACAACATTTGATGCCAGAAATGTACCACTGGAAACAACTCCAAACAATAGTGCAAATCCTGTCACTGCCACTGCTTTGGGAATTTTCTTTTGTGGTTTCTTACCATGCGGTACTTGATGTTTCTGACCACCCTTGTCATCATGAAATGGTGTTTCACCCTGTCCGTTTCCATTCATTCCATCCGAATTATAATAATTATATTGATTCTCCATAAAGATTACCTCTTCTCTTGTTTATTCTTTTTCTTTGATGTTTACATAGTAACTCCGCATTGTGATAAATCTGTGTATAATCAATTAATAAAGATTGAAAAGAACGATAGAAAAACAGGATCAGAACTTTCTTCTTGAACAGTTCTAATCCTGTCTATATGTTTTCAACTACCTAATCAGTATCTTTCATCCTTCTCTTAAACTTACAGATCAATGAAATCTACATCATAATCATCTGATTTTTTTCCTTTTTTTGATTTCTTAGCTGATTTCCCTAAATTTCTTGTATTTCCTGTCGGTGCATCATATTCATCAGCATACTCATCATCGTAATCATCATCAAAATCATAATCCGCATACTCATCATCAAAGGCATCGTAATCATCATTAAAATCATCATCATAACCATCGTCATAATCATCATCTTTTACTTTTTTACGTCCAAACGCCTTTCTATCTGACTTCTTAGCAGCAACCGGCTCGTCATCTTCTTCATCTTCAAAAGGAATATCATACTCGTCATACAAATCATCAAGTTCCTGATTTCTATGCACAAGTTTTACTGCAAACATAATCATAAGAACAAGTAATACAACTACGATGAGTGCTCCTCCAGCCAGAAGAACAATTGGATGCTCTTTTACAAGCGACTCCAGTTTTCCAACAATCCCTTTTGCTTCCTTCTTTGTACTGTCTGTTGTCTGAACATCTACACTCTGATAAGTTCCATCCTGTGAATCATACTGATAGAACCCTTTTTCACCTGTTCTTGTATTCACTGCATACAGAAGATCATAACGATCATTCTCCGGGTTTGCCCAATATGGATACGTCTGATCTGCTACTGTAAGTTCCCCCCCTTCCTGGTAAGAATCCGGAAGTTTTGCTCCTCCATTATCTGCTAAAAGAATAATAGATGTTGTATCAGAAATCTTCAATTCTGTATATGGAACAAATGTAGAATCGTCCTCATTGTAGAGGAAAAACTTTCCTTCTCCGGAAGCATCTACCAAATATCCAAGTGTAACACCAGCCTCATTAGCAACAAACTTGTGCTCTTCTCCATTGAATGTCTTTGTAGTCTCACTGTATCCTACCGGAATCGCAGATGTTGCAAATTCTTCTGAAAAATTGTAATCTGTTCCGTTCACACTTACTGTGATATCTGTAGCCGTACCTGCTGCTGTACTGCCAGTTGCCTCAACTTCTGTTGAACCATCATCTGCCTGTTCAATCTTAATTGCGGAAGATCCCTGATCTAATGTCAGCGTCTCATCAGAATACAGATAAGCCTTTGAGCTGTCAACTGTGATCGTTGTGTCTCCCATCTTCAATGCTTTAAACGTCATTGTAGTACGAAGTTCTGTCGCTGTTCCGTCTCCGCTTCCTGAGTATGTAAGCTTGCCATCACTGTCTACTGTTACACCCTCTCCGCTTTCAAACTGAAGTGCAGAAGTATCATAACTCATTGTAATATCTGCATCACCAACAGCTGAATCACCGGATCTCACAACAAGATCTACACTTACTTCCTCTCCAACCTTTGTCTGTGGATCAGAGAACATCAGAGAACCATCAGCTGCACTTACGATTGTGCTGAACATTGGCACTGTAAGACACAGTGATAATGCTACTGCCGCTAATTTCTTTGCTTTCATATAATTACCCCTTCTTTTGTTGTCTTAAACTTATATACCATCCTATTGTACACTGTTTGAATGGAGTTGTCCACCCGGAAGCAAAAGAAATCTCATGTATCTTAGAAATCATAATTTACAAATTACTTCCTATCTTCAAAAATAATAATGAATTGTAGAAAGTTTCTCTGGCTGATAAACAATCTGCTTACTTAATCCACTTCCTGCATCTGGAAAAATTTCAAATGCATTTACCGGTATGAAGAATCTTTAAGCATTGTGATTGCATACTGTGGAATTGGTGGATATAATGCATAAAATAATACAGTAATAAAACAATATATATTCCTTATTCCTTTACGTTTTAAAAATACACAGGAATAAGAAAAAGCTGCCGCTGTCATCACACACTGAATGACTATAAAAAGAAAACACCCTATATTAGAAGAACAGAAGAACCTCTGTCCTATCCAGATAAAACCTCCAAATAGTATTGTATCAAAAACCGGGTGATGATCCTGCAAGAATGCTTTTCCTTGAATATAACTTAAAAACATTTCAATCTGTGTTGATGTATCCCAAAAACTACTATAGCAAAAATACAAAAAAGAATTTTTATTATACTAGCTATCAACATAGTTAAAAGTATAACAAAAATAACTGTAACAGAAACACTATTTCCAAATAGAAAGCTTGTTCTATATATATTCATTGATACAACAAACAGATACTATCGCCATAACTAATGAACACATCAAAAGCAAAATCACAAATCTATCTTCTCTAACTTAATCATTTCTCCAAAAAAATTTTTCTTGTAACAAAATTGTAAATCATAACAATCGCTGTCACAAAAATCTTTGCCAACATATAAAAAACATGTACTCTCGACACAAACACCCACATTAACAATTGATTTAATCCCAAACCAATCACGCTAAGTAAGATAAAAACAATAAATTCTTTTTTCTTATCTCCATCTTTATCTACATCAAATACCCAATGCACGCTCAAGATATAGTTATATATAACTGACACCACAAAAGAGATTCCACTTGAAATCAAATAATTAATCCCACAGAATTCTGTCAACGCAATCATTATACCATAATCAATCAGGAAAGCCGTCCCACCGACCACGCCAAACTTTAATACCTGAGCAATTAGTTTTTTCATTTATTCCCTCTCATTTCCATCTGATTTAACATGATTTCATATAATTGTCTGTGTTTCTTTACAATCACTTCCAATATCATTCCACAAACCCAGAGTAAAATTCCTATTAAAGCAATTACCCCTGATACAATCAACGTTGGAAAACGAAGCACAAGCCCTGTCTTAAAATACTCTAATAATATAGGGATAAAAAATGTCAATGCGATTACTTCCAGCACTACAGCAACACTCGTAAAGAACGCAAACGGTCTATATTCACGAAACAATGTCGCAATTGTCGAAAGCACTTTCATTCCATCAGAAAATGTATTCAGCTTTGATACACTTCCCGATGGACGGTCTCTGTACTTTACAGGAATTTCTTCAAGAAGGAAATTTTTATCTACCGCATGAATTGTCATTTCAGTCTCAATCTCAAATCCTTTTGACAATACAGGAAATGATTTAACAAATTGTCTGCTGAAAGCACGATATCCGGTCATAATATCACGTACATTATTATCAAATAATTTGTTGATAAAGAAACGTACCATACGGTTTCCGGCATTGTGGAAGGGACGTTTATTTTCCATAAAATAAGTAGATGACAGGCGATCACCGATTACCATATCCACCCCCCTTTTTCAGAACCAGCTCTGCCATTATGCGGGCATGTTCAGCCGGATAAGTATCATCTCCATCAATCATAATATAACAGTCGGCCTCAATGTCACGGAACATACTCCGAATTACGTTCCCCCCCTTTCCCTGACGATACTCATATTTCACAATAGCTCCTGCTGCTCTGGCGATTTCGTCTGTATGATCTGTAGAATTATTATCATAAACATAAACATCTGCTTCTGGCAAGGCTGTCTTATAGTCTTTTACTACTTTTTCTATTGTTACGCTTTCATTGTAACATGGTATCAATACTGCTATTTTCTTCATCTTGTCTTTTCTCCTCACTACATGCAATCATTATAAATAAAGGAATCGTAGTCATCATAGCATAGCTGTAACGAAATTCTGCCTGAACCGGCGTTGCAATAAACAACGAAAGTAAAATTGCTGCAACCGGGAAAAATGGGGCAATTGATTTTTTTCTGCAAATTGTGACCCCTGCCAAAAGAATCATTGTCCACGTATAGAATCCGATACTCCACAACAATCCTAAGATAGGAATCTGTTTATATAATGTTTCAACAAACCGCATAATGTTTAGCACACACCCCGGCATCTTTGAATCCCGATACATCCCCCAGCTATTTTCTTTCATCATCGTTGTTGTTACCCAATACTGAATATCCGGATACCAATATCCCTTCGTCTGATCAATCTGTGCTTTCAAGTAAGTAGAGGGATGTTCTATCCCTAGCTCAATCCATAATTTAAAATAGTCTATCTTATGTTCTGCAATATATTCCTGGTTTCCTGTCTGACGAACCAGTGTCTTGATTGGATCCGAAAGTGCCGGATCATATTCTTTTTTTATTTGACTAACATCTACTGCTTTTGATAATAATTTTTCTTGTTTTTCCGACAAAGTACCATCATCCGCTATTACTCTGGCAATATGCTGTGCCGGAATTGATAAGGATTCTATCGTATCCGGAGGTGTCACTCCATAATATTTTAATACGGGGGGCCTTTATAAAATAACGTCAATGCAATCGTCATCACACTAAACAAAAGAATACTTCTTCTATTTCTTTTCAAGAAAAAAAGAAAAAATGGAACACACAACAAATACGCATAAAAGCCATTACTTCGAAGAATACAGAGCAAAAGTCCCATAATTAAAAAAATCAGTGATGTTCCAATTCCTACTTTTCTTTCTCCTGTCATACGCCAGACAGAAACTGAAAAACAAAGAACAACCGCTCCCATTGCCACATCTTTCCAAAGGGTTACTGCATAAAGCGCATGAAAAGGAATAAGAGCAAAATAAATCACACAACCATAAAGAAACCCCCCCCGCTTCATATGTTCTCTATAGAAAGTTGTAATCAGGTAAGCAAATGCTGCCGCCATCACTCCCATCTGCACTACCACACATACTGCGACCCCCCCTGCATTTACTGTATGAAATAAATAATATCCAATTTTATAAAACAATCTATGGAACATCGTATGAATCCATGGCTGATGATTACTAAAGGATCTAAGACCAATCGCCTGCTCTAACTGCCACTCTGCATCATCTGTAATGATTCCTGGATAATATGCTAGAAAATAAGGCAACCAGCACAAAATACAAATAAAAAATACACATATACCCAAACGGAACGGACTGATTTTCTGAATATCTGCTGAGCGTAAATTACACCTAGACAATTTATAAACGAGTATTCCTATACATTCTCTTAATAACAGATAGATTCCAAGCATCGAAACAGCATATTGAATTATCAAAAAAATTCCTTTTTCCTGGTAAACATCATAATTTCCCATTACCCAAAAAGCAGCAAATACACCTGCTATGAGATTCACTACTATCTTTTCTGTTTTTTCCTGTCCCTGTCTGATTGTCTGTATTCTGTCAGATTTAAGGAAAAACCAAAGGATAATTACCAAGGAACTACAAACACATTAGATGTTTGTAATCCCAAAGTCCAGACAACTGCAGCAGTTATAAAAAATAAACGAATAAAGATGTTATGTGTTATAAAAACACATTGTGCTTTCCATTTTTCCATCAATCTTCTTTTTTCCTTCCCAAAATTCCCTTCACCCTAAGTACAAGTTCTTTGAACTCATCCGGTTCGACCACATAATTTACCCCCAACAATAGTAAATACGCTTACAGCCACCATTCCGATTGCATAGAGGAACCATATAATAAAAGATGCCATATTCTGAGGAATAACATATGTTCCAACAATACAAAGAAATGCAACTGCAATTCCATTTCTTACAATCCGAATCAAAGATATCTTTGCACATCCTTTCACCAGATGACGACTTGTATAAAACACAATATCAAAAGAACGATATCCATAAGAACATACTGTACCAAGAAGAACTCCTGCCATGCCTAACTTCCATACCAGCCCAAGAGAAACTGTAATATTTATCACAGCTTCTAAAATCGCCTGATATCTCGTTTCCTTATAATGCCCTGCTGCGCAAATAATCGTCAATCCCGGAATCCTTACATTCTGCATCAGAACAATCAAAGTAAAAAGGAGTCCCAGCAGAGGACGCACATACTGCACATCTGTCAAGTTAACCGTATACACTCCAACAAACGGCAAGATCAACACTCCCATGCAGGCAATCACAATAAACATGATTACAAAATACATATACTCATAACTTGAATAGCTCTTTTTTAGTGTCTCTTCCTCATTCTTGGCGATCACTTCTCCAAATCCTGCGGTCAGACCATTCGAAAACGATGTCATCAACTGATTCACTGCATTAACTACCATCATATAAACTCCATAGACACTAACCTCAAGAAGGGACTTTGTACCCAGGCAAATTGTGAGTACTGTTGTATCAGTATTGTTCACGATAATACCAACAACCTGATGTAAAAGTGCTGCATTTTTCTGCTTTAATGCACTATCCTTTGGTTCTGCATGAAAATCAAGTTCCGGATATTTCCGCTTTGCATAGATTTTAACTAACACCAGGCGAAGCATATATACACCAGTTGCTACTGCCTTTACAATTAAAACACCTGCTCCAATATAAATCAGAAATATGGATACAACCATATTAACAACTGTACCTGCTGCCTGAATTAAAGCAACTACATATCCTTCTTGGTTTGCTGTTAGTAATACTCTGTATTTACCAAGAAAAAAATAATCCACCAGTGTACTTCCCGACAAAACAATAATCATCCACCTCACAAGACTATTATCTAATTGTCCTGAAATGAAATACGGATATACGCCAACAAGAACTATTGTCAATGCAAGAAATAACATTCCTGATTTATTATAAAATTTTCTTGAAGCTGAAAGAATAGAATTCACTTCCCCCTGTTTGATTTAGGGCAAGTGGCGTATAAAGCGCAACTACCGTCGCAGTCCCCCACGCCTGCTTCTGCAAGTCCTAGATAAGTCAGAAACTGATTTACAGAAGTAATCATTCCATTTACACTGGATCCATAAGCCTCAAGAATAAAACGTGGCAATATCAATCCGGACAAAAGAACAATTACCTGCAAAAACAAATTAGCCACCATATTCTTAAAAGCCTGTTTTCCTCTCATGAGTTCTCCTTTCCTGCTTTTTGTCTACTAGATATTGTCTGAAAGATTTTATCTATAACCTCCTGGTCAATATTTTCATCGAACTTACGTGCAAAGAGATGTGGGGGCATTCATCAGTTCTTCATAATCTTGATTTCTCCAGACATATGGATTCCCCCCCGTTTCCAGTCTATCAAGCGAAGACAGGCAAAATAATCCTCCTCAAAGGAATATACATTCTCTCTGTATTTTGAATTCCACACCAATGTCTGAACAAAAAATTCATCACAACATAATGTTTTCTCAAACAGCTTTTTTATCAGATTTTTCTGTTCGATGATATATTTTGTCAGTGAATGTGTAATGCTTACCCAATTAGCCCCCCCCAAGCAATATTCCATTTCTGGTTGATGTCTCCTGATTCCGAGTCTGCGTTGCAGAAATAAGGAAATCTTTTCCATAAAGAAATAAACTCCCTTCTGTTTTCTTCCAATCTTTTCCTGCCAAAAGCGGTACTGCTCATATTTGTAAGCAGACTCCTTCCAAAAAGACTTCGGACAGAAATAAATGAACTCTTTTCCATCATTTGCATCAAAAAAGCATGGATCTCATCCTGTGTTTTTAATGGAAGATCCACTCCACTCAGTAAATGATAATATGCATAACTATTTTCTGCTGCCGCTTCAAAAAGATGAAGCTCACTTTCAATCTGACTATATCCTCCCCCCCAGGATTCCTTTACTGGATACACAAAAAAAATCCCAGATCTTTTCACACATTTTTCAAATCTGGCCCTATCGTAGTTCACTCCAACCCCTATATGAATATAGATATCATTTCTTTCATCATCAAGAAGCCGTAACAATTTTTCTAATAAATCAAACTGATGATGTGCCTTAATTAAATACGCATGTCTCTTCATCTATTTTTTCTTTTCCTCACTCATGAATACCATCTTCCTGTACAAGCCCGTATTTACGCACAATACAACAGATGAAATCTTTCTCTTTGGCTGAAAATATGGATTTCGCAGGATTGTCAGGATATGCCCGCGAATAAAGCGTTTCAAATCCTGATATCCTTCTAACTTCTTATAATCCTCCTGTAACAGCATCTTATCCAGAACAATAAAGCGTGACCAGATCCAGAGGCACTCTGCCTCCTGTGTTAGTGATGGAAATTTCTCTTTCACTACTTCATAATTCTTTGTATAGCCATCTATTATGTCAAATACTTTCGGACGGTATGCCTTTCCGGTAATACTGTCTTCTCGATGAAGATAATAATACTTCGGCTTTGTTCCTACTGCCACCTTCTTAATTCGCTGCATAAGGTCTACTGTATAATAAATGTCTTCATACAATCTTCCCTTCGGAAAACGAAGATCTTCGATACAGCTTTTCCGGATCAGTTTATTCCATATTTCTCCACGGATCGTATGCCCCCTGAGGATACAGCGAAAAGCCTCTTCTCCTGTGCAGACAAAATCCACCTCTTCCTTTTGTGTCTCGATTCTGTCTTTATACACTTCATATAAGCCACATGTTGCCATATCTGCTCCGCTATCTTTGATACGTGTATACATATATTCAAACATATCATTTTCAATATAGTCATCACTGTCTAAAAAAATGATATATTCTCCTTTTGCATAGGGAATTCCAGCATTTCTGGCATCACTAAGTCCACCATTTTCCTTATGTATCACTTCCACTCGATTGTCCTGTTTTGCATATTCATCACATATTTTTCCACACTGGTCGGGACTCCCATCGTCTACCAGAATCACCTGAATATCAGAAAATGTCTGTCCCAAAATGGAATCCACACACTTTCTTATATATGGTTCAACTTTATAAACCGGTACGATCACACTGATTGTCGGCATGATATCTCCTCCATTTTATTCATAGTATGAAAGCAAAGTCTGCGCAGCGCTTTCAATATCATATCCTGCTTTTGCAAATGCCTGCCTGATTCCTGAATTTTCTTCTTCGCTCCTGTCTTCTCCTTTGTAAGAAAGAATCACACGGCTCCATTCCTTTGGTGAATCCTGGAGTGACAGAAATTTCACTTTTTCAACTAACTTCACTTCTGTTGTAATCGTATCTGCCATTACACTCCTGATTCCGGATGCCTGTGCTTCCAACGCAACAATAGGAAGACCCTCAAAAAGAGATGGGAATACAAAAATGTCCATTCCTTTCCATAGTTTTGCAACATCTTTTCTGATCCCTAGAAATCTGATTCTATCTTCTATTCCATATTCCTCAGCTTTCTTTTGGATCATTTCCTGAAGTTCTCCTTCTCCAACTAACAAAAGTATAGCTTCTTCACAGGCAGATGCAACTTCCCGAAAAATCTCCAAAAGAAATTCATGATTCTTCTGTTCTTCAAAACGTCCCACATGTCCTAGCACAAATTTTCCTTCTACTCCCAGTTCATGGCGGATCTCTTCACGTTCTGACAAACTGAAAGCAAATTTTTTCAGATCAAGAGCATTGTGGATAAGATGATAATTGTTACTCTCTCTTATCTTTTTTGAAAAGAGCCATTCTCCAGCCAATTCACTGCATGCAAAATACTTTGTAGCAAACATTGGAATCAACGGTCGGTTAATTCTGTGCAACAAATTTCTCACCACTCCCGGAGTCGAAGAATTATGTGAGTGTGCGATCACTGTTGGAACCTTTCCATAGCTTGCCACAATCAGCGGTACTATATTCGCTGCTGACAGCATATTTACATGAACTGCATCATACCTTCCGATTCGAAGTATCTTTCTCATTTGTCTGCTAAATTTCAATGGATGTTTTCTTGCATCACATGTATGAAATACTTTTCCTCCAAGTGACTTGATTTCTTCTTCATACGCAAGGTGTGGAAACATACTTATGAAATCAAATCTAACACCCTTCTTACTCAATTCTCTGTAATAAGTCATTACAAAACTTTCAATTCCCCCGGGATTAAAGGATAATCCAACTTGTAATACTTTCATTTACTTTCCAATTACTTCCTTTCCATTGTCAGTTCATCTATCAGATTCGTCCACTGTCGATAAATCTCTTCTTTTTCAAATTTTTTTACACCCGATATCGTATGATTTGAAAACGCAATTCTTTGTTCTTCACTATCCATCAACAATTCTATACGATTTGCCATCTTGTCCAAATCATAAGGGGGGGGATTAAATATCCATCCTTCCCCTCCTCAACGATTTCTCTTGGCCCTGTTGTTACATCAAAGCTCACCATAGGAAGTCCACTTGCCTTTGCCTCAAGCAATACTAACGGCAATCCTTCCCTGTAAGATGGTAATACCAAAAATGCATATTCATTATACAACTTATATACATCTTTTACATTCCCTTTCTGAATCAATTGAGACGTTAAATCGTATTCTACCACCTTTTGGTGTATCTCGTCAAAAGTATCTCCCGTTCCGTATAAATGCCATTCCCACTCAGGATGAGAAGGCAATACTTTTTTCGCCACTTCTACAAGAAGATCATATCCCTTTTCTTCACTGAATCTTCCTACGGTGATAATTTTTCTCGAATCCTCTTTATATTCCTTTCGCATAGTCAGGATTTCTGGTTTGATCCAATTATATATACTTCGGATTTTCTTTGGATTCATATGAAATTTTCTAATATAATCCTGTCTGTTCTGTTCCGTCAATGTCACTGTACAATGTGAAATTAATGAATCCCAGAAACGGAAAAAGCGGATATCTTTCTTCTCCCATTCATTCATTAATGCACCGTGATCACAAAACACATACTTTGCTTTCGTAAAAAAGCGAACCGGTGAAACCGTCATAGCTGGATAATTCTCCATAAGGAAAACCACATCTATTTGATTTTGTCTAACAAATTCCCTAAATGGTCGAAATGTCTTCTTAATTCTGTCGCGTACTCGACACTCTTCTTCTAGTTCTGCTCTATATGTAATTCTCGGATCCAGGTCATATGGAACATGCCCTCCTTTTCCAAAGATTGCATAAATATATACTTCATATTCTTTACAAAACTCATTGGCAAGAGTTGTTGTGACTTGCTCAACTCCTCCTGTTACTGTCATATCATAATTAACAAAACATATTTTTTTCATTCTGAATATTCTCCATCTGCATAGTAAACAATGAATATCGTTTTACTAAGAAGGCGCCTATTGAACTTACAATAGACGCCCAAACTATTATTTCTTTAATATGTTTGCAGATTCTTCACCATTTTTTCAATATCAATACCATATCCTTCACTTGTAGCCCATCCATATCCATTTGGATTTTCTTTCTGACCAAGCCATTCCACATAAGGAGCGCTTCCTCTTGTAACCAATGAAAATCTTGGATCTACGCATTCATTCTTTAATGCATCTTTGGATCCATATGCTTTCAAATGCTGAATCTGAGCTCGTATTCCTTCACGTACTGTAGTAAATGATGCTCCGGCAACGCCGCCACCAGTTGTTCCAAGTCCTGCAAAATTATTCTGTTCAATCTTAACATCACCACCAAATTTAAGCCATGCAGTCTCTTTCATTGCCTGTGTAAATGCAATTGCCCCATTGATTCCTTCCGCATTCGCTTCTTCAACGTAAATCTGACAGAATTTTTCAAGTGTTGGCGCATCCGTCTCAGCGTAATATGCCGGATATGTTGCACCCTTAGCCTTAAAATATTTTTCTATCTGGGATGCAGTCACAGTAGTCTTTCCAGAAATAGCCATCAACTGATCTGTAGTACAAGAATCATCAATGTTCCATTGGTTCGGAAATAATACCATGTATTGGATATAAATTGCCATCCTGTCTGCATCACTCCATTTTTATCCAAATAATATCTTGTCTTTCCAAAAGAAATCCAACCGGTCATCATGTAGCCTTCCGGCATAAAGAAATATTTCTTTCCACTGATTGTCTGCCAGCCTCGTACCATTTTTCCGTCTGATGCAAGATAATACTTTGTACTTCCAAAGCTGCACCATCCTGTCAGCATATGTCCATCCGGCATCAGATAATATCTCGTCTGACCAAAAGAAATCCAACCGGTCATCATATAACCTTCCGGCATAAAGAAATATTTCTTTCCATTAATTGTCTGCCAGCCTGTCCGCATCACTCCATCTGTGCCAAGATAATATTTCGTG
>BBDW01000008.1 GCA_001312505.1 Mediterraneibacter faecis JCM 15917
TAGGGCAGAAAGCTTTTATAATGTTGCAACGCAGGAAGAAGAATATGCAGATATTACACATCCTTCCGCTAAATATCATGAAAAATCACATGGAGAGAGTTTTCTTGCATTAGCACAGAATAATATGAATCCAAATGGCTTGTATCTTTTTGACGAGCCGGAAGCTGCATTATCGCCGCAGAGACAGCTTACATTGTTGATGCAAATATACAGATGTGCAAAAGAGGGAGCACAGTTTATTATAGTTACGCATTCGCCAATTTTGTTAGGAATACCAGATGCAGATATCTATTGTTTTGATAATGGACGCATACATCTGTGCGAATATGAGGATACAGAGAGTTACCAGGTAACAGAAATGTTTATAAATAATAGGCAGATGCTGTTGGATAGATTACTAACAGATTAGATAATAAAGAAATCGATAAATTCCAGTTGTGCGCCCAGCTAAGGGTGTGTAGTCAAGCCGGTGGGATTCCGGTTTATCCAAGGTTTAGCCAACCAGATAATAGCGAGTCTTGGGATGATGCCGGTAACGGCATCTGATAAGCGTAGACAGCAAGAAAGCAGGTTGAATAGTGATTGAGCTTCGAAACGTTAACTTCAGTCGGTCGACGTCTTAACTGGTGCGGAAGACAATATCATGTAATGCGATATGGCGAGTGTTATGTGGCACTGCGGAGTCAGAGAAACGTACTATTGTTTATATTGAAGCGAATGTTACTATGAGGAGCCGTATGCGGGAAAGCCGCACGTACGGATCTGTGAGGGGCTAAGATTGAGAGGTCTTAGTCTACTCGACTGACGAGAAGGAAGATGAATATTGGAAATGCAATTCTTCCTAAAATATCAAAAAAGTCACTCAACCGATTCAATGCTCCTCCATCCAAATTCGGATAGATTAACGCTTTGTTTGTGTGATCGATAAGCATGGATAGAAAAGCGATGTATTTAAGCTGCGCTCCTGAAAATATTTTGATTCTCTCTTTTACATTGTTCATAAAAATTAGTCCTTTTTTCAATTTCTTTTTTTATCAAATTTCCTACACTTGAAAAGTGCGAACATAATAATCGTTTCATGCAGATGATCCTTTATCAATTCCGATTGTTATTCACATGATATCATACTATTTCTACATCCACTTACTGGGTCATCTTTGTCTTTTAAAGATCCCTATAATGTTGTACTTGCTACTTGTTTGCTGAATATTTCTCAAATAAAGAAATATTATTCTGGCATCTTCCGGCTTCTGTATTTTTTGGGGGGGGTGATTCCCTGGTATTCTTTGAACTTACGAATGAAATAGCTGATGTTGTCAAATCCACAGTTAATGGCAATATCAGAAACAGACAGTGAGCTGTCATCCAAAAGGATAGCCGCTTTTTTGATGCGGTATTCATTCAGGAAGGCGAACGGTGTTTTTCCCATCTCCTGATGGAAATATCTGCAGAAATAGGTCGGGCTCATGCAGGCAATGTCAGCAAGTTCTTTTAATGTAATTTCTTCGGCGTAATGTGACCGGATAAAATCAAGCACTTCCTTCAGCAGATTCATGGAGGAGAGCTGCTTTCCGGTAGTCTGGTTCTGTATAAGAATTTCTGTGCGGAAACAGAGTTCCAAAATCTGTAGAAGACAGATCTTAATTTTGAGAAGTGCACATTGTTCCGGGTAGTGGTAATTACAGATCAATTCAAGAAAAAGCTGTCGGAGACTTTCTTGTTCTTCCTGACTGAGAGCACTGGAGATGTTGTTTGGGAAGAGCAGTTTCTTCTGTGTGATTGGCTGGATGAAATTGTACTGACAGGCATCATACAAATCAAAATTAAGTAATTGAGGATCGAAAACGATTGCATGATGCAGGGAATGGTTGTGTGCGCTTAGTTCATGCAGTTCACCAGAGTTGATGAAATAGAATTCACCGGCTTTCATTT
This sequence comes from Mediterraneibacter faecis JCM 15917, assembly GCA_001312505.1. GTDB lineage: Bacteria > Bacillota > Clostridia > Lachnospirales > Lachnospiraceae > Mediterraneibacter > Mediterraneibacter faecis. Next base: position 1,933 of record BBDW01000008.1, read on the forward strand.
CATAAGGGGGTTCCGGAAATGATTCCGTGCATAGTTCCTTCCTCAATATAGAGAAATTCCAGTTCCTCATGCCAGTGGGCAGTAACGGAATAGAAACCGTTCTTATCTTTATGAGAATAAATCTGTAAGGGGAACATAGGGGTTCCGTGAAAATTTGTCTCTTTTAAGGAACGTGACATGAGTGATCTCCTTTCTTGTAGTGAAACAGTTCAGCCATGCAGCTCGAATTCGACACTGCGTGACGAATCCTCGCTTAGGGGCGTCTGCCCTATGTCTGCATAAGAACAGACTATTTTATATAAGCGAGCTTATAACGATAGTCTGTCCTTATACAGCCGCATGGCTGAACTGGTGCATAATATTGTGTTATTTTTTGATAAAATAATGAAAGTATCTTTTTATTTTTTGTATTATACTTGGTTCGAATAAAAAAAGCAAGAAGGGGACATAAGATGGAGAAGAAATGGTGGCAGAGCAGTGTCGTTTATCAGATATATCCTCGGAGTTTTGCGGACAGCAATGGGGGATGGAATGGGGGGATATTCCAGGAATTACAGGGAAAATTGAATATCTGAAAAAACTGGGAGTTAATGTACTCTGGATCTGTCCAATCTATCAGTCGCCGCAGGATGACAATGGATATGATATCTCTGATTACCGTACGGTTTACCCGGAGTTTGGAACAATGGAAGATATGAAGATATTGATACAAAAATGTCAAGATAATGATATTAAAATCATTATGGATCTGGTAGTTAACCATACATCAGATGAACATCCATGGTTCATAGAAGCAAAGAAAAGCCTGGATAATCCATATCGGGACTATTACATCTGGAGGAAAGGTGAAGATGGACAGCCACCGAATGATCTGATGTCAAATTTCGGTGGAAGTGCATGGGAGTATTCGCCGGAGACGGATGAGTATTATCTGCATTTTTACAGTAAGAAACAGCCGGATCTGAACTGGGAGAATCCGAAGCTGCGGCAGAAAATTTATGACATGATGAACTGGTGGCTGGATCAGGGGGGGATTGCAGGTTTCCGTATGGATGTGATTGATCTGATTGGAAAGATACCGGATCAGAAGATTAAAGAGAATGGGCCGATGCTTCATAAATACCTGCAAGAGATGAACGAAGCGACCTTTGGTCACAGGGACAGCATGACGGTTGGTGAGTGCTGGGGGGGCGACCCCGGAGATCGGAAGATTATATACTGATCCGGCAAGAAAAGAACTTAGTATGATCTTCCAGTTTGAACAGATTCAGCTGGATAAGAAACCGGGCGGACAAAGATGGGATTTGAAACCACTTTATCTGCCGGATCTGAAGTGTGTTTTCAGCAAATGGCAGACAGAGTTAGAAGGTCATGGATGGAACAGTTTATTTTGGAATAATCATGATCTCCCAAGAATCGTTTCCCGTTGGGGAAATGACGGAGACTATCGTGTCCTGTCTGCAAAAATGCTTGCGACACTGCTTCATGGAATGAAGGGAACACCGTATATCTATCAGGGGGGAAGAGATTGGAATGACGAATGTTCCATTTCAGACGATTGATGAATTCCCTGATATTGAGACACAGAACATTTATCAAGAACGCCTGAAAGCGGGATTCACAGAGGAAGAGACCATGTATGCAATCCGGGCGAAGGCGAGGGATAATGCAAGGACACCGATGCAGTGGAATACCGAAAAGAATGCAGGATTTACAGAAGGAACTCCATGGTACAGAGTCAATCCAAATTATAAGGAAATCAATGTAGAACAGGCATTGGCGGATCCAGAGTCCGTTTTCTATCATTATCAGAAATTGATTCAGCTTCGGAAAGAACATGAAGTTATGGTATACGGAACTTATCAACTGCTGTTCCCGGAGGATGAAGACCTTTATATCTATACAAGAACGCTGGAGGAGGAAAAATGGCTGATTGTCTGTAACTTTCATGAGAAGACAAGAAAGTTACAGTGTAAGAGAGCCGGGCAGGTCATGCTTAGTAATTATGCAGATACGCCTGCCGCGGAAAAAATTACAGAACTCAGACCATATGAGGCGGTTATTTATCAGATGGAATCCTGGGATGCGAATCATGGAGAACGCGGACAAGATCATAGTTCTGATTTTGAAGCCGATATTGAGTTGGTGTAGTTCCGAAAGCTTTTCGAAAGACCTTACAAAAATAATTATCATTTGAAAATCCGACCATGGAGGCGATTTCGGCAATTGTGTGCTGGCGGCTCTGTAAAAGAAGCGCACAGGATTTCTGAAGACGCAGATTCGCCAGATATTTTCCGGGCGAGATTCCATAGAGATGGTTGAATTCTCTGCAAAGATGATACTTGGACAGCCCGACGGTATCAGCGACTTCGTCAAGGTTCAGATCCGTGTTGTAATAATTGGAATCCAGATAATTCTTGGCCAGTGTAACACGAGGTGAAGAAAGTGCCGGGTGTTCCAATGCATAATCTGCCAGATCTAAAAGAAAAGCGTAGGCCGCTTTGGAATTATCAAATACCGATGCTAACTGATTGGAAATCGCATCAGCATAGAGCTGTTTCATCTGTTCAGGTAAAGTACTGGATGCTTCCAGGTGGAAAGCAGGTCCACAGGATTGATGAATGTGGTAGAGAAGAGGGAGACACTCGGAGGAAAATTCTAGATAAAGAACATCCCAGCATTCCGAATCATCGGGTAATGAGTATTGGCTGTCTCCGGGTACTTGAACAAGGAAGAGATCACCCGCCTGTTGAGGATAGGTATGGTCTGGTGTCTGGAAACTTCCTTTTCCTGAAATCGTGTACTGAAGTAATACATAAGAGTTTTTGCGGACTCGGTTATCCCAATGATAGTCATGGGAAGTGATGTGATGCATGCCGATTCCACGAAGTGTCTGGAGGGGGGGAAGCGCAGAGGTTATATGAAAACCGACGGAATCAAAAGGCGGTTGGGCAGATGATTTTGTGTTTGTCATAAAAAGTACTCCTTTCAAAATAAATGAAGATTGCGGGGGGGCGCCACACGAAACAATCTGTAGAAATCTTAGTTTTGGGTTTTTATATCAGATATTATAATATAGCAATCAATAAAAAATAGCAAGAAATTACCATTCACTAATCTGCATTACCATTGAAAGTGAAAAGAGATGGAAGTTATAATGCATTTAGTCAAGCGATGAAATGAAGCAGAATGAGAGAGTGGAGGAATAGAATGCAGATCAGTTTTGAGAAAGAACAGCAGGTTTTTCATCTATACAACGATAAGATCAGTTATGTGATTCAAGTAGAAAAACAACGATATTTAAAGCATTGTTACTACGGAAAAAGAATAAAGAGATGGCACAGCGGCATCAAGGATTATTATTACGACCGTGGATTCTGTGCGAATCCGATAGCGGAAGACAGGACATTTTCTCTGGATACACAGTTGAGGGAATTTCCGGAGTCCGGACAGGGGGGACTTCCGAAGTCCGGCTTACGAACTAGAAGATAGAAATGGAGATAAAAACGCAAGATTTTTCTATAACGGCTATCGCATTCTGAGTGGAAAGATCGCTCCGGATGGCCTGCCACATGTCTATACTGATGCGGACACCGAGGCAATGACACTGGAGATTACGCTTCAGGATAAGGTGAGAAATCAGAGAATTCTGTTATATTACACCATCTATGAAGATGCAGTGGTCACACGATTCGCAAAATGGATCAATGACGGAACAGAACCGATAGAAATCTGTCGATTCTTAAGCATGAACATGGATCTTCCAACACAGGAATATGATGTACTGACATTATCCGGTGCACATACAGAAGAGAAAAACGTGTATCGACGTCCATTGTGTGCGGATTCAGTCACGATTGAAAGCAGTCGTGGAACGAGCAGCCCACAGGCAACCCCCCCATTTATCGGATTGTTAAGTCCCGGGACTACGGAAGAGCAAGGGGAAGTGCTTGGAGTAAACCTGATTTACAGTGGAAACTTCTATGGATGTGTTCAGTGTGGACAGTATGGAACAATCAGGGTACAGCTTGGAATTAATCCGTATCAGTTTGGATGGCAGCTTGCACCGGGAACAAGCTTTTGCACACCGGAGGCTGTACTGGTCTATAGTGTAAATGGACTTTCCGGAATGTCGAATACATTTCATAAGTTATACAGAACGCGCGTCTGCCGGGGGGGATGGTACAGAGACCGGGAACGGCCAGTTCTATTGAATAGCTGGGAAGGTATGTATTTTGAGATCAATGAAGAGAAAATGCTGACGCTAGCGGAAGAAGCAGCGGAACTTGGAATCGAACTTCTGGTGATGGATGATGGCTGGTTCAAGGGAAGAAATACAGATACGACTTCCTTGGGGGGACTGGACGGAAGATAAGAAGAAATTTCCGGATGGACTGCAGAGTCTTGCCGAAAAGGTGAAACAGAAGGGGGGGATTGATTTCGGAATCTGGTTTGAACCGGAGATGATTTCAAGGGAAAGTGATCTTTACAGGGAGCATCCAGACTGGGTGATCCGAAGTCCGCTCTACGAACCAATACTCAGCCGACATCAGCTGGTACTGGATCTGTCGAATCCGGCAGTTTGCGAATATCTGATCGAAGCAGTCAGTAAGGTGTTGGTACCGGGAAATATCAGTTATGTGAAATGGGATATGAACCGGCATCTGACAGATCTTGGAAGTGCTTATCTTGACAGGAAAAATCAGAATGAACTTTCACACCGCTACGTGCTTGGACTTTATCAGGTAATGGAGACATTGACAGAACGTTTTCCACAGGTGTTGTTTGAAAGCTGTTCCAGTGGAGGTGGCAGATTCGATGCAGGAATGCTTTATTACATGCCACAGACATGGACCAGCGATAATACAGATGCGGTCTGCAGGCTGAAAATCCAGCATGGAACAAGCTTTCTGTTTCCGACAGTTACAATGGGAGCGCATGTGTCAGCATGTCCGAATCATCAGGTTGGACGGACCACACCGCTTGCTACAAGATTTGCCGTGGCGGCAGCAGGCAATCTTGGATATGAACTGGATTTGAAGAAGCTTTTAAAAGAAGAGAAGAAAGAAGTCAGAGAGCAGATTGCAGAATATAAAAGGAGACGAAGAACCGTACAGTTTGGAACTTATTACCGGCTGGTGGATTCATTTCAGGAGAATCAAAGTGCCTGGAATATTGTTTCAGAAGATGGAATGGAAGTCATCTTCACTCACGTGCAGATCCTTGCACGCTCAGCCTACAGAGTTCCGGTAATTCGATTAAAAGGACTGGATCCGGATGCAGTTTACACAGATTGTGAGACCGGGCAGGAGTACGGCGGGGGGGATGAACTGATGTATGCAGGAATCCGAATACCAAGAATCAGACAGGACTTTTCAAGTACAACGATGGTACTAAGAAAATCCTGATTGAGATAGAAAAGAAATGAAGTTACAGGAGGAGTTAGAATGAGTAAAGAGCAGAGTTACCAGAATGCAGCAAGTGAACTTCTGCGTCTGGTAGGCGGAAAAGAAAATGTAATCAGCGCGGCTCACTGCGCAACCAGATTACGTCTGGTATTAAAAGATGAGAGCAAAGCAGATGTAGATGGAATTCTCAAGACAGAGCTTGTAAAAGGACAGTTTTCCACAGGCGGTCAGTTCCAGATCATCATCGGAAGTGGTACAGTAGATGAAGTATACAAATATTTTATTCAGTATGCAGACATCAAAGAAAGTACAAAAAACGAAGTGAAAAAGGCTGCTGACCAGAAGATGAATCCGTTACAGAAACTGGTAAAGATGCTGGCGGATGTATTCGTACCGATTATTCCGGCACTGGTTGCCAGCGGTCTTCTGATGGGTCTGAACAATGTTCTGACAGCAGAAGGACTTTTTGTCTCAGGAAAGTCACTTGTTGAAGTATATCCGAATATTGCAGATCTTGCATCTATGATCAACACATTTGCAAGTGCAGCATATGCATTCCTGCCAATCCTTGTAGGGTTCTCAGCAACAAAGATGTTCGGTGGCAATCCTTATCTTGGAGCAGTTATGGGAATGATCATGGTATCCGGTGATCTTCTGAATGCATATTCTTATGGTACAGCCATTACAGAGGGAACGGTTCCGGTATGGCATATCGGAGCGCTGACAATTGAGAAGGTTGGATATCAGGGAACTGTACTTCCGGTACTTGCAGCGGCAGCAATCCTTGCATTTATCGAGAAGAAACTTCACAAAGTAGTTCCGGAATATCTGGACAACCTCCTGACACCTGCACTTTCCGTACTCGTAACAGCATTCCTTACATTTACAGTGGTAGGTGGAGTGATGCGTACAGCCGGAGACTGGATTACAAATGGTATTCTGTGGCTCCATGATACATTAGGTGTTGTCGGTGGATTTATTTTCGGATTTATCTATGCGCCATTAACAATGACAGGAATGCACCACAGTCTTCTCCCGGTTGATATCCAGTTGATTGCAGCAGGCGGATCTTTCCTCTTTGCAATCGCAGCATGCAACAATGTGGCTCAGGGTGGAGCAACACTGGCAGCAATGTTCTGTGCAAAGGATAAGAAGATGAAGAGTATCGCAGTTTCTTCCGGTATCTCAGCACTGCTTGGTATTACAGAACCGGCAATGTTCGGAGTCAACTTGAAGATGAAATATCCATTCTATGCAGCAATGTTCGGTTCTGCTGTAGGATGTGCTTATGTGACACTGACAAATGTTCAGAATATCTCCCCCCCGGGAGCAGCAGGAATCATCGGATTCGTATGCATCAAGTCCGGCGGAATGCTGAATTATATGATCGGAATTCTGATCTCACTTGTTGTTGGATTTGCAGTGACAATGGCATTGTCCAAGCATTCGAAATTTAAAGAAGTGTAAGCCATTCACCGTTTATTATTCAACACTTGAACCGGGAGAACTTATCGCTCTTGATACAATTTTGGATGAGGAATAGTTTGGACTAAAAATAAATATCAGTACATATTTAAGGGTGTCGCTTTGCGGCACCTTTTATCATGCATGTATTATCACTTTTAAAAAAATTTTATTCTGTAGCCACTGCATTTTAGCCATATCAAAATCCGATAGTTGTATGAAGATTCCTCCATATATACAACAGCCGGACAGATAAAAAACAGGTTCCAATGTGAAAAATGAAATTTAGTATATTTTTTATGTGTTCTGGCATGGTATTATGGTACTTATAAAGAAACTATTATATTTGTTGGAGAGAGTGGTGAAAAGTTATGAAGCTATTGTTTAAACAAGGTTGTTTTCATGGTTTGACAGCTGCGATATCTATGATGAAGCAGGCAACACTGTTTATGTAGTAAAAGGCCAGTTGGCTGGGGGGCATATTGATGGAACCATTATGGAATGGGATTATAGTATTCTTGATCGAAGCGGTTATTCAATTGCACGGGTTAGTAAAGAACTGTTTCATATGACAGATACTTATATCATCGATGTACAGGATTCAGGAAATGCGTTGGATGCTCTGATGTTTGTATTGGCAATCGATGCAGAAAAATGTTCCAGGAATTAAATAGTGATCCAGATTTCAGTGTAGATAGTTGAGAGGAAGGTGTTTTGCATGGCAAAAATAGAAAGATATATAAATGAAGATTTTGATCAGTTACTTTCCAAAATTGAAGACGGAATAATAAATGGCAGTATGTCAGCAACGCTAGAAGATGCCAGTGACTTTCGAAGTGGAACTGCGCGTTGCAGCGTTCGTGTTTTTGAGCGTTACAGTTATGCTGGAGGAAACAGAGTGAGTCTTAATATTACACTTTTTCAAAATGACAAAGATCCAGTTCAACTTTCCGCAATTACAGCGGGAGGAAGCCAAGCTGTATTTTTCAAAATCAATACATGGGGGGAAGAGGCATTTCTCGATAAGTTAATCGAGTTGTTGGATTAGTTCTAATCGTTTTATTTGCAATATTATTGCGAAAAAAATAGTTAAAGTTTTTCAGTTTGTGTAACTGAGAAAAATGAAAATTGCGGAGGTGGATTTGTTGAAGGAAAGTACATATCAAACTCCTTGCGGAACAATTCACTATTGGTCAAATAATCTGAGTTTGGATACAACGACGCTTGTATTTTTGCCAGGGTTGACTGCTGACCATAGACTGTTTGATAAACAGGTTGAGTACTTTGAAGGAAAATATAATATTATTGTATGGGATGCACCAGCATGCATCCTCCTGGCCGTTCAGGTTTGATTTTGATCTGTTTGATAAGGCAAAATGGCTGAATGGGATTCTTGAAAAAGAAGAAATCAGAAAACCGATTATAATCGGCCAATCAATGGGAGGATATGTGGGACAGGCTTATGCACAATTGTATCCCGACCGGCTGGCAGGCTTTATCTCCATTGATTCGGCACCGTTGCAGAGAAACTATGTGACATCAGTGGAAATCTGGCTTCTGAAAAGAATGGAACCAATATATGCACATTACCCATGGAAGTTGCTTTTGAAATCTGGAACTGAGGGAGTTGCAACTTCTAATTATGGCAGAAACCTGATGAAGGAAATGATGTTAGTCTATGATGGTGATCAGCATCGTTATGCACAAATTGCAGGGCATGGATTTCGTATTCTGGCAGAGGCGATGGAAAAGGAACTGCCATATGAAATTAAATGCCCTTCCCTGTTGATATGTGGCACAAAGGATCATGCCGGTTCATGCATAAGGTATAACAGAGCATGGCATAAAAAAACGAAAATTCCTTTAAAATGGATTGAAGGGGCCGGTCATAATTCTAATACAGATAAACCGAAGATGATAAATAGTTTGATAGAAGAATTCCTTTCAAACATATAAAGACTATTGAAAACAATTGGTCAACCGTTATAAAAGGTGAAATCTCAATCGGAAGTCGTGGAGGTGGTTTTATTATGATTTTGTGCTTTTCAGGAACCGGCAATAGCGTTATATAGCGAAAAAAATTGCAGTTGAATTGCAGGACGATATTGTAGATGTGAATGCAAAAATCAAGGCAGTAGATTATTCGCCAATAAAAACAGGTGAGAATGTAGTCGTTGTAACTCCGACTTATGCGTGGCGTATTCCCCCCCGAATTGTGTCGGATTGGCTTTCCAAAACGAAATTGCTTTCTGCAAAACGTATTTGGTTTGTTATGAACTGCGGTAGTGAAATTGGCAATGCGTCAAAATATAATTGTAGTCTTGCTGAGCAAAAGCACTTATGTTATATGGGTACATCTCAAATTCTTATGCCGGAAAACTATATTGCCATGTTCGATGCACCTCAAGCAGAGGAAGCGAGAAAAATTGTAAAAAATGCTGAGCCTACTATTGTGGATACCATTGCCTGTATTAAGGCAGAACAACCTTTCCCTGTACCACGAAACAATCTCTACGACCGTTTTATGAGTGGCCCGGTAAATTCGATTTTTTATCAGTTCTTCGTGAAAGCTACTGCATTTCAGACAGATGATACTTGTATCGGATGCGGTCAATGTGTTAAAAACTGCCCAAAGAATAACATTGCACTTGAAAACGGAAAGCCGATATGGGGGGGAATCAATGTACTCAATGTATGGCATGTATTTGTTATTGTCCCACAGAAGCAATAGAGTATGGCAAAAAGAGCATAGGAAAACCGCGTTATCATTTTGAGCAGTTAATCCCAAAATGATTGTCCCTGTGATCGTTGGAAAACTTACAGCAGGATGTACCGCTCTTTTATTAGCTTCGGCTTTGACATCTAAGTTACTTGTGAAAATTGGGTTATAGTATTCTTGATCGAAGCGGTTATTCAATTGCACGGGTTAGTAAAGAGCTGTTTCATATGACAGATACTTATATCATTGATGTACAGGATCCAGGAAATGCGTTGGATGCTCTGATGTTTGTATTGGCAATCGATGCAGAAAAATGTTCCAGGAATTAAATAGTGATCCAGTACAACTTTCTGCAATTACAGCAGGAGGAAGCCAAGCTGTATTTTTCAAAATTAATACATGGGGGGGGAAGAGGCATTTCTCGATAAGTTAATCGAGTTGTTGGATGTGTAACTTAATCTTGAATTCATCAGGAGGGAGAAGAGTGAAAAGAAATTATTGGGCGTTGTTAGTTTTTGTGTTAATAATAGTATTGCAGTGGATTGGATTAGGATACCAAGGTCAAATAAAATTTATTTTTTGATAATTATATTAGTTCTAATCGTTTTATTTGCAATATTATTGCGAAAAAAATAATTAAAGTTTTACGAGGGAGGCAAATCAGCATGAAATGTCCATATTGTGGTGAAGAAATGATAAGAGGATACCTAATGAGCTCACGAGACATTACTTTTGCAGTTGATAATCCGAAAAAAGTTTTTCGTATTAAAAAATCGGACGATTTGGAATTGAGTAAGGGTTCAGGCGGAATCCCTCATTGTGAAGCTTATCGTTGCAGTAGTTGCAAAAAGATTTTGATTGATTATGCAAATAGATAAATTCAATTTGTAGAATTCAAAATTAAAAACTAATACCAAAAAATGAATAATTTTAAAAAAGTGGGAATAGGAGATCGTAATGCAGCAATCAACATCCGTGAAGAGGCGAGAAAGATGTTGACAGCATAAACTGTCCGTATCCGGACAATAGAAAAACAAGAAAATATGCCTGTGTCCGGGCAAAAGAATCGCGGGGGGGCACGCATGTCAGCAACGCTAGAAGATGATCGATCATGCAAATAACATCGGCCGGTGCGGTCATATTGCAAACGCAAGTTATGCCATTAACTCAGCTTGTCGAGGAAAATATATCTCTAAAATATGCATAAACACCAAAAAGAATGTAAAAAATAAAATAAAACATACAATACGCACAAAAAATGATTACGTTTTTTAAGCATAAAATCAATAGACGATTGTAAATAAATATACTATAATTCATATTAAATCAATCAACTAATGCTGTTATGCATATGCTGGAGATTGGTTCAGTGTTTCTACCAACTACTGCAAAGAGTTGACTACATAATCCTATGTGGTGACTCTTTTTTTGTTTGCCTAAAAAGAGTTTTATTTGAGGACCCTTCTTAGGCTAATTTTTTTATAGGGAGGAGGAATTTTTCATAATAAGAGCCGAACTGCATAGATGGCAGAATTGCAAAATGTGAAAGTGAGGTTATACTTATGGAAAAAGGGATAGTTTTTTTGAAAGATTTTTTGGGATTTCACAAAGTGGTTCTACAATGAAGATTGAAGTTTTAGCGGGAATAACAACATTTATTACAATCGCTTATATTCTCATTCTGAATCCACAGATTTTAGCAGACCCATATGTAATTATGGGAGATACTGTTATGGCAGGAAAGATTTCCAATGGTGTATTTATTGGTACTTGTATTGGTGCATTTATTGGAACAATATTATGTGCTCTGTATGCTAAGGTTCCGTTTGCACAGGCTCCAGGAATGGGACTGAATGCATTTTTTGCTTATACCGTTGTATTAGCTATGGGATATACCTATAATCAGGTATTAGTAATTGTATTCATATCTGGTATTTTCTTTATTGTTATTACAGCAGTTGGACTTAGAGAAGCAATCATCCGTTCAATTCCGGATGCTGTAAAAATGGCGATAACGCCAGGAATTGGTTTATTTATTACGATTATCGGATTGAAAAATTCCGGATTAGTTGTAGGAAATTCAGCAACACTTGTAAGCATGGTAGACTTTGCACAGTGGAGAAGTGAAGGTGGAGATGTTTCATTAATTTGTGGAGCACTTGTTGCACTGATCGGTCTGATTGTAATTGGTGTTTTAAATGCACGTAATGTAAAAGGTTCTATTATCATTGGTATTTTAGTAGCAACTGCAGCAGGAATTCCTTTGGGAGTTACAAAATTATCTTCTTTTGACATGAATCTGGGCGCAAAATTCAGTGATTTTGCAGAAGTATCATTATTTAAAATGGACTTTGCAGGTTTATTCGCAGGGGGAAAATCTAGTGAGCACAATCTTTACAGTAGTAATGCTTGTACTTAGTTTTTCCTTAGTTAATATGTTTGATTCTATTGGAACTTTGATGGGTGCTGCAAGACAATCTGGTATGATTGATGAGAATGGAGAAATCATTCACATGAAAGAAGCATTGATGTCAGATGCGATTTCAACAGCAGCAGGTGCTATGGTTGGTACATCTACAGTTACAACAGTAGTAGAATCCAGTGCAGGTATTGCTGCAGGTGGAAGAACAGGTATGACAAGTTTAGTAACAGCAGTAATGTTTCTTGCTTCAATCATATTTGCACCAATAGTAAGTATCGTACCGGGTCAGGCAACAGCTCCGGCTCTGATTTTTGTAGGTATTCTGATGCTTAGTAATATTAAAGAAGTTGATTTCAGTGAAATGTCAAATGCATTGCCAGCATTCTGTACAGTTGTATTTATGCCATTTACATATTCTATCGCAAATGGTGTAGCAGTTGGATTGATCACATATTGCTTTATGAAACTGTTTACAGGTAAAGCTCGTGAAATCAAAGCTTTGACATGGATTATTTCAATTATATTTATCTTACGATATGCCTTTATGACATTGGGATAAAGCAGAAGGATTTTATTGTAGGAGGTTTAGTAGATAATGAATGAAAAAACAGATCTTAGAGCTTTAAAGGGGGCAGATTGTATATTCTGAATCTTCGAATAAATTAAAGATTTGCGAAAATGGATATCTTGTATATGAAGCAAATAAAATCGAGGGAGTGTATCCGATACTTCCGGAAGAATATAAAGGAATACCGGTAGAGGATTATGGAGACAGAATCATCGTTCCTGGATTTGTAGATTTACACGTACATGCACCACAATATGCTTTCCGTGGATTAGGTATGGATATGGAGCTTTTAGACTGGCTGGAGACAAATACTTTTCCAGAGGAGTCAAAGTATAAAGACACAATTTATGCTCAAAAAGCTTATCAGATGTTTGTAGATAATCTGAAGAAAAGTGCAACAACCAGAGCATGTATATTTGCAACGATTCATAAAGAATCAACGATTTTATTGATGGATATGCTTGAAAAAGCAGGACTTGCTACGATGGTTGGTAAGGTAAATATGGATCGCAATTCACCGGATTATCTGAGAGAAGAAACAGAAGAAAGTGTAAACGAAACAATCTCTTGGCTTGAAGAAGTACAAAAGAAACAGTATCAACATACAAGACCGATTTTGACTCCTCGATTTATACCGAGTTGTACAGATGAACTTATGCATAAGTTGAAAGATATTCAAGTAAAATATCAGATTCCGGTACAGTCGCATCTTTCAGAAAATTATGGAGAGATTGCATGGGTACAGGAATTATGTCCAGAATCAGAATTTTATGGAGATGCATATGATCAGTTTGGGCTGTTTGGAAGAGACAGCAAGACGGTTATGGCTCATTGCGTACATTCAGATGAAAATGAGATCAGAAGGATGAAGGAAAATGGTGTGTTTATCGCACACTGCCCGGAATCTAATACAAATTTGTCATCAGGAGTGGCACCTATCAGACAATATTTGAAAGAAGGAATGCATGTAGGATTAGGAAGTGATGTGGCTGCCGGATCTACGGAAAATATGTTTGTAGCTATGAGGTATGCAGTTCAGGCGTCAAAGTTACGTTGGAGATTGAAAGATGAAAAATTAACCCAATTAACTATGCCAGAAGTATTTTATATGGCTACAAAAGGAGGCGGAGAATTTTTTGGTAAAGTAGGAAGTTTCGAAGCAGGATACGAAATGGATGCGGTAGTGCTCGATGATAAACGATTGATTCATCCACAGGAGATGAATGTGGAACAGCGTTTAGAACGAATGATTTATTTGGCGGATGAACGAGAAGTTTATGCTAAATATGTAGCAGGAGAAAAAGTAGCTGATTAAAAAAGAGCTTCTCTATAATTAACGAAAGATTGGAGCTCGATAATAAAGATTTCTTGCAAGAGGCAGGACCCCCCCAAATCTGCCTCTTGTGGGAATATACCCGTTTTACCTCTTGGATTAGTATTTAATTAATGCAAATCCAAGAGGTTTATTTTTGGTACTTTTCTAAGACGGAATCAACACACATGCACAAGTGACAAGCCATTTTTTATCCCCATTTTCAAAGACTTCATAAAAGGAACAATTCAACATTTCTGAAACGGGAACGCCCTCAACAACAGCCATTTCATCATTACAGTAACGGAATACAAAGTCTACACCATGTCCATCCGCATCAAATACAAGCTCAATAATACAAAAAGCAAGTGGCATATCATTGAGAAAGCTACAGTTATCAAGTGTCCTGATTTATGGTATCTTCCAGATTGTGTAAATTTTGGAAAAGAGAGTGAGTAATATACCATGTTATGGCAACAGAAATACAAATCACAAGACAACAAGTAAAACTGAGTTTATCTGTATGAAAAATATGCTTGACGCAATATATTGTCTGAATTTATAATAAAAAAGTATAAATCATACGAAAATATGGTTGAGAGGAAGAAACGGCGATGAAAAAGGAATATTTGGACAAGATTGCGGAATATGGACAGTTGATTGTTGTTTCGGGACCGTCTGGTGTGGGGGGAATAAGACGGTTTTGAGAGAGTATTTGCAGGATCATGAACAGGCGTGTGTCAGTGTATCTGTGACAACGAGAAGACAGAGAGAGCATGAAATAGACGGAAAAGACTATTGGTTTGTGTCTGTACCGGAATTTGAGCGAATGGTTCGTATGGGTGAGATGTTGGAATATACATATGTGAATGGTAATGCTTACGGAACAACGAAGAAAAGTGTAGAGGAAGCGCGTGCAAAAGGGAAAAATGTAATTCTGGATGTGGACACAATCGGAGCAATGAAAATTCGTGCACTTTGTCCGGATGCTACACTGATTTACATTTTGCCGCCATCTTGGGATGAATTAAAGAGCCGGCTGTCTAGCACTGGAATTTATAACGAAGAAGAAGTGAATGCTTTAATGGAAATAGCAGAAGAAGAGATTTCATGTGCCAATAGTTATGATTATATTTTAGTCAATGATACAATTTCAAATACTTTGAGTCGTTTCGCACAGATTATTCATAGTAATCGCTATAGCCGTAACTGCATGAAAGAATTTCTTGATAGTTACATAGACGGAGAAGTGAAGCCTCATGTTCAGTCATACAAAGAGGCATTGCTGTAAATTTTAAGAAGCAAGGTTGAACATACATCTGATTAGAAAAGCTGGAGTACCATTACTCCAGCTCCTTTTTGTTTGAATATAATTTCCGGTACTGGCGTGGTGACATTCCCACCTTCTTATTGAAAATCTGTGAAAAATAAGACTGTGAAGAAAACCCTGCACTGGAGGCAATCTGTGTGACGGAGAAATTGGAAGTCGTTAAAAGTTCTTTACACGCTTCAATTCTTCTGTCTGTTAGATAGTTGATCGGAGACTGCCCAATACATTCTGTAAAGGAATGTGCCAGATAAAATTTATTGATATGTGTGATCTCGGCTAAAGAGTCCAAAGTAATATTTTTGGAATAATTTATATCAATATACCGTTTGGCAAGTGCACATTCTTTAGAAAGCTGAAACGAAGAGTTTGTGATAACGGACAGATTTTGCTTTCTGGAAATATATACCAGAAGAACTTCCAGTAATCCATGACAGACTTTTTCAAAACCTGGTTTTTTATCCTGAAATTCATGCATCATCAGCTGTGCGAAATTAATAAACTGATTTTTGTCGGATCCGTAGCTGTAGTAGCTGTATCCTTTCGGATTCTCCTGATCTGGATGAATAAAAGAAAAGGCAAGTCCTTCGACGCCGAAAACAATATATTCCATTGGGTTATTCGGAAGTGTCTTCTCAGTGTGTTCCACATATGGATTGATGATCATTAAATCATCTGTTTTTACGGAAACTTTCTCATCTTCTATATAAAAGACACCTTCACCACGCAGAACATAGAAAAGCTCTGAAAACTGATGTGTATGCGGAAGGGAGTGCCAGTCTCCTTCATATTTGGAGATGGAAATATAGCGAAGCTGAAAGTCTGCCCTGTCGTTATTGGCAGAGCCAAGATTGATAAATTCATTACTCATAAGTAAATAACCTCATAATAAATGTTAATGTCTTATTCAAATTTTAAAAATTGATTGAATTTTATATAAAAAATACAAAAAAGCAATAATTTTAAAATTGATTCGTAAAAAAGACGGAAATATGAAAAAATAAAGAAATTGCTTGAATATATTATACATAAAAAATCAAGGAAAAACAGTATTTTAGTAATAAAAAGCAAAAAACATAACAAACCGAGCAACAAAGAAATTGATAGCGTTTGTCGAAATTGTTATACTTTAGCCATCAAATAGAAGACAATATAAAAGTTATTTGGGGGGGAATCATATTGATGACAGGAAGATTGACGCTGCCGACAGATGCAGATGTTATTGACGAGACATTACGATTAAAGAATCTCTTGGGAGCAGATGCGTTGAGAGATTGTGACGGAACAGAGATGCCAAAAGAACTTCTGTCAGAGCCGGTTAAGAAATATGCAACTTATTATACAACAAGAAAAGATAATGAGTGGGCGAGCGCGAATCCGGAAGAGATCCAGCAGGAATATTTGATCAGTAACCGTGTGACAGCAAGAGGCGAAACACTTCGTATTCGCTTAATGGAAGGATTTCACACAGAGCAGCTGAAAGTAAATACGTTAGATGATCCAAAACGTTGGTGGGAAGTGATCGACCGTACAACAGGAGAGATTGTTCCTACAGATAAATGGGAGTTTGATGAAGCTTCAGGAGAGGTTGAGATTCAGACAAAACCGTATCATGAGTATACAGTAAGTTTCCTGGCATTCCTTATCTGGGATCCGGTACATATGTATAATTTCATTACAAATGATTGGCAGGATACACCACATCAGTTGACATATGATGTAAGACAGCCGAAGACACAGAAGTATGTAAAGGAAAAGCTGAAAAGATGGTGTGAAGAGAATCCGAATATAGATGTTGTTCGATTTACAACATTTTTCCATCAGTTTACATTAACTTTTGATGATCAGAAGAGAGAGAAGTACGTTGAGTGGTTCGGATACAGTGCAAGTGTAAGCCCATATATTTTAGAGAAGTTTGAGAAATGGGCAGGATATAAATTCCGTCCGGAATTTATCGTAGATCAGGATATCACAACAGTATGTTCCGCGTACCGAGCAAAGAGTTCCGTGATTTTATTGAATTCCAGCAGATTGAAGTTTGTGCACTTGCGAAAGAGCTGGTTGATATTGTTCATTCTTATGGAAAAGAAGCTATGATGTTCCTTGGAGATCACTGGATCGGAACAGAGCCTTATGGTAAATACTTTGCAAGCATCGGGTTGGATGCAGTTGTAGGTTCTGTCGGAAGTGGTGTGACACTTCGTATGATTTCTGATATCAAGGGCGTTGATTATACAGAGGGCCGTCTCTTACCATACTTCTTCCCGGATGTATTCTGCGAAGGCGGAGATCCGATCGGGGGGGAAGCGAGAGACAATTGGAGAAAGGCAAGACGTGCACTTCTTCGTTCACCATTAGACAGAATTGGATACGGCGGATACTTAAAACTCGCGAGCAACTGGCCGGGATTCATTGATGAGATCCAGAATGTTGTTACAGAGTTCCGTCAGATTCATGAGAATATGCAGGGAACGCCTTCCTATGTAGCACCATTTAAGGTTGCGATCCTCAACTGTTGGGGGGGAGGACTGAGAAAGTGGATGTCCAATCAGGTACATCACGCAATTTGGCACAGAGAGACTTATTCAGCAGAGGGTGTGCTTGAGTGCTTAAGTGGTATGCCATTCGAAGTTGAATTTATTTCCTTTGATGACGTGAAGAAAGGTATTCCGGAAGACATTGGAGTAATCATCAATGTAGGTGATGCATATACAGCATTTAGTGGAGCTGAAAACTGGATCGATGAAGAAGTTGTAACAAATATTCGTCGCTTTGTTGACGAGGGAGGCGGATTCATCGGAGTTGGTGAACCGACAGCATACCAGCATCAGGAAGATTCTTCCAGCTATCAGATGTACTTGGCGTAGATCGTGAGATGTGCTTCTCACTTAATACAGATAAGTATAATGAATTAGATGCAAACCACTTTATTTTAGAGGATATTGAAGGAGAAATAGATTTTGGTGAGGGAACAAGCCGTGTCTATGCACAGGGCAAGAATTATCAGATCCTTGCAATGGATGGAGAGTACAGCCAGATGGTTGTTAATGAATATGGAAAAGGGCATAGCGTATACTTTGCAGGTCTTCCATATTCTCCACAGAACTGTAGAATTCTTCTTCGTGCTATTTACTATGCAGCAGGCATGGAAAAAGAGATGAAGCATTACTATGTAACAAATGTTGATACAGAAGTAACTGTATTCCCGAAGAGTAAGAAGATCGCAGTTATTAATAACTCATCAGAAGCGCGACACACAGATGTATATATCAATGGCAACTGTGTATATGAACTGGATTTAGAGCCAGGCGAGATGCGTTGGGTAGATGATGTTGAATAAAGATAACTTATGAAACGCAAGGAATGCATTTCATATTTTATAAAGCAGTACTTTTAAATGTATAAGGAGGACAAAAACTATGAAAAAGAAAGTATTGAGCGCACTTTTAGTAGCAGCAATGTCAGTATCTGTACTTGCAGGATGCGGAAGCAAATCTGACAACAACACTGATGCAAAGAATGATGCATCACAGGAAAACACACTGAGCGTATGGTGCTGGGATCCTAACTTCAACGTTTATGCAATGAAACAGGCAGAGGCAATCTACCAGAAAGATCACCCGGATTTCAAACTGGATATTCAGGAAAAAGTATATTCAGATATTGAGACAGCTCTGATCACAGCAGCTGAAGCTGATGATTACAGCACATTACCGGACATCTTCCTGATGCAGGATTATTCCTTCCATAAGAACGTAGCAAACTATCCTGGAATCTTTACAGAACTTACAGATTCAGGAATCACTTTCTCAGATTTCTCTGCAGGAAAGTTAGCTGACTCTACAGTAGACGGAAAGAACTATGGCGTTCCATTTGATAACGGTGCTACAATCATGGCAATCCGTAAAGACATGGTTGAGGCAGCCGGACTTACAGTAGATGATTTCAAAGACACAACATGGTCAGATTTCATGGAAAAAGCTAAAAAAGTAGTTGAGACAAACAACGTTCCAATGCTTACAAGCTCAGGCGGATCTGAGATTATCATTGAGATGCTTCAGTCAGCAGGTGCTTCTCCGATGGTAGACGGAAAAGTTGACTTAGTTAATAACAAAGCTCTCAAGAAAGCAATCGAGACATACAAACAGCTCATTGATGAAGGAATCATGGTTGATTATACTGACTGGGATCAGTACATTGCTTCTATGAACAAGGGAACAGCAGCTGGTGTTATCCAGGGATGCTGGATCATGTCTTCTATCCAGGCAGCTGATGATCAGGCTGGAAACTGGTCTATCGTAAACATGCCTAAACTTGATGATGTTGATGGTGCTACAAACTACGCAAACTGTGGTGGAGCAAGCTGGGCAGTATCTTCTAACTGCAAGAACACAGACCTTGCATATGACTTCCTTAAGACAACATTCGGCGGAAGCGTAGAGTTATATGATGACCTTCTTCCAAACGCTGGAGCAATCGCAAGTTACTTACCGGCGGCTGAGTCAGATGTTTACAATGAGACATCTGATTTCTACGCTGGACAGGCTGTATACAAAGACATCGTAGACTTCGCTGGAAAGGTTCCTGGAATCGATTATGGCGCATACTACTCAGATGTCAGAAGTGCATTAACAGATGCAATCACTAATGTTGTTCAGAATGGCGCTGATATTGACAGCGAGATCAAGAAAGCTCAGGATACAGTAGAATTTAATATTGGTGAGTAATCATCAAAGATTAAAAACAGGACGTACCGGGAGTGCAGTATTGCGTTCCCGGTTCTGTTTTAGGAGAATAATATGGAAAAAAGAAAACAAAATTAACTTTAGAGAAAAAGCATAATCTTACCGGATGGGTTTTTCTTCTTCCGGCAGCGATTTTAATATTCGTATTTTGTTTTTATCCAATGGCACAGGCACTTCTGTTGTCTTTTAGAAAGACAGGAGGAACATTTACCGGTTTATCAAATTATGCCAGAGTTTTCCAGGATAAAACATTTCAGCAATGCTTATTTAATACGTTCTTTTACTTTTTGATCCAGGTTCCGATCATGCTTGTTTTAGCACTAATCCTGGCACAGCTTTTGAATAGCCCAAAGATCAGAGGTAAAGGTATTTTTCGTACTTTGATTTTCCTTCCGTGTGCAACATCTCTTGTATCTTATTCTATGATATTTAAATCCTTGTTTGCTCCGGACGGAGTTGTGAACAGAGTACTTACAGGAATTGGTTTATCTTCTGTTGACTGGTTTCAGAGTACATGGCCGGCACGCTGGGTAATCGTTATCGCCCTGATCTGGAGATGGACAGGATACAATATGGTATTCTATCTTGCAGGATTACAGAATATTGATTATTCCGTATATGAGGCAAGTTATATCGACGGGGGGGCAACACCATTTAAACAGTTTACAAAAATTACGATTCCGCTTCTAAAGCCGACGATCCTTATGACAGCGATTATGTCAACTTCAGGAACACTGCAGTTGTTTGATGAGTCTATGAACCTGACTGCCGGAGGACCTGGTAAGTCAACAATGACATTGGCACATTACATTTACAATATCTCCTTTGTGGAGACACCGAAATTTAATTATGCAGCAGCATTGTCTGTATGTATTCTTGTAATGGTAGCAATTCTGTCTGCAATTCAGATGAAAGTAGGTGACAAACGTGACTAAAATGAAATCAATAGTTTCCTATGCAGTTTTAATTATTGCAAGTTTTCTCTCTGCATTCCCACTGTACTACATGCTTTGTGGAGCAACAAATACAAGTATTGATGTTGTAAGGGGAAGACTGTATCCGGGTACTTATCTGGCAGAGAACTTTAAGACGCTGGTAGGCATGCAGAATCTTGGACTGGCAATGTTCAATTCATTCCGTAATGCAATTATTATTACATTTGTAGCATTACTCGTGTGTTCAATCGCCGGATACGGATTCGAGATTTATCACGATAAAGGGAAAGACATTTTAATGAATATTTTGCTTCTTGCATGATGCTTCCTTTTGTAGCGATTATGATTCCATTGTTTAAGATGTTTACATCATGGGGGATTGGTTAATACATGGATCGCGCTTGCACTTCCAACTATTTCAACACCATTTATGATCATGCTGTTCAGACAGGCAGCCCGTTCTTTTCCACATGATATTATTGAAGCGGCAAGACTTGAGGGATTAAGTGAAGTGCAGATTTTCTTTAAGATGTTTATTCCTGTCATGAAATCTACTTATGGAGCAGCAATGACAGTAACTTTTATGAATGCATGGAACAATTACTTATGGCCAACGATCATTTTACAGGACAGCAAAGCAATCACTATGCCGATGCTTGTAGCGAACCTGAAGAGTGGTTATAGTGTTGACTA
This sequence comes from Mediterraneibacter faecis JCM 15917, assembly GCA_001312505.1. Lineage (GTDB taxonomy): Bacteria > Bacillota > Clostridia > Lachnospirales > Lachnospiraceae > Mediterraneibacter > Mediterraneibacter faecis. The sequence continues at coordinate 23,526 of BBDW01000008.1, forward strand.
TGGTATGCTGATGCTTGGTGTATTGATTTGTACACTTCCGACTGCAATCATCTTCCTGTGCTTACAGAAGAGCTTTGCAAACGGAATTACAGGAGCGGTAAAATAATGCAGCAAAAGTATTGTATAAAACAGGAATGTTTAAGGAAGGCGCAAGGTGCCTTCCTTTTAGCACATAAAATGGGATTGCTTGAGGATCCTTCTATGGAGGGACTTGAAGCAAGAAGACAGAATCATAATGAAAAGCTGAAGATGATGGAGCAGGAGGAGAAGCTGTTCTATGGACCACGTTATTTTTCAGCACCAGCGTATTTGCAGTATGAGCTGACAAGACTGAAACTGGATTTTGTCCAGCCAAGTGAGGCGGTTCGAAGCACAGGTCTGTGTCCGGATGTCACAGAGCAGGAGAAGAAAGAATTTTACGAAAAAAATATGGATTTATTCGGTCGATATTTCGGAGATCTCTTTACTTATGAAGAGGTAGAACAGATTATTGAAAAAAGATTACGGGAGGATGCATATGACAAGCTTATCGAAGACGTATTACGTGAGTTCGAAGACAGGAAATGATTCGAACGATGGACTGACAAGCGAAAGTGCATTCGCAAGTCTTTTTGCAATCAATCAGAGAAGTCTGCAGCCGGGAGATCATGTATTACTTGAGCGTGGGAGCGTCTTTTGCGGACAGTATCTTCAGGTAACAGATAGCGGAAGAGAAGATGCACCGATCGTGATCGGTGCTTACGGAGAAGGCGATGCGCCGCGTATTGAGGCTTGTGGGCAGGGAATCTGGTATCAGAATTATGGAGCCCCCCCATTAGATTCACCAACTCATGTATATCGCGGGTATGTATCTTCCGCAGTTCTACTGTATGATGCAGAATATATCATCGTAGAAGATCTGGAGATCACAAACGAAGCAGACAAAATTATCGGCGAGTACTATTCCCTTGGAGATAAGATGAATCGCACAGGTGTTGCTGTTGTAGCAAAAGACAAAGGTGTACGACACGGTATCACACTGCGTAATCTGCTGATCCATGATGTGAATGGTAATGTGTACGATAAGCATATGAATAACGGTGGTATCTATATGACAGCACTTCAGCCGGAAGATGAAGAGATTACAGGAGTTGCCCATTATAAAGATGTCACGGTTGAAGGATGCTTTGTGTATCAGGTGAGCCGTTGGGGAATTGCTGTCGGTTACACTTATGCACATGAGAAGTTCCAGGGAGCAGAACTGGACGAGGAGATCTTCTTGAAGTACGGACATGAGAAGATACGAATCTGCGATAATTATGTAAAGGCAGCAGGTGGTGACGGTATTACAGCCATGTATGCACTTCGTCCACTGGTGGAACATAATATGACAGATTCGATTGCCTGTGAGATAAATGATCGTATTTACTGTGAGCCGGGTAATCGATTGGGTAAGGTGGCAGCGGCTATCTGGCCTTGGAAGTGTAAGGATGCACTGTTCCGGTATAATGAGAGTGTTGACACAAGACTAAATCAGGACGGTATGGCATATGATGCAGATTCCGGTGATGGAACCGTTTATGAATATAATTACAGCAGACAGAATGAAGGTGGATGCGTGATGTTCTGCCTGCAGGAAGCAATTCATAATACGTTCCGCAATAATGTGAGTTTTGATGACCTTGGGGGAACGATCAGCCCGGCAGAGAACCCGGATGCACTGATCAAAGATAATACTTTCTATGTAAGAAAAGGCGTTCCGTTCGTTCGTAAAAATATGGACGGCGGTAATTACACGCTGGTGGACAATCAGGTTTTTGAATTATAGAGGACTTTCAATGGACGTGATGTTTACAAACAGTTAAGTCAAACAAAAGATATCTCGGAAAATAAAAGCTTTACATTATAAAAAGTGTTATGATAAACTGAATATCAAATTGAAAATTTGCGGTGTAGGAGATTCCTTACACCGCATCTGTGTTTTAGAAAGTAGAGGAATGAATATGCCAATAGGAGTTATTATCAATGCCCTGTCGGTTGCAGCCGGCGGTGTGATCGGGGGGGCATTATTTGGGCACAAGCTGCCTGCAAAAATTAATTCGGAACTTACCAAGATATTTGGTGTCTGCTCAATGGGAATGGGAGTTAGTTCCATTGGACTTATGAAAAATATGCCTGCTGTTATTTTTGCAGTGATAATTGGAACTGCCTTTGGTCTGGCAGTCAATCTGGGCGGAATTATTAATGGCGGAGCGACCTGCATGGAGAAACCGGTGGGAAAACTCTTCCCAAATAAGAACAAATCCATGTCCAGAGAAGAGTATATGTCAATGCTTGTGACGATCATCGTATTGTTTTGTGCCAGTGGGACAGGGATTTATGGTTCACTGGATTCCGGAATGAGCGGTGATCATACAATTTTGATTTCGAAGTCGATTCTGGATTTCTTTACTGCGATGATTTTTGGAGGAACATTAGGTATGGTGGTTGCTGCAGTTGCAATTCCGCAGTGTGTGATCTTCCTTATTATATTCGCAGCAGCAAAATTTATCTTCCCACTGACCACGCCGGATATGATTGCCGACTTCAAGGCATGTGGAGGCTTCCTGCTTCTTGCAACTGGTTTCCGGATCGCAAAGATTCACGATTTTCCAGTCGCAGACATGATCCCAGCCATGGTGCTTGTGATGCCGGTGAGCTGGTTCTGGGTAAATATGATCGTACCGATGCTATAAAGTAGAAGAAATGTATCATTCTATATTTCAGCATGTTCCAATATATAATTCTTAAAATTCGTAACAACAGGTGCCTGATAAACATTCTTCAAAGTTGCCATGTAGAAGAGTCTTTCCCAGGACGGAGTTGCAATCTCTATGATTGAAACCGGTAAAGAGGAAAGAATCGGCATTCGCGGCACAACTGCGATGCCGAATCCGGCACTGACTAATCCGGCAACACCCTGATCTTCTTCCATTGAGTAAGCAATCTGAGGGTATCCGCCACATTTTTCAAATAACTTGTCAATTACATGTCTTAAACCGCTTCGCTTAGAGAAAACGATGTGCGGATACGTAAGCGCTTCTTTTAGATCAATCGAAGTTTTCCCGTCCAAAGGATGTCCTTCCGGTACGATCAGTACAAGCTCTTGTTTTGCGACCGGAATAAACTCAACGAGCGGTTCATTGTCCATCTTGGAACAAAATGCGATGTCGTATTTTCGCTCTTTTAATCCCTGGATCATGTCGGATGTGAGTCCGGTTGAACTATGAAAATAAAAATCGATTTTTGTTAGGCGTGGAATCCAAAAAACCTTTTACAAAGTTCGGAACAACTGCACTGCTGAGCGTACGGAGTTCAACAATATCGATGCGGCCTTCCCCCCAAATCCGGTCATCTGCAGTTTATTGATGCTTGAATCCAGCATATCCAAAGCCTGTTCCACATCGACAAGAAAAGCCTGTCCACATTTTGTGAGGACAACGTTACGTCCATCTTTTTCAAAGAGTTTTACTCCGAGCTCACTTTCCAGAGATGAGATTGCATGACTTAAGCTTGGTTGAGTGATAGAAAGAATCTCCGCAGCCTTTGTGTAGTGTTCTAGATGAGCGAGAGTAACAAAATATCTAAGATGATAGAGATTCATAAAGTCTGGTACCTTCCTTATAAAAATTTGTATCTTCCCATTTAATCAGGTTCATTTTATATCTATTTGGTAACTGTTCAGAGCCAAGCAAAATTTCATAAAACAGATGTAAAATGCTTGCATTTTTAAGACTGTTTTTGAAATTTTATTTGGCGGATACGCCACACCGACGAAATGCGTAGCATTTTGGAGGTTGGCTCTGAACAGTTACTCTATTTGAGAGATAAATACGCAATAATGCTTATTGATAATAATATCGTAACACGAAGTGTAAATAAAATCTATAAACAAAATGCATGGATCGTGATAGAATTACCAATTTGTCATTTATTTAACAAACAGATATAATAAAAATAGAAAAAAACAACAAGATTGAACAGAAAAATCCAATGGATTATATTCAATTTTTACAATGGAGGAAGAATTATGTCAAAGAAAAACCCAATCACAGTAAGTTCATGGACACTTGGAGATCAGTGCAAATTTGAAGATCGTGTAATCGCTGCAAAGGAAGCAGGATATGAAGGAATCGGTCTTCGCGCAGAGACTTATGTTGATGCATTGAATGAAGGACTTCATGATGAAGACATTCTTGCAATTCTTGACAAACATGATATGAAAGTAACAGAGGTAGAGTACATTGTTCAGTGGTGTGAGGAACATCGTTCTTATGAGCAGAAATACAAAGAGCAGATGTGTTTCCATATGTGCGAACTCTTTGGAGTAGGCCACATCAACTGTGGACTGATGGAAAATTATTCTGTTGAGTACACAGCACAGAAATTAAAAGAACTTTGCCAGAGAGCAGGAAAATACATCATTGGTGTTGAGCCGATGCCATACAGCGGAATTCCGGATCTTAAGAAAGGTTGGGAAGTTGTAAAAGCTTCTGGATGCGACAACGCAATGCTCATTCTTGATACATGGCACTGGGTAAGAGCAGATCAGCCATACGATATCCTTACACCGGAGATTGCCAAGAAAGTTATTTCTATCCAGATTAATGATGCTTATAAAAGACCATATGCAGCACCTATTTTAAGAGATGAGTCTATGCATGATCGTCTTGCACCGGGAACAGGAGCAAAAGATACAGCAGGATTTGTTAAGATGATTAAAGACGCAGGAGTTGATCCGAAGGTTGTTGGTGTAGAAGTTATTTCTGATGCAATCCTTGGAAAAGGACTGAAAGAAGCAGCTGCTTATACATATGAAAACACAGAGAAAGTATTAAAAGAAGTTTGGCCAGAGTTGGTAGACTAATTTGAAAAACAGATGATGCCAAAGAGAGAGGTAAAATGATGAAATTCAAAAATATGTTTTCTCCGATTCAGATTGGACCTATGACTGTTAAAAATCGTTTTGTGGTTCCACCGATGGGAAATAATTTCGCAAATTCAGACGGAACATGGAGTGACGAATCTGTGGCTTACTATGGTGAGCGTGCAAAAGGTCAGTTTGGTCTGATCACAATTGAAGCGACTGTAGTACATAAAGGAGCGAAGGGCGGTCCTAAGAAACCATGTCTTTATGATGACAACAGCATTGAAAGTCTGAAGAAAATCACAGATGCCTGTCATGCAGAAGGTGCAAAGGTATCTATCCAGCTTCAGAATGCAGGACCGGAAGGAAATGCAAAGAATGCAGGAGCACCGATCCAGGCAGCTACAGCAATCGCATCAGCAGATGGAAGAGACATTCCTGAAGAAGTATCTACAGAAAAAGTGTATGAGCTTGTAAAAGGATATGGTGAAGCAGCAGAACGTGCAATGAAAGGTGGAGCAGATGCAGTAGAGATCCATATGGCGCACGGCTATCTTGTAAATTCATTTATGTCACCAAGAACAAATAAGCGTGTCGATGAGTTTGGCGGAAACTTTGAGAACAGAATGAGATTTTCACGTCTCATCATTGAAGAAGTAAAGAAGAAAACAGAAGGAAAGATTGCTGTTCTTGCACGTATTAACAGTACAGAAGACATGTTTGGCGGACTTGATAATCACGATATGTGTGCAGTTGCTTCTTATTTAGAAGATTGCGGGATTGATGGTCTTCACGTATCCCGTGCAGTACATTTAAAAGATGAGTATATGTGGGCTCCGACAGGAATTCACGGCGGATTCTCAGCAGAGCTTGTTGCAAATATCAAGAAATGTGTTTCTATTCCGGTTATTACAGTCGGAAGATATACAGAACCACAGTTTGCAGAACAGATCATTAAAATGGGAAATGCAGATTTAGTAGCATTTGGACGTCAGTCACTTGCAGATCCGCACACACCACAGAAAGCAATGGAAGAAAGACTGGAAGATCTTACACCATGTATCGCCTGTCTTCAGGGCTGTGTTGCTAATATGTATGCAGGTAAACCAATCTGTTGTCTTGTAAATCCAGTACTCGGACATGAAAAAGAAGGACTTCCGAAGGCTGAGAAGGCGAAAAAAGTTTACGTGATCGGTGGTGGTGTGGCAGGTATGTGTGCTGCATTTACAGCGAAGAGACGCGGACATGATGTAACATTATTTGAAGCTACAGATAAGCTTGGCGGTAATATGAGACTGGCTGCATATCCACCAGGAAAAGGTGATATCACAGGTATGATCAGAAGTTACATTGTAAAATGTGAAAAAGCCGGAGTTAATATCAAGATGAATACAAAAGTAACTGCACAGATGTTGAAAGAAGATACACCGGATGCAGTGATCCTTGCAACAGGAGCTGAGACTTTAGTACTTCCATTTATCAAAGGTATTGAAAATCCGGATATCGTCTATGGTGTTGACTGCCTGGAAGGAACACGCTCGGTAGGACATAAAGTCTTAGTTGTTGGTGGCGGTATGGTAGGTGCAGAGACAGCAGACTTCTTAGCAGAACAGGGACATGAAGTAGCCATTATCGAAATGAGAGACGCGATCGGACCGGATGTGATCCATGAGCACAGAATGTTTCTTATGGAAGCATTTGAGAAATATGGCATCAAACAGATTACAAGTGCAGCTGTATCAGAGATCTTCTCAGATGGCGTAAGTTACAAAAATGCAGCAGATAAATCAGACGAGACGATCTACGAGGCAAGAGGATTCGACACAGTTGTTCTCTCTATGGGATTCAGCTCACGTTATACACACCGTGATGGACAGAATGTAGTTTATGACTTTGCAGAAGAATTAAAAGACATCGTACCAGAAGTCCACATGGTAGGTGACGCAGTAAGAGCACGCCGTGCACTGGATGCCACAAAAGAAGCATATGAGGTTGCATTGAATTTATAAATGAAATTATATCAGGAGGATTAGAATCATGGAAAAAAGAATTTCTGGACACACAGGCTTAATGGGATTATTTGGATCACCGGTTGGACATTCAGGATCACCGGCAATGTACAACTTCAGTTTCCAGCATGACGGATTAGATTATGCATATCTGGCATTTGATGTAACAGAGGAAGAAATGCCAAAAGCATTTGAGGCAATTCGTTTATTCAACATGCGCGCTGGTAACTTTACAATGCCATGTAAAAATATTGCAGCAAAGTTAGTTGACAAACTTTCTCCGGCAGCAGAGATCATCGGAGCATGTAACGCATTTGTAAATGATAATGGTGTGATCACAGGATACATTACAGATGGTGTTGGATTTGTTAAAAATCTCGAGATCAATGGTGTATCTGTAAAAGATAAAAAGATTGTTGTCCTTGGTGCCGGTGGAGCCGCTACAGCTATTCAGGTTCAGTTAGCATTGGACGGAGCAAAAGAAGTTAACATTTTCAATATAAAAGATAAATTCTACGAAAGAGCAGAAGGAACAAAGGCTAAATTAGCAGAGAAGTGTCCGGACTGTGTTGTTACTGTAGAGGATCTTGCTGATAAGGCTAAACTGGAAGAAGAAATTAAAACTTGTGATATTCTTATCAATACAACGATTATGGGAATGAAACCACACGAGGATGTAACTCTGGTTGACAAATCTTTATTCCGTAAGGATCTTGTTGTTGCAGATACTGTATACAATCCAGAGAAGACAAAGATGATCCTTGAAGCAGAAGAAGCAGGATGTAAAGCAATCGGTGGCGCAGGAATGCTTCTGCAGCAGGGGGCAGTTAACTACGAACTGTTTGTTGGAAAAGAGATGCCACTTGCTGAGTATCAGGAATTTCAGAAGGCTCAGGCAAAATAATTACATTCACAAAAGGAGAATGATGGAATGAGAGCAAAGAAATATTTGTGGTCTATCCTTTGTGTATATTTTTGCTATTTAACACATGGTATCCAGGCTATCATTTTAAGTCAGAACAACGTAAACTTTGCAAAACAGTGGGGGGGATTCAATATGGCAGACCCACAGTCAGCAGCATATGCAGCAGGTCTTGCAGCGGTAAGTACAGCAGTTGCATGGACAGGCTTTGGTAAATTCGTCAGCGTCTGGATTGGTGGAGAGATTTCGGATCATGTAGGACGTAAAAAATTAATGATCGGTGGAGCAGCATTATATATTCTATGCTTCCTTGGATTCTTATTTACAAAAAGTGCATTAGTTGCTTCTGTATGTGGATTTGTTTCAGGAGTTGCAACATCCGGTTTCTGGGATGCATCAGGATATCCGGCTGTACAGGAAGCTTATCCGGCAGCACCTGGATCTGCACTGATCGGGATCAAATTTTTTGTTTCTGTTTCCGGTATGATTTATCCATTCATGGTTGTTCATAATGCAAACAGCGGAAACTGGAAATTAAATGTTATTATCCCGCTTGTAATGTCAGTTGTTTGTCTGGTACTTGCAATTATTGCACCGTTTGCTTATGATGATCAGAAGAAAGCGTCAGAAGGAAAGAAAGACAAATCCGATAATGCAGTGCAGGCAGCAATGCTTGTAAAGCCAAATAAATTTATCGTATTTCTTGTAATGTTTTATGCGTTCCTTTGCATGGCGATCATGTATGGCGCACAGCAGTATACAAAAGCATTTGGACTTTCCGTATGTGGACTTTCCGAGATTCAGGCAGCAGGTATGACTTCTATTTATACAATCGGGTCTATCTGTGCAGTACTTTTCTGGGCGTTCATGATGGCAAAATTAAAATGGAACCCGTTAAAGGTTGTCCTTATTGATTCTATCTGTACAGCAGTGGCACTTGCGGGTGTACTGTTTATCCATCAGGTAGCAATCATTTACATCGCTATCGCAATGTTGGGATTCTTCGCAGCAGGAGGTGCTCTTCAGACAGGTCTTGCAGTTGTTCAGTTATTTAACCCAGGACCGAAGGGGGGGAGAAATACTGGTATTTATTACACATTTATGGGTGCGGCAAGCTACCTGATCCCAGTAGTGGCAGCACAGCTTACAAAATCATCTGGTGAGGCAAGTGCAGTATACAGCCTCATGATCATGCTGTTAGTATTTGCAATCTTGCTATTTTAAGTTCTCTCTACTTAGTAGCACAGCACAAAAAAATCTTCGGAAAAAGTGCATTATAGGAAGTAACATAGTAACAATCTCAATTCATACGAAAAAATGGACTGTTGTTCCAAAAGATGTTATCATCAAAAAGAATGCAGTCCTTTTTTTGAGATTAAATTGTTAAAAAATAGACACTTGTAAATCGAAAAATGAAGGAGAAGCTTAAAAGATGAGTCCGAAAAGAACAAGAAAAGCCAACGAACTTCCCTATATTCCACTCGGCCCATTTCAGTGGCGTATTCCGGGAATTCATTATAAATTAGAATATGTAGAATTTTTTCAAGGTCTGATCCTTGGCGCTACTGCGTTAAGTTCGATTCCGTATCTGACGGATAATCTTGGACTTCCGTATGAACTTGCATGGAGCTGCGTCATCATTGAAGTATTTATGTACATGCTTCATGGATGGTTAGGAGATCCGGTTGTCCCGGGATGGATCACACCGACATTACCATTTACACTGGCATATTTAAATGGATTCCCAAAAGGACCGGAGCGTATTCAGGCAATGATTGCATTGCAGCTGCTTGTTGCATTTGTATTTATATTTATGGGAATTACCAAGCTTGCAGATAAATTCGTGAATGGTGTGCCGAATTCAATCAAAGGCGGTATTCTGATTGCAGCACCGATTACAGTATTGCAAGGACAGCTCTCAGATGGAAGCCAGCTGATGACTGCGCCAATCGCAACACTTTCCGGTACATTGTTACTTGCGTTTTTGAGTTTTTCACCGTTCTGTGAAAAGAACAGAGAAAAATATAAAATATTGGATATCATGGCAAAATATGGAAACTTATTCCCATATCTGATTGCTATGTTAGCAGGAGTATTGCTTGGAGAATTGTCAAAACCGGTTCTCGAACTTGGAAGACTCATCCGAATTCCTGACTTTAGTAATATTTTCCACACAGTCAGTATTTTTGCAGTCGGATTTCCACCGATTTCAAAATTTATAAGTGCAATTCCGTTGGCGTTGATCTGTTATGTACTTGCGTTTGGAGATTTTGTTACATCACAGACGTTGGTAGAGGAAGCACAGGACAGTAGAAGTGACGAATATATTGACTTTAATTCAAGCAGATCAAACCTGATCAGTGGTCTTAGAAACCTGCTCCTTGCAATTTTTGCACCGTTCCCACCACTGGCAGGTCCGCTTTGGATTGGTATGACCGTATCTGTTGCAATGCGTTATAAAGAAGGAAAGAAAGTGATGAAATCGCTGATCGGTGGAATGAGTTCTTTCCGTATGGCAACATTCATCAGTGTTATTTTAGTGCCGATCGTGTCATTCATGAAACCAATCATGGGCGTGGGTTCTGCGATCACTTTGTTATTCCAGGCATATGTATGTGCAAGAATCGGTATGGATTATTGTAAGACGAGTACAGATAAAAGTATTGCCGGAGTAATGGCAGCAGTGCTTGCATTTAAAGGTTCCGGATGGGCTTTGCTTGTAGGTTTTGCAATGAACATTTTACTGTCTAATATGGAATTTCAGAAGAGGAAATTAGAGATTTCGGAGACAGAACAAAATTAATAAAAGAATTCAACAGGAGCAGTTAGTCTGGAAAATAGATTAGCTGCTTTTTGTGTAAAAAGCAGCCTTAAACAAACGTAAGCACCGCCTCTTTAATTTTCTGATAATGTGATTCAGAAATCACTATTTTCCCATGCTCGGTTGCAATCAGTCCCTCCTCGTACAGACAGTCTAAATGTCTGTATAGCGTACGAAGCTGATGTTAAGTAGCTGAGCCAATTCTTCTTTTGTTGCTTTGACGATGACAGGAAATTTCTGATTTTCACAACATCGAAATAGATGAAGCAATAACCTGTCTTTTGTATTATTTAAAAGTAAATATTCATTTTCATTCAAAATTCGTTCAACTAATAAGGACAAATGCTTAAGGCTGAGCACTCCGAATTCAGGATCTCTTGAAAGTTGATCCAGATATGTTTGTATAGGAATACGAATATAGGAACAATCAGAAGCACAGCGAATCGTTGCTGTGTGTCTGTTTAATGTAGGATGTACAGCTTCAAATAAGCCGTAGATTTCTATAGGTTTGCAGGCTACGGCAGTCAATAATTTTCCGGAAGGACTGTATTTTTCAGAATAACAGGCGCCTTTTAAAAGTATATAGATATATTTCGAAGGCATATCATTATAAATAAGACAATCATTCTTGGAGGCATGCTCAATTTTTAGCCCTGCCTGATCAAGTAAATCTAAAAAAATTTAGATTCTAAACTTTTTTCTAAAAATTCTTCTGCATATTCAACAATTTTTTTTAGATCTCCGGACATTTTTTGTTCCTTTCTTCTAGAAACATGCCAAATGGCATTTTTTTAAATTCCATCCTAATGATATCATAAAGGCCATAAGAGGACAATAAATTTCAACCGTTGTTTCAGTATTGAATTATTTGGGAGGTATTGCCATGTTAAACATTACTAATTTAAAAGAAACTGTGGAATCGATCATAACAAATAGTGCACTTACGCATGAGCAGGCTATGATCGCGTTATCGGATGTGCCATTGTCTTATGTGGAATTTTTCGAAACTACAAATGAGTTTAGAGAATTGTGTGAGGCGGGATGTTTGTGCAGAATGGCAGAAGGAAATGTCACATATCAACCGAGATATATTCTTCCGGATTATGAAAAATTAATGAGAGAAGGATGCAAATTCTTACGTTTGGATCCACCTAAAAATTTATTCGAAGCGATTCAGACATTGGAAATCTTTTATCGTCATGTCCCATCAGTTACACATTATCCGGTTTACCTGGGATCTGTAGATAAATTGCTGGAACCATTCATGGATGATGAGAATGCATATAAGCTGATCAAAAGCTTCCTGATCTTTTTAGACCGCTCAATTCCGGATTCTTATTGCCACATGAACTTAGGACCTGAAGCAACAAGGGCAGGTGAGATGATTGTTGAGATTGAAACAGAATTGAAAAATGCAATTCCTTCAATCACACTGCTTTATGATCCGGATATAACACCAGATGATTTTGCAGAAAAATGTGTGATCTGTGCATTGAATTGTGCGAAGCCAAGTTTTGCAAATCACAAAATGTATCGCAAGCTGTATGATGGCGCTTATGGAATTGCAAGTTGCTACAACGCTTTACCGATAGCAGGCGGCTCCTTTACATTATCTCGTGTTGTTTTAAGTAGACTGGCAGAACGTGCAAAAGACAGCGAGCATTTCCTGGAAGAGTTATTGCCGCGCGCAGTAAAAGAACTGTGTGGATATATTGAAAATAAAATCGAATTTTTGGTAGAAAAGAGTCATTTCTTTAAATCAAATTTCTTAGTACAAGAGGGATTTGTTAAGGTTGAAAATTTCACCGGCATGTTTGGTGTTGTCGGTATGAATGAGTGCGTAAACACATTGATGGAAAAAGAGCATAAATCTGACCGTTATGGATATAGCGAAGATGCAGATCAGCTGGCCATCCGAATCCTGGAAAAACTTCAGGAATGTGTAAACTCTTTTGAGAGTAAATATTGTGATTGCACGGAACATCATTTTCCATTACATGCTCAGGTTGGAATAGACAGTGACTATGATATCAGTCCGGGAGCACGTATTGCGATTGGATCGGAGCTTCCGCTGCATCAGCATTTACATCACTGTGCAAAAGTACATCATTTCTTCCCATCAGGCGTGGGTGATATTTTCCCGTTTGATGAAACCGCAAAAAGAAATCCGGATGCTATTTTAGATTTGATTAAGGGCGGATTTAAGGAAGGAATGCAGTATTTTTCAACCTATTCGTCTGATTCAGATGTTATTAGAATCACAGGATATCTGGTGAAAAAGTCGGATATTGCTAAATTAGACAATGGTATTGCAGTTCCTCAGGCAAATGCAAAATGGGGGGGATATTACGAAGTGAAAAACAGTAAGATCTATGAAAGAAAGGTGCGGAGCTTAAATGGCGATCGTTAATAAAATTATTCATAGCAGTGTTGTAGACGGACCGGGAAACAGAGCAGCTGTTTTTTTACAAAAATGTAATTTTAAGTGTTCTTACTGTCACAATCCGGAGACAATCGGGCAGTGTGTTCAATGTGGTGCATGTGTCGAGAAGTGTCCAGCCAAAGCACTTTCCCTGAAAGACGGAAAGATTGTATGGGATGAAGATAAATGTTGTGAATGTGATACTTGTATCCATGTATGTCCTCATATGTCTTCGCCACGAGTGAAAGATTATACAGCGGAACAGATTATGGAACAGATTGCACCGGATCTTCCATATATAAGAGGAATTACGGTGTCAGGCGGTGAGTGTACACTGCAAAGAGATTTCCTGGCTGAGTTATTTTTATTAGCGAAGCAGCAAGGATTATCAACATTAATTGATAGTAATGGCAGTTATGATTTTTCACAGGATGCAGAGCTTATGAATGTTTGTGATGGTGTGATGTTGGATGTTAAAGCATTTGATTGCGATGCACATAAGAAATTAACCGGTATGAGTAATGAGCAGGTTCTGAAAAATGCAGTTTACTTAGCTGAACATGGAAAGCTTGAGGAGATTCGTACAGTTATAGTACCGGATCAACTGCCGAATGAAGATACTGTTTTTCAAATCACAAAATTGCTGAAGCCGTATTTAGATAAAAAACAAATTCGATATAAAATAATCGCTTATCGTCAGTTTGGAGTTCGTTCTCCATATGATCAGATTTTCAGGACTCCATCATCCAATGAAATGATGAAATACAAAAAAATCGCGGAGGATAATGGATTTGAAAATATTATTTTGATATAGTAAAAGGAGGGAAAAGATGAAGATTTGTATTGATTGCGATCCGGGTGTAGATGATTCTTTAGCTATATTATTTGCGCTGGCAAGACCGGATGTAGAAGTTGTTGGCATTTCTACAAGTGTTGGAAACGTGACAGCAAAGCAAGGCGCTGACAATGCGTTGAGAATCTTAAAATTAGCAGGAATGGAGCATAAGATTCCGGTATGTGTCGGGGGGGCTGAACAACCGTTGAATGGAGATGAGGTTGATTTCCCGGAATTTATTCATGGGAAAAATGGAATCGGTAATGTTGAATTACCACCATCCGATCAAAAACCTGTTGATATGGATGTATGTGATTTTCTGTATCAGATTGCTTCTGAAAATGAAGGCGAACTGGTGTTAGTCACATTAGGACGAATGACCAATATTGCAAAAACAATCAAACGTTATCCGGATTTCGCCGGAAAGATTAAAAAGGTTGTGTCCATGGGCGGAACGGTTTTAGCTACAGGTAATGTTTCGCCTGTTGTTGAAGCTAATATCGGAGGAGATCCTGAGGCAGCCGACATAGTCGTTCAAACACCATGGGATATGACAATGGTAGGATTGGATGTGACATTAAAGACAATCTTAAGAAAAGAAGACTTAGAATATGCAGAAAAATATTGCAGAGAAGAGTGTAAAGAGCAGATTCATTCTTAAGAGAAGAGATGAAATGGTATATGCAGGGCGCAAGACAGCAGAATTGGATGAGAGAATGTTGTCCGCTTCACGATCCGCTGGCAATGATCGTAGCGGTAGATCCAAGTGTGGTAAAGACACACAGATGTGTTACCAGAATAGAATGTGAAGGTGCATATTGTAAAGGAATGGTCGTAACAGACTTAAGAGAATATCCAATTGATGGAGAATATGTAAATCATTGTATGGAAGTTGATTCCAAAAAAGTTTTAGACACTTTGTTCGCGGCGTTTTTATTAAAAAGTATTAAGAAGAAAGAAAACGTATTCTACGAGGAGGAAATAAAATGAGAAAGATGAAAAAATGGTTGGCACTTATGGTAGCAGGTATGATGACAGTAGGTTTAATGGGATGTTCAGGGTCATCAGATGAAGGAAAGAAAGAATCTGGTTCAGATAAAGCAGACATGAAAGCTGCTGTGGTTTTTGGCTTAGGCGGCCTGGGAGATCAGTCTTATAATGACCTTGCATATGAAGGTATGGAACGTGCAAAGGAAGAACTCGGCGTAGACTATGACTATGCTGAGCCAAAAGAAGTAACAGATTTTGAGACAATTCTTCGTGCGATGAGTGATTCAAACGAATATGAAGTAATCATTGGTGTTGGCTTTGATTCTGTAGATGCGTTAGCATCAGTAGCACCGGATTATCCGGATCAGAAATATGCTTCCATTGATTCATCTTTAGTAGGGGGGGATAATATTGTAAGTTATTCCTGCAAAGAACAGGAAGGATCGTTCCTTGTAGGAGCGTTGGCAGCATATATGAAACAGGATGCAGCTACATATGGATTAGAAGATAATCATAAATATGGATTTGTAGGTGCACTTGAGAATGATATTATCAACCATTTTGCAGCAGGATATCGTGCAGGAATCGAGTATGTTGATTCTGATGCAGATGTAGCAATCCAGTATGTAGGCGGAGATAATCCGTTTGGTGATACAACAACTGCAAAAGAAATTGCAACGACTCAGAAGGGGGGGAAAGGTTATGACATCATTTTCCATGCAGCGGGCGGATCAGGTCTTGGTGTGTTTGCAGCAGCTCAGGAATCTGATTTCATTGCAATCGGTGCAAACTCAAATCAGAATATCATAGATCCGGATCATATCGTAGCAAGTATGTTAAAACGTGTTGATGTTGCAGCATATGATATTGTAAAAGCAGCACTCGAAGGAGATCTTCAGGTTGGAAGCGAAAAGGTTTTAGGACTGGAAGATGAAGGAATTGGATATACATTAGATGGCAGCAATATTAAAGTTCCGGAAGATGTAGTAGAAAAATTAGAAGAGATAAAAGAGAAAATCATTGCTGGAGAAATTCAGGTTCCGGTAGAGCTGTAGGAAATAAGAAAAGAAGATGTTTGAAGTTTAAGCATCTTCTTTTTCATAAAATATCGAGGTGGCAAATATGTATGCTGTGGAAATGAGAAAAATTACGAAGCGCTTTGGTAGTTTTACTGCAAACGATCAAATCGATTTCTTAGTAAAAAAAGGTGAAATACACTGCCTGTTAGGAGAAAACGGAGCAGGAAAAACAACATTGATGAATGTGCTGTTCGGTTTGTACAAAGCAGACGAAGGCGAATTAAAGATAAACGGTAAAGAGATTAAAAAACATTCTGCAAGAAATGCTTTTCAATGTGGATTAGGAATGGTTCATCAGCATTTCATGTTAGTGGATGCACTTACAGTATGGGAAAATGTTGTGATCGGAAATGAACCAGGAAAGTTCAGTATCAATAAAAAAGAAGCAATAAAAAAGGTTCAGGAGTTATCAGACAAATATCATTTCGATTTGAATGCAGAGGCTAAGGTTGCAGATTTGTCAATTGGTATGAAACAAAGAGTAGAGATTTTGAAAACTCTGTACCGCGGTGCAGAAATCCTGATTTTGGACGAACCGACAGCGTATTAACTCCACAAGAAGTATTAGAGCTTTTGGATATTTTCAGAGATATCAGAAAACAGGGAAAGACGATTATCTTCATTACACATAAGCTGAATGAGACAAAAGCGGTATCGGATTCACTTACTGTATTAAGAGCCGGAAAATCGGTGTTCCAGGCAGCTACAAAGGATGTTACGGTAGAAATGCTTGCGAATGAGATGGTCGGACATGAAGTTTCTTTCCATTTGGAGCGTAAGAAACAGGATGCAGGTGAAACGATATTATCAATCGAGAATGTAAAGTTGCTTGAAAATGCGTCCAATACAGTTTCACTTGATGTTCATGCCGGGGGGGAAATCCTTGGAATTGCAGGAGTTGAAGGGAATGGACAGATGCAGTTGGAAGAGATGATCATGGGACTGCAGAAGTGTAAAGAAGGAAAGATTTCCATCAAGGGAGAAGATATTACAGAATGTCCAACGAAAAAGCGTTTGGGACTTGGTATGAGTTATATTCCTTCTGAAAGACATCAGCGTGCAATCCTTCCAGGATTTTCAATCCTAGAAAATTATCTATTGGGAAATCAGAATGATCCGAAATATGTTCAGCATGGCTGGATTAATTTCAAGACATTATCTGAGACAACAAAAAAATTAATGGAAAAATATGATGTGCGTGCGGTGGATGAAAAGCAGAGTATAGGATCTTTGTCAGGTGGAAACCAGCAGAAGATGGTTTTGAGTCGAGAAGTAGAAAAAGATTCTGATTTCATTCTGGTCTGCCAGCCGGTCAGAGGTCTGGATATAGGAGCAATCAATTATATTCATGAAATCTTGTTGGAACTGAGGAATCAAGGAAAAGCTATTTTACTGATTTCAGCAGAACTTACAGACATTTTCCAATTATGTGATCGTATTGCGGTTATGTACAAAGGAGAGGTCATGGCACTTGGAAAAAATGAAGAATTTACAAATGAGTCAATAGGTCTGCTAATGGCTGGTCAAAGGGGGGGCGTGGAATCATAATGGAAAAACAAACTGTAAAAAAACAAAAAGTATTTTTAAGTCTTGAACAATTATACTTATCAATATTTGCAATTATTTTATCCTTATTAATTACTGCATTGATCATGCTTGTATCAGGGGGGGAAAATCCAATCAATGCATTTCAGGCACTGTTAGCAGGCGCTTTAGGATCTAAAACTGCGATTGCGACAACATTAGGCAAAACAGTACCGTTATTATTTGTTGGTATGGCATGTGCATTTTCTAACAAAGCAGGCTTATTTAATATCGGATGTGAAGGCCAGCTTTATATCGGAGCATTGACAGCAACAGCGACAGCGTTGGCAATGCAGGGGGGGCTTCCTAGATTTCTTGTTATTCTTGTATCATTTTTAACAGGAATGATGTCCGGAGCACTGGTTGGAGGATTCAATGGCCTTTTAAAGGCAAAGCTGAATATTAATGAAGTACTTGTGGCAATCATGCTGAACTATATTATGAAGTTTTTCGCAAGCTACTGTGTACATGGTCCGATGAAAGATCCGAAATCCAAAGTTATGCAATCACCTTCGATCGGTCAGGAATATATGCTTACGAAAATCCTGCCAAAATCTCAGCTGACTACAGCATTGATTCTGGGATTGATCCTGGCAGCACTGTTATATGTATTTATCAACAAAACAGGAGCAGGTTTTGCACTTCGTGCAGTTGGAGAAAATGGTTCTGCGGCACAGGCAGCAGGAATCAGTATGGTTAAGACAGTTATTATTACGATGGCAGCCAGTGGAGCGATTGCAGCATTGACAGGAGTTACGGAAGTATTCGGAAAAACAGGAAAGTTCGTAGACGGATTTTCTCCTGGATATGGATTCACAGGAATCGCGGTTGCTGTATTAGGTAATAACCATCCGGTTGGAGTTATCTTGAGTGCACTTTTATTTGGAATTTTAGAATCAGGTGCAATGACAATGAGTTATGTGGCCGGCGTTTCAACAAGTATGATCAAAGTGATGCAAGGTCTGGTTATTCTATTCGTAGCGACTCCGGAATTAGTTGCATTCATGAAGAGAAGGAGGGCGAAATAATGGAAAATTTAGCACATCTTTTTTCTATGGATATGGTCATGGTTACTTTGCGAATGGCCATTCCCTTAATTCTTGCTTCAATTGGAAGTGTAATCTGTGAAAGAAGTGGTATCATTAACCTCGGAATTGAAGGTATGATGCTGATGGGTGCAATTGGAGCCGTTATGGGGGGGACTGCTTTTACATCAGTTCCTTGGCTTGGAGTTGCACTTGCGATTATTATGGGTGGATTATTCGGACTTTTACATGCGGTTTTATGTATCAAATATCATACAAACCAGGCGGTCAGCGGAGTTGGAATTAACATTTTTGCTTCTGGATTGACATTGGTATTATGTAAAGTGATTTGGAATAAAGAAGGTCTGAGTGAAGAAGTTGCTCAGATTCCGACGATTACAATCCCTGGATTGAGTAAGATCCCTGTTCTGGGTGCATTGTTCACTAATCAGTCGCCGTATTTGTATATTACACTTTTTATAGTTTTTATCTCATGGTATATCATGTTTAAAACAAAAGCAGGCTTGAGACTTCGTACGATAGGAGATCATCCGAAGGCGGCTGCAACAGCCGGAGTAAATGTTAAAAAATACAGATATGTTTCTGTTATTTTGTGTGGAATGTTGTGCGGTTTAGCCGGTTCTTATCTTTCAATTGTTCAGAGTAATCTGTTTGTAAAAGAAATGGTTGCAGGTAGGGGGGATATATTGCGCTGGCAGCAACGATCTTCGGAGGATGGAATCCTTTGGGATCATTCTTTGCAAGTCTTCTGTTTGCATTTTCACAGGCAATTAGAATTATAATGGAATTTGATATTCCGGAGCAATTCTTGCAGATGCTTCCATATGTATTAACAATGATTGTTTTAGTTCTTGCAGGTGGAAAATCAAAAGGACCGCAGGCATCCGGAGATATAAAAGATTGATGGAACGTTGAATGTACAGGAGGCACATAGTTATGAAAATTGCAGTTGTTGGAAGTATTAATATTGACCAGTCAGTTGAGACAGATAGAATTCCGCGAAAAGGTGAAACAATAGCAGGACAATCATTGCAATACACTCCGGGAGGAAAAGGCGCTAATCAGGCTGTTGCGATGGGAAGGTTAGGAGCAGAAGTAGTATTTTTTGGCTGTGTCGGAGATGATGCGAATGGAAAAGCAATGCTTGAAAATTTGGAATCACAAGGAGTATCTACAACACATATCCAAACGATAGAAAATGTTCCTACAGGAATTGCTTTGATCACAGTTGGGGGGGATGATGATAATACAATTATTATTGTCAGTGGTGCAAATCATTATGTGGATAAGCCGTATATTGATAAAATCAAACATTACCTGACAGAGTTTGACCTGGTTGTCTTACAAAATGAGATTCCGAAAGAAACGAATCTGTATGTGATAGATTTTTGTAACCAGAATCATATTCCTGTACTTTTTAACCCGGCACCAATCGAAGGGGGGGTGGATATGGATATTATTGAAAAGGTTACTTATTTTACACCAAATGAGCATGAAGCAGAATTACTTTTTCAGACAAATGATTATGAGGAATTAGTAAAAAAATATCCGGAGAAACTTCTGATTACAATGGGTGAAAAGGGTGTACTTGTGCAGTTGAATGACGGAGAGACATTGACTGTTCCGGCAAGAAAGACAAAGGTTGTCGATACAACAGGAGCAGGAGATACATTAAACGGAGCATTTGCAATGCAGATCGCAGGCGGAGCATCCGTTAAGGATGCATTACAATTTGCAAATGTTGCCGCAAGTCTGTCTATTGAAAAGTTCGGAGCACAGGCGGAATGCCTACTTATGAAGAAGTTGTTAATGTATTGATGAAATAAGATCCTGAAGCAACCTGAGTTAAGAAAATAGAAAAATGATTGTAGGAGAATTTTGTTATGGCATTAGATAAAGAATTAAAGACATTAGGAAAGAAGCAGTACCATATACATTTAAAACCCGGAGATATCGGAAAATATGTTTTATTACCGGGAGATCCGGCACGTTCAGACCGTGTTGCAAAATATCTGGATAATGCTGAATTTGTTGCTGAAAACAGAGAACATCGTACATTTACAGGATATTATAAAGGGGTAAAAATTTCTGTAACTTCCACTGGTATGGGATGTCCTTCTGCTACAATCGCAGCAGAAGAACTGATGAATATTGGTGCAGAATGTTTGATCCGAATCGGAAGCAGTGCAGCGTTACAGGATGACATTAAAATCGGAGATTTGATGATTTCTACAGGTTCTATGAAAAATGAAGGGACAAGCCGCTTTTATGTACCGGATTGTTTCCCATCTGTACCGGATTTTGATTTAACTCGTGAGATTATTGATACTGCAAGAGAGATGCAGCCGCAGCTATCCGGAAAAGTGCATTACGGAATCAATGCTTCTGATGATGCTTTTTATGGTGAGACAGAGGAGTGGATTCAGAAATTATCCGGCTTAGGTTGCTTAAATGTAGAAATGGAAAGTTCTGCTCTTTATACAGTTTGTCACCGTAGAAAGAAACGTGCTGCTATGATCAGTGCAGTTTCTGGAAATCTGGTCACAGGTGATGTAATTTATGAAAATGTAAATGAGGGACTTGTAAAAGGTTGGGACGAAGAAATTAAGATTGTGTTAGAAGCAATTTATCGTTTCGAGCAAAAACTGCAGGCAGAAACTATTTAAAAGCCAATTCACTTTTAACAGTTTTTAGCCCTTCAAATAGCTGCATTCTTTCGGGAATGCGGCTATTTGTTTTTTCGCTACTGGCAATCATTTGCAGATAGTAGCATTATTGTTAGATGTAGAGAAATTCGAAGATTGGAATGTTTGTGATGTTATGTCTTAACGACAATTGATCTGTTTGTATTAAGCTTTATGTGTATCCTCACAGGGCTTTTGAACCAGAACAGCTATTTGAACCGGACAGTAGAAGAACCACGCAATGGTCAGTGCTCATTGTACTTTGCAACCGACAGATGTAAAATCTATTTGTCCTCACTTTCGAGGACAGACGGATTTTTTCTTTTTTGTTATAATAAAATAAAAGAAAAGAACACATCGGATATGTCGCAAAAGGAAAGGGGGGATGGTTTGATGCGGAAAATTGTGGTCGATATGCAGAATTTTCTGTTTGCTGATTCCATAGCGACCGCATTCAGAAATTCAGATTATGAGATCGATGTGATTCGTACGGAGTCTCCGAAGGATACGGTTGAATTGTGTCAGGTGTACAAACCATTTGTTCTTATAATGGAAGTGACAGGTTATATCCCGTGGAACCTCTGTGAGAGATTGAAGCTTCGTGATGAAGTAAAGAAAATGTGTCCCCCCCACTGTAAAATTGCTCTCATTGTAGATTCCAATACGGAACGACAGGCAGCGATAGAGATTCGGGATGCAAAGAAGAATGGTTTTATTGATCAGTTTTTCTATGGATCTATGACAGCTGAATATCTGATGGATCAGATTTATGCGATGTAAAAAGGCAGCAGGAAACAAACCGTGATTTGTCTGTAGAATTTTAAAATGTAGACAGATCATAAGTTGAAAAAGGAGGAGTCAGTATGGGACTTATTAAAGCAGGTATGGGTGCACTTGGTGGAACATTAGCGGATCAATGGAAGGAGTTTTTCTATTGCGAATCTATGCCGAAAGAAGTGCTTGTTACAAAGGGTCAGAAGAGAACGACAGGTCGTTCTTCTAATACAAAAGGAAATGACAATATCATTTCTAACGGTTCCGGTATTGCCGTGGCTGATGGACAGTGTATGATCATTGTAGAACAGGGGGGAAGGTTGTAGAAGTTTGTGCAGAGCCTGGTGAATTTACATATGATACCTCAACAGAACCATCTATTTTTTCGGGCAATCTCGGTGAGAGCATTAAAGAGACATTTAAAACCGTAGGCAAGCGTTTTACTTATGGTGGAGATACAGGTAAGGATCAGAGAATTTATTACTTTAATACAAAGGAAATTCTGGAAAACCGTTTCGGTACAGCGAATCCGGTTCCGTTCCGTGTAGTAGACTCCAAGATCGGATTGGATATTGACGTATCAATCCGTTGTTCAGGTGTATATTCTTATAAGATTGTTGATCCACTGTTGTTCTATTCAAATGTATGTGGAAATGTAGAACAGGAGTATTCCCGTGAAGAACTTGACAGTACTCTTAAGACAGAATTTATCTCAGCCCTGCAGCCGGCATTTGGTCGTCTGTCAGAGATGGAACTTCGTCCAAACCAGATTGTAACACACAACACAGATCTTGAAAATGCCATGAACACTGCACTTTCAGAGAAGTGGGGGGGCGCTCTTCGTGGACTGAAGGTTGTCAGTATTGCTCTTGGATCAGTTACTCTTCCGGACGAGGATGCAGAACTGATCAAACAGGCACAGCGTACAGCAATTATGCGTGATCCTACAATGGCAGCAGCTACACTTGTCGGTGCTCAGGCAGATGCGATGAAGACCGCAGCAGGCAACGAGGCAGGAGCTATGACAGGATTCATGGGCATGGGTATGGCAATGAACGCTGCAGGTGGTGGAATGAATGCACAGAATCTTTTCGCTATGGGACAGCAACAGCAGGCTCAGCAGGCAGCACAGCAGCAGGCAGCACAGCAGCAGGCAGCTCCGGCAGCAGGCGGATGGAAATGTGCATGTGGTACTACAGTAACAGGTAATTTCTGTCCGAACTGTGGAGCAAAGAAACCGGAACCGAAACCAGAACCGGGCGCATGGAAATGCTCTTGCGGAGCTACGGTGACAGGCAACTTCTGTCCGGAATGCGGTTCTAAGAGACCGGCAGAGGACGAAGGCTGGACGTGTTCCTGTGGCGCAGTAAACAAAGGCAAATTCTGTACGAACTGTGGAGCAAAGAAGCCGGCAGGAGCGCCGCTTTACCGTTGTGATAAGTGCGGATGGGAACCGGAAGATCCGAAGAATCCGCCGAGATTCTGTCCGGAGTGTGGAGATATCTTTGACGAGAACGACAGACAGTAACGGATGAATAGCAGTTAGAAAATAACTGCCGGAAGCACGGCACGGAAGAAAGGAGAATGAGTTATGGCAGGCTTGCAGGAATATAAATGTCCTTGCTGTGGCGGTGCAATCGCCTTTGACAGTAAGATTCAGAAGATGAAGTGTCCGTACTGTGATACTGAGTTCGAGATGGATGCACTCAAAGGTTATGATGCAGAGCTGCAGAATGAACAGACAGATGACATGGAGTGGGATACTTCCGCAGGCAGTGAATGGCAGGAAGGTGAAACAGATGGTTTACGCACGTATGTGTGTAAGTCCTGTGGAGGCGAGATTGTCGGAGATGCCAACATGGCAGCAACATCCTGCCCATTCTGTGATAATCCGATCGTAATGATGGGACAATTTGCGGGAGCATTAAAACCGGATCTGGTGATCCCGTTCAAATTAGATAAAAAGGCAGCAAAAGAAGGATTGAAGAAGCATCTGACCGGAAAACGTCTTCTGCCAAAGATCTTCAAGGATCAGAATCATATTGATGAGATCAAAGGTATTTACGTTCCATTCTGGCTTTTTGATACAAATGTAGATGCCGCAGTCCGCTATCGGGCAACAAAGGTACGCATGTGGAGTGACAGTGATTATGATTATACTGAGACAAGTCATTTTATGGTTCACCGGGGGGGTGGAAGTATTGGTTTTGAAAATGTTCCGGTAGATGGATCCACAAAGATGGCAGATGATCTGATGGAATCTATCGAGCCATTCAATATTTCAGGTGCGGTGGATTTCCAGACTGCTTATCTCGCAGGATATCTGGCAGATAAGTATGATGTAACTGCCGAACAAAGTATTGAACGTGCCAATAAACGTGTAAAACATTCTACAGAGGAAGCTTTTGCTGAGACAGTAAAAGGTTATGCTACAGTAACAACAGACAATAGCAGTGTACAATTTCATGGCGGAAAGGCAAAGTATGCACTGTATCCGGTATGGCTTCTGAATACGACATGGAACGGAAATAAATACACCTTTGCAATGAATGGACAAACAGGAAAGTTTGTCGGTGATCTGCCGGTAGATAAAGGTGCAGCAGCACGCTGGACAGTGATGCTGGCAGCTGTATTCTCAGTTGTAACGTATGGTGCTGCATGGTTTTTGCACCTGAGCGGACTGTTTTAGGGAGGTGGGGAAATGAAGAAAAGAATTTTATCGTTTATGACGATCCTCATCCTCTGTCTAGGTCTTGCAGTTCCGGCTTTTGCGGAGGAAACAGAAGGATTCGCAAATGAATATCCTCGTGTCATCGACAATGCGGAGCTTCTGTCTGCAGATGAGAGGGAGCTGTTAACCAGTAAGTTAGATGAGATTAGTACGCGACAGAAGGTAGATGTGACGGTTGCCACAACCGATACACTGGATGGACTGACGGTATCTGATTATGCGGAACGATTCTACGAGTCTCATAATTATGGTTATGGACCGGACAAGGATGGAACAATACTTCTGATCAGCATGGAAGATCATGATTGGTATATGGCAACCTACGGATATGCTATTACAGCATTTACGGATGCAGGTATCCAGTACATAGGAGAAGAGATGACGGGTGATTTGTCTGATGGTGATTTTGCGGCAGCATTTGATATATTTGCTGACGAGTGTGATGATTTTATTACGCAGGCAAAAACCGGAGAACCTTATGATATCGATAATGAACCACAAAAACCAATGTCATGGATCTGGATTCCGATTTCATTAGTAGCTGGTATCGTCCTTTCATTGATTGTTGTTGGCACTATGAAATCAAAGTTGAAAACAGTACGTTTCCAGGCAGCAGCTAATAATTATGTGAAAGCTGGAAGTATGAATCTTACTGAGAGCAGAGACATATTCCTGTATAATACAATGACAAAAACAAAAAAAGAGAAAAATGATTCTTCCAGTGGTGGCGGCGGAAGCAGTACGCATACAACATCTTCCGGAAGCACTGCCGGAGGCGGTGGCGGAAAATTCTAGGAGAGATGTTCGGATACAGAATACCGGGGCAATTTAATAGTGAAAAAAGAGAAGCTGGTTCCCAAATGCTTGGGAATTGGCTTCTCTTTTTAAATAGTGTAATTATCTGTCCACATCCACAAAATATTTCCTGAACTCATCATAAGAACACGGTCGTCCCAAGTAGAATCCCTGGCAGTAATCCGGTTTCAGAAGTTTCATCTTCTGTAATTCGTCTTCTGTCTCAATACCTTCAATACAAAGTTTCAGACCGAGATTATGAATCATGTTACT
Organism: Mediterraneibacter faecis JCM 15917; assembly: GCA_001312505.1. Lineage (GTDB taxonomy): Bacteria > Bacillota > Clostridia > Lachnospirales > Lachnospiraceae > Mediterraneibacter > Mediterraneibacter faecis. Next base: position 49,376 of record BBDW01000008.1, read on the forward strand.
AAACTGATTTAACAGATAATATTCCTTTTTGTCTGTGATTGCCTTGGAAGTAAAACCACGATCAATCTTAACAATATCAGGGTGAAGTTCACTCAGATAATGAAAGTTGGAATAACCGGTTCCAAAGTCATCCAATGCTAACTGCAAGCCAGCCTGTTTTAATTTTTTCAGGAAGTTTTGCGCCTTTTCATTTTTTTCGAGCAGAATACTTTCTGTCAGTTCAATTACAATTGCAGCAGGTGGAAGACCAGAAGCGTCCATCTCGCTGATAAGGTCTGTAATAATATCTGATTTTGTGATCTGCACCTGGGATACATTAATATTAACTTTGAAATCAGGAATTTGCATCCGGATTTTCCGGCAGGCGGTTATTGCTTCTCGCATGAACCAGCGTCCGGTTGGAATAATCAGTCCGCTTGTCTCTAAAAGTGGTATGAACTCAGCAGGTGAGATCGGTCCAAATTTTTTAGAAGCAAAGCGTATCAGCACCTCTGCTCCGGTCAGTTTATCCTGTCGGATATCCATGACTGGCTGGAAGATTATTGAGAATCCACGGAAACCATGATTTACTGCTGAATGAAGCTCATTTGTGATCTCACGGATACGTAAGAAATTCTGGTACTCTTCTTCCTGGAATATATAACAGCAGTTTCTTCCATGCTGCTTAGCCACGGTCAGTGAAAAGTCAGTTCGCTTTATAATCTCTTCATAACCGGTCCGTGATAGATCCGGAAGCGGCAGGATACCGGCAGAAATAGTAAATACCGCAGCAAAGTTGTTTTCTTCAATAAACTGATTAATATGTTTGCATATGTGGTCATAAAGGTTAGATGCTGTTGTCATATCAGAGGATGTTGTATCTAATATAATAAATTCATCTGATGCTATCTTGTAGACCTTTTGGCTATCCGAGATACAGGATAAGATGCAGGACGCTGTTTCTCGAAGAACGTAGTCTCCGTAATCCCATCCATAGTTTTCATTGATCATTTTAAAACCGTCAATTCCGACATGAATCAAGAAGCCTTTATTAAGTGTAGAAACCGAATCTTTGAAATATTTTTCCAAAGAAGTCTCTCCGAGAAGTCCGGTAATATTATCAGCTTTCTGCCGGTTACCAATTTCATTGATACATCCGATCAGGTAGATCGGCTCTTGCTGATCGCCACGTATGATATAGCCACGGCAGTTGATCCAGACTGGTTCCCTGTTAAGATCCAGCCAGCGGTAATCCATATTGTGTGTGTTCCGGTCTGTGTTGAGCAGATTATCTAGTTCAGCTTTCAGAAGCGGATAATCTTTTTTGTATACGAATTCTTTAAGTTCTTTTGTCATATTATGGAATTCATTTCCAGGCAGACAAAAACGATTCAGAGCTTGTGGAGCAATATAGAAAAAGTCGGTTCTGAAATCCAGCATATACAGGAAACCATCTGTGCTTGGGCTGAGCAGATCGATGATATTACATAATTCTTTAAGCGAAAAATCCTGATAATTTTTTGTGTGGCTGAAGATTTCTTTCTGCTGCTTTTCCTCGGCAGATGTTCCTGTATTAATAAGCGTGTTGCTAGTCAGAAGTTCTGAATTGCCTGCATATGCAAGTTTCCGTTTTCGTTTTATGCGGTACAGCATGAGATCACTTCGTTTTGCAAGGTCTTTAAAAGTGCTGTCCATTTCCGGAAGAAAACAGGCATATCCGGAGGAAATACTTAATGGATAGTTAAAGGTATGCTCTGTTGATTCTAAAGTTTGATTTAATTGAGCAATTTTGTCTTCAATATTATTTTCCTTATTCTTATTGTAGAAATATGCAAATTCATCTCCACCAATGCGGAAAAGATTTTCTTTATCAGGAAAGAATTGTTTAATGCACTGAGAACATAACTGCAGAGCTTCATCGCCTTTCTCATGTCCAAACCGGTCATTAATTATTTTCAGATTATCCAGGTCAAAAAGAATAAGACCGGTAGTATGAAGTTTGTCTTTCTGCACGTTAAGACGATTCACTTTCTTTTCATAGGCATTTCGATTCATGGTATCTGTAAGCAGATCCGTGTCCGCAAGTTTCTGTAGGTAAACCAGCTTTTGTTTCTGGAGATAGTGATCATAAAAACGTGATACCTGGATCCAGACCAGCAAAAGGATGAATAGCATCGTTCCCAATGGAAGGAAGAGGGAGGTTTGTTGAAAATGCCGGATATAGTAAGCAACAAGTTCTGCAGCACCCAATGCCATGACCAGATACATTGGATATTTAAAATGTCTGGCAGCTTCATTTTGTAATTTTATAGATTCATAACGAATCAATGTTACTGTATAAATTACATTCACCAGCATGATCAGATGAGTTATCGGAAGAATGCGGAAGATATCGATGACGCCTGTACATTGAAGCAATACTGCCGCTGCCATATTGCACAGATAGAGAATGGACAGGTGTACAGCTCCTTTACGATATTTGCTTTTACAGATATCATACAGAATAAAGTTAAATGGTACTGGAAACAGGAAAAAAGTAAAGTAGTCTATAAAATAAAGTGCTCTTGGATCTGGAATTAAAAACTGCAGAAAACCACATTGCTTTAAAGTCCAAAGTGTGATCAAAAGAGAAAAAACACCAAGGTTCAGGAAAATCATGTAGGATTCATCTGACGAATATTTATCATTTTTCCTCATTATAGAAAAGCATAAAATCAGGCAGATGATTCCTAACGATAAGATTTCGCAGCTTAGAACCAATGAACAGAGACTTTTGCTCAGGATCTTCAGGGTACAGTCTCCTTTTGTCCCTCCAAAAAGATGGAAAGAATTTCCGTAGTAGTCTGAATATACAGGAATAATCCTGACCTGCAAGTGTTTTCCATCACTGTTTTTTGGAAGATCGACAATATGCCAGCAAGGGCCGGGAGACTTCATGAATCTTAATGTGTCAGTATCATTTCCAAATTCATAGATTTTCTCTCCATCAAGCAATACCTCAGCCGGGTATGGGTTGTCTTGAACAAAATGGATTGTTGATTCTGAAAAGAATCCGGAAGAATGACATCTTCAATTCGAATATTATCTTCGAATCGTTCGGTTGTCACAAGCTGGGTTGTATTGTCAAAAACTAAATATTCACGGGTCGTATTTTGATGAAAAATCCAACCTGAAAAGACAGTGCCAAACAGGATGAACAGGATTAAAGAGATCCATAATTTTTTCTTAAATTTCATAACTTTTTCCTTTTATAGAATATCACTTCCATCCGGAATCTTGGAAATAATCGTTCGATTAGTCCTAAACAGAAAGATAAGTGAGACAATCAGTGACATGATCTCGGCAGTCAGGAAAGCCACCACACTGCATGAAGCCCACCAAATTTTGCCAGTATATATGCAGCCGGGATCAGTACGACAAGCTGACGCATGATGGATACAATCATGCTGAATACGGCCTTTCCAAGTGCCTGAAATACAGTACCACAGATGATGCCAAACCATGCAAGCAAGTAATGGATACCGATGATACGAAGCGCAGGGACGCCGATCGTAAGCATATCAGTAGATGCGTTGAACATTCCGAGAAGTACCTGTGGAACGAATTCAAAGCAAAGGAATCCGAAGAGCATAATGCAAAATGCTGTTGCCATACTGAGCTTGATCGTCTTGACCATACGTTTTCTATTTTGCGCACCGTAGTTGAATGCAATGATCGGAGTGATACCGTTATTCAAACCGAAGACAGGCATGAAGAAAAAGCTCTGCAGTTTGAAATACACCCCAAATACGGCAGTTGCAGTAGATGAAAATGTGATCAGGATACGGTTCATGGAGTATGTCATAACAGAACCAATCGACTGCATGATAATAGATGGAATACCGATTGCATAAATTGTTCTGATAATTCTTCCATCCGGACGGAAACCACGGAACTGAAGTTTCACATCAGGGTTAAATTTATGGTTACAGATAAATGCGACAAGTGCGCCTACACACTGCCCGATGACTGTAGCTAAGGCAGCACCGGTAACGCCCATCTTAGGGAAGCCGATCAGACCGAAGATCAGGATCGGGTCAAGAATGATATTCGTAATCGCACCGCATAGCTGAGAAGTCATACTGAAAATGGTTCTTCCTGTGGAAGTGAGCAGTCGTTCAAAGCAAATCTGTGCCAGCAGTCCCATAGAGAAGATCATAACAGTGCTCAGATAATCGATTCCCATTTCCATGATCTCAACATCTGCATTTCCAATCTGGCTTGCATAGAAAGGTTTTACTACGGTAAAACCAAGGATAAGAAATACAATATAACTTATGATATAAAGAAATGCTCCATTAGACGCAATCTTATTTGCTTCCTCGGTTTGTTTTGCACCGAGAGCTCTGGAAAGAAGTGCATTCATACCAACGCCGGTACCGGTTGCAACTGCAATGAGCAGCATCTGTAACGGGAAGGCAAGAGAAACTGCGGTAAGAGCATTTTCTGACAGTTTTGCTACAAAGATACTGTCTACAATATTATAAAGTGCCTGCACTAGCATGGAAACCATCATCGGTAAGGACATGTTGAATAAGAGTCTGCCGATTGGCATGGTTCCCATTTTGTTCTCTGCTGCAGGGGGGGCAGAAGCTGTTTTTTGGTTCATATATTCTCCTGTTATTACGAAAACTTAATTTAAAGCGTCAATTATTAATGATAGCATTATATGGTGTACGTTTCAATAGTTGAAGACTTGAAAATGTCTTAAAGGTCAGTTTGATGTATAGATTTATTGTGTTAATAGGTAAAGTCAATAGAAGTAATAGTAATAACTTGACAGTTTGCGTAGTATATGATATTTTTTAAGTAGTAAGTAGTAAGTAGTAAGTAGTAAGTAGTAAGTAGAAAACAAAAATGGCGAGATGCGTTGCTGGTCGCACATCATGTGAACAGTAACAATAAGAGGAAAGAGAGGAAGACGGGTATGAAAGATCTTACATTATCTCAGCAATATGCATTACTTGCGTTGGACGGACAGGAGAGTCTTCATCCAAGCGTAGCAAAAAGTGCCGTATTGAGGGCTGTTTCGGCTGCGCAAGTGTTGGAGACAGAATTAGGAAAAGCAGATGCGGATTCATTTTCAGAATTTTCTGCAGCACTGCAGAAAGCGGTACAGACGGCAAAGACATTGAAGAAAAAAGAGGAGACTCAGATCGAGCAAAAAGTGGTGAGTATTCTGGAAGCAGAGGAATTACTTAAGGAAGTTCCGGATATTTTGGGCTGTGATATGAATTATGATACATCAGGTGTTGAACTAAAGGCATATCTTAGTGATGAGACAAGTTATATCAGAATAAAAGAAGGACTTCGTGCAGAAATTTTAGAGGATGATCCAATTAGTCTGGAATATGCGGTTCTCTTATGGCTTCTCCGTGAAAGTGGCTGTATCCATGACTTGTTTTCTGTATCAGAGCAGAATCGTGTAGAAGAACGTATGACAGAAGCTGCTGTTCAGGATGAGAAGTACCGTGCATTATGGGAAGCAGAATTTCATAATGTTTTTGAAGGATTTATGAATCGGTTTGTGAAGACTAAGAGTAAACTGCTTAAGAATCCATATTTAGAGGGTGTTAATCTTGTATTTCCTTACCTTGACAGAAGAAAATCCGTATTTATCGATACGGTTATTTTTGGAACTAACGTGGCGGACAGAAGAGCTGCGGCTGTAGAACATTTGAAGAAAAAAGGCTTTGCGGTAGAGGAGATCAGAGTAGGCAGTGAGACTTTACTAAAAATAGGCAACATATATTACCGTATCTTCCCAATGACGAAAACAGCATATAAAGTACCGATTCAGGGAGTCAACCTGGTACCGGCATACTGGCAGTAGGAAGAAAGTACGGAAATACTAATTATGTGGACGGTAGAAAAGGTGAGCAGATGTCAAGACAGAGATGCATGGAAGTAATAGAGCAGGCAGAATATGTGACGATCGGAGAGCTTGTGCGGCTTACAGCAGTGCGCTACAGTACTTTGAAGTTTTATACAGAGGAAGGAATGCTGCCGTTCGAGCAGGCAGAAGAGAATCTGACCAGAAGATACCGCAGAGTTGAGAGCTTAGAAAGGATTGCGCAGATTCGTCGGTTAAGAGAACAGAAGAAGACAATTCCGGAGATTAAAGAGATTCTGGGATATGGTGAAGAGTAGAAGGTGAAAAGAGGCTGTCTCTCATGTGCAGCCTCTTTTTCAAGCATTATTCCTTCAATATACTTTCCATAACCTTTGGAAGAATCTCACTGACTGCTTCATGATAAGCTGCGGTTGCTTTTTCATCCAGATAATGTGCTTCCTTATGGATCACGATCAAATCTTTGCCTGTGAAATGTGGAAGCATATCTTTGCATAAGCTGGAATTCAGGTTCATTCCGAGAACGAGAATTGTATCAGCTTTAGCGACTTCTTCCACAGCATGGCTGATGACCGTATTACTAAGCATTTCACCATGTAAATAAACTCCGGGATGAATCACAGTCGATTTACATACATCACAAAGAGGAACTTTATCATTGTTTTTGATATATTCAATCGGGAAAATCTTTCCGCAACGTGGACACGCATTATTTTCATAAATATTTCCATATATATTGATCACATTTTTGCAGCCGGCTTTCTGAGGCATATTATAGATGCCTTTTGTGATGATTGTCTTTAAATATCCTGCCTCTTCTAATTTTGCAAGTGCTTCATTTCCCTTTCCTGCCTCCAGATGTTTGGAAAGAATTTCATTTTTATAATATTCATAGAATAATTCTGCATGTGTGTTAAACATACGGGCACTGAATAATTCTTCCGGAGAGTAGCCATACTTTTCTTCAATCCGATATGATTCGTCGCTGTCTCGATGATATGCGACATTTTGCTCTCTCATAAATTCCATTCCGGCGAGACAAACAAGATACTTAGATGTTCTAATTGTTTCTTCAAGATAGTTTAAATTCATAATCATCCCTGCCTTTACAAAATGTTGCTAGCGTTTGTTGAAGTGTTACTTATAAAAATATTATAACATAGATAGAAATAAATTGTCTGAAAACTTATAATAAAACGGAGAAAATTCAAAGATATTTTAATAAAAGATGAATTCACTGTTGACAATAATAGAGAAGTAAGCTATAGTAAAAATATGATAATAGTAATTATTATTAAGATAAATAAGGAGGTAATCAGATGGAGAAGAAAGCACTTTATAATTTGTCTTACGGAGTATTTATGTTATCCACACGTTCCGGCGAGAAAGTAAATGGCTGTATTACGAACACATGTATGCAGGTAGCAAACGACCCGATTCGAATTGCGATATCTGTTTTGAACAGTAATTATACTTGTGATCTAATCAAAGAAAGCGGACTCTTTGCATTGAGTCTGTTGGATGTACAGTGTTCCTTTGAGACAATTAAGCATTTCGGATTCCAGTCAGGAAGAGATGTGGATAAGATGAAAGATCTGACGCTTCCGGTTGATCAGAATGATATACCATATATGGGATATCAGGCATGTGCTGTAATCAGTGGTAAGGTTCTGGAACAGCAGGATCTTGGTACACATACTCTGTTTATTGCAGAAGTAACAGATGCAAAACTGTTGAATGAGAATGCACCGCTTACTTATGCAGATTACCAGAATCGTGTAAAACCAAAGAAGAAAGAGATACCTCAGGATAAGAAGATCGTTGGTTGGAGATGCAAGATCTGTAATTATGTATATGAAGGCAGTGAACTTCCGGCGGATTATATCTGTCCAATCTGCGGACATGATGTCAGCGATTTTGAACCAATTTTTGAAAACTAATGGTAATGATTCATTGATCTCATCATGTAGTGAACAGATGTGAGATCAGGAATAATTATAAAATGAAGATGAAAAGAAAAGGAGATATGAAATTATGAAATATGTATGTGATTTATGCGGATGGGAATATGATGAGGAGCAGGGATATCCGGAAGGCGGCATTGCACCTGGAACAAAGTGGGAAGATGTACCGGAAGATTTTGAATGTCCGCTGTGCGCAGCAGGAAAGGATCAGTTCTCTGAGGAGTAAAGAGAAATTTTATTTAAAATAATGAAAACAGGTGGTAGAATAGATACAGAACTATTTTATCACCTGTTTTACGTTACGAAAGAGAGGAAGAGAAACATGTATCAGGCAGCAAATGACAGATATGAGAAAATGGCTTATGTACGTTGCGGAAAGAGTGGATTAAAGCTCCCGGCAATTTCACTTGGATTGTGGCATAATTTTGGAGATACAGGCGTCTATGAGAATATGAAGGAAATCCTTTTCACAGCATTTGATAATGGAATCGTACACTTCGATCTGGCAAATAATTACGGACCGGCTTACGGAAGTGCGGAGAAGAATTTTGGCAAGATTCTGAAAGAAGAACTTGGTATGTACAGAGATGAACTTCTGATCAGTACAAAGGCTGGATTTGATATGTGGGAGGGTCCTTATGGAAACTGGGGGGGAAGTAGAAAATATCTTCTTTCCAGTCTGGATCAGAGCCTGAAGCGCATGGGGGGGCTTGATTATGTGGACATTTTCTACCATCACCGGATGGATCCGGAGACTCCGTTGGAAGAGACAATGGGTGCACTTGCAAGTGCAGTTCAGTCAGGAAAAGCACTTTATGTGGGTCTCTCAAATTATGATGGTCCAACATTGGAAAAGGCAGAAGCAATTTTAAGAGATTTGAAGTGCCCATTTGTGATCAATCAGAACAGATATTCTATCTTTGACAGAACAATTGAGAAAAATGGTTTGAAAGACACTGCGAAGAAGCTGGAGAAGGGAATTATTGCATTCAGTCCGCTGGCGCAAGGACTTCTCACCGACCGTTATCTGAAAGGAATCCCGGAAGACAGCAGAATTATGACGGACGGTCGTTTCCTGAAGAAATCTGCTTTGACAGAGGAAAAACTTGTGAAGATCAGAGAACTGAACGGACTGGCAGCCGGAAGAGGTCAGACATTGGCAGAGATGGCATTGAGCTGGATCTTGAAGGATGGTATTGTAACAAGCGTTCTTGTAGGTGCATCAAAACCGGAACAGGTATTGGATAATATCAAGGCAATACAGAATACAGACTTTACAGAAGAGGAGATCCGCAAGATTGATGAACTGTCGCTGGACTAAGCAGTAAGTTTGTTCATCATGTACTTGTTTTAATCTAGTTGTCACTTCTAATCTGTGTTATACTGGATAAAAATGAAAGTTGAAAGAGGAGATTTTACTATGGATAGAATAGCAAGCTTTACAATCAATCACCTGGATCTGATGCCGGGTCTGTATGTTTCCAGAAGAGATGCCAAAGGAGACTGTGTGACAACGACATTTGACTTGAGAATCACAGCACCGAACAGAGAACCGGTAGTTGACACTCCGGCACTTCATACGATCGAACATCTGGCAGCGACATTTCTCCGCAACAGTGAGAAGAAGGATGACGTGATCTACTTTGGACCAATGGGCTGCAGAACAGGATGTTATCTTGTAATGTTCGGTAATCTGGATTCAGAGGATGTTCTTGATCTGGTTCTTGAGATGTGTGATTTCATTATCGGATTTGAAGGAGAGATTCCGGGAGCTGCACCGGAACAGTGTGGCAACTATCAGGAGCAGAATCTGGACATGGCGAAGTATTACATTAAGAAATACAAGGATGCACTGGTGAATGACCGTCATCTGGTATATCCGGAGTAAAGAAAAATTAAAACATTGAAAAAGGACAGGTGACTGGTTTGTAAGACCAATCACCTGTCCTTGCTTTAGAGAAAGCAATTCTAATTGTTAATGAGTGCAGCATTTTTATGAATCGTCTCGTCCATGATATTCTGCACATAACTTCCGATATGTTTCTTTACATCCTTATCCAGTTCATTTGGATAGATCGGAGTACCGTATTCAAGAATAACATGTGTTTTCTTAATCTTTGGAAAATGATTCTCGAAAATCTCAGCAGTATTATTCATGGAAATCGGTACGATTGGACATCCGGTCTTTGTGGCAATCTTGAAAGCACCTTCTTTGAACGGAAGCATAGTTAATTCTTCGCCTTTATTGCGGGTTCCCTCAGGGAAGATACAGATAGAAATACCCTTCTTCACATAATCAATTGCCTGCAGGATTGTTTTCAGTCCTTCCTTTGGATTCTCGCGGTCAAGGAAGAGACAATAGACGAAACGCATCCAGGTGGAAAGAAGAGGAACTTTTTCCATTTCTTTTTTCGCAATATAGCCGGTCAGGTTCTTGCATCTGTTGTAGGTAAGCAGAATGTCAAAGAAACTGCGGTGGTTTCCGATAAAGAGAACAGGTTCATCCGGTATATTCTCTTCACCGATCACGGTAACTTTCACACCGGTCATTTTCAAAATCACTTTAAATCCCCACTGGACAATACGCAGAGAACTGATGTCACGCGCATGTGGGTTGAATTTACCGATCAGCCATTCCACAAAGAAAACAGGAATAGAAAGAATCAGGTAAAGAATTAGAAAAATTGCAACAAAAATAAATCGAAACATATAATATCCTTTCTTTATCTTAAGAATAATAGAGTCGCCATAATATAAAATAACTACTGGCGCATGTAGCTTTATTATACCGTAGCAGCATAAAAAATACAACTGATGCATAGATTGAAGGGAAATAAAAAATCCGGATGGCGTTACTGTTTACAGTATCTGGAATATTGTAATGAAAAATAAAAAACAAAAGGGCATTTTAACTGTGTTTCTACTGTGTGTCTGCTTTTTTATAAGCGGATGTATTACCAGGATTGAGAAAGAGCAAAAACGAAAAGATCTGGAATATATTCTGATCGACCAGGAGCATCTTCCGGAGGAGATGACAGAAGTGCTCGGTCAGTTAAAAAAGAAAGCATTTCATTTTGTCTACTCGGATCAGGGAAAGACATATCTTGCAGAAGGATACGGTGCATGTCCGACAACAGGATATACGATTGAGGTAAAGGAACTTTATGAAACGGAGCATGCAGTTTGTTTGCATACAAGTCTGATGGGACCGGCAACTGGTGAAGAGACGAAAGAAATCACGACATTTCCATACATAGTCGTGGAAATCAGTGAAACAGAAAAAGAGGTTATGTTTGATTGAGGAGGAGCAGGATGGAAATTGTGAAGAGAGCGATACGCCTGATGCATGAGGGAAAATGTATTTACGATCAGTTTCAGCTGGACGAAGACTATAACGTTCCGGATGCGAAGGAGGATGTGGGAAATGTAATTGAAGGGACAGTCTGTGTGAAGACTGAAGATATGAAGCTTGTAGAAAATTATCTGAAAATCAGTGGAAAAGCTCAATTTAAGATTTTGTACATGACAGCCTCTTTGGATCCGCAACCGGCAGTTTTAGAAGGAAAGCTTCCATTCGAAGAGATGGTATATGTAGAACAACCGGGAGAGGAAGAATATTTCCTGAAAAATCTCAGAACAGAGTTCAGTGTATCAATGGTGCATTCCAGAAAGCTGAGTCTGCATCTGCTGACAGAGCTTGAAATTGGAAGAACCAGATGATAAGTGAAGAAGTCACGGAAGATGTGGAAAGCGAGCATGCAGTTTATAAAAAAATGAAAAAGTTTCGTCTGCTTGGATTGTCAGACACAAAAAAAGACACTTATAGAATAAAAGAAGAGATTACATTACCGGGAACGAAGGAGAGTATCAGCCAGATTCTGTTATCCGAAGTGCACGGTAGAAAGTTAGAATTACGCCCGGGGGGGACAGATGAGGTGACAGTCAGAGGAGAACTGCAGGTGTTCTGTCTCTATCTGTCAGAAGAATTGAAGGCAGACTGGGTCAGCCAGGTGATTCCATATGAAGGAAAACTTCTTTGCAATGGCCTGACAGAAGGAATGTTCTATTCTGTGGAACATACGCTGGAGGATACACTGGTTGATATCCGCATGGATGAGGACGGCGAGATGCGGATCCTTGGGATTGAAGGGACATTACTGCTGCGGATGAACTTTTACGAAGAGCAGGAGATGGAGTTGTTAGAAGATATTTACTCTTTGCAAGAGCAGTGTATTCCGGAAAAACAGGAGACGGTTTTTGAAGAGCTTTTAATGCAGAACCAATCCAGATATAAACTAACGGAACGGCTTTCACTTCCAGAATTAAAAGATGATGTACTTCAAGTACTCTGCAGCAGAGGGGGGGAAATCCAGATAGAGCATACGGAGTATAGAGAAGAAGGAATCCAAATAGAAGGAATCCTGCATCTTAGCTTTCTCTACCTGAGAGGAGATGATGCAAGACCATATGGAAGCTGGCAGGGGGGGATGATACCATTCCAACATCTGATCGAATGTTCCGATCTTCCGGAAAATGTACGTTGTACGATGAGTCACCATGTAGATCAGATCCAGGTGTCTATGGCAGGCAGTGAGGCTGTAGAAGTGAGAGCAATTCTTGCATTTGATGCATTCTTACGGCGGGAGGTAGAACTTCAGACAATCGTATCTGTCCTGGAGAAACCGCTGGATCTTGAACAGATGGATAAGAGGCCGGGAATCGTTGGTCATATTGTGCAGGAGAAAGAAGATCTCTGGGAGTTGGCAAAACAGTATATGACTACAGTTGAGGGGGGGATTATGAATGTAAACGAATTGGAAAATGAAAATGTGAAAATAGGGGGGGATAAATTGTTGATTTTTAAAGAAAATATGAGTATACTGTAAGTACTATGTATACAAGATACATTTGTGTAAATTTTCACATCTGGTTCTTTAGAAAACAGCGATGGAGGTACACAGGATGAATCAAATTGAATTAAAAGCACTTGCCAAGATTAATTTAGGCCTGGATGTGCTTGGAAGACGCGAGAATGGATACCATGATGTCAGAATGGTCATGCAGTCTATCTATCTGTATGATGAAGTGAAGATTGCAAAGAAAAAAGAGCCCGGAATTACACTGACAACAAATCTGAAGTTTCTTCCAACCGGGGATGGCAATATTGCTTATAAAGCAGCGCAGCTTCTGATGGATGAATTTGATCTGAAAGAAGGGGTTCAGATCACGTTGAATAAGCACATTCCGGTAGCTGCCGGTCTTGCAGGAGGAAGCTCAAATGCGGCAGCCGTTCTTTTTGGAATGAACCGGTTGTTTGGGCTGCACCTGACGCAGCAGCAGCTGATGGAACGTGGAGTGAAGCTTGGAGCAGATGTTCCGTATTGTATTATGCGCGGAACTGTTCTGGCAGAAGGAATCGGAGAAGAGTTAAGCGTTCTTCCGGCAATGCCGAAATGTACGGTACTGATCGCCAAGCCTCCGATCAGTGTTTCAACGAAGATGGTGTATGAAGCACTGGACTCCAAAGAGATTGTCGAGCATCCGGATATTGACGGAATTCTGGAAGGACTTCAGAAGGGAGATCTTCACAAGGTTGCAGATTCTATGGGGGGGAATGTGTTAGAGGATGTGACAATACCGATGCATCCGGTGATCGCGGATATCAAGCAGGTGATGCAGGATTGCGGAGCAATCGGGGGGGCAATGATGAGCGGAAGTGGACCAACTGTGTTTGGTCTGTTTGAAAACCGGGCATCAGCAAGAGAAGCACAGAAGATGATTCGGGACAAAGGTCTGACAAGACAGGCATACGTAACGAATATACACAACGTTAGGAGGAAGTAAAATGGGAACTGATTTTGAAGTAACAATGAACGAGTATCTGCCTCTGAGAGATGTGGTATTTAATACATTGAGACAGGCGATCCTGCGCGGAGAACTGAAACCGGGAGAGCGCCTGATGGAGATTCAGCTGGCGAATAAACTCGGAGTGAGCAGAACCCCCCGATCCGTGAAGCAATCCGCAAGCTGGAGCTGGAAGGTCTTGTCCTTATGATTCCGAGAAAAGGTGCGGAAGTTGCAGAGATCACAGAGAAGAATCTAAGAGATGTGCTGGAAGTGCGCTGTGCGTTAGAAGAGCTTGCGGTACAGCTTGCATGTGACAGAATGGATGAAGAAGGAGTGTGCGAGCTTCGTGCAGCAGCGGAAACGTTTGAGTCTATTCTCAACAGTGATGATATTACACAGATCGCACAGGCAGACGTTGCATTTCATGATATTATCTACGCTGCAACAGACAACCGCAGACTGATCCAGCTTCTGAATAATCTGCGCGAACAGATGTACAGATACAGAATTGAATATCTAAAGAAGAAAGAATGCTACCCACAGCTGTTGAATGAGCATCAGACAATTATTGATGCGATTGCCGGACATGATAAAGAGCTGGCTACAAAGTTTACAAGCCAACATATTAAGAACCAGGCAGAAACGGTTGTTGGCACGATCCGTGAGAAAGAAGAAAATGCTTAAAAAATAAAGAATGTGTCTCGGCACATTCTTTATTCTATATGTATGGAATTCATTTTTGTGGAAAGACTCCATGTATGAACAGAATTGATTTATCATAGATGGAGGATGGTATTATGAAGAAACGGTTTGCATTGCTCAGAAGAAAGCTGAAGTCTGTCCGAGAAGAAAAACTGCCGGGAAGAGCAGTGATTTTTTCAGTGGCAGTGGGGGGGCTTCTGATCGCTGCTTTTTTCACAGGAATGATATATACAAAACAAGAATTATATGCACAGGAAGAAACACAGAAGCACCTGGCGCAGGAAGTGTTTCGCTTCCATGTGTTAGCGAATAGTGATAGCGAAAAAGACCAGAATCTGAAATTGCAGGTAAGAGATGCAGTATTGGATTATATGAAAGAAGAATTGTCAGAAGAACCGGAAGAGAAACAATGTCTTAAGCAGACTGTGCAGTGGGCACGTACACATACAGATGAGATCCGTGCAATCGGAGAAAAGACAGTTGCGGCGGCAGGAGAAGATCAGAGTGTGAATGTGGCTGTGACAACCTGTTATTTTCCTGACAGGACTTACGGTGATATGACATTTCCGGCGGGAAATTATCAGGCACTGCGGGTGGAACTGGGGGGGAGTGCAGAGGGACATAACTGGTGGTGCGTGCTTTATCCGAATCTCTGCTTTCTGGATACAACGAATGCGGTGGTTCCTGATAAAGGAAAGAAACAATTGAAACAGGTACTGACGGAAGAAGAATATTCCAAAGTGACAGCAAATACAAAGTTTAAGATTGGCTGGTATTTTTGGAAATAAGAAATAAAAGAGGTTAAGAAAATGTATGAATTTGACAGCAGAGTACGTTACAGCGAGGTGGATCACCACGGTACGATGACCGTTCCGGCGTTGATCAATTATTTTCAGGATTGCAGTACCTTCCAGTCGGAGGATCTTGGAATTGGTACAACGGTTCTGAAGGAAGAGAAAAGAGCGTGGATTTTATCTTACTGGCAGGTGATCCTGAATCGGAAACCGGAGCTTGGGGGGGAGAAAATTACAATCGGAACATTTGCAACAGAATTCAAGGGATTGTTTGGAAACAGAAACTTTTATATGAAAGATGCAGATGGAAAATATCTCGCCTGTGCGAATTCAGTCTGGGCATTTATTGATACAGAGACAGGAAGACCAACCAGGCCGCAGCCAAAGGATGTTCAGTTGTATGGAGTAGAAGAACCACTTGATATACCATATGAAGGAAGAAAAATCCGACTTCCGGAAGAGACAGATGATCTGGAAGCATTTCCGGTCAGAAAGCATCATATTGACACAAATGAGCATGTGAACAACTGTCAGTATGTGCAGATGGCATTGGAATTTCTTCCGGATGATCTTCAGATTGCACAGTTGCGTGTAGAGTATAAAAAGGCAGCTGTACTGGGAGATATGATCTATCCGAAGCTGAGTGAAGAAGCAGACAGGATTGTTGTGGAACTCTGTGACGAACAGGCAAAACCATATGCAGTTCTGGAATTTAAAGAAGAGATAGAATAGAAAGACTCCCGGATGTTCCTACAGAAATTTCTGTGAACATTCGGGAGCTTTTTGTTGCGAACAAGCAACGTTTGCAGGTGATATTTACTTATCAAGACTTGCCAGGACATCTTCCAGAACATCCTCAACAGAGTCAGTTACTTCATCTGCATAGTAGGATACACCAGGTGCACTGTTAGACATTGCGTAGCTGTGACCGACCAGTTCAAGCATTTCCAGATCATTCTGCTGATCTCCGAATGCCATACATTCTTCTGGTTTTACATGGAATAATTTCATCAGGTTAGAAAGAGCAGCACCTTTATTTGTTCCCGGAGCAATGAAGTCAATCCAGATATTTCCAGAAGTAACAACCTTAATCTCTGCACCGAACATTTCCTGTAAGTGTTCTAAATATTGCATGATTACTTTTGTGTCATCAATCATATTACAGATTGCAATCTTGAGAAACGGACCTTCGATTTTACTCAGGTCATCTATGATTTTTGTTGTGTTCTGCATGACATTTACAATATGATTTACAAAAGCTTCATGATTATCTTCGATCAGACAGGCATCTTCTCTGGAAATGAGAATATCAAAATTCGGTGATTTTTTCACTTCATCTATAATGCGGCAGGCAAGGTCATCTGCAATTATTCCGCGAGAGATTACCTTTCCCTGATGAATACAGATGGAACCATTTTCTCCAATATAGGAAATCTCGTCCTTAATCTCAGAAAACAGTCTGCGCTCATTATCATACTGGCGTCCGCTTGCAGCAACAAAGTGAACCCCCCCTTTCTGTGTCAGTTCATGGATCAGTTCTATGGCACGAGGAGTCAGTTTCTGTGCTCCGTTATGAAGAAGCGTACCATCAAGGTCGCTTGCGATTAATTTGATCATATGTAAAATCCTCCTGATTATTCTGCAATAACTTCTTCAGCACGTTTCAGTGCAGCGCTGATATTCGGCTGGAAGTTCTCTTTTCCAACCAGTTCTGTGAATCCGGCTTTCTCCATAACTTTCATTGGCTGTTCGTTGACGTGGGAGAAGACAACCGTAATTCCCTTTGACTCACAGACTTCTACCAGATCAACCAAAGCATTCATAGCAGTACTGTCCAACGCAGGAACGCTTCGCATACGAAGAACGAGGCAGGTAGTAAAATCTTTTACGACAATGTGTTCGATCGCACTTGCTGCTCCGAAGAACAGAGGCCCTGAGATCTCATAGACACGGATCTGAAGTGGAAGTTTCTGAAGGTGTTCATCGACATCCGGGGTGTCATCATCCACATAAGTCCAGCTGTTGACGTGTGTCTCTTCGCTCATACGCTTGATAAAGAGCAGGCAGGCAAGAACCATACCAATCTCGATCGCTACGACCAGGTCGAAGAGTACTGTCAGGATAAATGAAGCAAAAAGTACAATGATATCACTCTTTGGAGCAGTCTTAACCAGTTTTACAAAGGTATGCCACTGGCACATATTGTATGCAACGATAAACAGGATTGCTGCGATTGTTGGCATTGGAATCATTCCGGCATATGGCATCAGTACGACAAGCACAATGACCAGTGTAATGGAATGAACGATTCCGGCAATCGGAGTACGTCCTCCGTTTTTAATATTTGCAGCAGTTCTTGCAATCGCTCCTGTCGCAGGGATTCCACCGAAAAGAGCAGAAGCAATGTTGCCGGCTCCCTGGCTACAAGTTCCATGTCGGAACGGTGTTTGCCGTTGATCATTCCGTCTGCGACAACACAGGAAAGCAGAGATTCAATCGCTGCGAGAACAGCAATCGTAAATGCGTTCGGAAGAGCATTTTGAACAACTTCAAGTGATACAGCCGGAAGATGGAAGGATGGGAGAGCGTTGCTGATCGTATAAAGATTTCCAATTGTAGAAACTTTTAACGGCAGGAACTGAACCATCAGGATTCCAACGATAACTGCGATCAAAGATCCAGGGATTCTTTTAAAGATGTATGGTGCAATGATCAGAACAGCAAGACTTACTGCACCGACGATCAGTGCATCAATATTAATCGTAGAGAAGTTTTCAACAACAGCACGGAATTTCTCTGTTGTCTCGATCGGTTTTACCCCCCCATCCGGATAGGTAAGTCCGAAGAAATCTTTCAGCTGTCCGATTACAATTGTTACAGCAATTCCGGAAGTGAATCCGGTTGTGATCGTAAATGGGATAAATTTGATCAGACTTCCGAAATGGCACAGTCCCATCAGAACCAGAAAGATACCGGCGAGGATTGTTGCAATGACAAGTCCATCCATTCCGTCTTTGGCAACAATGCCGGCGACAATTGTTGCGAATGCAGCCGTTGGTCCGGCAATCTGTACACTGCTTCCGCCGAGTGCAGAGATGACAAATCCGGCAACGATCGCAGTGAAGATACCAGCTTCCGGTCCTACACCGGATGCAAGTGCCAGTGCGATTGACAGCGGCAATGCAATAATTGCTACAATGATTCCGGCAGTTACGTCTTTGATGAACTGAGAACGATTGTAGCTCTTTAATGATGTAAGTAACATCGGCTTCAATGAATTCATTTGATAGATCAATCCTTTCTTTTGTGACAACTATAAAACATAACCTTTCAAGTATAGCATAGAAAAAGGGACACTGAGAAGAGGAAACCGTGTATGTTTTTAAAGACATGAAGAAGGGTTACTGTTCACTCCCGTGTCAATCACTTCGCTGATTGACACGGAGGATGCGTTGCTGGTCGCACATCGTGTGAACAGTAACGAGTAATGTTAAGAGAAAAAAGCTTGTATCTGATTTATAAAGGTAATATAATAGGAATAACTTGTAAAGCATGTTTTATATAATGAAAATATGTTTTACGGTAGCAAATTTGTGAATAGATCTGATAATAAAAGAGATATCACAAGAAAGAAAAGGAAGATTATTATGGGAAAATATTTTGGAACAGATGGTTTCGTGGTGAGGCGAATGTAGTTCTTACAGTAGAGCATGCATTTAAAGTAGGACGTTATCTTGGATGGTATTTCGGACAGGACCACAAGGCCAGAATCGTGATTGGAAAAGACACAAGAAGAAGCAGCTACATGTTTGAGTATGCACTTGCTGCAGGACTGACAGCATCAGGAGCTGACGCTTACCTTCTTCATGTGACAACAACACCAAGTGTTTCATATGTAGTAAGAACAGAAGATTTTGACTGTGGACTTATGATTTCAGCGAGCCACAATCCATACTATGATAATGGTATCAAGGTAATCAACAGCGAAGGTCATAAGATGGAGGCTGAGGTTGAGGCGAAGATCGAGGCTTATATTGATGGGGGGGAGATTGATGAGATCCCGCTGGCAACAAAAGAGAGCATTGGCCGCACAGTTGACTATGCAGCAGGAAGAAACCGTTATATCGGTCATCTGATTTCTCTCGCAACACGTTCTTTCAAGGATATGAGAGTCGGACTTGACTGTGCGAATGGTAGTGCGTCAAGCGTTGCAAAGAGTGTATTTGATGCACTTGGAGCAAAGACTTATGTAATCAACAATGAGCCAAATGGTGTGAATATTAATACAAACTGTGGTTCTACACATATCGAAGTTCTGCAGGAGTATGTAAAAGAGAAACATCTGGATATCGGATTTGCTTATGACGGAGATGCTGACAGATGTATCGCAGTTGATGAGAATGGAAATGTTGTAGATGGAGACCGCATTATGTATGTATGTGGTAAATATCTCATGGAGCAGGGAAAACTGAAAGACAATACAGTTGTTACAACAATCATGTCTAACCTTGGACTTTATAAAGCTTGTGATAAGATTGGTATGAAGTATGAGCAGACAGCAGTTGGTGACAAGTACGTTTACGAGAACATGCTTAAGAACGGATATGTTCTTGGAGGAGAGCAGTCCGGACATATCATCTTCAGCAAACATGCACGTAC
Source organism: Mediterraneibacter faecis JCM 15917 (assembly GCA_001312505.1). Lineage (GTDB taxonomy): Bacteria > Bacillota > Clostridia > Lachnospirales > Lachnospiraceae > Mediterraneibacter > Mediterraneibacter faecis. The sequence goes on from BBDW01000008.1 coordinate 69,211, forward strand.
AGGTGACGGTATCCTGACATCTCTTATGGTTATGGAAGCAATCATTGAGAAGAAGCAGACACTTGGAACACTTGCAGATGAAGTGAAGATCTTCCCACAGCTTCTGAAGAATGTTCGTGTAAAGGATAAGAAGACAGCACTGGATAACGCAGCAGTTCAGGCGGCAGTAGAGAAAACAGCTGAAGAACTTGGAACAGACGGACGTATCCTTGTTCGCGAGAGTGGAACAGAGCCGGTAATCCGTGTTATGGTAGAAGCAGCTTCTGACGAGATCTGTGAGAAGTATGTAGACAGCGTAGTGAAAGTAATTGAAAGCGAAGGACTTTGCGAGTAAATAATTAAGAATGGAACAGGGTTGCTGGATAACAGCTATGAAAAGGACATCTTGCGGGAGTAAATCTCTGCAGGATGTCCTTTTTCACTAAAAAAGAAGAGAAACATTTCGAAAAATGAATCCCTTCTTTCAATATCTGATCGAAAATTCTTATCTGATTTAAAATCAGTCGATATATTTCAGCCATCCTTCCGGTGCTTCGATACGTCCCATCTGGATACCTGTCAGTGTATCGCGAAGTTTTGCGATTGTAGGTCCCATCTGTTCCATTCCACTTGGGAAGCAGATTTCTTCTCCGTGGTTGACAATCTTACCAACCGGTGAGATAACAGCGGCTGTTCCGCACAGACCACATTCAGCGAAGTCTTTTACTTCATCAAAGTAAACATCTCTTTCTTCTACTTTCAGTCCGAGATAATGTTCAGCAACATACATCAGAGAACGTCTTGTGATAGACGGAAGAATTGTTGTGGAGTGTGGTGTAACTACAGTGTTATCTTTTGTTACGAACAGGAAGTTTGCTCCACCTGTTTCCTCAACTTTTGTTCTTGTAGCGGAGTCAAGGTACATATTTTCATCAAAACCATTTGCGTGAGCTGTAACAATTGCGTGAAGGCTCATTGCATAGTTCAGTCCGGCTTTGATGTGTCCTGTTCCATGCGGTGCGGCGCGGTCAAAGTCTGATACGCACAGTGTCAGTGGTTTCACGCCGCCCTTGAAGTACGGTCCAACCGGAGTGGCAAATACACGGAACTGATAGTCAGTAGCCGGTTTTACACCAATTACAGGATTGATTCCGAACATATAAGGTCTGATATAAAGTGTTGCTCCTGTTCCGTAAGGTGGAACGTAAGCTTCATTTGCCTTTACTGTCTGAACAATAGCATCAACGAATTTATCTTCCGGGAAAGGCGGCATCTCAAGACGTTTCGCTGAGTCGACCATACGCTTCGCATTGAGGTCCGGACGGAAAGTGACAATGTGTCCATCCTCTGTTGTGTAAGCCTTCATTCCTTCAAATACTGTCTGTGCATACTGAAGAACTCCGGCACATTCATTCATGACGATGTTAGGATCTTCTGTGAGACCACCTTCATCCCATGCTCCATCTTTATAATTAGCTACAAAACGCTTATCTGTAGGGATATATCCGAATCCGATATTTTCCCAGTCAATGTTTTTTTTCTCCATTGTAGTAAATCCTCCATTCCTTTATGCGGCGAAAGACCGTATGATTTCTAATTAACGCTATTATAATACCGTCAATTGAAAAAATCAAGAGTGCGCTCTGTTTTTTGAAAATGTTTTTACGGACATGTAATAGTCAGAATCTAAATCCTGCAACTAAATAGTTACAATAACTGTCTGATATCCGGCACGCTTCAACCGGCGTTCCATTTTTACAGCTTCGTCAAGCGTATCATATTCTCCGACCGTTACCCGGAATAAACCATCCCCTTCTGTCAAAACAGCAGGAAAATTCATTTCGGTTAATTCATTCAGGAGCCGTCGTGCATATCGTTCACTGCGGAAAGCCCCGGTCTGCACTGCATAGTGAGGGAGAGAAGAATCACTGCTGATTTCTCCGCTTTCTTCTAATGTATCAAGGATTCCCTCAGCAATCGCAAGCGCAATATCATCAAAGTTATCATCAAAGAGCCGGTTATCAGTGTCAGAGTTGATAAATCCGACCTCTACCAGAACCGCCGGCATCTGTGTACGGCGCAGAACGACCAGACCGGGGGGGCGCTCTTTTACGCCGAGATTGATGAAACCGAGAGCTTCCAATCCCTCATTAATATTTTGAGCCATTGTGTACTTCAGACCGGATTTGTTGTAAACTAGAGATTCTACGCCGGATACGGTATTATCTGTCGGATAAGAATTACGGTGAATAGACAGAAAGAAGTCTGCACCGGCTGCATTTGCTTCCAATGCTTTCTGATATGGAGATTCATAAATGTCTGTTGTACGTGTATAGAGTACATCAATTCCATGTTCCTGCAGCAGTTCTCCAATGGCAAGTGTTAAAGATAAAGTGTCATCCTTTTCCCGTCGGCCGTTATAGACAGCCCCGGGATCACGACCGCCATGACCTGCATCAAGCATGATAGAATAAGACATATAATCACCTCATTATTTTGTGCTTCTATATATTATATGAAAGCGTGCATTGCCTGTGAAACGTCAAAAAATGCCGGCTGCGATAATGCAGCCGACATTTTAAAAAGTTCTATTCATGTGAGTGTTTGTCAGTTTCAGAAGGATCTGAATTCTCTTCATCCGCTTCTTCCTCTGTATCTGCTCTTTCAGGAAGATAAACATGTACCGTTTCTACGCGGTTCTTATCCAACTTCTCGACCACCAGACGAATTCCATCTTCAGTGACAACTTCATCACCCATCTGAGGTAAACGGTCCAGATGTTCGATGATCAGTCCTCCAAGAGAATCATAATCTTCAGAGTTAAGTTCTGTATGTAAGTGATCGTTCACATCATCAAGACTCATGGAGCCTTCGATAATATATTCATGATCAGAAATCTCTTTGATCAGTTCATCTTCATTCTCATCATATTCATCATGAATCTCACCGACAATCTCTTCCAGAATATCTTCCAAAGTGATGAGTCCTGCCATCTCACCGTACTCATCCAGAACAATTGCAATATTAAAAGTAGAATCTCTCATCTCTACAAGAAGTTCAGAGATATCTTTGAACTCATAAGTGAAATGAGGTTTTCTTAAGAAATCCCGGATATTGAACGGTGTATCATGATCGTAAAGAAGCAGATCCTTCATGTTAATAATACCGACAACATTATCCTGTGTCTCTTCGTAAACAGGAAGTCTTGTGAATTTGTCTTCACGGAAAATATCAATCAATTCATCGAAGGTACTATTGACATCAGCAAATGTAACATGTACGCGAGGAACCATAATGTCTTTCGCCTTGGCATCGCCGAGATCGAATACGTTGTAGATCATCTCTTTTTCATCAGACTCGATTACACCATCTTCATGGCTGACATCCACAATGGTACGAAGTTCTTCTTCTGTCATAGCTTTATTCGCCGCATCCGGATCTACGCGAAGGATCAGCATGATTCCGCGGGAAAACAAGTTAATGATGAAAATGACAGGAGTCATGACCGTCATGAAAAACTTGATGACCGGAATATAGCGAAGGGTAAGCTTCTCAGCGTTGATCGTTGCATAATTCTTCGGTGTAATTTCTCCAAATACAAGGATTGCCACTGTCAGAATCAGTGTAGCAATGCTGACCATGTATCCACCAAATGAATAGGCAAGGGTTGTAGCAAGAGAAGATGCTGAAACATTCACAATGTTATTACCAATCAGGATCGCACTGAGCATCTTCGCTGTGTGATTCTCTGTGATATCAAGAGCCAAAGCTGCCCGCTTGTTCCCACCGTCTGCGAGAGAGCGGAGTTTAATTTTATTCACTGACATCAGCGCAGTCTCGGTTGATGAAAAAATGATGAAAACAATAGTAAAATTAACAGTATAATTAATAGGTACGTGTCACCTGCGTCCACTTTAAATATTCACTCCTTTGATTAAAAAATGTGCCTCCAAAGAGGCTTGGTTAATTTTAGATATACGCATTCATTATACATGGTTTATTAGTGTTTGGCAAGGCAATATACTTTACTTTATGAAGTGGGTGGTGTATGATGTTGATGACTGATAAGAATATTTAATACTATTATATAGAAGAAACGGAGTATAGATATGGAATTGTACAATAGATTGTGCACTATTACAAAACAGGAAAATGTAATGAAAGATGAGCCGATGAAGAAACATACAACATTTCGTATTGGTGGTCCGGCAGATTATTTCGTGACACCTGAATCAAAGGAAGAGATCCAGGCAATCGTTGAGTTATGCAAAAAAGAGGAAATCCCATATTCCGTGATCGGAAACGGAAGTAATCTTCTTGTTGGAGATAAGGGATATCGTGGTGTAATTCTTCAGATTTTTAAGAAAATGAATCAGATCAGGGTAGAAGAGAATAAGATTTATGCCGGAGCAGGCGCACTTCTGTCGAAGATTGCGGCGGCTGCACTGGCTGATTCATTAACCGGTTTTGAATTTGCAGCAGGGATTCCGGGAACATTAGGCGGAGCCGTCCGTATGAATGCGGGTGCATACGGTGGAGAGATGAAGCAGGTACTTGAGAGTGTGGAAGTGATGACAGCAGATGGAGAATTTCTCACGATCCCGGTAGAAGAGATGGGGCTTGCTTATCGGACAAGCGTGGTAGAACAGAAGAATTATATTGTTCTTGAAGCAGTGATTTCTCTTGAAAAAGGAAATCCGGAGAAGATCAAAGAAGTGATGGATGATCTGAAAGAAAAAAGAGTGACAAAGCAGCCATTAGAGTATGCAAGTGCAGGAAGTACATTTAAGCGTCCGGAAGGATATTTCGCAGGAAAACTGATTGAAGATGCAGGACTTCGCGGATTCAGGGTCGGAGATGCACAGGTATCTGAAAAGCATTGCGGTTTCGTGATCAACAGAGGGAATGCAAGCGCAGCAGAGGTTATGGAACTGATGCGTCAGGTAGAAGATAAAGTGGAAGAAAATTCAGGAGTCCGTCTGGAAGCGGAAGTAAGAAGAATAGGAGAGTTTTGATATGCGTTTTGTTATCGTAACAGGGATGTCAGGAGCGGGAAAATCAACAGCACTTAAGATGCTTGAGGATATGGGATATTTCTGTGTGGACAATCTGCCAATCTCAATGTTTCCTGGATTTGTGCAGATGATTGAGAATTCAGAAACTTCAATGAAGAAAGTGGCATTGGGAGTCGATGTGCGAAGCGGACAGGATATTTCTGGATTAGAGAAAGACCTTGAGCAAATGGACGAAAAGGGGATCAAATATGAGATTCTGTTTCTGGACGCAAAGGATTCTGTACTTGTAAAGCGATACAAAGAAACGAGAAGACAGCACCCTCTGAGCGGGTCGGGACGTGTGGATACCGGTATTGCGAAAGAACGTGAGAAGACCGCATTTTTGAAAATGAAGGCAACGTATATTCTTGATACAAGTAAGATGCTGACAAGAGAACTGAAGATTGAACTTGAGAAGATTTTTGTGAAAGGTGAGAGTTTTTGCAATCTCTATATCACAGTAATGTCCTTTGGTTTTAAATACGGAATTCCGCAGGACGCAGACCTTGTATTCGATGTGCGTTTTCTTCCGAATCCGTACTATATTGATGCATTGAAAGAAAAAACAGGAAATGATCCGGAAGTCCAGGATTATGTCATGCAGAATGACAAGGGACCGATTTTCCTTGAAAAATTAAAAGACATGGTTGAATTTCTGATTCCAAATTATATTTTGGAGGGAAAAAACCAGCTTGTGATCGCAATTGGATGTACCGGCGGAAAGCATAGATCTGTAACGCTGGCAAATGCGTTATATCACACGCTTGAGACAGAGGAAAGTTATGGCGTCCGTATTGAACATCGTGATATCGGGAAGGATAGTATCACAAAGAGAAAGTAAAAGGTGGAAAATATGTCATTTTCTGGAAAAGTGAAGGAAGAGCTTGCAAGGAACATCAGTTCAGCCAGACATTGCCAGATTGCGGAACTGACGGCTTTTATTGGCATGTGCGGGACGGTTGTAATCAATAGTTTTGACCGGTGCAGTATCAAGATTCGTACAGAAAACATTTTAGTTGCAAGAAAGGTCTTTACATTAATAGAAAAAACATTTAATATAAGGAGTGATATTTCCGTTCGGAGAAATATAAAGAAGCAGACAGAGACCTATTCTGTTATCGTAAAAAAGCATGAAGATGCGATACGTATCTTACAGGCTACGAAGATGATAGGGGGGGAACAGCAGGAGAATGCGGAAGAGTTGCATGCCGTGAATCCGATGATTGTCCAACAGGTTTGTTGTCGAAGAGCATTTCTCCGCGGAACGTTTCAGGCGTCCGGATCTATGAGTGATCCGAACAAGGCATATCATTTTGAGATTGTCTGTTCCACAGAAGAGATGGCACATCAGATCTGTGATCTGATCTGCAGTTTTTCTATGGACGCAAAGATCGTGCTCAGAAAAAAGTCGTATGTTGTTTACCTGAAAGAAGGAGCACAGATAGTAGATATTCTGAATATCATGGAGGCACATGTCTCATTAATGGAACTTGAGAATGTAAGAATTCTCAAGGAGATGAGAAATTCTGTGAACAGAAAAGTGAATTGTGAAACTGCCAATATTAATAAGACAGTATCAGCAGCAGTGAAACAGCTGGAAGATATTACATATTTGAGAGATCAGATAGGATTTGAGAATATACCGAAAGGATTAGTCGAGGCCGCTCTTGCCCGCCTCGAGCATCCGGAAGCAACATTGAAGGAACTGGGAGAATCCCTGAATCCTCCGGTTGGAAAATCGGGTATCAACCACAGACTGCGTAAGCTGAGTGAGATGGCAGACAAAGTTCGGCAAGAACAAGGAGGATTATTATGATTAAGACATCTGTTGTAGTGAAAGCGGACCCAGGGTTTGATGGACGGCCGATCGCCCTTCTCGTACAGGAAGCCAGCCAGTATGCGAGCAAAGTGTACATTCAGGTAGCCGAGAAGAACATCAATGCAAAGAGTATTATGGGTATGATGAGTCTGAATCTGATCGGAGGCGAGGAGATTACTGTTGTGACAGACGGCGAGGACGAGCAGAAAGCAGCGGAAGGCATTAAGACATTTTTTGCTAACGTATAATAACAATAAGATGGTAATTGAAGTCACAGAGAGATAACTATGTGATTACAAATGAATATAGAGGGGGCTGTACTTTGAAGAGGAGTACAGCCATCTTTTTCTATGGGGGAGAGTTTGCAGCTGATGTGAACACAAATGATTTTTGAATAAGGAGGTATTTGTTTATGAAAAGAATGCTATTTGTTTACAATCCGAATTCAGGAATGGGACTTCTGAAGCCGAAACTTTCAGATGTGATCGACACTTTTGTGAAGGGCGGATATGAGGTGACGGTTTATCCTACACAAAGAAGTCAGGATGCTGTAAGAAAAGTCAGTGAGTACACAGAAGAATATGATCTCGTGGCATGTAGTGGCGGAGATGGTACATTAGATGAAGTCGTGACCGGTATGATGATGCGAGAAAATAAGACGCCGATCGGATATATTCCGGCCGGAACAACGAATGATTTTGCAAGTAGTCTGCATATTTCCAAGAATATGCTGGAGGCCGCAGATACAATTGTAACAGGAACACCATTTTCCTTTGATATCGGTCAGTTTAACGATGACTACTTCGTATATATTGCAGCCTTTGGCATTTTCACAGACGTGTCATATGAGACGAAGCAGAGTATGAAGAATATTCTTGGTCATATGGCTTATATTCTGGAAGGAACCAAGAGACTGTTCAATATTCCGTCTTATAAGATCAAAGTCACACATGACGGAGAGACGATTGAAGATGAGTTTATCTTTGGAATGGTGACAAATTCACGCTCTGTAGGAGGATTCAAAAGAATCACAGGAGAAAATGTTATTTTTGATGATGGTGTTTTTGAGGTGACACTCTTTAAAACACCAAAGAATCCAGTCGAGTTGAACGAACTGCTGGGGGCAGTTGTGATGCGTCAGATTAATTCAGACAGAATATACTCCTTCAAGAGTGGTGAAGTCCGTTTTGAATCTGTTGAGACAATTCCATGGACGCTGGATGGAGAGTACGGCGGTACTCATGAAGAAGTTGTAATTAAGAATAAAAACCAGGCACTTCAGATTATGGTTAAGGAAGAAGCCGTAGAAGATCTGAGTGAACAGTTGGTGGAAGCAGAGGAAGTCTAAACACATAATCTGAAAAATTTTCAGTGATATTTTAGAAAATCACCCCCCCTTTTTTTGAAATTGAAGCTTGTTGAACAATCGCCGAAAACCGCGTAAAATCAACGAAAAACGGCAATTTGAAAGAAAAATAAATTTTTTTTGAAAAAAATTAAAAAAAGGGGGGGTTGCATTTTCTGAAAGCCTGGTATATAATAACTATTGTCTTGTGGCGGTAACAAAAAAGACACAGACGAAAATGAATAAGGCTCCGTGGTCAAGCGGTCAAGACGCTAGCCTCTCACGCTGGAATCAGGGGGGGTTCGATTCCCCTCGGAGTCACTGAAAAAAGCTCGTATTTACGAGCTTTTTTGTGCTTTGAAAATCTTTTAGTAAATCACGAATCAGAAATACAGAGTTAGCAAAAGGAGAAAAGTGCGGTTATACCGAATAAATAATTATTGGTTATATTGTACAAAAATAAGAACAATCCACAGAGGCAGAAGAAACCCTTGTGAAAATGTTAACGATAATTGTAACTGCGTACTGTTTTTTATGCAAAACATAAGATTGTCATTTATAAATTAATACGCTATAATATAGAAGAATTCTAAATAAATAATTCCTGATGGTTTTCACGGGTGTCAGGATCTTTAAGAATTGGAGGAAAGAAATATGTTAGTATCAGCTACAGAAATGCTTCAGAAAGCAAAAGCAGGCCACTACGCAGTAGGACAGTTCAATATCAACAATCTTGAGTGGACAAAGGCTATTCTTACAACAGCACAGGAACTCAACTCACCAGTTATCCTTGGTGTATCTGAGGGTGCAGGAAAGTACATGACAGGATATAAGACTGTTGTAGGTATGGTAAACGGAATGATGGAAGAACTCGGAATCACAGTTCCGGTTGCTCTTCATCTTGACCACGGCAGCTACGAAGGATGCCTGAAATGTGTAGAAGCAGGATTCTCATCAATCATGTTTGACGGATCTCATTATCCAATCGACGAGAACGTTGAGAAGACAAAAGAACTCGTTAAGATCGCTCACGAGCACGGAATGTCAATCGAAGCAGAAGTTGGATCCATCGGTGGAGAAGAAGATGGAGTTATCGGAAGAGGTGAGTGCGCTGATCCGGAAGAGTGTAAGAGAGTAGCTGATCTGGGAATCGATTTCCTGGCAGCAGGTATCGGTAACATTCATGGTAAATATCCGGCAAACTGGGAAGGATTAAGCTTTGAGACTCTGGATGCTATTCAGCAGCGTACAGGAGCAATGCCACTCGTACTTCACGGTGGTACAGGTATCCCGGAAGATATGATCAAGAAAGCAATCTCTCTTGGAGTTGCTAAGATCAACGTTAATACAGAGTGTCAGCTTTCTTTCGCAGATGCTACACGTAAGTACATCGAAGCAGGAAAAGATCTTGAGGGTAAAGGATTTGACCCACGTAAACTTCTCAAACCAGGTGCAGACGCAATCATGGAAACAGTAAAAGAGAAGATGGAGTTATTCGGATCTGTCGGAAAAGCCTGAGAAGAACTTTTTTAAAAAAGCACTTGCGTTTTAAAGCAAGTTGAGGTATACTGACTCACGTAGACAGAACAAGGGCGTTCCAATTATAATTGGAGTGCCCTTTTTTATCGCTTGGGAAATGATCCGCATGATTGAATCAGATTGGATGGAATAAAATCAGATCTGATCTGACTGGATCAGACGGATGATTTCCTGAGAGGTAATCTATTATGGGGGTTTCCCGTAGTGCAATCGAATATTGTTCATTGCAGTGAACAGTAATCGAAGAATTAAGAGAAAAGGAAGGTATAGGGTATGAGCACAGAATTATTCAATGTAGCTGACATCTTTGGAGAAAATGTATTTAATGATACAGTTATGCAGGAGCGTCTGCCAAAGAAAGTTTACAAGAATCTGAGAAAGACAATTGAAGAAGGAAAAGATCTGGATCTCGAGACAGCAGATGTTATTGCTCACGAGATGAAAGAATGGGCGATTGAAAAAGGAGCGACTCACTATACACACTGGTTCCTGCCACTTACAGGAGTTACAGCAGAGAAGCATGATTCCTTTATCTCAGCTCCACTTCCGAGCGGAAAGGTTCTGATGACTTTCTCAGGAAAGGAATTGATCAAGGGTGAGCCAGATGCATCTTCATTCCCGTCAGGAGGACTGAGAGCAACATTCGAGGCAAGAGGATATACAGCATGGGATTGTACATCACCGGCATTCGTAAGACAGGACGCAGGCGGAGCTACACTTTGCATCCCGACAGCATTCTGCTCCTACACAGGAGAGGCACTGGATCAGAAGACACCACTGCTTCGTTCTATGGAAGCGATCAATAAAGAAGCATTAAGACTTCTTCGTTTATTTGGAAATACAACATCTAAGAAGGTTACTCCATCTGTTGGAGCAGAGCAGGAGTACTTCCTTGTAGATGCAGAGAAGTTTGAAGAAAGAAAAGACCTGATCTACACAGGACGTACACTTTTTGGGGGGGCAATGCCTCCGAAAGGACAGGAGCTTGACGATCATTACTTCGGAACAATCCGTCAGAGAATTGCATCTTTCATGAGAGATGTAAATATCCAGCTTTGGAAGGTGGGTGTTCCGTCAAAGACACAGCATAACGAGGTTGCACCGGCACAGCATGAGCTGGCTCCGATTTATACAGAAGCTAATATCGCTGTAGATCAGAATCAGCTGACAATGCAGACATTGAAGAGAGTAGCTTGTCAGCATGGGCTGAAATGTCTGCTTCACGAGAAACCGTTCGCAGGAGTTAACGGATCCGGTAAGCACAACAACTGGTCTATTACTACAGATGATGGAATCAATCTTCTCGAACCAGGTAAGACACCTCATGAGAATACACAGTTCCTTCTTGTACTTGCCTGCATTATGAAAGCGGTTAATGTACATGCAGATCTGCTTAGAGAATCCGCAGCAGATCCGGGAAATGACCACAGACTTGGAGCAAACGAGGCACCTCCGGCAATTATCTCTATCTTCCTTGGAGAACAGCTTGAGGATGTTGTTGAGCAGCTGATCAGCACAGGAGAAGCTACACATAGTCTGAAGGGCGGAAAGCTGGAGACAGGTGTAAGTACACTTCCAGATCTGTTCAAAGATGCAACAGACAGAAACAGAACATCACCGTTCGCATTTACAGGAAATAAGTTCGAGTTCCGTATGGTTGGATCAAGAGATTCTATTGCAAACCCGAATATCGTACTGAACACAATTGTTGCGGAAGCATTTGCAGATGCATGTGATATTCTTGAGAAAGCAGATGACTTTGATCTTGCAGTACATGATCTGATTAAAGAATACCTGACAGAGAACCAGAGAATCATCTTCAACGGAAACGGATACTCTGATGAGTGGGTTGCAGAGGCTGAGAGAAGAGGACTTCCGAACATTAAGTCTATGGTTGAAGCAATTCCGGCGATCACAACAGAGAAGGCTGTAGAATTGTTTGAGAGATTTAATGTATTCACAAAAGCAGAGCTTGAGTCTCGTGCAGAGATTCAGTATGAGGCATATGCTAAGGCAATCAATATTGAAGCTCGTACTATGATCGATATGGCAAGCAAACAGTTCCTGCCGGCATTTATCAAGTATACAAAGACACTGGCAGATACAATTAATGCTGTGAAGGCAGCAGGTGTTGATGCGACAGTTCAGACAGAGGCACTTAAGGAAGTAAGTGCTCTGATGGCTGAGACAAAGGCAGCGCTTGATAGGCTTGTAAAAGTGACAGGTGAGGCAGCAGCAAAAGAAGAAGGCGAAGTACAGGCTACATACTATCATACAGAGGTTGTTCCGGCTATGGATGCACTCCGTGCACCGGTTGACAAACTTGAGATGATCGTGGATAAAGAAGCTTGGCCAATGCCATCTTACGGAGACCTGATCTTCGAGGTATAAAATTGTATTACAGAAAAGTAATTTGAAGTAAATGATTGGAAGTCATTATTCGGATAAAGAGTCTGGATAATGGCTTCTTTTTGCTGTTACTGTTCACACGATGTGCGACCAGCAACGCATCTCGCCATTTTAAATCGCCTTTGGCGATGGGGCGAGATGCATTCAAGTCAAAACACGCATCCTCCGTGTCAATCAGCGGAGTGATTGACAGGGAGTGAACAGTAACCTTTTGCTGTACAGATCATGCAAGCGGCATGACTCTTGCATGCAAGAGAGCAAAAATGTTGTATAATGAGAAATGGTTCGTGCAGTTTGAGCGTATTCTGCACGAATGAGAAAAAGAAAGAGTGGAATAAAAATGCAGTCAGAAGCAGAACTTAGAAGTTTATTATCAAGAATAGATCACCGGGGGGGATATCCGGCTTATAAAGATACAAAAGGACAGTACCGATTTCCGGGATATGTTTTATCGATCGATCACGTACAGGGAGATCCGTTTGCGTCACCGTCAAAGGTAAGTGTACTGGTGAGTGGGAAGACAGCAGGATTCCCACAGGAATTATATTGTGGAAAATGTCAGAGAATTGCACTTCAGGACGAATTGCTGCGCCAGTTTGGAAGAAGGGCAGAACGGTTTGCATTCAAGGCAAAAGGTTCAGGTAAGAGTGGTCTGATCTCTGTCAGCAGATGCGGACAGGAAGTTCTGGAGAGAACAGCGTGTCAGATTCAGCCGGAGAACGGGAATATCCTTCTTAGAATGGAAATCGGATTTCCGGCAAATGGACGAACAATCAATGCGAGAGAGTTAGAGAAGATTTTATTTGATTTTGTTCCGGAGTGCGTAAAGGCATCCCTGTTTTACAAGAATCTGGATGCAAAGAGATTGAGAAGAATCGTAGATCTTGCAGAAGACCAGGAGTATATCCGTAAAGAACTTCCGAAACTTGGTCTTTGTGCCTTCGTGGCAAACGGAAGTGTACTGCCAAGGGAATCCGGAATCTCATCCCGGCCGATGCGTGACGGAATCGCCTTCCAGTCTCCGAAGGAACAGGAAGTGACACTGGAACTTCCGCATAAAGGAAAGATTACCGGTATGGGAATCCGTAAGGGGGGGATTACCTTGATCGTCGGCGGAGGTTATCACGGAAAATCAACACTTTTGAAAGCATTGGAACTTGGAGTGTACAATCACATCGCAGGGGGGGATGGAAGAGAGTATGTGATCACAGATGCGACAGCAGTGAAATTGCGTGCGGAGGATGGAAGAAGTATCCAGAAGACAGATATTTCCATGTTCATCAACGATCTTCCGAACAGAAAAGATACGACATCATTCTGTACAGAAGATGCAAGTGGAAGTACTTCACAGGCGGCAAATGTGATCGAAGGAATTGAGGCGGGAACATCTCTGTTCCTGATTGATGAAGATACGAGTGCAACGAACTTTATGATCCGTGATGAGCTGATGCAGCGCGTGATCCACAGAGAGATGGAACCGATCACACCATTTATTGAAAGAATCAGGGAATTGTATGAAAACTATGGAATCTCGACAGTGATCGTTGCAGGAAGTTCGGGAGCTTATTTCCATATTGCAGACAGTATTATCCAGATGGATCGTTATGTTCCGAAAGACATTACAGTACTGGCGAAAAAAGAAGCAGAGAATTTCCCACAGATCAGCGTGCCGGAGCAGCCGGCAGAGAAACCGACTTATGACAGAGTGCCGCGACCGGATAAAGCATTTCGCGGAAATGACAGGATCAAGATGAAGACGATGGGGAAAGAATCTGTGATGATCAACCGGGATACGATCGATCTGAGATACTTAGAGCAGATTGCGGATAACGAACAGGTGGCAGCACTTGGATACTGTGTACGATATGCACAGAAACATTTGATTGACGGAAAGAAGAATCTGATTCAGATTGTAGATGAGTTGGAAGAAGTGATGCAGAATAAATCGCTGGCGGAATTATGCGAGAGTACATCCAGTGTATCCTGTATGGCAGTGCCGAGAAGACAGGAAATATTTGCATGTTTTGACAGATATAGAGCACTTAGGTTAGTATGACATAGGAGTTGATAATATGAAATTAGAGAATGGAAGACCAGAAAACACAGAAGGAAGATTAGAAAAGGAAATCAGGGTATATGATTTCCTCGACAAGCTTGGTGTGGAATACCAGAGAGTAGACCATGAGGCGGCAATGACGATGGAAGCCTGTGAAGAGATCGATAGAACACTTGGAGATGGAACCGCAATCTGCAAGAACTTGTTCCTTTGCAATCGACAGGAAACAGACTTTTATCTGCTTCTGATGCCGGGTGACAAGCCATTCAAGACAAAGAATCTGTCGGCACAGATAGGCTCTGCCAGACTTTCCTTTGCAAAACCGGAGTATATGGAGAAGTATCTGGATATTACACCGGGATCCGTCAGCGTTATGGGACTTATGAATGATACAGAGGGGAAAGTACAGCTTCTGATCGATGAGGATATAATGAAAGATCCGTATTTTGGCTGTCATCCGTGCATCAACACATCCAGTCTGAAGATTCGTACATCTGATTTGATCGCAAAGATCATTCCGGCACTTAAGCATGCGCCGAAGATGGTGAAACTTCCGGGAGCGGAGGAACAACAGTAGTAATGAAAATATGATTAATCGACACTAAGTCCATTTCTTGTTGGTTGTATATTTTTCGTGCATTTGCTATAATTTATATGTTGATATGCGAATAGTAGGTATCATTTTCAGGATTGATGCAGAGAAGATAAAAAGGAGGACTAGCGTGTCTGAGGAAAATAAAGTGATAGATGAAGTGAATACATCAGGAGTAGTCGAGCAGCCGGTGGATGCGGAGGAGATTCCGCCAGTGGAGACAGAGGCGATACCACCGGTGAATACGGAACCAACACATCCTGTACAGCCACCGGTAGAACCGGCGCAGAAGCTGGAAGATTATTACAAAGAGACTGCGGAGGATCGTGTAGCCGAGGAAGAGTATGAGCAGGCGGTTAAAGATCCGCAGAACCGGAAGGAAAAGATCGATCAGATCAAGAGTATTTTCCACCGCAGTGGGGGGAGAAGAAGTTTTCCAGAGAAGAAGTGATTCTTTCTAAGATTCGGCCGGAAGATATGCTGGAATATCTGACGTTGGAACAGCGCAGACTGGAATGCTTACAGAAAGCAAGACAGAGCCGGAATGAGAAGCTTCTCAAGGTGCTTCAGCTTGCGGCGATACTTGCAGCAATTGTAGCAGTTGTCGCTTTACTGAAGGATAATCCGGTCGTTCTTGTGAACATTCTGTATATGCTTGGTATTGTAGCAGCAATCTGGATCTGGAAGAATCCGGGAAAGAAGTAAATTTACTGTAATGAGGTGACGATATGAAATTTTTTCATTTATCAGACCTGCATATAGGAAAGCAATTACATCATTATAACCTCCGGGAGGATCAGGAACATATCCTTGCGGAGGTTCTTTCATATGCAGCGTCCATACATCCGGATGCAATTGTTATTGCTGGAGATATCTATGATAAATCCGTGCCATCAGGAGAAGCGGTAAGTCTGTTTGATGAATTCTTGACAGCTCTGGCTAAGATTGAACCGGCGATTCCGGTTCTTATCATATCGGGAAATCATGATTCTGCACAGCGGCTTGATTATGCCAGTCGTTTGCTTGGAAGCCATCAGATTTATATTGCGGGTCAGGTTCCGGAGGAAGAAGAGGATGGTCTGAAAAAGATTACTTTGACAGATGCGTTTGGTGAAGTGGATTTCTGGCTGCTTCCATTTTTGAAGCCTGGATATGTGCGCAAGATCTTTGGCGGAGAGGTGCCGGAGAGTTATACGGCAGCTGTACAAGGAATTCTGGAACGGGAGAAGATTGATTTTTCCAGAAGAAATGTACTGGTTTCCCATCAGTTTTATACAGGGAAGGGGGAGACTCCAACAACGTGTGAATCAGAAGTATTATCTGTCGGAGGCATTGATAATGTAGATATTTCCGTAGTACAGGAGTTTGACTATGTGGCACTCGGACATTTACACGGAGCACAGAGAGTCGGTCAGGAGAAGATCCGCTACTGCGGAACATTGTTGAAATATTCTGTCAGTGAGGCAAACCAGAAGAAGACACTTCATGTAGTTGAACTGAAAGAAAAAGGTAGTGAGCCGGAGATTCAGAAGCTGCCGCTGCATCCACTTCGTGATGTGAGAAAACTTAGGGGGAACGCTGGAAGAGATCCTTGAAGCGGAGGACGGAACCGGGAGTGAAGATTATGTCAGTGTAACGCTGACAGATGAGGTTGATCCGTACAAACCGAAGGAACAGTTGGAAAGAAAGTTCCATCATATCCTCGAAGTACGGATGGATAATGAAAGGACGAGACAGAAGCTGGAATTTTCTGAAGAACAGATATGGATCGGTACTCCGTTTGAAACATTTTGTGATTTCTACAAAGAGATGCAGGGGCAGGAAATGTCTGAGCAGGAACAAAAGATCTTAAGAGAGATTCTAAGTGAAATGAAAGGGGAAGACGTATGAGACCGGTGAGATTGACGATGTCCGCATTCGGATCTTATGCGGGCGTCCAGGAGATAGATTTTACAAAGATTCACAGTGGATTATTTTTGATTACCGGAGATACGGGTGCAGGAAAAACAACCATCTTTGATGCAATCATGTATGCGCTGTATGACCGGACGAGTGGCGGACGCAGAGATGGAAATATGATGCGCAGCCAGTATGCATCAGAAGACACAGACACTTATGTTGAATATGTGTTTTCTTATCGGGGGGGACAGGAATATACCGTGCGCCGTAATCCGGAATATCTCCGGGTAGGGAAGAGAAGAAAAGCAGATGGAAGCCTCCGGTATGTGAAAGAGACAGCGAAGGTGAGTCTCCTTCTTCCGGATGGAAGGGAATATCAGGGGGGGAAGAAGCGAGAGACAGACCAGAAGATTCAGGAAATCATTGGTCTTGATGCGGGGGGGCAGTTTACGCAGATTTCCATGATCGCACAGGGAGATTTCTTAAAGCTTCTTCATGCAGAATCGAAAGAACGTAAAAAGATCTTCTCGCAGATTTTCCAGACACAGATCTACTGGCGGATTCAGGAAGCGCTGAAAGAAAAAGGAAAAGATCTGTATATTGCGCTGAAGGAAAGTGAATCAGACATCCGGCGTGAGATGGAGCGTGTGGAACCGGAGAATGCAGAACAGCAGGAACTGGCAGATCAGTGGAAAGAACTCTGTGAGTTATCCATGCCGGAAGGGGAAAAGGTTCTGGAGGCTGTGAAAAACTTTCTCGAATATGAAGAAAGTTGTGGAAAAGTCTTAAAGAAAGAATCAGAGGAACTTAAGAAACAGTCAGAAACACTTCGAATGCTGATTCAGAAGAAAGAAGAGAAGAATAAGATATTTGATCGTTTGGAAATGGAAGAGAAGAGTCTGCTTCTTCTGAATGCAAAACAGGACGAGATGGAAACTTGTCGGGTTCAGGCAGGGCTTGGACACCGGGCAGAGCAGGCGAGACATCTGGAAGTGCAGGCTCTTCGAACAGCGAAATCCGTGCGGCAGATACAGGGCGAGATCGAGCAGATTACTGTATGGCAGAAGGAACAGGAAAAGGAACTTTCTGAGGTTAAAGAAAAAGCGGAAGAATTGGAAGAAGTTTTTGCAAAGGTAGAACCGGAAATGCTGAAAAGAATTTCACAGTTATTGGATCTTCTTCCACATTACGCAAATGTGCGTAAGTATTCGAAAGAATATGAAAATCAGACAGGGGGGGCAATGCAGCGTTGTATACAGAATTGTCAGGAAGCATCAGCTCAGTATGAGGAAGCATATGCGAAATTCTTTCAGGAGCAGGCGGGAATCCTGGCAAAGGAATTACAGGAAGGCACGCCGTGTCCGGTCTGCGGATCAGTAGAACATCCGCATCCGGCAAAGATTTCCGGAGAAGCACCGGATAAAGAGACGGTAGAGAAACTGAAGCAAAGACGTGATCTGCTGGAACAAAAAAGAATACAGCAGCAGGAAAAGTTTCAGATATGTAAAGCACAGCTTGAATCAGAACAACGTATTCTCGGAGATAATCCTGTGAAAGAAGAGCAGGTGAAAGAAGAGCTTCAGAAGATGCAGGTTGAACTGGATCGGAAGAAGAATGAAACAAAGCAGGCACAGGAACAGTGCCGTAAGATGACGGAGGAAAGCAGACGTCAGGCAGGAAAACTGGAGGGACTTCGAGGCCAGAAGGCAGAACTTGAGAAGCGTTTTGTAAAAGAGCAGGAAGAGTTCCGAGAGGAGATCAGCCGACAGGAATTTACTTCACAGGAAGAATTCCGTGAGGCGAAACAGTGGATCGAAGGGTGGCGGGAGAAAGACAAAGAAGTGAAAGAACATGACCGCCAGCTGTTAGAGAAAAAGGCAAAGATCGAGACGCTGAAGGAACAGACTGCAGGCGAAAAGCGGGAAGATCCGCAGCAGGAGATAGAAAAGCGAAATGAAGTAGAACATCTGTTGAAAGAAAAACAGGATCATCAGATGCAGCTTCACAGCAGATGGACAGGTAACCAGAATGCGTACAAGAACCTGAAACAATATTTTTCTTCGCAGGAAGCTCTGCGAAAAGAATATGAGGTACTTTCCAACCTGAGCAAGACTGCAAATGGCAATTTGAGCGGCAGTGTGAAACTTGATTTTGAGACGTATGTACAGCGGACTTATTTCCGGCAGATCATTCAGGCGGCAAACCGCAGGTTGGCGCGGATGACATCAAATGAATTTATTTTACAGTGCAGGGAGATTCAGGATCTGAGCAGTCAGGGACAGGCCGGACTTGATCTGGATGTCTATGATCTGGTGACAGATTCTGTCAGAGATGTGAAGTCTCTTTCAGGAGGAGAATCCTTCATGGCAGCCTTATCAATGGCATTGGGACTTGCAGATATTATCCAGAATACGGCGGGAGCTGTAAGTCTGGAGACGATGTTTGTAGATGAAGGATTCGGATCTCTGGATGATGCATCAAGAGACCGTGCAATTCAGATTCTCAAAGAACTTGCAGGAGAGAAAGGACTGGTTGGAATCATTTCCCATGTAAATGAATTGAAAGAGCAGATTGACTGGAAATTAAATATTACAAAGATGGAGCATGGAAGTCAGGCAAAATGGGAAATCTAAAGCATAAGGCAATAATAGGGACAGCTACGAAGAAGGACAGAATACAGGCAGGTGCGGAAAATGAAACAAAATGGAATGAGAGAAAGAAAAGGAAGGATTTCAAGATACGGAAGAAGGATGTTGGCAGTTCTGCTCAGCGCAGGGATGCTGCTGACAGGGACTCTTCCGGTATCCGGAACAGAAAATACGGAGGAAACAGCACGCCCACATCAGCTTTATTGCACAGTACTTGGAGACAGTATTGCGAAAGGTTACACTTGCGATAAATCCTGGATGGAGAATTATGGAAGTCTGGCAGCAAAGGAAATAGCATATAGCGAAGGGTGCAGATATATTTATCACAATTATGCAAGAACAGGTCTTGATACAGCAGGATTGAACGAAAAGTATTTGTCAAAGCAGGATGTGCAGACGAATCTTGCAAAAGCAGATGTTATTTTTATAACAATTGGTTCGAATGACCTGCTCAACGAATGTAAGCGTGTGGTTCAGGAAATCCTGAAGACAGATACAAAATTTAAAAGTGCGGATGAGGCACTTGCATCTTTGAAAGAGTCTGTAAAGAAGAATCCGCTGCTTGTGCTGAGTGCGATCAACGCGTTGAACAACTGGGATTATAATTCCTTTGAAAAAGAATGGATCCAGATGATGAAGACAGTAAATTCATTGAAAAAGGACGATGCAAAAGTGATCGTGACTACAATTTATAATCCGGCAGGAAATATGAAGCTTCCGTCTACACTGAATAAAATTGTAGAAGACATTATTGAAAATATGAACGCGATCATTGAAAAACGTGCGGGAAAATACGATTATGAAGTTGCGGATGTGTATCAGTCATCTGTAATATCTCATCTGCAGAAAGACGGAGTACATCCGGATTCTCAGGGGCAGCAGATCATTGCAGATCTGGTTTGTAAGGAATACGAAAAGTAAAAAAGAAGCATTCTTTGTGTTGGTTCTTATATGGAACAATGCAGAGAATGCTTTTTCGTTTTACAAGAAATAGAACTGTCACATTTATAACACAAAACATTCACAGAATCCTGATACTTTTGAAAGGTCAAAAATCCCGGTTTGTCTGCATAGATATAGACTGGAAGAAATATAGGGAGGTAAGACTTTGATAGAAGTAAAGAATCTTGTGAAGAAGTATGGAAATCATACAGCAGTAGATCATTTAAACTTCACAATAGAGGAAGGGCATGTCTACGGCTTTCTTGGACCGAATGGGGCGGGAAAATCAACAACGATGAATATTATGACAGGATACCTCGGTGCTACCGAAGGAGAAGTACTGATCAATGGACATGATATTCTGAAAGAACCTGAGGAGGCGAAAAAGCAGATTGGTTATCTGCCGGAATTGCCACCGTTGTATATGGAGATGACAGTCCGTGAATATCTGGAATTTGTAGCGGAGTTGAAAGGAATCGCTAAGAATAAAAGAGAAGAGTCTATCAATGAAGTAGAGAAGATGGTGAAGATCTGGGAAGTGGAAAACCGTCTGATCAGGAATCTGTCGAAAGGATACCGTCAGAGAGTCGGACTGGCACAGGCAGTGCTTGGATTTCCGGAGATCATTATTCTTGATGAACCAAGTGTCGGACTTGATCCAAAACAGATCATAGAGATCCGTGAACTGATCCGACAGCTTGCAACGAAACACACAGTGATTTTGAGTTCTCATATTCTGGCGGAAGTCCGTGAAGTCTGCGATTATATTTTGATCATTTCCAAAGGAAAACTGGTCGCAAGTGACACGCCGGAGAACCTGGAACGGAATCTGGGAGATTCTGATCTGATTGAGATCGAGACGAAAGCAAGCCCGGACGAAGTTCGAAGAATTCTTGAGACAGTAGATGGAATTCGAAGCATTTCTACAAAGCATCTGGAAAATGGAATCACATGGGCTCAGGTTCAGGAAAAGAAAAATACAGATATACGTGAGAAAATATTTCAGGCATTTGCACAGAATCATCAGCCACTGCTGAAACTGAATCCGCTGCAGGTAAGTCTTGAAGATGTCTTTATGGAACTGACGCAGAGCGACAGGGCAGCAGAAGAATATGCAGAAAAGGCGAAGAAGAAGGAAACGGAGGACATGAAAGATGCTGGCGATTTATAAAAGAGAAGTACGCTCCTATTTTCAGTCTATGGTGGGATGCGTGTTTGTTGCATTTCTTATTGCATTTACAGGAATCTACTTTATGGCATATAACCTGACAGCCGGATATCCATACTTTTCCTATACGCTTTCAGGTACACTGATCGTATTTATCGTAGGGATTCCGCTGATCACGATGCGCAGTTTTTCAGAAGAGCGTAAAAATAAGACAGATCAGCTGCTTCTGACAGCTCCGGTCAGTCTGTGGAAGGTTGTGCTTGGAAAATATCTTGCAATGGTAACGGTAATTGGAATCCCGAATGTGATCTTCTGTGCGTTCCCATTAATCATTAAGGCACAGGGAACTGCATATCTGAAAGTAGATTACATATCCATCGGGGTATTCTTCCTGTTGGGCTGTGTATATGCGGCGATTGGCATGTTCCTGTCTGCTCTGACAGAAAGTCAGATGATCGCATTTATCAGTACATTTGGTATTCTGCTTATCTTGTATCTTTGGAATGGAATTCTTTCCATGCTTCCAAGCAGTGCAGTCAGCGGATTGGTCGGTGTGCTTATCATTCTGACTCTGATTGTTGTTTATATTTATCAGATGACAGGAAATATAGTGATTGCCGGTGTGATCGAAGCAGTTGGTGTGATCGCCGGTGTGGTCGTGTACTTTGTGAAATCAAGTCTTTATGAAAACCTGCTGACAAAGATGCTTGGAAGACTGGCACTTGCAGATGTATTTACGGATATCACTTCGAACAGTATTGTAGATATAACAGGAATCGCGCTGTATCTTTCACTGATCGTAGTCTTTGTGTTCCTGACAGTACAGGCAATCCAGAAGAGACGTTGGAATTAGGAGGGCATGAAAGTGGATAGAAGAAAGAAAACAACAGGAAAGATCAAAGGGATGTTCCACACCTCCGGTACAAAGCACGGATCTTACAGTGTGGGGGCTGACAGTACTTGTAATCGCGATTGTTATTGTGTTCAATCTGGTAATCGGACAGATCCCGGAAGCTTATCGCAATCTGGATATGAGCAGTACAAAGATTTATGAAATTTCAGATACAACAAAGGATCTGCTGAGCGGATTGAATGATAAAGTCGATATGAAAGTTCTTGCGGTAAAGAAAGACACGGATGACAGGATTAAGACATTTATCAGTAAATATGCAGCACTTTCAGATAAGATCAATGTTGAGTGGATCGATCCGGTTCTGCATCCGTCAGCATTGACAGAGTATAATGCATCCGAAAATACAATTGTTGTATCTTGTGAAGCAACAGGAAAGACAACAACTATTTCTTTTGACAAGATTCTTGTTATGGATATGTCTTCCTATTATTCAGGAAATGCATCTTATTCAGAATTTGACGGAGATGGTCAGTTGACAAGTGCGGTGAATTATGTGACAAGTGATGTGCAGAAGACAATCTATAAAGTAAGCGGGCATGGAGAGGCGGAACTGTCATCTACAGTTACAGATTTGATGAGTAAAAATAATTACACGCTGACAGAGCTGAACCTTCTGATGGCAGATTCCATTCCGGATGATTGTGATCTTCTGCTTATGAATGCACCGACGAATGACCTTTCAGAAAATGAAGTGACACTTCTGACAAATTATCTGGCAGCAGGTGGAAAAGTGATGTGTCTGCTTGGGGATACCTCTCTGACGGATTTCCCAAATCTGGCAAGTGTGCTGAAGGTGTATGGAATTGAAGGTGTAGATGGTTATATTGCGGATCCGACAAGATGTTATCAGAACCAGCCATATTATATCTTCCCACAGCTGAATGTATCCGGTGATCTTGCGAACGGAATCAGTTCTCAGATGGTGCTTTTGACGAATGCACATGGAATGACATTGACAGATCCGACACGAGATACGATAACAACAAGTGCATTCATGGAGACATCGGAAAATGGATACGCAGTAACAGAGTCCGAACAGAAACAGGGAACGTATGAACTTGGAGTTGTCGCAACAGAGACAATTTCTTCGGGAGATGATTCTTCTTCGAATAGTTCAGATGCCGAGGCAACAGATACAACAACTGATGATAGTGAAAGTACGGAAGATTCTGAGGAAAGCAGTACAACAGAAGCCCGTCTGACGGTGATCTCCGCAGGAAGTCTGATCGATCAGAATATTACAGATGCATTTTCACAGCTTGAGAATACACAGATCTTTATGAATGCAGTAAGTGCAAACTTTGACGGAGTACAGAATCTGTCCATCGAGGCAAAGAGCCTTGGAACAGAGTATAATACGATACAGCATGCCGGTCTGTTCAGCCTTCTTGTAATCTTTGGAATCCCGGCAGTGATTCTGATCGCCGGATTCAGCGTATGGTTCAGAAGAAGAAAAGCTTAAGGAGGAAGAAAATTAGAATGAAGAAAAAGAAAGGGCCAGTGATTCTGATCGGTGTTCTGGTGTTGCTCCTTATCCTCTATTTTGCCTTAAGCACATGGAATAAGAAGCAGGATTCCAAGGAAGAAGAAACGGTGAAAGTGACAGACCTGAAGACCTCAGAGATTACCGGGGTGAAATATGATCTTGGTACGGGTGAAATGAATTTTGAGAAAGACGGAGATACCTGGTACTATACCGCAGATAAAGATTTTCCATTGCGTCAGAGTTATCCGAAGACAGTGGCTGATGCCATGGGACAGTTGAGTGCGGATCGAGAACTTGAGGATGCGGATGCGCTGGAAGAATATGGATTAGATCATCCGACTTATACAGTTACACTGACAGATGAAGATGGAACTGTGACAACAATCAAGGTTGGGAATGCGACCGGAAATGATTACTATGCGACAGTGGACGATACGGAAAAGGTTTATACAATTCCGGCGACTTCATTGGATGATATCCAGACAGAACTGGATCAGATTGCTCAGTTGGATACTTATCCAAGTATCGGAAGTGGAAATCTGAAAAAAGAAGTGATCACACAGAACGGTGAGACAACAACCTATGATTCCGAAAATGAGAATCAGGCAGAAGATGTTGCAGCAGTAGCCGGAGGACTTGGTGCTGTGAAGCTGTCAGAGGCGGCGGATTATTCTGTAGATGATGCGGATCTTGCAGGGTATGGTCTGGATGCGACTTCCAGAATCACAGTAGAAGTTACTTATACAAGCGATGATGAAGATCAGACCATGACGCTTTACATCGGAGGAGAAAATGGAAGTGGAGACAGATATGTCATGATGAATGATTCCAGGATCGTGTACCTGATCTCGGATGAAATCTGTAATAATATATTGAATCAATAAAGACTGGTAACTGTTTGGAGAAAACGAAGAAAATTCGGTGCGTTTCCTTTGGACAGTTACCACATTTTATATTTATTTAATTGACTTTTGAGCGAAAACAGCGCAGAATATAGCACATATTATTTTTGTGAAAAACTTAACTCAAGAAATGCATGACAAGATACTGTTACTGTAAAGAGTGATGGAAGATTGCAGGCGGATTAATTTAAGAAAGAAGGATTAGTGTGAAAGAAAAGTTTTTACGTTTTATGCAGGGAAGGTATGGATTGGATCAGTTCTCTAAGGCTCTGCTTATTGGGGGACTGATAGTAGTGCTCTTATCCTCATTTTTTGCAGGAGGAAGGGCAGGATCATTATTCTATTTACTTGGATGGATATTGATCATTTATTGTTATTTCCGTATATTCTCCAAAAATGTATCTAAACGATATGCGGAAAATCAGAAGTATCTTGCAAAGACATACAAGATTAGGACTTATATTCAGCAGCAGAAGAACAGTCTGGCGCAAAGAAAGGTATATCATATTTATAAATGTCCGGGGGGGTGCAAACAGAAGATTCGTATTCCGAAAGGAAAGGGAAAGATTGAGATTCGCTGTCCGAAATGTGGAACAACATTTATTAAGAAGAGTTGACAGGTTTACTGGAGACGAGCAATCTGTTATGATATTCAAGTGTTGCTGGTCGCACATCGTGTGAACAGTAACTGTTTGTTAGAATAAAGGCAAGAGAAAGAACGAGGAAATAGGAAGGATGTCAGATCCATACAGTATATTAGGTGTAGACAGGAATGCTACGGATGAAGATGTGAAGAAAGCTTATCGAAAGCTGAGCCGACAGTATCATCCGGATGCGAATATCAATAATCCGAAGAAAGATGAGCTGAGGCGAAGTTTAAGGAAGTGCAGCAGGCTTATCAGCAGATTATGGATGAACGCGAAAAAGGATATACTTCCGGATATGGTTCGAGTGATGGTTCAGGTTATGGAGGTTACGACCCGTTTGGAGGATTCGGCGGTTTTGGTTCTTATGGATATGGTTCAGCAGGAAGTACGGGTAGAACTTCCGGGATGAGTGAGGAAGATGCACATCTGAATGCGGCAGCTAATTACATACGAAGCGGACATTATAAAGAGGCTCTTAACGTACTTGACGGAATCAGTCAGCATAGTGCAAGATGGTATTTCTACAGCGCATCGGCGAATTCCGGATTAGGAAATAACGTGACTGCATTGGAACATGCGAGAGAAGCAGTTCGTCTGGAACCACAGAATATGCAGTATCAGATGTTACTTCAACAACTGGAAGGTGGCGGAAACTGGTATCAGACAAGACAGACAATGTACGGATATCCGGGAACCTATAATAGTAGCTGGTGTGTGAAACTATGTATTGCCAATCTGATGTGCAATATTTGCTGTAACAGTGGCGGACTGTGCCTGGGAGGCGGTCCGGGTGGCGGAACATTTATGTAAGAGGAATAGAAGAGGAGAACCGAGAATGTTAACACAGTTTTCGAGAACAGAACTGCTTTTAGGTAAGGAAGCAATGAACAGGCTGGAAGGCGCCCGCGTTGCAGTATTTGGTATCGGTGGTGTCGGTGGATACGTGTGTGAAGCTCTTGCAAGAAGCGGAGTTGGAAAGCTGGATCTGATCGATAATGATAAAGTCTGTATGAGTAATCTGAACCGACAGATTATTGCAACGAGAAAGACGGTTGGTCAATATAAAACAGAAGTGATGAAGGACAGGATTCTCGATATTAATCCGGAGGCGAAAGTGAACATTCACAATTGTTTCTTTCTGCCGGATAATGCAGATGAATTTCCTTTTGAAGAATATGACTATGTTGTGGATGCGGTAGATACAGTGACAGCTAAAATTGCTTTAGTTATGAAGTGTAAAGAATTGGATATACCGATCATCAGCAGCATGGGGGGCGGGGGGGAATAAGCTTGATGCAAGTGCGTTTCGTGTGACGGATATTTATAAGACTAAGGTATGCCCACTTGCGAAGGTAATGCGACGAGAATTAAAGAAACGCGGTGTTAAGAAACTGAAAGTTGTATATTCAGAAGAAGAGCCGATCCGTCCATTGGAAGATACTTCAGATAATTGCAATGTGGAGGAAACTTGTCAGGAAAATCTGGAATACAAGGCTGCAAAACGCAGATCCACTCCGGGCAGTGTGGCATTTGTGCCATCAGTGGCAGGGTTGATCATTGCAGGTGAAGTGATTAAAGATTTGGCAAAATGTGAATAGAACGACAGGGGGGAAGAGAGATGAGTAAGTCAAAGAAAGAATTAAGCTTTGCGGAGGAAGTAGAGCAGAGTCTGCGCAAGAAATTCAGGAAGAATATCTGGTGTAAATTTACAAAGGCAATCAATGAATATGAACTTGTAAAACCGGGAGACAGAATTGCTGTCTGTATTTCCGGAGGAAAAGATTCTATGTTGCTGGCAAAGCTTTTTCAAGAACTGAAGCGTCATAATAAGTTTGATTTTGAGGTGAAGTTTCTTGTGATGGATCCGGGGTACAGTCCGGTTAACCGTCAGGTGATAGAGGAGAATGCAAAGCGGCTGGAGATTCCGATAGAGGTTTTTGAATCAGATATTTTCGAATCAGTTTTTAATATAGAAAAGTCACCATGTTATCTCTGTGCAAGAATGCGTCGCGGATATCTGTATAGTCATGCGCAGAAGATGGGATGCAATAAGATTGCATTAGGACATCATTATGATGATGTGATCGAGACGATCCTCATGGGGGGGATGCTCTATTCAGCGCAGGTGCAGACGATGATGCCGAAGCTGCATAGTACAAATTTTGAAGGAATGGAACTGATCCGACCGCTATATATGGTTCGCGAAGAAGATATCAAAGCATGGAGAGATTATAATGATCTGTATTTTCTTCAGTGTGCATGTAAGTTTACAGAAGCGTGCGCTACAACTGAGAATGAAGAGAATCTTTCTAAGCGTAAAGAAATCAAAGAATTGATTGCTACATTGAAAAAAGTAAATCCATATGTGGAGGGAAATATTTTCAAGAGTGTTGAAAATGTAAATCTGGATACTGTAGTTGCGTATAAGTCAAAAGGTGAGAAGCATCATTTCCTTGACACTTACGATGAGAAGTCGGAAGAACAAGGTGAATGATACGGAACTGCGGATGTAAATGAAGAAGCAGTGGATATAAAAAATGCTAAATTGAAAAATTAAGAAAGAGGCTTGACTTCTGTTTGCCCCCCCATGATACAATGTTTGGGCGAATGGAAGTAGGCTTTTTTTTTATGCCTAAAAATTGATGGCTCGCAACCATCAGCAACACGTAGGTGAATATATTAAAAGCGAGGTGGAAGTTGTGCGCACAAGAATTACTCTGGAATGTACGGAATGCAAGAACCGTAACTACAACATGACAAAGGATAAGAAGACTCATCCGGAACGCATGGAAACCAAGAAGTACTGCAGATTCTGCAAATCACACACACTGCACAAAGAGACAAAATAATTGTTGTCGAAAGGAAGTGGAATTATGGGTGAGAATACAAAAACTCAGAAAAAGAGCTGGTTCAAAGGACTTAAGGCAGAGTTCAATAAGATCGTTTGGCCAGACAAGAATACACTTGCTAAACAGACCACGGCAGTTGTTGCTGTCTCCGTAGTGCTTGGAGCGCTGATCTCAGTAGTTGATGCGCTTTTGAGATATGGAATTGACTTTTTAGTGAAATAGTTGACCGCAGCAGAAAGGTGATTTTATGTCAGAGGCAAAATGGTACGTCGTTCATACCTATTCAGGGTATGAGAACAAAGTAAAAGCAAACATTGACAAGACAATTGAGACTCGTCATCTGGAAGACCAGATTTTGGAAGTTCGTGTTCCACTTGAGGAAGTACCTGAGATACGTAATGGAGTGGAAAAGGTCGTACAGAGAAAGATGTTTCCTGGATATGTTATGATCCACATGATCATGAATGATGACACTTGGTATGTTGTAAGAAACACAAGAGGTGTTACAGGATTCGTCGGACCTGGATCCAAGCCGGTACCGCTTGATGAGAGTGAGATGGAGAACCTTGGAATCAAACAGGATGAGGTGATCCTTGATCTTGAGATCGGTGATGTTGTAACTGTACTTAGCGGTGCATGGGAAGGAACAGTTGGAGCTGTTCAGACAATCAACGAACAGAAGAAGAGTCTGACAATCAATGTTGAGCTGTTTGGCCGAGAAACTCCGGTTGAACTTGGTTTTTCAGAAGTGAAGAAAATGGATTAAAATTGCGTGGGAGGGATGAGAATCCCGCCAATACCACAAGGAGGTAATTGAAATGGCAAAAAAAGTAGAAGGATATATCAAATTACAGATTCCTGCTGGAAAGGCAACTCCGGCACCACCGGTTGGTCCTGCACTTGGACAGCACGGTGTAAACATCGTAGAATTTACAAAACAGTTCAATGCTAGAACAGCAGATCAGGGAGATCTTATCATCCCTGTAGTAATCACTGTTTACAATGACAGAAGCTTCAGCTTCATCACAAAGACACCACCGGCAGCAGTTCTTATTAAGAAAGCTTGTAAGATTCAGTCCGGTTCTGGTGTACCGAACAAGACAAAAGTTGCTACAATCACAAAAGCTCAGGTTAGAGAGATCGCTGAAATGAAGATGCCAGACCTGAACGCAGCTACAGTAGAGGCTGCTGAGAGCATGATCGCTGGAACATGCCGTTCCATGGGTGTAGTTGTAGAAGACTAATCCAGATTTTATAACGATTATATTGTAGGATACAATCAGCCGACCTTTTCCGGTGTCCTCGGGGGGGGAGAGAGCGCTGAGAGTTCAATTGTTTAGTAAATTCATAAAGTGGGAGGGGGGGCAAGTTCCCGCCAATACCACAAGGAGGTTATTGTAAAATGAAACGAGGAAAAAAATATATCGAAGCTGCAAAACTGATCGAAAGAGGAAATCTCTATGATCCTGCAGAAGCAGTAGCATTAGTAAAGAAATCAGCAACAGCAAAGTTTGACGAGACAATCGAGGCTCATATCAGAACAGGTTGTGACGGACGTCACGCTGATCAGCAGATCCGTGGTGCTGTAGTTCTTCCACACGGAACAGGTAAGAAGGTTCGCATCCTTGTGTTCGCTAAGGACGCTAAGGCTGAGGAAGCAAAAGCAGCAGGTGCTGACTTCGTTGGAGGAGACGAACTGATCCCGAAGATTCAGAACGAGGGATGGCTTGACTTCGACGTTGTAGTTGCTACACCGGACATGATGGGTGTTGTTGGACGTCTTGGACGTGTACTCGGACCTAAGGGACTTATGCCAAACCCGAAGGCTGGTACAGTAACAATGGACGTTACAAAAGCTATCAACGATATCAAAGCTGGTAAGATTGAGTACAGACTGGACAAGACAAACATTATCCATGTTCCGGTTGGAAAAGCATCCTTTACAGAGGAGCAGTTAGCGGACAACTTCCAGACGCTTATCGATGCAATTAACAAGGTTAGACCAGCCGCTGTTAAAGGTCAGTACCTGAAGAGTGTAACTCTTACATCTACAATGGGACCTGGCGTAAAGGTTAACCCGGTTAAGCTTGCATAATAAAATGTAAAAGAGACAGTTGCGAGACTGTCATAGAGGAGGGTCTGCTTTCGGCGGATCCTCTTTTGAAAAAGAAAAAAAGAAAAAGATGAAAAATAGGCTTGACATATGGAAAATAACATGGTATTATAGCTTAGCAACTGCCGAAGACAGTAGGTGCTGAAAAGCGTAAGTTATGAACGCCTACCGAGGAAGAATGAATTTTTACATGCGTATGAATTTGTAGAACCTCCACGTCTTTGGACCTGGAGATTTTTTTAGTTTCAGCAGAGTGATCTGCTGGGAACTTTGGCAGTACACGAATAATATAAGGAGGTGTACCGAAAAGTGGCAAAGGTTGAAGTAAAACAGCCAATCGTTGACAAGATTGCAGAAGAGATTAAAGACGCTCAGTCAGTAGTTCTCGTTGACTACCGTGGACTTACAGTTGCTCAGGATACAGAGCTTCGTAAACAGCTTAGAGAAGCTGGTGTGATCTACAAAGTTTACAAGAACACAATGATGAAGAGAGCTTTCGAGGGTACTGAATTTGCAGCCCTTGATGACTGCCTGGAAGGACCAAGCGCTATTGCTATTTCTAAAGATGACGCAACAGCACCGGCAAGAATCCTTTACAAATTTGCACAGGATGCTCCGGCACTTGAACTTAAGGGTGGTGTAGTTGAAGGAACAGCATATGATGTAGCAGGTATTTCTGAACTTGCTAAGATCCCTTCAAGAGACGAACTGCTTTCCAAGTTGCTTGGAAGCTTACAGTCACCTATCACAAACTTTGCTCGTGTTATCAAACAGATCGCAGAGCAGGGTGGAGAAGCGGCTCCAGCAGAAGCAGCAGAGGAGACAGCAACAGACGCAGAGTAATATGCGTCAGCTGATCTGGATACAGACAGCATATATGAGCAGATGCTCATCTAATTAATTAAGAATGAAAAGAAAAATGGAGGATATTTAAAATGGCTAAATTGACAACAGCTGAAATGATCGAAGCGATCAAAGAGTTATCAGTATTAGAGTTAAACGAGCTTGTTAAAGCTTGTGAAGAAGAGTTCGGCGTATCTGCAGCAGCAGGCGTTGTAGTTGCAGCAGCAGCTGAGGGTGCAGGAGCAGCAGAGAAAGATGAGTTCGACGTAGAGCTTACATCCGCTGGAGCATCTAAAGTAAAAGTTATCAAGGCTGTTCGTGAGATCACAGGTCTTGGACTTAAAGAAGCTAAAGAGCTTGTAGACGGAGCTCCGAAGGTAGTTAAAGAGGCAGTTTCTAAAGCAGAGGCTGAGGAAATCAAAACTAAACTTGAAGAGCAGGGAGCAGAGGTTACTCTTAAATAATTTTCCTGAATATAAGTTTATTCCGACCGCAGAAGATGATATGCTTCTGCGGTCTTTTTGCGAAAGAGGCGTTAGAAATGGATGCAGTTGAGTTGACGAGAGAGCTGATTAAGATAGAAAGTACGGATCCAGGAAGCTGGGAAACCGAGATTGGTGAATATATCTGCGACTATTTGAAAGAGAGTGGAGCAGATACAGAGGCTTACGAAGTAGAGCCGGGAAGAAAAATTGTAAAAGGTGTTGTGAAAGGTGCGAAAGCGCATCCGGCACTGGTATTTATCTGTCACATGGATACGGTTGTTAAGGGCGAAGGATGGACAAAAAATGCATTCGGCGCAGAAGTTTCAAATGGGAAAATCTGGGGGACGAGGAGCTTGTGATATGAAGTCAGGACTTGCAAGTGCGTTGACAGCATTTGCGGAGGTGGCAAAATCACAGAAAGAGAATGCTGAGGATATAGAAAAACTTCCGGGAACATTAGTCTTTATCGGAACAGTAGACGAGGAAGCAGATATGAAAGGGTCAGAAGCAGCAGTGCAACAAGGATGGATTCAGAAGGAAGACTGGGTTCTTGATATGGAACCGACTTCCGGAATGATTCAGATGGCTCACAAAGGGAGAACCTGGTTTGAACTTAATGTGGAAGGTATTACTGCACATGCGAGTATGCCGGAGAAGGGGGGGGCAGATGCAATCGCCGGAATCGCATTTATGATCGCAGAGATCCGAAAAGCGATGGGAAAAGTACCGACACATGAAGAACTTGGAAAGTCTACGGTTACATTTGGACAGATTTCCGGAGGATACAGTCCATATGTAGTATCAGATCACAGCATGGTGACGATAGATATGCGTCTTGTTCCGCCGATGAATACACAAGAGGCAGAAAAGATTGTTCGAAAAGCAATTGAAATTGGGGGAAAATGCAGTTCCGGGTGTAAAGGGTTCTTATAAGATTACAGGTGACAGACCACCGGTGGAGACACACATGGAGTCAGGTCTTATGAAAGCTTTATCTGAATCAGTGAAAAAAGTTACTGGAAAAGATCCGGTTGTGTCAGCGTTCACGGGTTATACAGACACAGCAGTTGTGGCAGGTCTTTTGGGAAATCCGAATTGTATGTCTTATGGGCCGGGAAATCTTGCACAGGCTCATAAACCGGATGAGTATGTTGAAATTGCGGATATTGAGCGGTGTGTTCAGGTTTATCGTGAGCTGATCTGTCTTTATGAAGATATGATATAGAAGTTATTTCTGAAAAAAGATACTGTTCAAAAGGAAAAAGCTTAGAATAGCGGAAGATATAACATATCTTGAGAAAAAAGTCAAGAAAAATATAAAAAACACAAGAATCATGTTGACAATAAAAAGAGCTTTGTGATATAGTAGAAAATGCGCTATTGTGGAAAGGTATGCCATATAGTGACAGAGAATACTGTCGCAAGGCTCTTTTCATTTTTATATAACTGGAACTCGTAAAAGGCAGTTTATTGCCTGCAAAAACAATAAATGAGGAGTGAAACGTCAATGGAGAAAAACAGAATTCGTCCCATCAAAACCGGAAAAAGCTTCCGCATGAGCTATTCCAGGCAGCAAGAAGTATTGGAGATGCCTAACCTCATTGAAGTTCAGAAAGATTCCTATCAGTGGTTTCTTGACAAAGGACTGAAAGAGGTATTCGATGATATTTCCCCCCCGATCGCAGATTACAATGGTCATCTGAGTCTGGAATTTGTGGATTTTACACTCTGCGAGGAAGATGCAAAATATACGATTGATGAGTGTAAAGAACGTGATGCAACTTATGCAGCACCTCTGAAAGTCAGAGTAAGGCTTTATAATAAGGAGACTGATGAGATTAACGAGCATGAGATCTTTATGGGAGATCTTCCGCTGATGACAAAGACAGGTACTTTTGTTATCAATGGTGCTGAGCGTGTTATCGTCAGCCAGCTTGTGCGTTCCCCCCCGGGTATCTATTATGGAATCGCACATGATAAGTTCGGTAAGAAACTTTATTCAGCAACTGTTATCCCGAACCGTGGAGCATGGCTGGAATATGAGACTGATTCCAATGACGTTTTCTATGTACGTGTAGACCGTACAAGAAAAGTGCCGATCACAGTTCTGATCCGTGCACTTGGAGTAGGTACAAATGCAGAGATCATTGAACTCTTTGGTGAAGAGCCAAAACTTCTTGCAAGTTTTGGAAAAGATACTTCTGAGAACTACCAGGAAGGTCTGTTAGAGCTCTATAAGAAGATCCGTCCGGGCGAGCCGCTGGCAGTAGACAGTGCAGAAAGCCTGATTACAAGCATGTTCTTTGATCCAAGACGTTATGATCTTGCCAAAGTTGGACGTTATAAGTTTAATAAGAAGCTTCTTCTTAAGAACCGTGTATCAGGACAGATCCTCGCTGAGGATGCTGTAAGTGCGATCACAGGTGAAGTTGTTGCTGAAAAGGGAACAAAGATTACTCGTGAGATCGCTGATATGATCCAGAATGCGGCAGTACCGTACATCTGGGTAGAGGGTGAAGAGACTTCCAGAAATATCAAGGTTCTTTCCAATATGATGGTTGACCTCCAGGCTGTTGTTGATATTGATCCGGCCGAGGTTGGCGTGACAGAGCAGGTATATTATCCGGTTCTTGCAGGAATCATTGAAGAATCTGCAGGTGATGTAGATGAGATGAAGAGACTGATCAAGAGAGATCTTCATGATCTGATTCCGAAGCACATCACAAAAGAAGATATTTTTGCATCTATCAACTACAACATGCATCTTGAGTATGGCATGGGAAATGATGATGATATCGACCATCTGGGTAACAGACGTATCCGTGCGGTTGGAGAACTTCTTCAGAACCAGTACAGAATCGGTCTGTCCAGACTGGAAAGAGTTGTTCGTGAGAGAATGACAACACAGGATCAGGAGGGTATTTCACCACAGTCCCTGATCAACATTAAGCCTGTAACAGCAGCAGTGAAGGAATTCTTCGGATCTTCCCAGCTGTCACAGTTCATGGATCAGAACAACCCGCTGGGAGAGCTGACACATAAGAGACGTCTCTCCGCACTTGGTCCTGGAGGTCTGTCAAGAGACCGTGCAGGATTCGAGGTCCGCGACGTTCACTACTCTCACTATGGAAGAATGTGTCCTATCGAGACTCCTGAAGGTCCTAACATCGGTCTGATCAACTCCCTTGCATGTTATGCGAGAATCAACGAGTATGGATTTATCGAAGCACCATACCGTAAAGTTGACAAGACAGATCCGATGAACCCGGTTGTTACAGATGAAGTTGTATATATGACTGCTGATGAAGAGGATAATTACCATGTAGCACAGGCGAATACACCTCTTGATGAAGAAGGTCATTTCATTAATAAGAACGTATCCGGTCGTTACCTTGAGGAAACACAGGACTACGAAAGAAATAAATTCGATTACATGGACGTATCACCTAAGATGGTGTTCTCCGTGGCTACAGCGTTGATTCCGTTCCTTCAGAACGATGATGCTAACCGTGCGCTGATGGGATCTAACATGCAGCGTCAGGCAGTACCGCTTCTTACAACAGAAGCTCCGGTAGTCGGAACAGGTATGGAAGTTAAGACAGCTGTTGACTCCGGTGTGGCTGAAGTTGCAGAGCAGGCTGGTGTAGTTGAAAGCTCTACATCTACAAGCATTACGATCAGACATGATGACGGAACAAAGAAAACATATAAACTGACAAAATTCCAGAGAAGTAACCAGAGCAACTGCTACAACCAGAGACCGATCGTTGATAAAGGTGAACGCGTTGAGGCAGGACAGGTTATCGCTGATGGACCGTCTACATCCGGTGGAGAGATGGCTCTTGGTAAGAACCATTGATCGGATTCATGACATGGGAAGGTTACAACTACGAGGATGCTGTTCTCTTAAGTGAGAGACTGGTTCAGGATGACGTCTACACATCTGTTCATATTGAAGAATATGAAGCAGAGGCAAGAGATACAAAGCTCGGACCAGAAGAGATCACAAGAGACATCCCAGGTGTTGGTGATGATGCACTGAAAGATCTGGATGAGAGAGGAATCATCCGTATCGGTGCTGAGGTTCGTGCCGGAGATATCCTTGTCGGAAAAGTAACTCCAAAGGGAGAGACAGAGCTGACTGCTGAAGAGAGACTGCTTCGTGCAATCTTCGGTGAGAAAGCACGTGAGGTAAGAGATACATCTCTGAAAGTACCTCATGGAGAATATGGTATCGTAGTAGATGCCAAAGTATTTACAAGAGAAAACGGAGATGAGCTGTCACCTGGAGTAAATCAGGCAGTTCGTATTTACATCGCTCAGAAGAGAAAGATCTCCGTTGGTGATAAGATGGCCGGACGACATGGAAACAAGGGTGTTGTTTCCCGTGTACTTCCAGTAGAAGATATGCCATTCCTTCCGAATGGACGTCCTCTGGATATCGTGCTGAACCCACTGGGTGTGCCTTCTCGTATGAACATCGGACAGGTGCTCGAGATTCATCTGAGTCTTGCAGCAAAAGCACTTGGATTCAACGTATCAACTCCTGTATTCGCAGGTGCGAACGAGAACGATATCATGGATACACTGGATCTGGCAAATGATTATGTAAACCTTGAGTGGGATGAGTTCGAGAAGAAACATGGCGAAGAGCTTCGTCCGGAAGTTCTCCAGTTCCTGTCTGAGAACAGAGATCACAGAGAACTTTGGAAGGGTGTTCCGCTGTCAAGAGACGGTAAAGTTCGTCTTCGTGACGGACGTACAGGAGAGTACTTCGACAGCCCGGTAACAATCGGACACATGCATTATCTGAAACTGCATCATCTGGTAGACGACAAGATCCATGCTCGTTCTACTGGTCCTTACTCTCTCGTAACACAGCAGCCGCTGGGTGGAAAAGCTCAGTTCGGTGGACAGCGTTTCGGAGAGATGGAGGTATGGGCCTGGAGGCTTATGGTGCATCTTATACACTGCAGGAGATCCTGACAGTGAAGTCTGACGACGTTGTAGGACGTGTGAAGACATATGAGGCAATTATTAAGGGAGAGAATATTCCTGAACCAGGAGTTCCTGAGTCATTTAAGGTTCTTCTTAAAGAGCTCCAGTCACTTGCTCTGGATGTCCGCGTACTGCGTGATGACAATACAGAGGTTAAGATCATGGAGAGCGTTGATTACGGTGAGACAGACCTGCGTCATATCATCGAAGGAGACAGAAAGTATCGTGATGAGAATGAATCTTTCGGAGATCATGGATTCACAGAGAAGGAGTTTGTCGGAGAAGAACTGGAAGATGTTGAACTGGACGAAGAGCCGGACGACAGCGATCTTGAGAACTTAAGTTTTGATGATGATTACCTGGGTGAGGAATAATAAGGAGGAGCCGTTTTTATGCCAAATAACAATGAACAACAATATGAACCGTTAACATTTGATGCGATTAAGATCGGCCTGGCTTCACCTGAAAAAATCCTGGAGTGGTCCAGAGGTGAGGTAACAAAGCCGGAGACCATCAACTACAGGACTTTGAAGCCGGAGAAGGACGGACTTTTCTGTGAGAGAATCTTCGGACCAAGCAAAGACTGGGAGTGTCACTGCGGTAAATACAAAAAGATCCGTTATAAGGGTGTTGTATGTGATCGCTGTGGTGTTGAAGTTACAAAGGCCAGTGTTCGTCGTGAGCGTATGGGACACATCGCTCTGGCAGCACCGGT
This sequence comes from Mediterraneibacter faecis JCM 15917, assembly GCA_001312505.1. Lineage (GTDB taxonomy): Bacteria > Bacillota > Clostridia > Lachnospirales > Lachnospiraceae > Mediterraneibacter > Mediterraneibacter faecis. The sequence goes on from BBDW01000008.1 coordinate 106,612, forward strand.
ATCCCATATCTGGTACTTCAAAGGAATTCCGAGCCGTATGGGTCTGATCCTTGACATTTCTCCAAGAACACTGGAGAGAGTACTTTACTTTGCTTCTTACATCGTGCTTGATAAGGGAGAGACAGATCTCTCCTACAAGCAGATTCTTTCAGAGGCAGAGTATCAGGAAGCAAAGGAAAAATGGGGGGGAAGACATGCATTCCGTGTAGGTATGGGTGCTGAATCCATCAAAGAGCTTCTTGAGTCTATTGACCTTGAGAAAGAATATGCAGAACTTCAGGCAGGCCTGGAGAATGCAACAGGACAGAAGCGTGCGAGAATTGTAAAACGTCTGGAAGTTGTAGAAGCATTCCGCGAGTCCGGAAACAGACCGGAGTGGATGATCCTTACAGCTATCCCGGTTATCCCGCCGGATCTGCGTCCTATGGTACAGCTGGATGGAGGACGTTTTGCAACATCTGACCTGAATGATCTGTACAGAAGAATCATTAACAGAAATAACCGTCTGAGAAGACTCCTTGAACTGGGAGCACCAGATATTATCGTAAGAAACGAGAAGCGTATGCTTCAGGAAGCTGTTGATGCGCTGATCGATAACGGACGTCGTGGACGTCCGGTAACAGGACCTGGAAACAGAGCACTCAAGTCTCTGTCTGACATGCTGAAAGGTAAGTCCGGACGTTTCCGTCAGAACCTGCTTGGAAAACGTGTTGACTATTCAGGACGTTCTGTTATCGTCGTTGGACCAGAACTGAAGATCTATCAGTGTGGTCTGCCGAAAGAGATGGCAATCGAGCTGTTCAAGCCATTCGTTATGAAAGAGCTTGTAGCGAACGGAACAGCACACAATATCAAAAATGCAAAGAAAATGGTCGAGAGACTTCAACCAGAGGTATGGGATGTGCTTGAAGAAGTAATCAAAGAGCATCCGGTTATGCTGAACCGTGCCCCCTACTCTGCATAGACTTGGTATCCAGCATTCGAGCCAATCCTTGTAGAAGGTAAGGCAATCAAGCTTCATCCACTGGTATGTACAGCTTACAATGCCGATTTCGATGGAGACCAGATGGCTGTCCATGTACCGCTGTCACAGGAAGCACAGGCAGAGTGCCGTTTCCTTCTTCTTTCACCAAACAACTTGCTGAAACCATCTGATGGTGGTCCGGTAGCCGTTCCTTCACAGGATATGGTACTTGGTATTTACTATCTGACTCAGCTTCGTCCTGGTGCAAAGGGAGAGGGCATGTTCTTTAAGAGCGTGAACGAGGCTATTCTTGCATACGAGAATGGATATATCACACTTCACTCACAGATTAAAGTACGTGTGACAAAGACTCTTGCAAATGGAGAAGAGAAGACAGGAACTATCGACGCAACACTTGGTCGTCTCCTGTTTAACGAGATCATTCCACAGGATCTTGGTTTTGTAGACCGTGAGGTTGAGGGAAATGAACTTAAGATGGAAATTGACTTCCATGTTGGTAAGAAACAGCTGAAGCAGATCCTTGAGAAAGTTATCAACACTCATGGAGCTACACAGACAGCAGAAGTTCTTGATGATGTTAAGGCAATCGGATACAAGTTCTCTACAAGAGCAGCTATGACAGTATCCATTTCCGATATGACTGTACCACCGCAGAAACCGCAGATGATGCAGGAAGCACAGGATACAGTAGACAAGATCACAAAGAACTATAAACGTGGTCTTATCACAGAGGAAGAGCGTTACAAAGAAGTTGTTGAGACATGGAAAGCAACTGATGATAAACTGACAGAGGCACTGCTGACAGGTCTTGATAAATACAATAACATCTTCATGATGGCAGATTCCGGAGCCCGTGGATCTGACAAGCAGATCAAACAGCTTGCAGGTATGCGTGGACTTATGGCTGATACAACAGGTCGTACGATCGAGTTGCCTATCAAGTCAAACTTCCGTGAAGGTCTTGACGTACTGGAATACTTCATGTCTGCCCATGGAGCTCGAAAAGGAATGGCCGATACAGCTCTTCGTACAGCCGATTCCGGTTACCTGACAAGACGTCTTGTAGACGTATCTCAGGAGCTTATCATTCACGATGCAGATTGTGCAAAACCGGGTCAGCCGATTCCGGGAATGTATGTATCTGCATTCATGGATGGAAATGAAGAGATTGAGAGCCTTCAGGATCGTATCACAGGAAGATTTGCTGCTGAGGATCTTAAAGATAAAGACGGAAACGTCCTTGTAAAAGCAAACCATATGATTACACCTCGTCGTGCAGAGCGCGTGATGAAGAAAGGTGTTGACGAGAACGGAAATCCTCTTGAGCAGGTTAAGATCCGTACAATTCTTACATGTAAATGTAAGAACGGTGTATGCTCCAAATGTTATGGTGCGAACATGGCAACAGGTGAGGCAGTTCAGGTTGGTGAGGCAGTCGGAATCATGGCCGCTCAGTCAATCGGAGAACCAGGTACACAGCTTACTATGCGTACATTCCATAATGGTGGAGTTGCCGGTGACGATATCACACAGGGTCTTCCTCGTGTCGAGGAGCTTTTCGAGGCAAGAAGACCTAAGGGACTTGCCATCATCACAGAGATCGCAGGACGTGCAACACTCAGTGATACAAAGAAGAAACGTGAGGTTATCGTTACAAACGAAGAGACAGGAGAATCCAAATCCTATCTTATTCCTTACGGATCACGTATCAAAGTACAGGACGGCGTTATGCTTGAAGCCGGAGATGAGCTTACAGAAGGTAGCGTAAATCCACATGATATCCTGAAAATCAAAGGACTTCGTGCAACACAGGATTATATGCTCCAGGAAGTACAGCGTGTATACCGTCTCCAGGGTGTTGAGATCAACGATAAGCATATCGAGGTTATCGTTCGTCAGATGCTGAAGAAGATCAGAATCGAAGAGAAGGGTGATACAGAGTTCCTGCCTGGAACAATGGTAGACGTTCTTGACTTCGAAGAAGTAAACGAGCAGCTTGTTGCAGAAGGAAAAGAGCCGGCTACCGGAGAGCAGATCATGCTTGGTATCACAAAGGCTTCTCTGGCAACAGAATCCTTCCTGTCAGCCGCTTCCTTCCAGGAGACAACAAAGGTTCTGACAGAAGCAGCTATCAAGGGTAAAGTTGACCATCTGGTTGGTCTGAAAGAGAACGTTATCATCGGTAAACATATTCCTGCCGGAACAGGTATGAAGAAGTACCGTGATGTAAAACTCAACACAGATATTAAGATGGAAGATGAACTGGACTTCGAAGATGATATCGATCTTGATGAGAATGTTGATCTGACAGATGAGTTCACAGAAGAAGCTGTTGCAGACGAAAGTGCAGATGCAGTTGAAGAAGCAGTAGCAGAAACTGAAGAATAAGATAATATAAAGATTTAGCGTAGAGATTCTTTTTCGAGTTCGGACGAAATCAGATAGCGCATATAAAGTTTATTTGAATAGACAGACGTTGAGGGTTTGATGCAGACTCCGGGTTCTGTATACAGGAAAGACTAAGAAAAACGAAAGATTACTAAGAGCAAAGCAGTGCTCGGCAAACTCGCTGCCGCTTCAGACAGTAGCCTCGCACTGCTTTAACGTAATCTTTCGTTTTTTAAGTCTTTCCAAGCACACAGAACAGTCATCTGAATCAAACCCTCAACGTCTATCTATCAGTAAGTTTTTCTGCGCTATCTGATTTCTATTCTCTCGAAAGAAGAACTTTACTTGAGAAGTAGGCGCAATGGAAATTCCCTAGAATGATATCCATATCTCAAACGTTTTTGTAGCTAATAAAATTTAGCGTTGAAATCGTTTTTTCAATAAACAGAAAACAGAAAATATGAGCTTCGCGGAGCTTTATGTTAGAAGATGGGTATAGGGACGCAGACGAATGTGGAGCATGCTTGCTCATACTTGAAAAACAATAGATTGCGTTAAAGAAAGGATTGACAGCTGTCTGAGCGGCAGCGAGTTTGTCAATCCTTTCTTTGCTTTTAGCAGTCTGTTGTTTTTTCTAGTATGAACAGTATGCGTAACCTTGAGTCGGCGTTCCTATACCCATCTTCTAACAATCGACTTTCTAAAATAATATTTTCTGTTTTCGTCCGTATATCAGTAAAATGATTTCTACGCTAAATTTATATTTAGATAGTCTCTCCATTTTTATATTTCTGAAGTACATTCTGGATACGCTCATTCGGACTGAGAATCTCGCTCAGTGATCCGTCATGATTCAGAGTATCAATGATCAGAGCAATGTACTTGCTCATATCACAGTTGATATAATATGGTTTTGAAAGAAGGTTTGGTGTCTGATAGATGAGGTTTGTTGTCAGGATACCATCAATAATACCTTCTTCATAAGCTTTGTCAAATTTCTCCATTCCGTTAGTAAACAGACCAAAAGTAGCAGCGGCAAAGATACGTTTTGCTTTACGTCTCTTTAATTCTGTAGCAACTTCAATGATACTGTCTCCGGAAGAAATCATATCATCAATAATAATTACATCTTTGCCCTCTACAGAGCTTCCAAGGAACTCATGAGCAACGATAGGGTTACGTCCGTTTACAATCTGAGTGTAATCACGGCGTTTGTAGAACATACCCATATCCAGACCAAGAACGTTTGCAAGATATACAGCACGGTTTGTACCACCTTCATCCGGACTGATCGCCATCATATGTTCACTGTCGATCTGAAGATCCTTTACATTGCGAAGAAGACCTTTGATGAACTGATAAGTTGGTGAGATTGTCTCAAATCCACTCAGCGGAATCGCATTTGATACACGAGGGTCATGAGCATCAAAAGTGATAATATTGTCAACTCCCATACGGACAAGCTCCTGAAGTGCAAGTGCGCAGTCAAGAGATTCACGGGAAGTTCTCTTATGCTGACGGCTTTCATAAAGGAATGGCATAATAACGTTAATACGGCGTCCCTTACCACCTACAGCAGCAATGATTCTCTTTAAGTTCTGGAAATGGTCATCCGGTGACATATGGTTTGTGTTTCCTGTCAGAGAGTAAGTAACATTATAATTACATACATCGACCATCAGGTATATATCCTTTCCACGTACGGATTCTCCAAGGATACCTTTGGCTTCACCAGAACCGAAACGCGGTACGCTGGCATTGATCAGATAATTCTCTTTCTCATATCCGGAGAAAGCAACATCATTCTTGTGCTCGTGAGCGCTTTCGCGGCGCCATTTAACAAGGTAATCATTTACCTTATTTCCAAGCTCTTCACAGCCAAGTAAAGGAATGATTCCAAGGCTTCCTACTGGTATGTTCTCCAAGATACGTTCTGAACGACTTAACATGAGTCATAATCCTCCTAATGTTCTAACTTCTTTTTAATACGTATATCATCACCGACTATTTTCAACAGACTATATCTGCTTGTAATTCTGGAGAAAGAACGCTCAGTATAAAGATCAGCGAGCGACTCCAAAGAAAGGTTTGTTGAAATAATCGTTGATTTCCTATGCAGCAGCCTTTCATTGATGCAAGTAAAAAACTGTGATGCAATAAAGGCGTTTGTGTACTCTGTACCAAGATCATCAATAATAAGCAGATCACAGTCAAAAATGTATTCACACATGTTATGTGCATCAATGTCATTTTTGTCAAATGCATTCTTGGCAAGAGTATTAAAAAGCTGTGGAGCAGAAAAATACAAAACAGAATATTCTCTGTTCATAATCTCTTTTGCGATACAGGTGGAGAGAAAAGTTTTCCCAACACCGACATCTCCATAGAAAAAGAGATTGTTAAACTCTGTACCAAAGCTGTCGATAAAATGATGGCAGATGCGCAAAGTATCTTCCATCATGGAACGAGAAGAACGTCCCGTTTTCTTATCGTAATGTGAAACCGGATAATAGTCAAGTCTGAAATTGCTAAAATCTGCTTCTACAGGGAATTTTTTAATATTTGACTGGTCATAAAGCAATCCAATGATCGCTTTTTTGAAACAATGGCATTTTTTGTTACCAATGTATCCGGTGTCTTTACAATCCGGACAGTCGTAAACCGGCTCCAGATAATCTTCTGGGAAGCCGGCTGATTTGAGCAGATGAATCTTACGATTACGTAATTCTGCAAGATCTTTCTTTAAAGCATCAACTGCACTGGTATCTCCATCAAGTAGTTTCTTTCCATGCTGAATAGACAGTGAGGCAATGGAGTCATCAAGTGTTTTGAATTCAGGGAGCTTTTTATAGACTTCTTCATACCGGGCCATCTGAATGTCATGGCTATGTAATTGTTTCTGCTCATATTTACGCATGATTGCATGGTACTGTGAATTTTTTAATCCCATGTAAAGACTCCTTTTAAATTCTCTTAAATATAATTGATCTTCTAAACTATTGTTTTTTCATTAGTTGCTCTTTAAAAGTTGCTCTTCCAGAGAATCCATGTCGTAGGAACGTCTCTCAAAATTATTCAGATTTCTTGTGACATTCTTTGGTTTTGTGACAGGACTTCTATGTAAGGAACGTTCTTTCTGGAATTCATGATCCAAGGCATTGATATCAGTCAGATGATGAATATTGCATTCATACCATTTTGTGAGAATGGAGTCAGCATATTCAAAACTTGGCTGATGTGTGGCAGAGATTGTTCTGCGGCAGGCTTCCTGAATGATGTCAGCGGAAAATCCATAAGTATCAGCCCATTTATTAATATATTCCAGTTCGGAAGAGGCAGGTCCTCTGTTCTTAATGCCGAATGCATTCAAAACCGTGTAGCAGTTACGGCTGTATGCAGCAGCCTGTTCTTTTGCCTGTGATATAGTTTCAACTCCGTTCTCTACCCAGGAAATGGCAACCTTCTGGATATAATGCATACTCTTATGTCCGTTCTCTACACAGGATTCAATCAGATATTCAATCAAATCAGCAGACATATGCAGCGTATCATAGAAATAAGTAATTGTGTCGACATCCGTATGCGTCAGTGTCTTGCCAAGGTACTGTTCTGTGATAAACAGGAGAGACTTGATCTCCTTCTGGGCACGGAATGTATCAAGAGGAACCGCATTGGAAACAGGGGGGGTCTGGATACTGCTTTCTACCGGTGCAGAAACAGCTTCTGAGCGGAACTCTGTTACCGGAGCTACCGGAGTTTGAGTTGGAATTGAATCCTGTGGATAGCCTGATGTACAGCCGGAAAAATCAGTTGTATCTCTACAAGTATTCTCTTCTTCATCGCGAAGAAATTCAACGGCAGTGATTCCACCGTCCGGTCCGTGTCCAAGTCTGAGAAGACCGACAGATTCCCAGTAACGGAAAGCGCGAAGAACATCGTTCTCTGTATTATTCAGATAATCTGCGATCATGGAGATGCTCAGAGAAGATGCAGCATCCTCAACATGGCGGAGAAGAAAAAGGTATACTTTTACAAACTCTCCGTTCGCATTCGCCATATAATGATCTACAAAGCTGTTCGGCAGCATTGTCATATTCATCTGAAAATTATTCTTTAAAACCAAAGTCTTCATAACTTATCCTGCTTTCTCTATGTATTAACCAATTGCCACTTGCTCTGTCTGATGAGGGGCAACCTGAAATCTATATCTTCTTCTCTTTAGTGTGAATATTATAACATCATATGAGAATCTTAAAAAGAATTTTCGAGTGGGTAACTAGGACTTTTTTGTAGATAACTATGTGGAGAAAATGTGGATAAAGTGTGGAAAAGTTCACATGCATGTGGATATCTATGTGAACTTTTCCACAGAATAGTTTAGCAAAGTTATTGAGAAAGCCTTATTTTAAAATGTCTTCGCCGATTTTGACAACATCTCCGGCTCCCATTGTGATCAGGAGATCTCCGGATTTGCAGTTTTCTTTAAGGAAAGCTTCTATTTCTTCAAAACTTGGAAGGTAATGTGCATCTGTTCCAAGTTTACGTGCTTCCTCTGCAAGACCGGCAGAAGAAACTCCGAGAGTATCTGTCTCACGAGCTGCATAGATATCTGCAAGCACCAGATGATCCGTGTGAGAAAGAGCTTCTGCAAATTCATGGAAGAAAGCCTTTGTTCTCGTATAAGTATGTGGTTGGAAGACACACCATACCTGATTGTGTGGGTAATGCTGTGCAGCCTTCAGAGTAGCGGCAATCTCTGTCGGATGATGTGCATAATCATCGACAACAGTTACACCGTTAAATGTTCCCTTGTATTCGAAACGACGGTCTGTTCCACTGAAAGAAAGAATTCCTTTTTTAATTGTTTCCATTGGAATCTGAAGCAGTTCAGCAGTAGCAATAGATGCAAGTGCATTTGATACATTATGATCACCTGTTACAGAAAGCTGGATATGGTCAACCACTTTTCCGTTCTTTATAAGATCAAATGCAACAAGCCCTTTTTCATCATAAGTGATGTTAGAAGCACTGTAGTCAAGCATATCAGAAGAACCATAAGTGATCACATTGCAGTCAAGACTATCATAAATCTCCTGATAATTGTCGATATCACCATTGATGATCAAAGTTCCATCAGAAGGAAGAAGTGCTGCAAACTGATGGAAAGAATGTCTGATGTCTTCAAGATCCTTGAAGAAGTCCAGATGATCTTCCTCAATATTGAGGATGACACTGATCTTCGGATAAAAATGAAGGAAACTGTTTGTATACTCACAGGCTTCTGTGATAAAAGTCTCGGATTTTCCAACGCGGATGTTACCACCGATTGCCTTGAGAATACCGCCGACAGAAATTGTAGGATCCAGATCGGCTGCAAGTAAAATATGAGAGATCATGGATGTAGTAGTAGTTTTTCCATGAGTACCGGATACAGCGATCGGTGTCTTGTAATTTTTCATCAGCTGTCCAAGCAGCTCTGCGCGTGTAAGCATTGGAATCTTGCGGGCAACAGCTTCCATAAGCTCTGGATTAGCTTTATTGATCGCAGCAGTGTATACAACACAGTCAATTCCGTCAGAAATGTTCTCGGCACACTGTCCGTAATGGATGATGGCACCTTCAGACTCCAGCTTCTTTGTAAGCGGAGACTCCTTTGAATCTGAACCGGATACAGTAAATCCTTCTTCCAGAAGAATCTCAGCAAGACCGCTCATACTGATTCCGCCAATTCCAATAAAATGAATATGTATCGGCTTTTCAAAATTGATTTTATACATTGAGATACGCCCTTTCTTTAATAGATTTTATAAAATAACTTGTGATTTTAGTCATAAATCTTCTATATCGTTTATATTATACTATATATCGAAAAAAAGAAAGAAGATCTTTTTGGTAGAAATTGATAAAAAGGAGAAAAAAGTATGAAAAAAATTGTAAAATATGTTTGTTATTTCTAAATATATGGTATAATGATTCTAGCTTACTTGAAATGAGGTGACGTAATGTATAAGAAGGAAATGATTGCCATGCTGCTGGCGGGTGGACAGGGCAGTCGACTTGGAGTACTTACATCAAAAGTTGCAAAACCAGCAGTTGCTTTTGGTGGAAAGTACCGTATTATTGATTTCCCGCTTAGCAACTGTATTAACTCGGGAATCGATACGGTTGGTGTACTGACACAGTATCAGCCGCTTCGCCTGAATACACATATTGGAATTGGAATTCCGTGGGATCTGGATCGCAACGTTGGAGGTGTATCAGTTCTCCCACCATATGAGAAGAGTACAAACAGTGAGTGGTATACAGGAACAGCGAATGCCATTTATCAGAATCTGAATTACATAGAGACTTATAATCCGGACTATGTACTGATTCTTTCAGGAGATCATATCTATAAGATGGATTATGAAGTGATGCTTGATTTCCACAAGGCAAACAATGCTGATGTGACAATTGCAGCAATGCCGGTGCCGATGGAAGAAGCAAGCCGTTTCGGAATTGTAGTGACAGATCAGGACAGCAGGATCAAAGAATTCGAAGAGAAGCCTGAGAAGCCAAGCAGTAATCTGGCATCGATGGGAATCTATATCTTCAGCTGGCCGGTTCTCAAAGAGGCACTTATTAAGCTGAAAGACCAGCCAAACTGTGATTTCGGAAAACACATTATTCCATATTGTCATGAAAAAGGGGGGGACAGGCTGTTTGCATATGAGTACAACGGATACTGGAAAGATGTTGGAACACTCAGCTCTTATTGGGAAGCGAATATGGAACTGATCGATATCATTCCGGAGTTTAATCTTTATGAAGAATTCTGGAAGATCTATACGAACAGTGCGAATATTCCTCCACAGTATATTGCAGAGAATGCTGTTGTAGACAGATGTATCATTGCAAACGGAACAGAAATTTACGGAGAAGTCCACAGTTCTGTTATTGGAGGAAGTGTTACTGTAGGAAAAGGCAGCGTAGTCCGTGACTCAATTATTATGCAGGGAGTTACGATCGGAGAAAACTGCGTGATCGAGAAAGCAATCATAGCAGAAGACACGGTAATTGGAAATGATGTTTCTATCGGAATCGGAAGTGAAGTCCCGAATAAGATGAAACCGAATATTTACAGCGGTGGACTGGCTACGATCGGAGAGAATTCAGTGATTCCGGGAGGAGTACAGATTGGAAAGAATACCGCCATCAGTGGAGTGACATCATCCGAGGATTACATAGATGGAGTACTTGCAAGCGGTGAGACATTGATAAAGGCAGGTGACAGAGTATGAGAGCAGTAGGAATTATTTTAGCCGGCGGTAACAGCAGAAAGATGAAAGAGCTGACTTCAAGACGTGCGGCAGCAGCAATGCCGGTTGCCGGAAGCTATCGCGCAATTGACTTTACATTAAGTAATATGACAAACTCTCATATCCAGAAAGTTGCTGTGCTGACACAGTACAATGCCCGTTCTTTGAATGAGCATCTGAATTCTTCCAAATGGTGGGATTTCGGAAGAAAACAAGGTGGATTATATGTATTCACACCTACGATCACAGATGATAATGGTTACTGGTACAGAGGAACAGCAGATGCGATTTATCAGAATCTGGATTTCCTGAGAAGATGTCATGAACCTTATGTAATCATTACATCAGGTGATGCAGTCTATAAGATGGATTATAATAAAGTGCTGGAATATCATATTGCGAAGAAAGCAGATATCACTGTTGTTTGTAAAGAACTTGGAGCAGGAGAAGATGCGACAAGATTCGGAACCATTAAGATGAATGAATCTTGCAGAATCGAAGAATTTGAAGAAAAACCGATGATTGCAAGATCACAGACAATCTCTACAGGAATTTATGTGATCCGCAGAAGACTGCTGATCGATCTTGTAGAACAATGTGCGGAAGAAGAGAGACATGATTTCGTAAATGATATCCTGATCCGTTATAAGAATGTAAAGAAGATTTATGGTTATAAGATTGAAAGCTATTGGAATAATATTTCAACAGTAGATGCATATTACAAGACGAATATGGATTTCCTGAAACCGGAAGTGAGAAAATATTTCTTCAAGGATCTGCCAAGTGTATATTCTAAGGTGAGTGATCAGCCACCGGCAAAATATAATCCGGGTGCGATCGTGAAGAACAGTCTGGTTGGAAGTGGAAGTATTATTAATGGAACGATAGAGAACTCAGTTATTTTCAAGAAAGTATTTGTTGGAAATAATTGCGTGATTAAGAACTCTATCATATTGAATGATGTATATCTTGGAGATAATACATACATTGAGAACTGTATTGTAGAGAGCAGGGATACGATCCGTGCGAATACAAGACATGTAGGGGAAGACGGAATTAAAATAGTTATTGAAAAGAATGAAAGATATGCATTATAAGCCAAGATAAGCAAAAAAACCCTGAAAAAGGGTGTTCATATTCCGTGATAATGCAAAAGAGAAAGGGGAACTGTAATATGCAGATTACAGATGTACGTGTACGTAAAGTTGCGAAAGAGGGAAAGTTAAAAGCAGTAGTATCTATCACAATTGATGAGGAGTTTGTTGTTCATGATATCAAAGTGATCGAAGGTGAAAAGGGGGGGCTTTTCATTGCAATGCCAAGTAAAAAAGCATTAGATGGTGAGTATCGTGATATCGCACATCCGATCAATTCAGGAACAAGAGAACGAATTCAGTCAACAATTCTTGCAAGATATCAGCAGGCACTTGAAGAAGAGCCGGAGCCGTTGGTTGTTGACGAGATGTAGGGTATTGTGGTGCTGCTCTTATTTGGATAAATGACAGGTAAAGGCAGGGCTAATACAATAGATAGGAAACAGGCGAAAGGAAAAGTGCAGTGATTGCCCGATCACTGCACTTTTCCTTTTTGTCTTATAAATGAAAAACCATTTTTTCACCGGTTGTCGGATGTGTGAATTCCAGTCGACAGGCACAAAGCATTAACTGTCGTGAAGTGCATGCGGCAGTGCCATATTTCCGATCCCCGATCAGAGGGTGTCCGGCATGTGCAAACTGCACGCGGATCTGATGATGACGCCCGGTATCCAGATGAATTTCCAGTTGGGAAAAAGGTTCACCAGAAGGAAGTGTATCTGTATGGATTACTTTATAATGAAGTCGTGCATACTTTGCATCAGGCACATTTTCTTCACAGACACGGGAGGTGTTGGTTCGTCCGTCTTTTACAAGATAGTCTTCCAGAGTTCCTTCGTTGTGTTCGAAAATGCCTAAAGCCTGTGCACGGTAATATTTCCCAAAACCAGATGTGGTAAGCTGGCGGGAAAGTTCCTTTGCGGCAGCAGGCGTTTTTGCAAAAACAAGAAGTCCTTCTACCGGTTGGTCCAGCCGATGGATGACAGCAAGATAAGGTTTGCGTGAAGCGGTTTTTTTAGCAGTATTTTTTATCAGATGATTTTTTAAAATACTGACCATATCTTTTGTGCCAATGCGGCTGCTCTGGGTAGGAACTCCAGCAGGTTTATGACAGACGATAATATCCTTGTCCTCATATATTATTTCAGGGGGGGTAAGTGATGAAATCATAGTTGTATCCTTCTTTCTTGACAATCGCTAAAGTTGCGTCTAAACTGAGAATTAATAATGTTATAATGATACATGATGTAAACGAATCAGGTCAAGCTTTTAAGGAGAACATCAATGAATAATGACTGGGAACATTTTGGAGAAGAGATAAAGCAGACAATACAGGATGCAATTGATACAAAGGATTACAGCAGATTGAACCAGATGGTGTCTGATACGGTGAACCATGCGATGGACTGCGTCTCGGCAGGGATTAAAAACGGTGGCTGGTACAGAGATCCGAAGACCGGACAGCCATTATATGGAGATAAAAAGAATGCCGGAAGCAGATCAGGTGCAGAAAACCAGGGGGGTATCGTCCGAATCAAGGATCGAAGATGTCGGAAATGAGAAATTATAGTCAGAATCGTCCGGTACCGGTGAGTCCAAGATATCTCAAAGGAACTTCGGTAAAGATCGGCGGGACTTTTCTGGCAGCGACAGGAGCTGTATTTGGATTGACTTCTGTTATTTTCCTTATCATCACTTTGATTGGAAGTGTGATCACAGCGTTTGATGTAGTCAGTGGTCTGATCATTGGAATTTTTGCAGTTGCTTTTATATCTTTTGCAGTGATGACTTATGTAGGAGTAGATATGGTACGTACGGTGGGAAGGTTTCGCCAATATGTATCTGTTCTGAGAGACCGGGAATTTTGTGATATTAAGGAAATTGCTTCTGCGACAGGACGAGATGTCAGAAAGGTTCTGAAAGATGTGAAAAAAATGATTACAAAAGGCTGGTTCTGTCAGGGACATCTGGATGAGAAAGAATCCTGCCTGATGGTCAGTGAACATGCATGGAATCAGTATACAGCTCTTATGGAAGACATGAAACAGCGTAAGGCAGAGGAGCAGGCTGCTCAGAAAAAGATGCGGGAAGAGTATGACAGACTTTCACCGGAAGTACAGAAGATCGTACAGGCAGGAGATGAATATGTGAGAAGGATCAAGGCAGCGAATGACGCAATTCCGGGAGAAGTGATTTCGGCAAAGATTTCCCGCATGGAACTGCTCGTGGATCGTATTTTTGACCGCGTGGAGCAGAATCCGGATTCTGTGAATGATATGCGAAGAATGATGGATTATTATCTTCCGACAACGATGAAACTTCTTGAAGCGTATGAAGAGCTGGATGCCCAGCCAGTACAGGGAGAAAATATCATTTCTTCCAAGAAAGAGATTGAAGATACGATAGATACATTGAATATTGCATTTGAGAAATTACTGGACAGCCTGTTCCAGGATACAGCATGGGATGTATCTTCAGATATTTCAGTACTTCATACAATGCTTGCGCAGGAAGGTCTGACAGAAGACGGGCTGAAGAAATAATGATATCCCAAACAGACAATGAATCAAAACAGTTACAAACAGAAATGGAGGATTACTATGAGTGATGCATTCAAGGATGTAAGTACAGTGCCGACACTGACACTGGAACCGTTTCAAGCGGAAGAAGAAAAGAAACCGGCGGTGCAGCCGGAAGAACCGAAGCTGGATGATACGATCCTGACAGAAGAAGAGCGCAGGATGGTAGATGCATTTGCACAGCAGATCGATCTGACGAATTCTTCTATGATTCTTCAGTATGGCGCAGGTACACAGAAAAAGATGGCAGATTTCTCAGAAAGTGCTTTGGAAAATGTGAAGTCAAAGGATCTGGGAGAAGTTGGTACACTGCTTACGAATGTTGTAACTGAACTGAAGAGCTTTGATGAAGAAGAGAGCAAAGGATTTCTTGGAATATTTAAGAAAGCATCGAATAAAGTTGAATCTATGAAAGCAAAGTATTCGAAAGCCGAAGAAAATGTGAATCAGATCGTGAAAGCACTGGACAACCATCAGGTGCAGCTTTTAAAAGATGTTGCGATACTCGATAAGATGTATGATCTGAATCTTACTTATTTTAAAGAGCTTTCTATGTACATTCTTGCAGGAAAGAAAAAACTGGAAGAAGTAAGAAGCACACAGCTTGCTGAATTGATGAGCAAAGCTCAGATAAGCGGCCTCCCGGAAGATGCGCAGGCAGCAAAAGATCTGGATTCGATGTGCAACCGTTTTGAAAAGAAGTTACATGATCTTGAACTGACGAGAATGATCTCCATCCAG
This sequence comes from Mediterraneibacter faecis JCM 15917, assembly GCA_001312505.1. GTDB lineage: Bacteria > Bacillota > Clostridia > Lachnospirales > Lachnospiraceae > Mediterraneibacter > Mediterraneibacter faecis. Next base: position 121,697 of record BBDW01000008.1, read on the forward strand.
ACCGCACCACAGATCCGACTGGTTCAGAATAATGATACACAGATGGTAGAGAAGATCCAGTCTACAATCGTGAATACGATTCCGTTGTGGAAGAGTCAGATGCTTCTCGCACTTGGAGTAGAACATTCTTCACAGGCGGCGGCAGCACAGAGACAGGTGACGGATATGACAAATGAACTGTTGAAGAAGAATGCGGAGACATTAAAAATGTCCACAATTGAGACTGCAAAAGAGTCTGAAAGAGGAATTGCAGATCTCGAGACATTAAAAGCAACAAATGAATCACTGATCTCTACATTGGATGAAGTGATGAACATTCAGAGAGAAGGAAGAGAAAAACGCCGGGAAGCGGAGGCGGAACTTCGCAATATGGAAAATGAATTGAAAGCAAAGCTTCTGGAAATCAGAGGATAAAGCTTTTTGGCTTGACAGCGGGTGTTTTATCAGTTAGAATTTCATTTGATAACTGACGTTGAACGGGAATAGTAGATACGCAGCATGCTTCAGAGAGAAGGCGGCAGGTGAGAGCCTTTGCATTACGGTATGGAACCGGCCCGGGAGTCCCTGTATGAAAGTACAGCGTAGGTCCTGCGTTAAAGGAGAAGAAAGTGAATGCAGATACAGAGATCATTTGTGTTGGTTTTGATTATAGAATGGATGTATTGCATTAATTAGGGTGGTACCGCCGGAGATATTCGGTCCCTATCGTGGGGGATGCGATATCCCGGCGTTTTTTATATTAAAGTAAAAGCAAACTGCTGTCAGGGGACAGCAATGCAAAAAAACAAAAAGGAGAAGAACAATGGCAAAGAAATTAGTACAGAATATCACTGCCAGAGAAGAAGATTTTGCTCAGTGGTATACAGACGTTGTGCGTGAAGCAAAACTGTGTGATTATTCAGGTGTTAAAGGATGTATGAACTACCTTCCGAACGGATATGCTCTGTGGGAGAATATTCAGAAGAACCTGGATGCACGTTTCAAAGAGACAGGAGTAGAGAATGTATACCTTCCGGTTATGATCCCGGAAAGCTTTCTTCAGAAAGAAAAGGATCATATCGAAGGATTTGCACCGGAAGTTGCATGGGTAACACATGGTGGACTGGAAGAACTTCAGGAAAGATTCTGTATCCGTCCTACATCTGAGACACTGTTCTGTGATGTCTGGAGCAAGACAGTTCAGTCTTACCGTGATCTTCCTAAGGTGTGGAATCAGTGGTGTTCCGTTCTTCGTTGGGAGAAGACAACAAGACCATTCCTTCGTTCCAGAGAGTTCCTGTGGCAGGAAGGACATACAATCCATGCAACATACGAAGAAGCAGAAGAGCGTACAAAACAGATGTGGAGAGTCTACAGAGACTTTGCACAGGATGTTCTTGCAATCCCGGTAGTTTCCGGACGTAAGACAGAGAGTGAGAAATTCGCAGGAGCACAGGATACTTATACAATCGAAGCGCTGATGCATGACGGAAAAGCACTCCAGTCAGCAACAAGCCACTTCTTCGGAAGTTCCTTCCCAAGTGCATTTGGTATTCAGTATTCAGATAAGAATAACGAACTTCATGAAGTATACGAGACATCCTGGGGACTGTCTACAAGAATCATCGGTGCGCTGATCATGGTACACGGAGATGACAGTGGACTTGTTATTCCACCGAGAATCGCACCGGTGCAGACAATGATTATTCCGATCGCTCAGCATAAAGAAGGTGTTCTTGATAAGGCAAATGAACTTGTTGATACACTGAAGGCAGCAGGATACAAAGTGAAAATCGACGATTCTGACAAAGCACCTGGATGGAAGTTCAGCGGACAGGAGATCCTTGGAATCCCGACACGTATCGAGATCGGACCGAAAGACATCGAGAACAATCAGGCAGTTATCGTACGCCGTGATACAAGAGAGAAGATCGTTGTTTCTCTGGATGAGCTTACAACAAAACTTGCTGAAGTTCTTGAGACAATGCAGAATGATATGTTCGAAAGAGCAAAAGCATTCCTTGATTCTCATATCAATGAAGCAACAACAATGGATGAGATGAATGAGAAGTTCAATGAGAACCTTGGATTCATCAAAGCAATGTGGTGTGGAGACGAAGCCTGTGAAGATGAGATCAAAGCTCAGACAGGCGGAGCTACATCTAGATGTATTCCGGAAGAGGAAGAACATCTTTCAGATGTATGTGTATGCTGCGGAAAACCGGCGAAGCATATGGTATACTGGGGGGGCAAAGCGTACTAATTTATTTCGTTGAAAATAAAGAAGAGATTTACTTTCATAGTTGCTAGAAAAAAGAATTTGATTTAATAACAAATAACAGATGGTTTCTTAAGAAAAAAAGAGAGTGCCATCTGTTATTTTTGTATGAAAAATAATATGGAAAATGCGAAAAAAGCCTTGACTTTCGGCGCTAAACGTAATAAACTAAACGAGCGTGTGGAAAAAGGCAATGTCTTTTTGATGCGCAAATAAGGATAATGACTTAATTATCCGCAGCCCCCTTGAGGCATAAGCCCAAGGTAACGAATAATTCATAGGAGGTGAAAAGAATGCCAACATTTAACCAGTTAGTTAGAAAAGGACGTCAGACTTCTGAGAAGAAATCTACAGCACCGGCACTTCAGAAAGGATACAACTCCCTGAAGAAACGTGCAACTGATGTTTCTGCACCACAGAAGAGAGGTGTATGTACAGCAGTTAAGACAGCTACACCTAAGAAGCCTAACTCAGCTCTGAGAAAGATCGCCAGAGTTCGTCTGTCAAACGGAATCGAAGTAACAAGCTACATTCCAGGTGAAGGACACAACCTTCAGGAGCATAGCGTTGTTATGATCCGTGGAGGAAGAGTTAAGGACCTGCCAGGTACAAGATACCACATTATCCGTGGAACACTTGATACAGCAGGTGTTGCTAAGAGAAGACAGGCTCGTTCTAAGTAGGTGCTAAGAGACCGAAAGACGCTAAATAAGAAGTCGCGGATTGCAGTATAGTATTTTAGATAAGTGTAACTAATAGTTAAATCGTATCACAAACAGAACTATGATTAGTCGTAGGTTGCGGATGCTATATAGATTTCGCGGCTGCGAGCACATGGAATGTGATCTCATAGAAAGACACATGTGAGTACCGATGAATTAATCCCGGAAAAACCGGAAAATATGATTAAGGAGGGAAGGACCGTGCCACGTAAAGGACATACTCAGAAGAGAGATGTATTAGCGGATCCAATATACAACAATAAAGTTGTTACCAAACTTATCAACAACATCATGCTTGATGGTAAGAAAGGCGTAGCACAGAAGATTGTATACGGAGCATTTGAAAGAGTAGAAGCTAAGGCTGAGAAGCCGGCTATTGAAGTGTTTGAAGAGGCTATGAACAACATGATGCCAGTTCTTGAAGTTAAAGCAAGACGTATCGGTGGAGCAACATACCAGGTACCGATCGAGGTTAGAGCTGACAGAAGACAGGCACTCGCACTTCGCTGGTTAACTATGTATTCACGTCAGAGAGGCGAGAAGACACAGGAAGAAAGACTGGCAAACGAGATTCTTGATGCAGCTAACAACACAGGTGGAGCTGTTAAGAGAAAAGAAGATATGCACAAGATGGCAGAAGCAAACAAGGCGTTTGCTCACTATCGTTTCTAATTATTTTAGGAGGAAAAAATCTTGGCTGGAAGAGAATATCCATTAGAGAGAACCAGAAATATCGGTATTATGGCTCATATTGATGCTGGTAAGACTACACTGACAGAGCGTATTCTTTACTATACCGGTGTTAACTATAAGATTGGTGATACTCACGAAGGTACTGCTACTATGGACTGGATGGAACAGGAGCAGGAAAGAGGTATCACAATTACTTCAGCCGCTACAACATGTCATTGGACATTGGAAGAGAAGACAAAAGTGAAACCGGGCGCTTTAGAGCATCGTATCAATATCATTGATACTCCGGGACACGTTGACTTCACTGTAGAGGTTGAGCGTTCACTCCGTGTACTTGATGGAGCTGTCGGCGTATTCTGTGCTAAGGGTGGTGTTGAGCCGCAGTCAGAAAACGTATGGCGTCAGGCAGACACATACAACGTACCACGTATGGCATTCATCAATAAGATGGACATCCTTGGTGCTGATTTCTACAATGCTGTAGATCAGATCAAGACAAGACTTGGAAAGAACGCTATTTGTCTTCAGCTTCCAATCGGAAAAGAAGACGAATTCAAAGGAATCATCGATCTGTTCGAGATGCAGGCCTACATCTACAATGATGAGAAGGGGGGGAAGACATCACTGTAACAGATATTCCGGAAGAGATGCAGGATGAAGCTGAGCTTTATCACACAGAACTCGTAGAGAAAATCTGTGAGCTGGATGATGACCTTATGATGGAATACCTTGAGGGTGAAGAACCTTCTATCGATGCAATGAAAGCAGTTCTGAGAAAAGCTACATGTGAGTGTACAGCTGTTCCGGTATGCTGCGGTACTGCATACAGAAACAAAGGTGTTCAGAAACTCCTTGATGCAATCATCGAGTTTATGCCGGCTCCAACAGACATCCCGGCAATCGAGGGTGTTGATGAAGACGGAAACGAAGTAGTAAGACACTCTTCTGATGAAGAGCCGTTCTCTGCTCTCGTATTTAAGATCATGACAGACCCATTCGTAGGTAAGCTTGCTTACTTCCGTGTGTATTCAGGTGTTATGAACTCCGGTTCTTATGTACTGAATGCTACTAAAAATAAAAAAGAGCGTGTTGGACGTATCCTTCAGATGCATGCCAACAAGCGTGAAGAGCTGGATAAAGTATATTCAGGAGATATCGCTGCAGCAATCGGATTCAAGTTCTCTACAACAGGAGATACAATCTGCGACGAGCAGCATCCAGTAATTCTTGAGTCCATGGAATTCCCAGAGCCAGTTATTGAGCTCGCTATCGAGCCTAAGACAAAGGCTTCACAGGGAAAACTTGGAGAGTCTCTTGCAAAACTTGCAGAAGAAGACCCGACATTCCGTGCTCATACAGATAAAGAAACTGGACAGACAATCATTGCTGGTATGGGTGAGCTTCATCTTGAGATCATCGTAGACAGACTTCTTCGTGAGTTCAAGGTAGAGGCTAACGTAGGTGCACCTCAGGTTGCTTACAAAGAGTCCATTACAAAAGCAGTTGATATCGACAGCAAGTATGCAAAACAGTCTGGTGGACGTGGACAGTATGGACACTGTAAAGTTAAATTCGAGCCAATGGATGTCAACGGTGAGGAGACATACAAGTTCGAGTCTACTGTAGTTGGTGGAGCTATTCCGAAGGAATACATCCCGGCAGTAGGTGAAGGTATTGAAGAAGCTATGAAGTCTGGTATCCTTGGAGGATTTCCTGTAGTTGGTGTTTACGCTAACGTATACGACGGATCTTACCATGAAGTCGATTCCAGTGAGATGGCATTCCACATCGCTGGTTCCCTTGCATTCAAGGATGCTATGAAACAGGGCGCACCTGTACTTCTTGAGCCTATCATGAAGGTAGAGGTTACAATGCCTGAAGAATATATGGGAGATATCATCGGAGACCTGAACTCACGTCGTGGACGTATTGAAGGTATGGATGATCTCGGTGGCGGAAAGATCGTACGTGCGTACGTTCCTCTGTCAGAAATGTTTGGATACTCTACAGATCTTCGTTCCAGAACACAGGGACGTGGTAACTACTCAATGTTCTTTGAGAAATACGAGCCAGTACCGAAGTCTGTACAGGAGAAAGTATTATCCAACAAAAATGCCTAAAATATCATAAAAGGCTTGAAAATCGGCTAAGTTTGAAATATAATCAAACTTAGCCAGGTTTAAAATAGAAAACCAAAACAAGGTTGCCCCATTGAGGGTTATATTTTTAAGGAGGATATTCAAAATGGCAAAGGCTAAATTTGAAAGAACAAAACCGCATTGTAATATCGGTACTATCGGACACGTTGACCATGGTAAAACAACTCTTACAGCTGCTATCACAAAAGTACTTTCTCACAGAGTAGAAGGTAACGCATCTGTAGATTTCGAGAACATCGATAAGGCTCCAGAAGAAAGAGAGCGTGGAATCACAATCTCTACAGCACACGTTGAGTATGAGACAGCTAACCGTCACTACGCACACGTTGACTGCCCAGGACATGCTGACTACGTTAAGAACATGATCACAGGAGCAGCTCAGATGGACGGAGCTATCCTTGTTGTAGCTGCAACAGACGGAGTTATGGCTCAGACTAAAGAGCATATTCTTCTGTCCCGTCAGGTTAACGTACCATATATCGTTGTATTCATGAACAAATGTGACATGGTAGACGACGAAGAGCTTCTTGAACTCGTAGAGATGGAGATCCGTGAAGTACTTAACGAGTATGACTTCCCAGGAGATGACACACCGATCATCCAGGGATCAGCTCTTAAGGCTCTTGAAGATCCAGACGGAGAGTGGGGGAGACAAGATCATGGAACTTATGGACGCTGTTGATACATGGATCCCAACACCAGAGCGTGCTACAGACAAGCCATTCCTTATGCCAGTAGAGGACGTATTCTCTATCACAGGACGTGGAACAGTTGCAACTGGTAGAGTAGAGCGTGGAACACTTCACGTATCTGACGAAGTTGAAATCATTGGTATCCACGAGGACGTTAAGAAGACTGTTGTAACAGGAATCGAGATGTTCCGTAAGCTTCTTGATGAGGCTCAGGCTGGAGATAACATCGGAGCACTTCTTCGTGGTATTCAGAGAACAGAAATCGAAAGAGGACAGGTTCTTATCAAACCAGGTACAGTAAGCTGCCATAAGAAATTTACATGCCAGGTTTACGTACTGACAAAAGACGAGGGTGGACGTCATACTCCATTCTTCAACAACTACCGTCCACAGTTCTACTTCAGAACAACAGACGTAACAGGTGTTTGCGAGCTTCCAGAAGGAATCGAGATGTGTATGCCTGGAGATAACGTAGAGATGACAGTTGAACTGATCCATCCAGTAGCTATGGAGGAAGGTCTTCGTTTCGCTATCCGTGAAGGTGGACGTACAGTAGGATCAGGTACAGTTGCTTCAATCATCGAGTAATTAATATCTAGATAGATTTAATATCGATACTTAAAATGAAAAAAGCCCGCAGGACTTCGGTTCTGCGGGCTTTTCTATTAGTGCGCAAATATACAAAAAAGTATTATCTTAAATATGTTGTGCCTTGAAAAATCCTATTGAAACTGACCGCATTTCTCAGTATAATATCACTGTATTAGGAAATACTTTGAAAAACGTCTGTTAGGGAAGATTCTCTAACGGACGTTTTTGGGGGATAATTAAAATCATATGGCTAATGGGAGGAATTTATGGATAAGGCATATTTAAAGCGGGCAAGTACCGTTGCAAAGGTCATTTTTGGAAATGTTTTCTATGCTTTTGTAATCAAACTTTTTCTTTTACCGGGGGAATCTGATGACAGGAGGAACAACCGGTATTGGTCTGGTAGTGAAGCATTTTACGGGAGCATCAATTTCTGGATTTGTCTTAGCATTTAATATTGTGATGCTGATAGTTGGAGTGATTTTTCTTGGTAAGAAATTTGCACTGACGACAATTCTCAGTTCTTTCACATATCCAATTGCATTGGAAGCGGCCAATCATATTTTTGGGGATCTGGTGATCACGGATAATCCAATGCTGAATACGATTTTTGCCGGACTTGGAATCGGGATTGGACTTGGTATTGTAATTCGAACAGGAGCTTCTACCGGAGGTATGGATATTCCACCGTTGATTTTGAATAAGTATTTTCGAATTCCGGTGTCAGTGAGTCTGAATGTATTTGATATATTGATTCTGTTACCGCAGATTCTATATAATCCTCCGGAACGCGTTTTATACGGAATTTTACTGGTAATGATCTACACGACAGTGCTGGACAAAGTGTTAGTGATGGGAAATACCAAGACGGAAGTGAAGATTATCAGCAAACAGGTGGAAGAAGTACGTCAGGCAATTCTTGCGCAGGTAGACAGAGGCGTGACGATGCTGTATGGGGGGGAAGGCGGTTACAAACAAGAACAAAAGCAGATTGTATTGAGTATTGTGTCTAATCGAGAACTTCCACAAGTTGAGAAATTGATCAGACAGATTGACCCGGAGGCATTTATGATCATCAGCAGAGTTACAGAGGTACGAGGAAGAGGCTTCTCTTTGAGTAAACATTACGGAGAAGAGGAAGGCTGATGATGCTGCAAAAACAGTACTGTAGATTAAACATTTATAGAATTAAGGAAGAACAGTTGTATGCTAAATAAAAAAGATTTCTTAAAATACACATCAAAATTAGCCTTTCCGATCATGATTCAAAATTTGATTGGAACATTGGTAAACATTGCCGATACGGTAATGCTTGGATACGTAAGCCAGACGGCGATGTCAGCTTCATCACTTGCGAACCAGTATACGTTTATTCTGTTCTGCTTATATTACGGTATGGCTACAGGAACTTCGGTTCTGTGTGCCAGTACTGGGGAAAAGGGGATAAAAAGACAGTAGAAAGGATTCTCGGTCTTGCGGAACGGATTTCACTGATCGTCTCGCTTATATTTTTCGTTATTTCCTTTACTATGCCGGTTACGGTTATGAAGATTTTCACAAATAGTCCGGATACGATTGCTGCCGGAAGTGAGTATTTGAAGGTGATTTCATTTTCATTTATGTTTATGGGGGTTCTCGCAGGTTTTTATGAGCGCTCTTCGAAGTATTGGAAAAATAATGCTGCCTTCTATTACGTACATTGTTTCTCTTTGTGTCAATGTACTTTGTAATGCCACATTTATCTTTGGTCTGTTTGGATTTCCAAAGCTTGGCGTTACAGGTGTTGCACTTGGTACTGTGATTGCCAGAATTACAGAGGTATTAATTTGTCTCATCTATTCATTAAACAGTTCAGATGTCAGATTCCGGATAAAATACTTCTTTGCGAAATCAGGTATTTTGTTTCATGACTTTATGAAAATTGCCACTCCAGCCGTGGTAAATGATGTTGTCTGGAGTTTTGCCACTTCAGCATTTGCAGCAATTCTTGGGCATATCGGAGATGACATGGTTGCCGCAAATGCGGTTGCTGTTATGGTGGTAAATATTGGTGCTATTGCCTGTCGCGGTTTTGCCAACGCTACGACTATCATTATCAGCCAGGAGTTAGGGAAAGATCAAATTGATACAGCCGGAGAATACGGGAAACGGATGCTTAGGATAACACTTGCTGTAAGCCTGATCGGATGCGTTATTATTCTGGCGATTCGTCCTCTGATATTGGACTTCTATCGGGATAAATTGACCGAGACTGCCCTTTCTTATCTTAGCATTTTTATAATTATGACAACCTGGCGTCTTGTGGGAGAAGGGATTAATACCTGCCTTATATGCGGTTGTTTCAGAGGTGGCGGAGATTCCAGATTTGGAATGATCGTAGATTCCATATTTATGTGGCTTGTTGCAGTTCCGGCAACTTTCCTTGCAGCATATGTTTTTAAATTACCGCCTGTCTGGGTTTACTTTGTAATGACTTTAGATGAGTTCGAGAAAATGCCCGTGGTATTTATTCACTATTTCAGAAAGAAATGGCTTACAAATATTACCAGAGATTTTGATTGAGGAGAAGTATAATCATGTCAAAAGATGAATATCTAATTACAGATGCGCCCCCCCTGAAAGCGTTAACTGTTTTTGCAATGCCTATGATCTTAGGCAGTTTTTTCAGCAGATATATAATATGGCTGATTCGATCATTGTCGGTCAGTTTGTTGGTTCTTCGGCACTTGCGGCTGTCGGTGCCTGTGCTGCACTTACGAATGTTTTCATTTGTGTAGCTCTGGGCGCCGGTGTAGGCGCAGGTGTACTCGTAAGCCGTTATTTTGGAGCCAGAGATTATGGTAAAATGAAAACAATTGTGTCGACATCGCTGATCAGCTTTTTAGTCCTGAGCATACTACTTGGAATCTTTGGTTTTTGCTTTTCACATTCAATGATGAGTTTATTACAAACACCTGCGGATATACTGGATGAAGCAGTACTGTATCTGCGGGTTTATTTTGTGGGATTCCCATTTCTGTTTATGTACAACATTCTCTCAACGATGTTTACTTCTATCGGTGAATCCAGAATTCCATTGGTTCTTCTGATTTTTTCATCTGTATTAAATATTTTTATGGATTTTTGGATGGTAGCCGGACTTGGTCTCGGCGTGTTTGGTGCGGCTCTGGCAACGCTTATTGCACAGGGGGGGATTTCCGCAGTATTTTCATTTCTGATTTTCCTTTATAGAATGAGACGGTATAAATGTCAGTTTGAATGGTTTGACGGCCAGGAGTTATATTCGATGCTTCAAATTGCCATACCGTCAGTTCTCCAGCAGTCTACAGTGTCGATCGGTATGATGATCGTACAGGCAGTTGTAAATCCATTTGGTACACAGGCACTCGCAGGTTATTCAGCAACGATGCGAGTGGAAAATGTTTTTTCACTGATTTTTGTATCCATCGGCAATGCGATTTCGCCGTATATATCCCAGAATCTTGGTGCAAAGAAAATCGAACGGCTTAAAAAAGGCTATCATGCGGCACTGGTGTTAGATCTATGTTTCGCAGTCCTTGCTTTTCTGGTCATTGAATCACTGCACAACCAGATTTCTTCCTTATTCCTTGGAAAAGATGGAACAGCTTTAGCGTATCAGGTATCCGGTGATTATATGAGATGGCTCGGATATTTTTTCATCTTTATGGGTATTAAGATGGCAACCGATGGTGTTCTTCGCGGACTTGGAATCATGCGTCCGTTTCTCATTGCGAATATGGTAAATCTTGCGATCCGTTTGTCTGTCGCTTTGATTTGTGCACCGCGGTTCGGAATTGCATTTGTCTGGCTTGCAGTACCGGCCGGATGGCTTGCAAACTTCCTGATTTCCTATGCAGCACTCAGAAAATCATGGCCGATTGAGGAAGATAAAGGAGCAATATCATGCAGAAAATACTAATTGTAGAAGACGATACAAATATTAATAACTTGCTTCAGGAGGCATTATCCAAAGAAGGCTATTCTTGTGAGCAGGCATTTTCCGGGACCGAAGCAAAGCTGCTTTTAAATATGCAGGAGCACAGTTATGCACTCGTGCTGCTGGATCTGATGCTGCCCGGAATTCCAGGTGAGGCAGTTCTGGAGGAAATACGGAAAAAGGGAAATCTTCAGGTTATTGTGTTGACTGCAAAAGACAGCTGGATGAAAAGGTAGAAGTTTTAACGAGCGGAGCGGATGATTATATAACGAAACCATTTGAAATCAGGGAAGTGCTGGCAAGAGTTCAGGTACAACTCCGTCATAAAGAAGAAAAGGAAGCAGAGGAACAGCATACGCTTTCATTTAAAGATATGCTATTAAACAGAGATACATTTCAGGTTGAAATCGATGGAAAGATACTTCCGAAGATCACAAAACAGGAGTTTGCGATTTTAGAATTACTGCTCAGGAATCCAAAACAGGTTTTCAGTAAAGAGGATATTTTCGAATATGCCTGGGACGAACCTTATATGGGTGAGACGAAGACATTGGACGTACATATCAGCAATATCCGCAAGAAGATCAAACAAGTGACTTCGGAGGAATACATTGAGACAGTATGGGGAATCGGTTATCGTCTTCATGCGTAATCTTTACTCTTTTTTTACTATTTATTTGCGTTTGATTAGGATTCATCTTTTATGATAAATGCAGATAAGAAAAAGGAGATGAAAAATTTGAGTGAGATGTTATTGGAAACACGAGGACTGACGAAGCGGTATGGACATCATAAAGCTGTGGACAGTGTCAGTATGCATATTAAAAAGGGCGCTATTTACGGATTTATCGGACGAAATGGAGCAGGGAAGACGACTTGCCTGAAGATGATCAGTGGACTTTCCAGGCCAACGAGTGGAGAGATTGAGATCTTCGGATACAAGGGAAAGGATTTACAGAAAGTCCGCTCCCGTGTGGGATGTCTGATTGAAGCACCGGGATTATATGGAAATATGACCGCATATGAAAATCTGAATATCAAATGCAAGCTGTTTGGGATAAAGAAAGCAGGTTACATTGAAGAGATATTGAAAACAGTAGGTCTGGAGCATGTGGGACGGAAAAAGACAAAACACTTTTCTCTTGGAATGAAACAGCGTCTGGGAATTGGTCTTGCGTTGGTTGGAGAACCGGATCTGTTAATCCTTGATGAACCAATCAATGGGTTGGATCCACAGGGAATTGCTGAGGTTCGTGACACGATTCAGAGACTTCAGAAAGAGAGGAATATGACGATTTGCATTTCCAGTCATATTCTGGAAGAATTATCGAAGATGCTACCGATTATGGAATCATTCACAATGGAAGTTTATTGCAGGAGCTTACAAGAGAAGAATTAATGCGAAGATGCAGTGAGCGGATGGAATTAACACTGGCTGATCCGAAGCTGGCAATTCCGGTGCTGGATGCTATGGGATTCACGAATTATCAGGTAACAGACAAAGAACATATTCACATTTTTGAACGTCTGAATGAAAGTGCAACGTTGAATATGGAGCTTGCAAAGGCAGGAATTCCGGTAAAAGGGCTTTCTATAACGAGTGAAGAACTGGAAACGTATTTTCTGAATCTGACAGGAGGTGCCAGCCATGCTTAATATGATAAAAATGGATTTGTACCGGATGTTTCGGACCAAAAGTATGTATGTAGTATGGATCGTGCTGGCTGTGTCAGTACTGTTTACAACATTTATGTGTAAAACAGATTATGATTCATTAAGTAAAGAAGATACCGTGCGGCAGGAGCAGTTTGCGGAACCGACTTCAGAGAATATTAATGTGGGAATGATGGTGACACTGCCGACAGAACCGGGAGAAAAGGTTACGGTGTATGACATTTTCTTTGCAAATTCTCAGGGAAAATTTTATGCGTTGTTTCTGGTGATTTTTGCTGTGATGTTTTCAACAGCGGATATTGGAAGCGGTTATATTAAAAATATTGGCGGCCAGGTTCAAAAAAGAGGAACACTGATTTTTTCCAGATCTATTGCGTTGGCGGTCTTTACGGTGCTGACAATGGCAGGTGCATTCTTACTCCAGGGAGCTGCGAACTATATAGTATTCAAAGAATTGACGTTGGGAAGTTCAAAAGCTATTCTGTCTTATTTCCTGACGGAGCTGGCACTTCATTATGCACTCGTGTTGATCTGCATGGCGATTGCAATTATTCTGAAAAATAATGTGATCAGCATGGTCATCGCGATTTGTCTTACAATGAATATAATGAGTATCGTATACGGATTAATAAACAGTGCTGTTCGGAAAATGGGAATCCAGAATTTCCAGATTTATAAGTATACGATAACCGGGAAATTATCACTGCTTCCTATGAATCCAAGTGGAAATGAGTGTCTGGCAGCATTCGGCGTGGCAATTGTGTTTGCTGTCATAATGATAGCTGCAAGCAGTGCTGTTTTTCAAAAGAGGGATATTTAGCGGATGTATATCGTAATTGGAATATTAGCAGGAATTATCATTTTACAATTTATTATTATGTGGAAATATCAGCGGCAGGTGAAGGACATCTGCCGCCAATTGGCGTTCTTGATGAAACATGACAGTAACATGTTGATTCAACGCGAGTTTGATTTGGGTGGAATCGGAACGCTTTCAGACAGATTGAATGAACTTCTGGAATTACAAAGAAAAGAGAAGCAGCGTTATCAGGAGAAAGAAGCTTTGATCGCGGATACTTATACGAATCTTTCCCATGATATCCGGACACCGCTGACATCTCTGGATGGATATTTTCAGCTTATGGAAGAATGCGAAAATGTCGAAGACCAGAGACGTTATCTGAATATTATTCATGAAAGAATACACAGTCTGAATGAAATGCTGGAAGAACTTTTCATGTTCACAAAGTTAAAAAATGAATCCTATAGTCTGGAACTGACGCCTTGCTGTATCAACCGGATTCTGAAAGAAACGGTGTTTTCCTATTATGATGACTGGGTAAGAAGGGGAATCCAGCCGGATATTCAGATTACAGAAGAACTGTTGTCCATAGCCGGAAATAAACAAGGACTCCACCGTGTTATTCAGAATGTAATTAAAAATGGCCTGGATCATGGAGAAAAGAAGATAAGTATTGTGTTAGAGCGCAAGCAGGAGCATGCAGTATTGCGAATCAGGAATCAGGTGATACATTCGGAGCAGATTGATATAGAACATGTCTTTGACAGATTTTATAAAGCGGATGTGGCAAGGAGCAAAACATCTACCGGATTGGGACTATCTATTGCAAAGGAACTTGTGAAACGTATGAATGGAGAAATCAGCGCAAAGACAGAGAAAAATGAGTTTATTATTGAGATGAGATTTCCGCTTTCTATCTAAAAAATCAGTAAAAATTGCACTTTATTGAGTTACAATGCTGAATTGCGAAAATTTAGATTTACCGAAACACTGAAATATGTTAATATGGTAGCAGTTATTTCAAAACTATAGATCAGATTGAAGGAGGTCTTTACATGATTAAATTGTACGAGAATGGCGTATATCTTCTCAATGGAACAGAGATAGTAGAAGACACAGGAAATGTGCAGGTTCCGCTGACGAAGGAAGAAGCCGCTCAGAACACAATGGCATATGGTATTTTAAAGGCACACAATACATCCGAGAACATGGAGCGTCTGCAGATCCGTTTTGATAAGCTGACATCCCATGACATTACATTTGTTGGAATTATCCAGACAGCACGTGCATCAGGACTTGAGAAGTTCCCGATGCCGTATGTACTTACAAATTGTCATAACAGTCTTTGTGCAGTTGGTGGAACAATCAACGAAGATGATCATATGTTTGGATTAACTTGTGCGAAGAAGTACGGCGGTATGTATGTACCACCGCATCAGGCAGTTATCCATCAGTTTGCCCGTGAGATGCTTGCAGGCGGAGGAAAGATGATCCTTGGATCTGACAGCCATACACGTTACGGAGCACTCGGAACGATGGCTATGGGTGAAGGTGGACCGGAGCTTGTGAAACAGCTTCTGAACAAGACTTATGATATTAAGATGCCGGGCGTGATCGGAATCTACTTAGACGGAGAGCCGATGAAAGGTGTAGGACCGCAGGACGTTGCTCTTGCAATCATCGGAGCTACATTCAAGAATGGCTATGTGAATAACAAGGTTATGGAGTTTGTTGGACCTGGAGTCAGCAAGCTTAGTGCAGATTTCCGTATCGGAATCGACGTTATGACAACAGAGACAACTTGTCTGTCTTCTATCTGGAAAACAGATGAGAAGATTCAGGAGTTCTATGATATTCACGGAAGAAGTGAAGATTACAAAGAACTGAATCCTGGAGCAGTTACATATTATGACGGTATGGTTTATGTGAACTTAAGCGAGATCAAGCCAATGATCGCAATGCCGTTCCACCCAAGCAATGTTTATACAATTGATGAACTGAACGCAAATCTGGCAGACATCCTTCATGATGTAGAGCAGAAAGCACTTGTAAGTCTTGACGGTGCAGTTGATTACTCTCTGCAGGATAAGATCAGAAACGGTAAGTTCTATGTAGAGCAGGGAATCATCGCAGGATGTGCAGGTGGTGGATTTGAAAATATCTGTGCAGCTGCAGATATCATCAAAGGAAAGAACATCGGAGCAGATGAATTTACATTCAGCGTTTACCCGGCAAGTACACCGATTTATATGGAACTTGTTAAGAATGGTGCAATTGCAGATCTTATGGAAGCAGGAACTGTTGTGAAGACAGCATTCTGTGGACCGTGCTTCGGAGCAGGAGATACTCCGGCGAATAACGCATTCTCTATCCGTCATACAACAAGAAACTTCCCGAACCGTGAAGGAAGTAAGCTGCAGAACGGACAGATCTCTTCTGTAGCACTGATGGATGCTCGTTCTATCGCAGCAACAGCAGCAAACAAGGGATTCTTAACACCGGCAACAGCAATGGATGTAGAGTACAAAGGACAGAAATATCACTTTGATAAGAACATTTATGCAAACCGTGTATTTGACAGCAAGGGCGTTGCTGATCCAAGCGTTGAGATTAAATTTGGACCAAACATTAAGGACTGGCCGGCAATGTCAGCACTTCCACAGAACCTGCTTGTGAAGGTTGTATCTGAGATCCATGATCCTGTTACAACAACAGATGAGCTGATTCCGTCCGGAGAGACATCTTCTTACCGTTCTAATCCACTGGGACTTGCAGAGTTCGCTCTTTCAAGAAAAGATCCTGCATACGTCGGACGTGCGAAAGAAGTACAGAAAGCTCAGAAAGCAATTGAAGCAGATGAATGTCCGGTAGATGCACTTGCAGAACTGAAACCGGTGATGGATAAGATTCACGAGACATATCCGGAAGTTGGCAAGGGTAACCTTGGTGTCGGAAGTACAATCTTCGCAGTAAAACCAGGAGACGGATCTGCTCGTGAGCAGGCAGCTTCCTGTCAGAAAGTACTTGGAGGATGGGCAAACATCGCAACAGAGTATGCAACAAAGCGTTATCGTTCCAACCTGATCAACTGGGGGGAATGCTCCCATTCCTGACAGAAGAAGATCATGAAGCACTTTCCTTCAAGAACGGAGATTACATCTTTGTTCCTAATGTGAGAAAAGCAGTAGAAGAGAAAGCGGATGTGATCAAAGCTTATGTTGTAGGTGATGAACTCAAAGAACTGAACCTTAAGCTGGGAGATCTTACAGACGCAGAGCGTGAGATCATTCTTGACGGATGTCTGATCAATTACTATAGAAATCATTAGTCAATCATTAAATATGATAAAATGAAAGAAAAGCGGCGAGATATGGGGGGGAATGACCTGTATCTCGCTGCTTTTATCTTGCTAATTAAATTTTCACATGCTAGTATTAAAACGAAATAAAATGTAACACGTTAAGGTATAAGAATGAAAAAATCTGCTTATGAAATGTCTGATTTAGTTAGTTGTGCGGAACTTGAGAACCTTGGACATTGGGGCGATGGATGTATTATATGAAGACGGAAAGAATTATTTGTGGTAAAATAAAGCACAAGATTAGAAATATTGAAAATAGGCGGTAAATAAAATGATATTTGATACACATGCGCATTATGATGATGAGCAGTTTGACACAGACAGAGATGAGCTACTAAGCAGTATGGCAGCAGGCGGCGTTGGAACAATTGTGGATGCAGCGGCGACAGTAGAGTCCTGGGATAAGATAGTAGAACTCGCAGAGAAGTATTCATTTATATATGGATCAGTAGGTGTACATCCGGACGAAGTCGGTGCACTGAATGAAGAGAATTTCGCTCGAATGAGAGAATTATTAAAGAAAGAAAAGATCGTTGCGGTTGGCGAGATCGGACTTGATTATTATTGGGATAAAGAAGGGCATGATCTGCAGAAACATTGGTTCATCAGACAGCTGGATCTTGCGCGAGAGATGAACAAACCTGTGATGATCCATAGCCGTGAGGCGGCAGCTGATACGATGGAAATTATGAAAGAACATGGAAAAGGACTCAAAGGTGTGATACACTGTTATTCTTACAGCCTTGAGATGGCGCGAGAATATGTAAAGATGGGATATTACATCGGAGTCGGCGGTGTTGTGACATTCAAGAACTCAAAGAAGTTAAAAGAGATTGTAGAAGAAATTCCACTGGAGTCAATTGTTCTTGAGACAGACTGTCCGTATCTGGCACCGACACCATTCAGAGGAAAGAGAAATTCGTCCTTGTACCTGCCATATGTTGTAGAAGCGATCGCAGAGCTAAAAGGCATTTCTGCGGAGCAGGTGATCGAACAGACAGAGAAGAATGCAAGGGATTTATATCAATTATAAGAAATGGAGAGATGAGATGAAAGAACCAACACTTGGAAATCCACAGAATACGATAGAAGTATTACAGAAATATAATTTCGTATTCCAGAAAAAGTTCGGTCAGAACTTTCTGATCGATACACATGTACTGGACAAAATTATTGCGGCAGCAGAGATTACAAAAGATGATTTTGTATTGGAAATCGGACCGGGAATCGGAACGATGACACAGTATCTGGCATGTGCAGCGAGAAAAGTTGTTGCAGTTGAGATTGACAAGCACTGATTCCGATTCTGGAAGATACGCTTTCAGATTATGACAATGCCCGGGTTATTAACAATGACGTTCTGAAAGTAGATATTGCAAAGCTTGCAGAAGAGGAAAATGGAGGAAAACCGATCAAGGTTGTGGCCAACCTGCCATATTACATTACAACGCCGATCATTATGGGACTTTTTGAGAATCATGTTCCGATCAAGAGTATTACAGTTATGGTTCAGAAAGAAGTTGCAGACCGTATGCAGGTGGGACCGGGAACGAAGGACTATGGTGCACTGTCTCTGGCTGTGCAATATTATGCGAAACCATATATTGTAGCAAATGTACCACCGAACTGCTTTATGCCTCGTCCGAAGGTTGGATCTGCGGTAATCCGTCTGGAACGTTATGAAGAACCACCGGTGAAGGTAAAGGATGAAAAGCTTATGTTCCGTATTATCCGTGCCTCCTTTAACCAGAGAAGAAAGACTTTGGCAAATGGACTGAAGAATTCGGCAGAACTTGACTACACGAAGGAAGAAATCGAGGCAGCGATTGAAGCACTCGGAAGAGGTGCATCTATTCGAGGGGGAAGCCCTTACGCTGGAAGAATTTGCAAAGCTGGCAGATTTTCTTTATGATTGCAGATAAAATAATATTAAAGGAATTTACAAAGTTGCTGTTTACAAAAATGTAGTGGACAGCAACTTTATTCTTCTTCACTTTTTGATTCATAAAGATTTAATATTCAGTTAATTGTTTACTAGACGGATATCTAGTATAATTAAAAGATAAAAAGACATTAGAAGAAACAAGAGAAGGAGGAAGAGCCCATGGCCAAAGATATTAACAGCATATTTTTTGACATCACTCCGGAGATTGAAGAACTTGCTCTGAAATGTGAAACGAACAATGCAATTGACAAAGAACTCTATACCAAATACGAGGTAAAAAGAGGACTTCGAGATCTGAACGGTAAAGGTGTACTTGCCGGATTGACAAATATATCCGATGTGTGTGCAACAAAGATTGTAGACGGTGTATCCGTACCGTGTGCAGGTAATCTTTATTACAGAGGTTACAATATTAAAGATCTTGTAAGCGGATTCCTTGAGGCGAAACATTTTGGATTTGAGGAGATTGCATATCTGCTTCTTTTTGGAGAGCTTCCGAATCAGAAGGAACTTGAGAATTTTAAGGATATGATAGCTGACCGCCGGATGCTTCCACCGAATTTTGTACGTGACGTGATCATGAAGGCTCCGAGCCGTGATATGATGAACAGTATTACAAGAAGTATTATTCAGCTTTATTCTTACGATGACAAAGCGGATGATACAAGCATTCCGAATGTACTGCGTCAGAGTCTGAACCTGATCAGCCAGTTCCCAATGCTTATGGTTTACAGCTATCTTGCTTACAATTATAAAATGGGTGAAGATCTGTATATTTATGCACCGAAGAAAGAACTGTCTATGGCAGAGAATATTCTGATGATGCTCAGAGAAGATCGTCAGTATACAGAACTTGAGGCGAAGATCCTTGATATGGCTCTTGTTCTTCATATGGATCACGGCGGTGGTAACAACTCAACATTTACAACGCATGTTGTTACATCTTCAGGAACAGATACTTATTCTACAATTGCAGCAGCTATGGCGTCATTGAAAGGGCCAAAACATGGTGGTGCGAACGTGAAAGTAACACAGATGTTTGAAGATATGAAGACGCAGCTGACAGACTGGCAGGATGATGATCAGATCAGAGCTTACCTTGAGGCACTGCTGGAGAAGAGAGCGTTTGATAAGAGAGGTCTGATCTATGGAATGGGACATGCGATTTATTCTGTATCCGACCCAAGAGCGGAGATCTTCAAGAAGTTTGTAAAGCAGCTTGCATATGAAAAGGGCCACGAGGCAGAATATGCACTGTATGAGAAAGTAGAGAAGATGGCACCGGAGATCATTAGCGAGAGACGTAAGATGTATAAAGGTGTTAATGCGAACGTAGATTTCTACAGTGGACTTGTTTATAGCATGCTTGATCTTCCACCGGCATTATATACTCCAATTTTTGCGGCAGCACGTATCGTTGGATGGAGTGCACACAGACTGGAAGAGTTGAAGAATGTAGATAAGATCATACGTCCGGCTTATAAGCCGCTTGCACCATATCGTGATTATATCAAATTAGATGACAGGTAGTGAATGAACGATGAGAGATGAGTTTTATTTCCCTTCAAAGGATGGCAATACGGAGATCCACACGATTGAGTGGAAACCGGAAGGAGAAGTGAAAGCTGTCCTGCAGTTAAGCCATGGAATGGTGGAATATATTAAGAGATACGATGAATTTGCAGAATTCATGTGTAGTCATGGATATTATGTCGTTGGAAACGATCATTTAGGGCATGGAAAATCTGTGCAGAGCAAGTCGGAGTATGGATTTTTTAACGAAAAATATGGAAATGCATGCGTGATCGGAGATATGCATACACTTCGTCAGCGGACGATGAAGAAATATCCGGATGTACCTTACTTTATGTTAGGACATAGCATGGGCTCAAGTCTTTTGCGCCAGTATGTACAGATGTATGGAAATGGGCTGGCGGGAGCAATGTTTATCGGAGTTGTAGCAGATCAGCAGAGAGCGACACTTCAGTTTGGAAGAAGATTGTGTAGGACACTGGCGATGTTCCGTGGCTGGCATTATAAAAGTAAACTGGTGGATAGAATGGCAGTCGGTGCCTATAATAGGAAATTCAAGAATCCAAAGACACGCGCGGACTGGGTAACCAGTGATGAAGAACATCTGGAAAAATATATTTCAGATCCACTGTGCTCCTTTGTCTTTACAGTGAACGCGTATTATAGCATGTTTACCGGGATGCTTATAATGGAGAAAAAAGAAAGTATCTATATGATTCCGAAGCAGCTTCCAGTCCTTTTCGCAGCCGGTGCCGAAGATCCGGTTGGAGGATTCGGAAAAGGCGTAAGGAAGGTTTATGAGAAATACAAAGCGGCCGGAATCCAGGACATCAGTCTAAGACTGTATGCCGGTGATCGTCATGAACTGCTCAACGAGACAGATCGGGAGCAGGTATATGAAGATCTTCTCGAGTGGATGGAAGAACGTAGAAAAATAAATTATTAGTTTATATTTTTTCATAATCTGTTTATATTTTTTCGTATTCTTTAAGAAAGCACTCATACTTTTGACACATTTTCCGGATATACTAATATCAAGATAGTTGATAAGAGAAAATCAATTATCTTCCCCCCCTCATAAAGTTGTGACACAGGAAAGTGTCAACACTTTACTCTCATTCCTTTAGATAACTATAAACACAACGAAGCCCGTTAGCCGAAAGGTTAGCGGGCTTTCGCGTTGCAGTGATAACTTAGATGATGCCAGAATATAGGTGGTGTTATATATAAAACAATCCTGCACGACATCATATGAAAACACAAAAAGTAAGACCCGAGCACCTCACTGCTTCAGCAGATTGACAATCGGGTCTTCTTTTTATTATCTAAAGGAATGAGAGTAAAGTCGACATCCCGGCACACCGGGATGCCATTACTTTATGAGGGGGGAGATAGTTGTTTATCAACTATCTGAGTCTTAGTATAGACAGAAAATGTGTCAAAATTATGTTCAAACATTAAAAGAAAAATAAATAAAATAAAATAAACTTAATCCTGAACGCTTACAAACACTTCATAGACCTTCTTGAGTGATTTATGAAGATAAGGTTTGTACTCTTCCATAGAAACAGGTTTCTCATGAAGGATACAGTTGTAACTTGTTGAACTGATCAATTCAATTAGTGTAAAAAGTAAGAGATCCGGATTCTCACAGTTTACATTATATTTTACAAGTGAATTTCTGTAGTGATCATAAAATTGCCTGGACACTACAGAACCTGTTCCGACAGCATCCTGGAAAACTCCCCAGGAGAGATTCTTTGACAAAAATTTTAACAAGGACTGCTGTTTCTGGAAACGGTCAATAATATAGTCTGTTAAAAAAGAATCTCTTCTTCTAAAGAATTAATCTCAGTTCCTTCAAGCTGCTTGTGTGCATCATCAAAAAGCTGACAGGCTTTGTATGCGATCAATTTATCTCTTAAATCATACTTGTCTTTGAAATAAAGATAGAATGTCCCCCCCTTTGCCAGACCGGCTGATTCACGATGTCGGATACAGTTGTTTTGGCAAAGCCTTTTCCGGTGAACAGGTCAAATGCAGTCTGGAGCAGTGTATTCATTTTCTGTTTTTTATTATCATCTACTTTTCCCATAATCTCAATGACCTCCTTTGTGTGTCTTTAGTGATTGTAATATATAATACAAACTTTGCCAATAAGAGGTTTTCATAAAAATACATTCTGTGAAAAATTCCTATTGTCTTTTTACTAGTATGGCACAAAATTCCTAAAAGTCAATAAAAATGACCATTTTTCATTTTTTAACAAAAAAATATTGACTAATGGTCATTTCGCGCTATACTATAAGAGACTTGAGTAGTGAGACAGTATAGGAGATGATACAAATGGTTAAAGTTGGCAAATGGATTGCCAAACACAGAGTTCTGATGTTGATCATCGGATTTCTTCTGATTATCCCGTCGGTCATCGGGATGGCAAAGACACGTGTAAACTATGATTTGCTCAGTTATCTGCCGGAGCATCTGGAGACAGTAAAGGGTCAGGATATTCTGGTGGATGAGTATGGAATGGGCGCTTTCTCCATGGTCGTGGTAGAGAACATGGACATGAAGGATGTTCAGAAGCTTGAAGATCAGTTCAGTGAAGTACCGCATGTAAAAGATGTACTTTGGTATGACGATGTAGCTGATATCAGTCTTCCGGTGGAGATGATCCCAAAGGATTTAAAGGAGGCGTTTTTCAAAGGCGATGCCACGATGATGCTTGTATTGTTTGATAATACAACATCTTCTGATGAAGCTATGGATGCTGTCGGACAGATGAGAAAGCTGGCGAATGATCAGTGCTTTATCAGCGGTATGACAGGAGTTGTTACAGATATTAAGAATCTGGCACTTAAAGAACTTCCGGTTTATGTGGTGATTGCAGCACTTTTAAGTCTGGTCGTACTTGAACTGACAAGCGGATCTTTCGTAGTACCGATTTTATTTCTGATCAGTATTGGGCTTGCGATTCTCTACAATCTTGGAAGCAACATTTTCCTTGGAGAGACTTCGTATATCACAAAGGCATTGACTGCGGTATTGCAGCTGGGTGTGACAATGGATTATTCCATTTTCCTCTTGAACAGCTACGAGGAAAACAAGAAGCGTTTTCCGGGAGAGAAAGAACGTGCCATGGGACATGCGATTTCCAATACATTTAAGTCTGTGGCAGGAAGCTCTGTTACGACAGTAGCCGGATTCGTAGCGTTGTGTGTTATGACATTTGCACTTGGCCGAGATCTTGGTATCGTTATGGCAAAAGGCGTATTGATCGGTGTGATCTGTTGCGTAACAGTTTTACCTTCTTTGGTTCTTGTATTTGATAAACCAATTGAGAAGACAAAACATAAACTGTTGCTCAGCAACATGGATAAGCCATCAGCTTTTATTACAAAGCACTATAAAGTATGGATCGTTGTTTTCCTGGTACTTTTATTCCCGGCTATTTATGGAAATAATCACACAAAGATTTACTACAACATTGCAGATTCACTCCCATCCACACTGGACAGTAATGTGGCGAATGCAGAACTTAAGAAAGACTTCGATATGAGTAATATTCATATGGTTATGTTAGATAGAAGTATGGATGCAAAACAGAAGTCGAAAATGTTCGATGAGATTGATTCTGTGAAGGGTGTCAAGTGGACGATCAGTATGAATTCGCTGATTGGACCGGCAGTGCCAGACTCTATGATACCAAATGATATCAAAGAAATGCTGCAAAGCGATGATTACGAGCTTGCATTCGTATGCTCGGAATATGAATCAGCAACAGAGGAAGTCAATACACAGATTGCATCGATCGATAAGATTGTAAAATCTTATGATAAAAATGCGATGGTAATTGGAGAAGCTCCTTTGATGAAAGACTTGGAGGATGTAACCAATGTGGATCTGGTAAATGTAAATGCACTTTCAATTGCAGCGATATTTATCATTATTATGATTATCTTCAAATCAATATCACTGCCAATCATATTGGTGGCAGTTATTGAATTTGCAATTATGGTTAATATGGCAATCCCGTTTTATCAGGGAACAAGCTTCCATTTGTTGCAAGTATAGTAATTGGAGCAATTCAGTTGGGAGCAACTGTAGATTATGCAATTCTAATGACGACCCGCTATCAGAAAGAGCGTCAGCGTGGACGAGATAAGATGGAAGCAATCAGTATTGCCCATAAAACTAGTATGCCGTCAATTATCAGCAGCGGATTAAGTTTCTTCGCGGCAACATTTGGAGTAGCCTGCTACTCTCAGGTTGAAATGATCGGTTCTATTTGCACTTTGCTTGCGCGAGGAGCGATTATCAGTATGGTTGTTGTAATCCTGATATTGCCGGCGATGTTTATGATATTTGACAAAGTAATATGTAAGACGTCCATCGGATTCCTCGGTGGAAAAAAGTAGAAAGGATGTAAGAATCATGAACAAAAACAGAAAAATCAAACGTGGACTCACAACTTCTCTTGCCGTTGGAATGTCAGTATGATGGGTGCTGTGCCGGTCTTTGCTGCAGGAACAAGTTCTGACGCAGATGCAGTTTATAAGGAAGAGACAGTTTATGTAAATGCAGACGCAACAGGAACAATTGATGAAGTAACAGTATCTAACTGGCTGAAGAATTCGGGCAGTGTATCAGGAAGCCTGACAGATGCAAGTACTCTGAAAGATATTAAGAATGTAAAAGGTGATGAAACATTCAAAGCATCTGGAGATACATTGACATGGAATACAGACGGTGAAGATATTTATTATCAGGGAACAACAGATCAGAATCTTCCGGTTTCTGTAAAGCTTACTTACTATCTGGACGGAAAAGAAATCAAACCGGCAGATTTGAAAGGAAAAAGCGGACATCTGAAGATTCAGGTGGATTATACAAATAAAGAGAAGAAAACAGTCAGCGTAGATGGAAAACAAGAAGAAGTTTACACACCATTTGTCATGATGACGGGAATGATCCTTCCGAATGAAACATTTAGCAATGTTACGATTGATAACGGAAAAGTTATTTCTGATGGAAGCAAGAATATCGTAGTCGGATTCGGAATGCCTGGC
Organism: Mediterraneibacter faecis JCM 15917; assembly: GCA_001312505.1. Lineage (GTDB taxonomy): Bacteria > Bacillota > Clostridia > Lachnospirales > Lachnospiraceae > Mediterraneibacter > Mediterraneibacter faecis. Next base: position 147,153 of record BBDW01000008.1, read on the forward strand.
ATGAAAGAAAGTTTGAATCTGGACGAAAGCAAAACAGAAGATCTGACAATCCCGGAAAGTCTCTGCGTGGAAGCTGATGTGACAGATTTCACAATGTCTTCTACATTTACAGTGGCACTTACCGATCTTCTTGATGACATTGATTTTGATAATATCGTAGATGTTGATTCACTGAAGAGTTCCTTAGATGAACTGGAAGATGCAGCACTTCAGTTAGTAAGTGGATCTGACACACTTGCAGACGGAGCCGGAACACTTGCAGACGGTGTCAACAGCTATACAGAAGGTGCGGATACTTTGAATGATGCAATTCAGAAGTACCTTGGAAGCAATGGAGAACTGAACGGAAGCGTGACAGAGTATGTGAATGGTGTCAATAAAGTTGTCAAAGGCGTGCAGGATTATACAGACGGAACAAATGCACTGGCTGACGGAGTTACAGCTTATATTGGCGGTGAACAGCAGCTGGCAGCAGGTGCCGCGAAACTGAGCCAGCTCAGCAGCGGACTGAAAACAGTACAGGGAGCGATCAGTCAGCTGAATGCAGCGATTGACGGAGAAGGAGCAGCGACAGAAGATATTCAGGTAGCAGCCGGCCAACTGGCAGCGGGAACAGCACAGCTGAAAGCAGCACTTGGAAGCAAAGAGGTTCAGGCACTTTTGGGTCAGGTAGGAAATATGTTGGCGACAGGAACTGAAATGATCAATCAGACAGAGCAGCTTGGAACAGCGCTGAATGATGGAATTGCAACACCGGTTCAGAATATTGCAGCTAACCTCACAAGTCTGAGTCAGCAGCTTGGAATGATTAACCAGCAGCTTGCTACTTTGGACACAACTTGTCAGAGTGCAGTAGATGATCTGAATGCAAAGATCAGAGATTATAATGATAAGGTTGATACAGCAAAAAATGCAGCAGCAAACAGCAAAGCAACAATTGATTCTGCAGTCAGTGAATTACAGGCGAAGAAAGATCAGACAACAGACGAGACTGCAAAAGCGGATCTTCAGGCAGCAATTGATAAATTAAATGCAGCAAAGAGCGCGGCAGACGGATTGAGCGGACTCGAGAAGGCAAGCGAAGTTAGTGTGACAATTCCAACAATTGATACAACAGCGATCCAGCAGGAGATGGGAGCAATCAGTGTGTCAATGAAAACATTTCAGCAGACAGCACAGACACTGACAGCTCAGCTTCCGGCAATGCAGGAGAAACTTCAGACAATCACAAGTATGAAGGATAAACTTCCGGCGGAAGCAATCGGACAGTTATCAGAATCTGTAGATCAGCTGGATGCAGGAATGCAGGGATTAAATATAGCAATCGGAACATTTTCATCTAACCTTGGTGAGTTAAACAAATCTGTACAGGCACAGTTCCCGGCAGCAGTTACGGGTATTCTTGAACTGAACGGTGGATTCTCACAGTTGAGTGCAAATAATGACGCACTTTTAGCAGGAGCCAACAAACTGAAAGCTAACAGTTCAACACTGGTAGCAGGAGTTCAGACACTTCAGAGCGGAACAAACCAGCTGGCAAGCGGACTAAATACACTGGGAAGCCAGATGTCATCCGGAGCGGCAAAACTTTCACTGAACAGCGCAGCCCTTCGTGAAGGTGCAGCAACTCTTCAGTCAGGAGCAAGAGAACTCGCAGACGGTATGGAGAAGTTCGACCGTGAAGGAACAAGCAAATTAAAGAGCACAGTAGAAGACGAACTTGGTGATGTACTTGACCGTTTCGATGCACTTACATCGGATGATTGTACTTATACAACATTCAGTGGAAAAGACAGCGGAATGGAAGGAAACGTGAAATTCGTAATCGAGACAGAAGCAATCGAGTAAATCGTATCATCTCTATAATATAGGAAAAACGGAGAAATCCCCGACCAGGATTTCTCCGTTTTGTTACTGTGTCAATCAGCGGAGTGATTGACACGGGAGTGAACAGTAACTCCGTTTTTCGTTTTGGAATTTGCCATCACAAGAAGGGATTGCAAAAAATACCATTATGTAGTAGTCTGTCTATAGAGATGCTATTGAATGCACAGTAGAACAAATTGATAGTAGAAATTATGGTATGTGGGGAAGATATGGAAGGAAATTTAACAAAGGGTCCTATTTTAAAGACCTTGACAAAGTTGGCGATACCGATTATGGCATCGTCATTTTTAGGGACATTGTATAATCTTACAGATATGGCATGGATCGGTCTGCTTGGTTCGAAGGCAGTTGCCGGAGTTGGTGTTGGAGGAATGTACACCTGGCTGTCACAAGGATTGGCATCTATGGCTCGAATGGGCGGACAAGTTCAAGTAGCGCAATGTATCGGAAAAGGAAATAGAGACGAGGCGAATAAATATGCGCAGACCGCAGTACAGTTAGCTACATTGATGGGATTAGTATATGCGGCAATTGTATTGCTGTTTTTACATCGATTGATCGGCTTCTTTCATTTGGATGATGCAGAAGCAATTGCGGCTGCACTTTCTTATACAAGAATTGCCTGCGGTTTGATCGTATTTTCATTTCTGACATTTACATTGACAGGTATTTATACTGCACAGGGAGATTCAAAGACTCCATTTATTGCGAATCTGATCGGGCTGGTAATTAATATGATCCTGGATCCGGTACTGATTCTTGGACCGGGGCCACTTCCTGAATTGGGTGTGGCAGGTGCAGCAATTGCGACTGTAACAGCGCAGGGAATTGTAATGAGTGTAATGATCATCGGAATCTTTGTGCAGAAGAAGGATAATGTATTAAAAGGAATTCGTCTGTTTGCAAGAATTCCGATGGAATATGTAAGTGGAATCTGCAAGATCGGAATTCCGACAGCACTTCAGGGAATGGCTTATTGTGTAATCTCAATGGTACTTGCACGTATGGTATCCGTCTTTGGTGCTGAGGCAGTTGCAGTACAGAGAGTCGGTGGTCAGATTGAATCGATCTCATGGAATACGGCGGATGGATTCGCTGCGGCGCTGAATGCATTTGTTGGACAGAACTATGGAGCCAACAAGATGGATCGTGTCAAGAAAGGATACAGAGCATCTTTATGGACAGTTGGTATTTGGGGATTGATAATTACAACAATATTTGTATTTGTTCCAAAACCAATCGCAAGAATTTTTTTCCATGAAGCAACAGCAATTGAAATCGCAGTAGATTACCTTATAATCGTAGGACTCAGTGAAGCATTTATGTGCGTAGAGCTTATGACGGTTGGGGCATTGTCCGGACTTGGAAAGACACATCTGTGCAGTGTGATTTCAATTATATTTACAGGAGCGAGAATTCCATTGGCAATTCTCCTTTGCAGAACAGCACTCGGACTTAATGGAATCTGGTGTGCAGTTTCATCGACATCCATTGTAAAAGGTATTATCTTTGTAGCAACATTCTTCTGGATTACAAGAAGTTCAAGAATACTTAAGAATAATAGCAGGCTTTGATTAAGAAAAGCCTGCTATTATTCTTTTATAAGAAACGATAAAGCATATATGAGAAAGGTGTTTAAGGGAAAATGGTAAAAGAAAAACAATGGGAAAATCATAGAACCAAAGTGATATCATGTATCGTATTTGGAGTATATCTTCTTTTGCTAACTTGGCTTGTGCTGTTTAAATTTGCATTTGCTATAGAAGAAATCCCACATTTGAGACAATTAAATTTGATTCCTTTTCATTATGAAACAAGCGTTAAGCCTATAATGCATATAAAAGAAGTGGTATATAATATACTTGTTTTCGTTCCGGCAGGAGTATATTTTACTGCATTTTTTGGAGAAAGAAAATGGTGGAAGGGGGGGATTGGTGCATCATTTCTAATAAGTTTGAGCTTTGAGATTATACAGTGGATATTTTCAATTGGAGTAAGTGATATTACAGATTTACTTGGAAATACACTCGGTGGTGTATTGGGGACATTACTTTTTGTACTTTTTGGGAAAATATTATCCAAGAAAAGAATGCGTGTAATCAATGTAGTTGGAGCAGCGGTTGAAATCGTTGGAATTGCATTGTTGAGTGCGCTGTTTGTGGCAAATAAGTAAGCATGCAATATTCGTAGCATTTGGAAACGCAGTTTACGCATCTGCAACAACCGAAAGAACTGACGTTCTTTCGGTTAAGGCATTCGCCCTATGTTCCCCAACCCTATCAGCCTGTTGCAAGCAAGCTTGCAAAACCTGTTAGGGTTTGGAAACGCAGTTTACGCATCTGCAACAACCGAAAGAACTGACGTCCTTTCGGTTAAGGCATTCGCCCTATGTTCCCCCCCACCCCCCTACCAGTTTATTGCAAGCAAGCTTGCAAAATCTGTTAGGGTCGGGGAACGCAGATACTAATTTTCAGAATATTCTGAATTGCATGAAATATATAAAAAACATTGACAATTAAAAACGGCTGTGTTAAGATAACATTCGTCGCTGAGAACGGCACTGAAAACTATAGAACGAAAGCTTACTTTAGAGGAAGGCGCGGAGGCGGACAGTCCCTGAGGAAAGAAAGTTCAAAAGAGCAGCTTATAAGAAGAACTAATAAAAACTCATAAGAATTGTTAAAAAGTGGTTGACAGAAAAGTTTGAATGTGATAACATAAATGAGCTGTCGAAGAGAAGCGGATGAGTGACTCACAAACAGCAAAA